>DGPN01000016.1 GCA_002390455.1 Flavobacteriaceae bacterium UBA4439 | reverse complement strand
TCCAGGTCCATAATTGAAGACACCATGCCAGGCATGAACTTCTCTAACCTCTCCCAATATTCCTTGATCATACCATTCTTTTATTAAACGAATACCATTGGTGGTATGGCCTTGATTTCCCATTTGTGAAACCACATTGTAGTATTTTGCTGCTTTTTTTAATGTTCTAAGTTGCCAAACATTGTGCGCTAATGGCTTTTCTACATAGACATGCATACCCAGTTCCATAGCGATCATTGTTGCCGCAAAATGAGTATGGTCGGGTGTAGTAATGATCACGGCATCAATTTCTTTGGCCATTTGATCGAACATGACCCTAAAGTCTTTAAACTTTCTTGCTTTTGGAAACATTTTGAAACCAGAAGCAGCTCTATTGTCATCAACATCACATAGGGCTACTATATTTTCTTTTGGAACCTTACTCCAATTGGCCTTACCTCTACCGCCAACACCAATTACTGCAACGTTAAGACGGTTGGTAGGCGCATTTTTTAAAAAGTCTGGAATAAAAAACAAACCGGTTGAGGCTGCCGTGGTTGATTTTATGAAAGATCTTCTGGAAAATTGATGCATGTTTTTTTTCTAAATATATAAAATTTTTGAGTAGTGATTGGATATGTTTTTATCCATTTATAATCATTACAATACTTAAACGAATACATCCAATTTTAAGAACTAGATATTTCATTATGAAAATGTGTTAATGAACTTCTCTGAATTTGTGAATTCAAAAAAAGTATAAAAGGGCGTTCAGATTTGATTATATTGTGTCCGATATTTACTAAACTATTAAAATAAATTAAATTAAATATGACATCATTACTTCAAGAACTGGACTGGATTGTTTTGGGGATTTATTTTTTGGCCCTTATCGGTGTTGCAGTTTGGGTTTTTATTCAAAAAAACAAAAACACAGAAGACTATTTTTTGGCAGGAAGAAATGTAGGTTGGTTCGTTATTGGTTCCTCCATCTTTGCATCTAATATAGGATCAGAACATGTGGTGGGCTTGGCAGGGACGGGTTTTGAATCGGGAACACCGATGGCCCACTATGAACTCCACGCATGGATTGTACTGCTTCTGGGTTGGTTGTTTTTACCCTTTTATATAAGAAGTGGGGCATTTACCACTCCAGAGTTTTTAGAAAAAAGATTTGACAGCCGCTCTCGTTGGTTTCTCTCTGTTTTTTCTTTATTGGCCTATGTCTTGACCAAAGTATCCATTACCATTTATGCTGGAGGTATTGTGGTGTCTGAATTACTGGGAATTCCATTTTGGTATGGCGCTATAGGGATTGTTGTCTTTACGGGGATCTATACTGTTGTTGGAGGATTGAAAGCGGTCATCTACACAGAAACGCTTCAAACCATTGTTCTTATTTTCGGTTCTGTGGTCATTACCGTCTTGGGACTTCAAGAAGTCGGGGGATGGACACAGTTGCGAGAAACAGTTACTGCAGTGAGCCCAGATCATTTTAATATGTGGCGCCCCATGACGGATCCCGATTTTCCATGGACGGGACTATTGTTTGGTGGAACTATTGTAGGAATTTGGTATTGGTGTACGGATCAATATATTGTTCAGAGAACTTTGGCGGCCAATAACATTACCATTGCTCGGCGAGGAGCCATTTTTGGAGCCTATTTGAAATTGTTACCCATTTTGATTTTTCTTGTTCCTGGGATAATTGCTTTTGCCCTGACCCTTCAACAACCCGAAGTTTTTGTTGTAGAAAGAGCGGATCGTGCTTTTCCCATGTTGGTAAAAACCCTTTTGCCTGTTGGGCTTAAAGGATTGGTTGCCGGTGGATTGATGGCTGCTTTGATGAGTTCATTGGCCTCGGTTTTTAATTCGTGTTCTACTATTTTTACCATAGATATCTACAAAAAAATTCGACCTGAAATGTCAGAAAAGGCTCTCATTAATATTGGTAAAATCGCCACTGCTATTATTGTAGTACTGGGAATCATTTGGATTCCTATCATGGAAAAAATTGGAGGTGGGGTAATGTACCAATACCTTCAAAATGTTCAGTCCTATATTGCTCCCCCTGTTACTGCTGTTTTTCTTTTGGGAATACTGTGGAAAAGGGTAACATCTGATGCGGCAATTGTCACACTCTTTAGCGGGTTAACTTTGCTGGTATTGAGATTGGGAAGTGAGATTTATTATCAGGAAGAAATCCTTTCTGGGGCAAACGTGTCGGGAATAGCTTATGCTTTTGCCACCATCAATTTTGCCCACATGGCAATCTTTATGTTTATTTTTTCAGTTTTTGTATGTGTAAGTGTTAGTCTGTTTACGGCTCAGCCAGATTATGCGAGAATAGAAGGTTTGTCTTTTGGAACCATGACACCAGATATGAAAGAAGAATATCAGAATTCCTTCAATAGAACTGATTTGATTTTATCAGTGGTTCTCATCGGTCTTGTAGCGACTGTTTTATTGTATTTTACTGGATGATAATAAAATTGTTTTTATGAAAAATTGTGTCCTATCATTAGACGCTGGAACGACCAGTTCAAGAGCTATTTTGTTTGATAAAAAAGGACGCCAAATTGCGGTGGCGCAACAAGAATTTACCCAAATATTTCCAGAAAAGGGTTGGGTTGAACACAATCCTTTAGAGATTTGGGAGACTCAAATCAATGCGCTTAAAAATGTCCTCAAAAAAGCTAACATCACCGTAGAGGAGGTAGATGCTATAGGAATTACCAATCAAAGGGAAACGACCATAATTTGGGACAGAGCCACTGGTGTTCCTGTATTCAATGCCATAGTTTGGCAAGATCGCCGTACAGCCAAAACTTGTGAGGAGATCACCGCTCAGGGCAAGTCTGATCTTTTTACCCAAAAAACGGGTTTGGTCGTTGACGCCTATTTTTCTGCCACAAAGATCAAATGGATTCTGGATCAAGATCCCACCCTTAGGGATCGTTCTCGAAAAGGAGAACTGGCGTTTGGGACGGTAGATAGCTGGCTGATATGGAACCTCACAGGAGGAGCGCATCATGTTACAGATGCTACCAATGCCAGTCGAACTATGATTTATAACATTCACGAGAACCAGTGGGATCAGGAACTTTTAGATATTTTGGACATTCCTAAGGAACTTTTGCCGAAGGTGGTGAATTCTTCCGAAATAGTGGGAACTACAGAACCGTCCATCCTTGGAACATCCATCACTATTGCAGGGATTGCAGGTGATCAGCAAGCGGCCTTGTTTGGTCAACTGTGTCTTCAGCCAGGCGATGTAAAAAACACTTATGGTACGGGTTGTTTTTGCATTATGAATACTGGTAATAAACCTGTTGTTTCCAAAAATAAAATGCTGACGACCATTGCTTGGCAAATCAATGGAGAGGTAACCTATGCAGTAGAGGGAAGTGTTTTTACAGCTGGAGCATTGGTGCAATGGCTTAGAGATCAACTGCATATGATTTCATCTTCTTCAGATATCGAAGCTCTAGCCGAATCTGTTCCAGACAATGGGGGAGTAACATTTGTTCCAGCGCTATCGGGCTTGGGAGCTCCCTACTGGGATCCACATGCCACTGGAGCCATTATAGGAATTACGCGGGGTACAAACAAAGGACACATAGCAAGAGCTGCTTTGGAGGCCATTGCTTTGAGATCAAGAGATATTATCATTGAAATGCAAAAAGACGCAGGTGTTGATTTTAAAAGCCTAAAAGTTGACGGAGGGGCCAGCAATAACGATTTGCTGATGCAAATCCAGGCTGACTTGATAGACGCCGAAGTAATTCGGCCAAAAGTTACCGAAACTACCGCTTTGGGCGCTGCATTTTTGGCAGGTTTGGCCACTGGCTTCTGGCCCTCAATCGATACACTTAAGGATCTTTGGGAGGAGGATAAACGCTTTGAATCCACAGCAAGTCAAGAGACAGAAAAAACCATTTCTTTATGGGAGAATAGGGTGTCCAGAATTTTAACCAATAATGAATAGAAGTACCAGCTTAAAGGAACTCAATAAGGTAGATCAATGGGATATTGTTATTGTTGGTGGAGGAGCCAGCGGTTTGGGTAGTGCTGTTGATGC
>DGPN01000042.1:26981-99691 GCA_002390455.1 Flavobacteriaceae bacterium UBA4439 | reverse complement strand
AACACTGACGATCATCAAATTGCGGAACGGCTGTCCAATCAACTGGTCAGTTTAGGATTTAACGAAATGATGAACAACTCCATCACCAGTCCTCATTATGGAGAAATCACCCAAAATATCAAAAATTTAAAGGGGGTAAACATCATCAACCCATTAGGACAAGAGCTCTCTCAAATGAGAACTTCACTGCTTCCTGGTGTATTAGAGGGAATTGCCTTTAATCTCAATCGTCAGTCGAAATCTCTAAAATTATTTGAATTGGGCAAAACTTATCAGCAATATGATGGCGGTTACAAGGAAGATAAATATCTTTCTTTGGCCATCAGTGGCGATGTCCTCAAAGAGAATTGGAATGTAACCCATCAACCCCATGCTTTTTTCTACCTAAAAGGAATAATCCAGCAACTTCTCCAAAAAAACTGCCCTTTTCAATGGGAAGAGAGCGATACTCAAATGGATATTTTTTCCGAAGGTTTAAGCTACACATACAATGGAAAAACGCTGTTGCACTTTGGAATTGTTAAAAAGGAGATCTGCGATAAATTCGATATTAACCAAGAAGTATTGTACGCAGAATTGGATTTTAGACAAATTGTTGATTTGACTAAAAACAACCATATTAAGTACCAAGAGATCCCGAAATTTCCAAAAGTACGGAGAGATTTTGCGCTGCTATTAGATTCTGCTGTCCCCTTTGACGCACTGAAACAAATTGCTTTAAATACTGAAAAAAACATACTCAATTCCGTTCAACTTTTTGATGTTTATGAAGGAGATAAGCTTCCCAAGGGGAAAAAGTCTTATGGCGTAAGTTTTTATTTCCAAGATCCCAGAAAGACATTGACAGATAAATACATAGATAAAATCATGCTGAAGTTGCAAAATCAATTTGAAACCGAATTGGGAGCTCAACTGCGTTAATAAAAATTAAGCTTTTCCTTCGTTGACTTTTGTCAAAACCTATTTTATGCCTAATTTTACAAAGAGAAAAAGATAGATGATGATGACGAAACTCTTCCCGCCCACCCAAATCGACCAAATCCTTCAAAATGTTGCCCAAAACGCTGATGCCATAAATCTGGGTAATATTACAGATGGACAAACTTCCAAAATCCAAAACACAAATAATTTTGACTTTGACCAACTTGAAAGCCATAGAATTTTTCACTTGGATCAGATCAAGAAGGTTTGCGTTGATTACCGATTGCGTTTTTTAGATCTCAAATATTTTAAGGGCAATATTCCTAAGGAGGGTATTGAAAAAATCACCCAATTGGAAAAAGAGCATCAAACATCTTTAGATGGATTTAAAATTATGGCACCTTCTGTGCTTTTTAGATTAAAAAAAACAGATGATCCTTTACTTTTTGTTCCTCTAGGCAATAACTATTTCTACCTCGTTCACAAATGGGGCAATGATCTGTCTTTTTTTAGGAAAGTTTGGGCATGGCCTTTCAAAAATATTTGGAACCTATTGATGGCTGTTTTATTTGTCAGTTTTTTTGCCACACTTTTGACCCCCTATCAAATTTTCACCAAAACCCCTACATCCTCAACCTTTTGGATGCTTTACTTCTTTATGTTTAAAGCTATAGCCTCTATCGTTTTGTTTTACGGCTTTGCCTTGGGTAAAAATTTTAATCCTGCAATCTGGAACAATCGATACGACAAAACCTAATTAATCTTAATGCCTCAAGAGTACATCCAAATTTTCAAAGGAAGTTCTATACAAGTAATGGCTGTGGTTAATGCGTTGGAGACTCTTGAGATAGTTCCTGTTGTAAAAGACCCCTCTGCTTCTGCAAGATTGGCAGGATTTGGGATTTTGAACAACCAACAGAGCATTTGGGTTCACAAGGACGAAGAACAAAAAGCCATTGAGGTGTTCAAATCTCTTGATTTGTGATTTTCTAATAATCTTTATATTTGCCCCTATGAAAAAATATTTTTACATCCCAATATTGATATTATTATTCAGTTTTCCCTCCAGCATTCAGTCACAAACTGACCCAGATGAAATGGGGGCTTGGTATTTGTATGTTTTCAACACCCGTTTTAAAAAAGACAGTCTTTGGGGTATCCAAGGAGACATACAGCACCGAAATTTTAATATTATTGGTGATCTACAACAATTGCTAATTAGAGGAGGAATCACCTATATGCCCAGAGAAAGCCCTTTAAAATTAACCTTTGGCTATGCACACATCACCAACGGTACAGCGGGTGACAGCAAGGAGAGTAAAATAGAACATCGCTTTTATCAAGAAACTTCCTTTCCAATTAAGTTGGGAAAAGGACTCTATTCCAATCATCGTTTCAGATACGAGATGCGGATCATGGAAAATCAAGATTTCACAACCCGTTACCGCTATGGACTATTTCTCAACATTCCCCTAAACAAAATCGTCATTGAACCCAAAACATTATACCTATCCCTCTACGATGAAATTTTCATCAATGGACAACGAAAAATAGGTGATGGAAAGACCGTCCCTTTTTTCGGGCTCAATAGACTTTATGGTGCCTTTGGTTACGTTTTTAGAAAAGGATTGAAAATGCAGTTTGGAATGATGCGTCAAACCAATAACAACTTTGGAAAAAACCAACTTCAATTGAGTTTGCATCATACATTGTAGTCCGCCAATACTTAAAAGTTAATGTGTACCTATGACTAAGAATACATCTTAGTCCTCAATTCTTTGATTTTAGGATCGCTCATATAATCATCAAAGTTACTGTAGCGATCGATGATTCCACTAGGGGTAAGTTCCAAAATACGATTTCCAACGGTCTGGGCAAAAGCGTGATCATGTGTAGTGCAAAGAACCGTTCCTTTAAAGTTTTTTAAGGAATTATTGATGGCCGTAATCGATTCTAAATCCAAGTGATTGGTAGGTTCATCCAACATCAAAACATTGGCCCGCGACATCATCATTTTGGAGAGCATACATCGGACTTTTTCTCCTCCCGAGAGTACCTTGGAGGTCTTTAAAGCCTCGTCTCCACTAAACAACATTTTGCCCAAAAACCCACGGATGTAAACCTCTTCTCGCTCCTCTTCCGTTTGAGACCATTGACGCAGCCAATCTACAAGCGATAAATCGGAACTAAAAAATTCGTCATTGTCTAAGGGTAAATAGGCCTGAGTAGTTGTAATGCCCCACTCGTACTTGCCGCTTTCTGCTTTTAACTTCCCATTGATGATCTCATAAAACGCACTGACGGCTCGAGAATCTTTGGAATAGACAATCGCTTTGTCTCCTCGGGCCATGTTAAAATGAACCTGATCAAAAAGCTTTTGACCGTCGAGGCTGTAGGAAAGTCCCTCCACATTTAAAATCTGATCTCCCGCTTCGCGATCTTGTTCAAATATAATTCCAGGATACCGTCGGCTGGAAGGTCGAATTTCTTCTATATTCAGTTTTTCGATCATCTTTTTTCGGGAAGTAGCCTGTTTAGATTTGGCGACATTGGCCGAAAAACGAGCAATAAATTCTTGTAATTCTTTCTTTTTCTCTTCTGCTTTTTTGTTTTGTTGTGACCTCTGTCGTGCTGCCAATTGACTGGACTCATACCAAAAAGTATAATTGCCAGAGTAATGATTGATCTTACCAAAGTCGATGTCAGAGATATGGGTACAAACAGCGTCGAGAAAGTGACGATCGTGAGATACCACAATCACTGTGTTGTCGTAGTTTGCCAGAAAATTTTCCAACCAAATGATAGTGTCATAGTCTAAGTCATTCGTAGGCTCATCCATGATCAACACATCGGGATTGCCAAAAAGCGCCTGTGCCAAAAGCACCCTTACCTTTTGTTTTCCATCCAAATCGGCCATTGCGGTATGGTGAAGATGAGCAGGAATTTCCAAATTAGACAAAAGGGAAGCTGCATCACTTTCTGCATTCCAACCGTCCATTTCTTCAAACTCAATCTGTAATTCCCCTACCCTTTCTCCATCAGCGTCAGAAAAATCTGGCTTAGCGTAAAGATCCTCAATCGCTTGTTTTATTTGAAACAAAGGTTTATTACCCATTAGAACAGTTTCCAATACAGGAAAAGTATCATAAGCATTGTGATTTTGTTCCAGCACAGATAGGCGCTTTCCGGGTTCCAAAAACACAGAACCTGAATTGGCTTCTTGCAGCCCACAAATAATTTTTAAAAAAGTAGATTTACCAGCTCCATTGGCTCCAATGATACCATAGCAGTTGCCAGGTGTAAAAGTCACATTGACCTCATCGAAAAGAACCCTTTTTCCAAATTGAACCGATAAATTATTGACCGATAGCATAATTTTAACTTTGCATTGGCAAAAGTAAATATTTCTCCAACAGGGTTTGCTTTTTTTTAAGGTTTAGTTGGTGTAAATTGCAGTGTAAATGGATCAAACAAAATTTTTAACACGAATTGGTCTGCTGTTATGGGCAGTCCTCCTCAGCTCCTGTAACGAAGAAGAGGATAGGAATAGGATTTTCTTTGGTGGACAGATCGTCAACCCTTCCTCAAACTATGTGACGCTTTACAAGGACAATAGAACCATTGACTCACTTCCCCTCAATCTCAATTATCGCTTTTTTAAATATTATGACTCTCTGGAAACAGGGATATACAAGATTGAACACATTCCTGAGTACAAATCTGTTTTTTTAGAAAAGAAGGACAGTATTTGGGTTCGTATCAACGCTTCTTCTTTTGATGAATCGATCGTTTACTCGGGTCGTGGTGCTGCCAAAAACAACTTCATGATGGATTTGTTACTTCGTTTTGAAAAAGAAAACAGCTTCCTTTCTACAAAATATTCTAGTGGAAGTGAAGTCTTCACCCGTATAATAGATTCATTACTATTGGAGAAAAAAAACAGATGGATTTTAATGGACTCCATCAATCAACTCTCCCCCATAGCTCAGAAAATTACCCAAGCAGCCTACATCTACCCATATGCCACTCGTAAAGAACGCTATGCACTACTTAGGGGAACTTTATGGGATAATAAACAAGATTCCGTCTATTTTGATTACCGAAAATACCTCAGTCTTTCAGAAACCGATCTCGCTTTTTTCGATCCCTACATCAATTATCTACTCAATTATTTGAGTGAAAAAGCACTGGACAGCAGTCAAAACTACTTTAGAAACAGACAAAAAACCGAATTTAATATCAAACGTTTGAAGTTGATCGAAACCCATGTCAAAGGAAACGTCTTAAAAAACAACTTAGCTAGAGCAGTAGCCTTTGAGGAATTGATGAATTTGGACAATCAGAATAATCATGAAAAATTCCTTAAACAATTTATTGTGGTTAACAATTCAAAGTCTTATCTCAATGAAGTTTTAGATCTTCATAACGACATACAAAACATGTCTGCGGGCAAAAAACTTCCTGAATTAAAATTACAGAATCATCAATTGAAAGTGGTAAGCACGGCAGAAATCATCAATAGTCCTACCGTCTTTTATTTTTGGTCTCAAACCCAGATGAGTCACTACAGAAATACAGTAATCAAAGCCAAAGCATTAGAAAAACTATTTCCTAAATATCAGTTTAAAGGAGTCTGTATTCAGCCCTTTAACGAAATTGTTTTTGAGGTTCACCGTATGATGAATATTGATCCCAAAACCCAATTGGCCTTTACCAATTTTGACAAAGACAGTAAGAAGTGGGTATTGTCCCTCCTCAACCGAGCCATAGTAGTCGGTGCCGATGGAAAAATCAAAGAAGGTTTTGGAAACTTTAGTGCCCCTAATTTTGAGGATTTACTTAAAAATAATTAGTTGCCTTTTTTGTAATCCTCCAAGAACTTTTGCAATCCACTATCTGTCAGTGGGTGTCTCAACAGTCCCACGATGGCATTCAGAGGTCCTGTCATCACATCTGCTCCGATTTTAGCGCAATCTATAATGTGCATAGTATGACGGATAGAAGCGGCCAATATTTCGGTTTCAAAAGCATAATTGTCATAGATCTCTCTGATTTCATTAATCAAAGACAATCCATCGGTTGATATATCATCCAAACGACCAATAAATGGCGAAACGTAAGTTGCTCCCGCTTTGGCGGCCAAAAGGGCTTGTCCAGCTGAAAAAATAAGGGTGCAGTTGGTTTTAATGTTGCGATCTGAAAAATATTTCAAAGCCTTAATTCCATCTTTGATCATAGGTATTTTCACTACAATCTGTGGGTGTAAGGATGCCAATTGCTCTCCCTCTTTGACCATACCTTCAAAATCAACAGCAATCACCTCGGCAGACACATCGCCCTCTACAGCTTCGCAAATATCTACATAGTGCTTGAGAATGTTGTCTGCTCCCGAAATGCCCTCTTTAGCCATTAAGGAAGGATTGGTGGTTACACCGTCTAGGACTCCTAGGTCTTGGGCTTCTTTGATTTGGTCTAAATTGGCAGTATCAATAAAAAATTTCATTTACAATGGATTAAGGTTAAACTTTATAATGATTCATAATCATTTTTTCAAAAACAGTATCCGGCAAGATTCGCTTGAGTAAGAGCGATAGTTTTTGAAGAAAGGAGCCGGATTTGTAATGAACCTTTCTTTTTTTAAGCCTGATAATTTTGTTTACCATTCGGGCAAAATCATTGGGATCACCGCCCTGATCGACATGTTCATCGATGGTTTCCAGAGAGGATTTATAGAGATCGTGGTAGGGAGATTCTTTTTTCAAAGGGGAGTAAATACGACGAGCAGCAATATCGGTAGCATAATCTCCCGGAGCCAATGTTACCACATCAATACCAAAGCGCTTGACTTCCATCCTAAGCGCTTCGGAGGCTATCCCCAACGCACCTTTGGAAGCGGAATATATTCCCCTAAAAGGCAATCCCATATAACCCGCTATAGAGGTAACATTAATGATCAAACCAGAGCCTTGTTCTCGCATAACAGGGATTACTCTTTGGATCAAAGCCAATGGGCCAAATAAATTGGTTGAAAAATGTGAATTTAATACAGTAGCATCTATTTCCTCAACGGGTCCAATGATCCCTGCCCCTGCATTGTTGATCAACACATCAATTCGTCCTGCCTTTTCCATCAGTTCATCTACCAATTGCTGCGCAGATTCTGGCTGATTCAAATCGAAAGGAAGCAATTCAATACTCTTGTCGAAACTATATTTTTTGGGGTCTCTAGAAGTCCCATAAACACGAAAATTTTTTGCCAACAAATAAGAAGCAGTGGCTTTGCCAAGACCAGAAGAAGCACCCGTAATTAAAATTACTTTAGTCATAAAATAAAAAATGGGCAAGCGATCTACATCACACCGCTACGACCGCCTACCCTTGCTGCGTTCCCGCCCTGGGGGGATTCGGCAGGAGCTGGTTGTGCAGGACTTGCCCACAGCAAATATAATAGGTTTCATTCGTTCAACAATTATTTTAAATTCTTAATTTTAAACACAATATTGAACCCTTTTAAATGAAAATTTGGATTTTACTTCTTTCCCTGCTACTTCTAAAGTGTAATGGCGATATCTCAAAAGATTTCAAACTGAGCATTTTGGAAAAAACCAAAAAATACACCCCCAATGACACGCTACGGTTTGAGCTTATTAACAAAAAAGACCATCCCATTGATTCCGTAGTTTACCAATTGGAGGGAGAAAAGATCGATGAACTTCATCCTTTAAAGAATAGAAAACTGGGGATTTACCTTCTAAAAGCCTCAGTATATGCTTCGGGTGTGAAATCAGAATATTCTGAAAACATCACAATTGTTGCTCCGGTCAAACCTCAACTGTTTACCTACACCATTCTAAATGAATATCCACACGACAAAACAGCCTACACTCAGGGATTAGAATTTTACCGAGACACCTTATACGAAAGTACAGGACTAAGGGGAAAATCCAGTTTGAGAAAAGTAAATTTCAAAACTGGTGATGTCCTAAAAAAGATTGACTTGGATAAAGTTTATTTTGGCGAGGGCATTTCCATTCTAAACGACAAAATCTATCAATTAACATGGAAAGGAAATATGGGTTTTCAATACAATCCAGATCTACTCAAAATGGAACGCTCTTTTGCTTATCAAGAGAGTAAAGAAGGTTGGGGACTATGTAATGACGGGCAATATTTGTATAAGTCTGATGGCACCCACCAAATTTGGTTATTAGATCCCAATACCCAAAAAGAAATTAGCAAAATCCAAGTGATGACGGATAAAAACGCTCTTAAAAAAATCAATGAGTTGGAATGGGTAGATGGAAAAATTTTCGCCAACACTTATCAATTCAATAAGGAAGTAGGGATCATCATCAATCCACAAACTGGAGCCGTCGAGGGTGTTATTGATTTTTCTGGGCTAAAAAGTAAAGTGGAACAAGTTTCCAATTTGGATGTACTCAATGGTATTGCCTATCACCCCAAAAGGAAAACCTTTTTTGTAACGGGAAAAAACTGGAGTAAACTTTTTGAGGTTAAGATCAGTCTCAAACAATGAGTCATCGATTAACATCAATAAATATAGTAAACAAAGAACATCTCGATGATCTCAACCATGTCAACAATGTTCAGTACCTATATTGGGCACAAGAGATTGCCAAAACACATTGGGATAAGATTCAAAACCTTTTGGATCAGACAGAAGGGGTATGGATGGTAAGAAGTCATGAGGTCAATTACAAACGGGGTGCCTTTCTAGGGGAAAGCATCAGAATAGAGACCCATGTCAAATCGGTTCGAGGTCCGTTGTCTATGCGTGTGGTTGAATTTTATAACGACAAAACCAACCAACTTTTGGTGCGCTCTCAAACCCAATGGTGCTATGTGGATCTCTCTACTAGAAAACCCATTAAAGTCCCCGACCAAGTAGAAGCCTTGTTTCTTATGGAGTCTCCTCCATTCTAGTTTTTCTAATGGTTTTTTCTAAAATAAGTTTTGAACTTTTCAGACCCGATGACCTTAGCAATCATACTTGAACCCTTTAGGCCTTAAATTATAGCATTTTCCTATTAAATTTCGTCAATCAAAACCTTGTAGTTAGGATCTTCCAAAACATTGACATCAATGATCTTGTCAGCGTTTTTGAGCAACAATTGGCAGTCTTGACTCAAATGACGTAAATGGAGCTTCTTACCCATTTTGAGATATCGTTCTGTAATTTTGTTGAGTGCTTCAATGGCTGACATATCCACTACCCTACTTTCTTTAAAATCGATAATCACCTCTTGGGGATCATTGAGCACGTCAAATTTCTCATTAAAAGCACTGATGGAACCAAAAAATAATGGACCATAAATTTCATAATGTTTAATCCCTTTATCATCGATGGATTTTCGTGCACGAATTCTTTTGGCATTGTCCCAAGCAAAAACCAGAGCAGCAATCACAACGCCTAAAACCACAGCAAGAGCGAGGTTGTGAAGTAAAACAGTAACGAGGGTTACGGTAATCATTACAAAAATATCCGATTTAGGCATTTTATTGAACGTCCTTAAGCTCGACCACTCAAAAGTTCCAATGGCCACCATAATCATCAATCCTGTGAGTGCGGCCATGGGGACTTGTTCAATCAAACCAGCTCCGAACATTACAAAAACCAACAATACCACTGCTGCTACAACGCCCGACATTCTGGCCCTAGCTCCATTGGAGATATTGATCAGACTCTGACCAATCATGGCACAACCTCCCATACCCGAAAAAAGTCCCGAAAGAACATTGGCCATCCCCTGAGCTACCGCCTCTTTGTTTCCGCTTCCTCGTGTTTCTGTTATTTCATCTATGATGTTTAGGGTTAACAAACTTTCGATCAAACCTACCCCAGCGACGATAAGGGCATAGGGGAACACTATAGTTAGGGTTTCTAAGTTGAAGGGAACACTGGGAATATGAAAGGGAGGAAATCCTCCTTGAATTGAAGCCATATCCCCTACGGTTTTGGTATCTATACCAAAAAAATATACTATTCCAAACACGCTGAGAATAGCAATTAATGAAGCGGGGAATAGCTTTGTGATCTTAGGCAAACCCCAAATAATAAGCATGGTCAATAAAACCAAGCCCAAAAAAACATTCATGGATGATCCACTCAACCATGATCCATCAGAATTTTTAAACTGATCCAATTGTGAAATAAAAATAATAATGGCCAAGCCATTGACAAAACCAAAAATCACTGGGTGGGGAACCAATCGCATTAGCTTACCCAGTTTTAAAAAACCAGCGACTAACTGAATCACACCTGCCACAACAACTGTTGCAAATACATATTCAGGACCATGTGATATAGCCAAGGTTACGACGACAATGGCTACGGCTCCTGTAGCTCCAGATATCATTCCAGGGCGTCCTCCAAAAACAGAAGTGATCAAACCCATCACAAAAGCTGCGTAAAGTCCAGTGAGAGGAGATAAACCCGCCACCAAAGCAAAAGCTACTGCTTCGGGGACCAATGCCATTGCCACGGTCAAGCCAGACAAAACCTCAGTTTTATAATCTACCTTTTGTTTGAAATCAAACAGGTTTAAGTACTTCTTCATTTGTTATTGGAAAAGTGATTAATCATTTTATCAATTGGAAAACAGCATTAAGAACAAGCAAATCACTGCAAAAATTAAATGCCATTAAGTCTTAATAATCAGGGCGCAAACATAGTATTATTTTATCTCATTAAGTGAGACAAAACCTATAAAAAATAAAAAAATGACCCTAGCCTCTCATTGATTAAAGAAGAATCAATTTTAAAAAATCAATTGCCTGAGGAGGGGAAATTAATCAATTCATAGCAGTCCCAGGAACGACTACCGACTGCCCTGCAAAACTCCCTTGGGGGAGATCAATAATCATTTCATACATGGATGAACGGGGATTCCAATGGGATTTATAGTTTTCCCCCCATCCTTCAAAGGTAGCTGACAGCTTCAAAAGCAATGAACTCAATTCCCGATTGGGATCACTCACTGTGATACTTTTAATTGCTTCATTTTCATCCATTTCAAGCATCACAATACAGGGAGCGGTAGCTTCAACTTTAAGATCTTCGCCTACTAACAAATGACCTGATCTGTAAAACACAGCTTGAATAAGTTTCAGTTCAGTATGATAAACAGCCTGTAAGTAGGGAGTATTAGACAAAATTTCTAAGGGATTGAGGGTTTTAGCTCCCTTAATTTCGTCCAAACGCGTATTCGGTCTTACAATGTAGGCATAAGAAGCATTATCGGGAGACAGGCCATGATTGAACCAAACTTTAAAAACATCCTTTCTAACCTCTTCTTTTGGCGAGTCAATTTGCTTGTTAATCCGCCACCAAGTCCCACTAACTTCCTCATTTTGAATATTGATTTTTTGTGGGCTTGGGAAAAAGTAGGCAATTTGATTGTGATGAATCCAGTCCACCTGATCATACAACTGATTACCCTCTTCGATTATTTGTTGATTGCCTTGAGAGAAAACATTTACCTCCCCCTTCAAATGACACTGATTGATGGCGGTACAAACCTCATTTTTCGATTTTGAAGAAATACCACTACCCAAACACACATATTGATCATTAAAGAAAAACCAGGATTTTCTGGCCACCAAGGGATCGTGTATGCTTTTAAAATTAAATCCAACTACCCCATAACGACCATCCGTGGTCGCTCCCACAAAATCAGTCAGTCCCAATTTCTTGATTTGATTGTGATGGGGCAATTCCGCTTTCTGTAAAACTGTTGTTCCTGCAACTTTCTGATAATCCAAAACTGGGGAAATATCATCGTATTCATTACCGTGGACATAAATGTGATTGGCACCATCTCCCCTGTGGTGATTGAATAAGCCCTCACTGTTGTATGGGCTTTCCATATTCATGTTTCGAGAGGAATACATCCTGACAGAGGTATAAAAATCAGGTCTTTGAAAAGTAAAATGTTCGCTATTCCAATAGAAAGTAGCATGTGATATGGGTTCCACATTGGGTTGCTCCGACCTCAATTTTATGATTGTTTTCAACTCTTCTGATCTGTAGTTGGTCAGTGCTATGATTTTTTCCGGAATCTCGTTATCAAAAACTTGTGTACTTCCTATTCTTGAAATACTTCTGTTTTTGGCACCAAAATCGGGTTTAACTCCATATATGGAAGTTTTACAGACACCGTCTAAGTAATAATCTACCAGAATTTTTGATTTATTCTTTGAAAAAGCATAGTTGGTATTTCTGGTGTAATAGGCCCACTCTACAAAAGCCTTGGCCCAACCCAGTCCATAAGACAAGGTATTGTTCACTCCATCGGTTCTGTGATGAAAACTGTTATCGTATTGCAATCCTCTACCATTGTCCTTAAGAAACTCATCAAATCCGCCAATATTTGACTTTGAATAGGTATAACCAAAATCATTTCCAATCCAGTCCACAAACTTTATCTCATTTTCTATAATGTCAATAATCAATTCAAACCCGATTTGATCGTTCAAAAAAAGCTGGTTTTTGGCTGCAATAGAGGCTACTTTTATGCGGTCTCCCCCTGGTCGAGAACCTCCCTTATTGATGTCAGCACGTTTGATGATTTCTTGAGATTTTGAAATCAAATTTTTAGGAAGTTCGTCACCTATAACAAGCATGATTCGAACCAATGTTTGCGGCGTTCCGATTTGATTATTCCACCAGTTGTCCCCAATAAAATCTTTATCACACCAAAAGTCCAAGCCTTTAATGATTGTTTTTAAAACATCTTTGTTATTAAAATATTTTGAAGAGTCGATCTTGTATGCGACTGCCATCCTTAATAAGTGATCCAAGTGAATTCTGTTGTCAAAACCCTCCCTGCTAACATCTTCATAATGAATATATGGCCACTTTTCACCGTCAAAATCCGACAAAATCTTTTTAACCTCTGTATCATCAAAACCTGATCTATCAGATGAACTGCTGGAATAAGAGTCTAAAATACTGAGATACACTCTTTTTTTGATAGTGTCCAAATCCGAGGATTGTGCATTGAGATTACAAAAAGCGAAAAGTAATACCAATAAAATTGGCTTAATGAAACAGCTAATACGATAGGGGTTAAAAGAAATCATATTCATTGGGGTTTAAATTAGATAAACTAATTAATCATGCATCAACTACCAAAAGATCAGTTCATCAGCAAAAATCCAAGCATTTCTTTTGATCGACTTCCGGTAAACAGGTGCATCTGGAAATTTTCCATGCCCTACCCCTACAACTTTCACCTCGTTGTAACCTTTTAAATCAACAGCCAGCGTAAAGTCCTTAAAATAAGAAATTCTTTCATCGGGGTATTTCTGAACAGGGATATTCAATGCGTTCAACAACTCATACTTTCCTTGTGGTGATTTACCAAATACTTCAATTCTTTTGGGGTATAAGGCTTTCATATCCTGATTTTCCAGCATACTTAGCGTCACATAATTGATCTGGTCAACATCCTTGAGCTTCACCTCTATTTCCAAATCCTCTTCTACAACACCCAACCAAGTTTTGGCCTCTTCAATACTGGTTCCCCTATACACTCTTTTTCCTTTTTTTCCGTCAAACAAAACTCGTTCATTGTCTTGAAAAGTAAAATCGACATGATGGCTGATGGAAAAATTCTTGTCCAGTCTATTATTTACCTTATAATCAATAATATGATGGTTATTCTTGAGCATCATACGTTCGAACACAGGACTGTCTAACCAACCCTCTTTCATTGATTTCGCTTTGACGAGGGTAGACTGCGTCAATTCAATGGGTGCGGTATACAAAGGGGAATTCTCATCTGGTTCACTCCCATCCAAAGTATAACGGATATCAATATTTTTAACTTTGGCCTCCTCAAAGATCACTTTAATAGAATCATTGAATATGGCATTGGTATTCTGCATTTCTGGAGTACTCAGATTTAACTTTTCCGCAAACAAATCAGAGGTGCCAAAATGAATCATTGAAGGGGCAATGGAAGCCAATTGTTTTTGCTGGTCGATGTTCACTTTGGTGTTCCATGCGTAAATGGTTTTGAGAGATGCCTTTTTTAACAAAGCCTCAACCCCTTTATGAGTTACTTGGGTATTGCATAAATTCAATATCTCTAAATTTGAATTTTCCAGATAACTCAACGTTGTATCGCTTATGGGGGTATGATCCATCCGTAAAACTTTTAGCCTAGGAAAATCGGCCAGTATAGCGGCCATATCATCATCGAAATAGGTATTACTGACATCCAACTCCAGCAGTTGATTTTTTATTTTAAGCAATGTTTTTAGGTGATCTTCACTCCACTTGGGCTTCATCAGCTTCACCTTCAATAAATTATCGTGAAGGGCATTGGGTTGGATTCTAAAGCCCAAAGCCAAAAGTTTTGATAAATCACTGCTCTTGGCTGGCAAAACCTTTTCATCGGCTCCCAAAAAAGAAAGAACTTTGGATTTTAAATCTTTTGTTTCTGCAAGGCTAGTATTCCCTTGTTCCATATAGGCACCCGAGGTGACCCAATGGGTTAATAACCACTTCTCATTCTCGGTCAATTGAGATTTGTTTTTCGGGGGCATATGTAGTTTGTCCTCCTTGGGCAAACTGATGTATTGAACCAAACGGCCTTGCAATGGGTTTTGAGAATCAAACAAACTGCCGCGCTCCCCACCTTTCATCATCAAATCATGTCGATCCAAACGGAGTTCACTTTTACTTTTGTTGGCATTGTGACAACTGATACACTTGTCCTCAAAAATAACGTGAACGACTTCTTTGTAATAATTGATACTATCTTTTACCATTACTACTTTGGTTTCTTCAAACAAATCCTTAGTGGAGAGGTAATCTTCTCCATGTGTGATTTGTCCCCCTTTGTGTCCAGCGACACTCAGTGCTAGCAATGTCAAAACATAGGAGCCAAAGAAAAGATTTTCCTTAGCTTTCATCCGATGCAAAATACACAAGCTAAAACTTAGAATCAAAGTAACAATGCCAGCCCAAAAATGAAATTTAAGGGTATTAAAATCATAGGCCTCGTCCAAGGAAAGTAGATAGCCCATAATACTGGCCATCAGCGCTCCCGCAAAAGAAAAGTCTACCCCTATCCGAATGGCCTTTTCAAGCGCCACTTTTTGGAACTTTGAAACCAACAACAACAAAAAAGTCATCAACAAAGACCCAATGGGCAAATGCAACACCAAAGGGTGAAATTTACCGATGTATTTTAATATTTCTAAACTGTATTCCACCTAATCAAATTGATAAAATCTCTTTTTTAACCTCTCCAGATACGTCCGTCAGTCTGAACCTTCGTCCTTGAGTTTTATAAATCATTTTTTCATGATCGACACCAAACTGATGAAGTAAGGTCGCTTGTAAATCATGAACATGCATGGGGTCTTTGACAATATTGTATCCAAAGTCATCCGTCTCTCCATAGGAGAATCCTGGTTTGATTCCACCACCTGCCATAAAAATGGTAAAAGATCGTGGGTGATGATCCCTTCCGTAATCGGTATCGGTCAATCGACCTTGACAGTAATTGGTACGACCAAATTCACCGCCCCAGATCACTAAGGTATCTTCCAACAGTCCCCTTTGTTTGAGATCCATGATTAAAGCGGCTGTTCCTTGATCCACATCCTCTGCTTGACGTTTGAGCTGAGCAGGAAGGTTGTCGTGTTGATCCCAACCCGTATGATACAATTGTACAAATCGCACATCTTTTTCTATCAAACGACGCGCCAGCAGACAATTGGCAGCGTAGGTTCCAGGAGTGTAAGAGTTTTTACCATACATTCTTAGAACATGATCAGGCTCGTTGCTGATGTCCATCACCTCAGGAACCGAGGTTTGCATTCTATAGGCCATCTCATAATTGGAGATGCGGCTGTTGATTTCAGGATCACCAAAGGTTTTTTCTTGTGCCTCATTGAGTGCGGCCAAATGATCCAACATCTTTCTTCTTTCGCTTTTGGATACCCCCTCTGGGTTTTTGAGGTACAATACTGGGTCTTTACCCGAGCGAAACTGTACCCCTTGGTGAAGGGAACTCAAAAAACCATTACCCCACAAACGAGAGTATAGGGGTTGGGGCTGTGGCTTACCATTGCCTGTAGAAAGCAAAACAATAAAGGAAGGCAGGTTGTTATTCAGACTTCCCAAACCATAACTCATCCAAGAACCTATGCTGGGTCGTCCCGGCAATTGAGAACCCGTTTGAAAAAAGGTTATCGCTGGGTCGTGGTTGATTGCTTCTGTATGCATGGATTTTACAAAACATAACTCATCCACGACTTTGGAAACATGAGGCATCAGGTCACTTACCCATGCCCGAGATTCACCGTATTGCTTAAAATTATATATACTTCCTGTAACAGGGAATTTGTCTTGCCCAGCGGTCATTCCAGTCAATCTTTGCCCTTTTCTGATCGAATCGGGTAAATCCATCCCTCGGTATTTATTCAAATAGGGTTTATAGTCAAACAAATCCAATTGAGAGGGCCCTCCACTTTGAAAAAGGTAGATCACTCTTTTGGCCTTGGGAGCAAAATGAGGAAGGGGCAATGGCCCAGCCTGTAACTGTGGCCCAATGTTGTCGGGAGATCCCATCCCCAATGGATCGATTAAACTTCCCAATGCCAATCCGCCAATGCCAAAGCCCATATTTTTTAAAAAATGGCGTCGATTGTTGTTTTGAAAATATTGGTTTATTTCTTTCATGTTCTAACTTTTTTGAGAAGTTTCATCCAAATTATAAATCAGAAGGGCCAAAGAGGTATAGCTTTTCAATTCCAAATCCACCTCGCTGATCTCAGTTGTTTTTTTCTCGTGCAGCTCCTCTACTGTCTCCATATAGTCAATCATATCTGACAAAGCCTTTCGGCTGGGGTATCGACCAGTAATTCTTCGGTGAAGGGTAATAATGCGCTCTTTCTTATTTTTAATCTCACTGCTCAGAATCAATGAAGCAATGGCCTCCGCTGCATTTTGAACCTGTGGGTCATTGAGCAAAATTAAGGACTGTAAAGGGGTACTGGTTTTCTGTCGCTCCACAGTACAATAGTCTCTCGTGGAAGCGTCGAAAGTGATCATACCCGGCGGTGGAACTGTTCTTTTCCAATAGGTATAAAGGCTTCTTCGGTATTGATTTCCATCGGTAGACACGATGTAGCGTTTAAGAGAGTTGGAAGTACTCCCTCCAGTCATTTCATCCCATAAACCAGGAGGTTGGTAGGGTTTTACACTAGGTCCTCCTATTTTGTCCACAAACAAGCCACTACTGACCAACACATTATCTCTTATCATCTCCGCCGTAAGTTTTTGTCTTGGGAAAACAGACAAATATTGGTTTTTAGGGTCAATACTCAACTGAAGTGGTGTGGGTTTGCTCGATTGTTGATAGGTTGACGACATAACAATTCTTTTAGTCATTTTTTTAGTATCCCAACCTTCCTCCTTAAAAGTCACTGCCAACCAATCCAACAATTCTGGGTGTGTGGGCAATGCCCCTTGATTTCCAAAATCAGAGGGTGTGGCTACGATGCCCAAACCAAAAAACTGTTGCCACAGATTATTAACCGCCACCCTTGCTGTTAATGGGTTATTGGGGTCAAAAAGCCACTGTGCAAGCCCCAATCTGTTCTTAGGGAAATCAGCGTCAAAGTTCAAAATGTTACCAGGCATTCCCCCATCAACTTTGTGCTCGGTAGGAGCGTCGTAGGCGCCCCTATTCAGAATGTAGGTGTTCCGTAAATCCTCCACCTCTTCCATAACCATTACCTCTACCTCAGGAATGCTGTCGGGCCACCTTACAAAAGCAAGCTCACTATTGACCAACTCTTGATTCAGTTTAATTTTTGGTGCCGCTACCTCTTGATAGCCAATCCTGCCTTTTTCCTCCAAGCGGTTGAAAAAGCTGTACAGATTAAAAAAGTCTTTTTGGGTGAGTTCATCGTATTTATGGTCATGACAACGCGCGCACTCCATAGTAAGCCCCATAAATGATTTGGCAGTAGTTGCCGTTCGATCAGCTACATATTCCACTCGGTATTCTTCCTCAATCACTCCCCCCTCTTGGGTAATCATGTGATTGCGATTGAAGCCTGTTGCCAAAATCTGCTCTTTGGTGGCATTGGGAAGAAGGTCTCCCGCCAACTGCCAACTCACAAATTCGTCATAGGGCAGGTTTTTATTGTAAGCGTGAATTACCCAATCGCGCCAAGGCCACATAAAACGCTGGGTATCGTCTTGATATCCATTGGTGTCAGCATAGCGGGCAATGTCCATCCATATCGATGCCATCCGCTCTCCGTAGGAAGAAGATTGAAGTAAGTGATCTACCACCTTTTCAAAGGCATCTTCACTCTCATCATTGAGAAAAGCATCAATTTCACTGATCGAAGGAGGAAGTCCAATTAAATCAAAATACAAGCGTCGAAGGAGTATCTCTTTGGGTGCTATTGGTGCTGGACTTAATCCTTTTTTATCCATTTGCTGGACAACAAAACGGTCGATGATATGAGTACTCCATCCAACCTTATCATTGGCTCTTGGTTCTTTTTTTACAGGAGGGTTGTAGGCCCAGTGTCTATCCCATTCGGCTCCCTGCTCTATCCATTTTTCAAGGATTATTTTTTCTCTTTCGGTCAACTCCAAATTGGATTCTGGTGGAGGCATAAGGTGGGAAGCACGGGTAGAATGAATCCGATCGACCAACTCACTCTTGCTAACATCACCAGGAAAAATAATCTGTTTGTTGGAATCCTCTTCACTGATTCTGTACCAGTGATCGACAATATCCAACCTTAATTCACCCTGAACGGATTTGGGATCAGGACCGTGGCAAGTATAGCATTTATCAGAAAGGATAGGTTTGACATCAAAATTATAGCTGATGCGTTCAGGTAAAGACTCTTCAATATTTTTTCCATCCACAGCAGCAATCAAACTTACCTTTTGAATTCTGGGTTGATCATTAAAAAAATACTTCACACCTAGAGCCAACACAAATGCCCCTAAAAAATATAATAGTGGTGAAAATTTATTAAAAGACATTTAATTTTATGGTTAGTTTATAATTTATACCTAAAAATATGAATTTAAGACGAAATATACATATTCCTATTCTATTGACCGCTAATACTTCAATAGGCAATCATCCAATGTAAAAATAAATCAATAAAAGGAGCAATGGGATGATTAATAGGCAAAAAGTGGTCTGCCTTGCATCAGATGATTCACCTCTTTAGCCACAGCTTCAAGATTTTCTTCATCTTCTGGATTGGAAATTACCCGATCGATAAAGTTCACTATGGTCTCCATGTCCGCTTGTTTAAATCCCCGAGTAGTAATAGCAGCGGTTCCAAAACGAATACCAGAAGTAACAAAAGGAGATTTGTCATCAAAAGGCACCATGTTTTTATTGGCAGTGATCTCTGCTTTGACCAAAGCTTGCTCGGCAACTTTACCCGTAATGTTTTTATTTCGAAGGTCTATCAACATCATATGGTTGTCTGTACCACCCGAAATGATGTGGTAATCTCTTTTGACAAAAGCCTCTGCCATAGCATTGGCATTCTTTTTTACCTGTTCCATGTAAGCCTTAAAGTCAGGTTTTAAAGCCTCACCGAAAGCAACTGCCTTAGCCGCTACTACATGCTCCAAAGGCCCACCTTGATTGCCGGGAAAAACCGCCATATCCAAAAGATGCGACATTTTTCGTAAAGTTCCGTTTTTCAGCGCAATTCCAAAAGGGTTATCAAAGTCCTCACCCATCAGAATCAGTCCTCCTCTAGGCCCCCTAAGGGTCTTGTGGGTGGTGGTGGTCACCACATGACAGTGAGGAATCGGATCGGAAAGCAAGCCTGTGGCGATCATTCCGGAGGGGTGAGAAATATCTGCCAATAAAAAAGCGCCAACTTCATCGGCAATGGCTCGGAATTTTTTAAAATCTATATCTCGGGAATAGGCCGAGGCGCCTGCAATGATCATCTGTGGTTGTACCTCTTTGGCGATGGCCAAAATATTATCATAGTCCAATTTTCCAGTATCTTCCTGCACTCCATAAAAATGAGCCTTGTACAAACGACCGGAAAAATTAACGGGAGAGCCATGGGTCAAGTGTCCACCATGAGAGAGATCAAAACCTAAAATTTTATCACCTGGCTTTAAAAAAGCATGGAATACTGCAGTATTGGCTTGAGAGCCAGAATGTGGCTGTACATTCGCATAAGCTGCACCAAACAATTCCTTGGCGCGATCTATGGCAATTTGTTCTATTTGATCTACCACCTCACAACCGCCGTAATATCGTTTGCCTGGGTAGCCCTCTGCATATTTGTTAGTCAATACCGAACCAGTGGCCTCCATTACGGCTGGACTGGTAAAGTTTTCAGAAGCGATCAATTCTATACCATTCAACTGGCGTTGCTCTTCCGAATCAATCAAATTAAAAATTGTAGTGTCTCTTGCTGTCATCGTTCCATAAAATTGTGTTACAAAAATAAGGTTTTAATGAAACCTTGATTATTTATTGCTAAATTAAAATTCAAATATTTTGAACAGTTTTGAATAAAAAAACTTTTTAAGGCAAATAAAAAACTGAATAACAGTATTTTAAACATTAAAGCGCAACGACAAAACCTTAATAACTTGCCCAACCAAAAAAAATAATTGATGAAAATCCTACATCAATCTCAAATTCGAGAAGCTGATCGCCAAACCATCGCCAATGAACCCATTTCCTCAATAAATTTGATGGAAAGAGCTGCAATGGCTTGCAGAGACTGGATCGTCAAACGCTATGACAACAGCCAACCCTTTTGTATACTCTGTGGTACAGGAAACAATGGTGGAGACGGACTGGCACTCTACCGCTTACTAAGGGATAAAAATTACTCTTGTAGCCTTTTTGAATTTCCTTTGGGTCAGAATTCCACCAAAGATTATACTCAAAACAGAAAGAGAATCAACAATACCAATATCCAGAATCTAAGTGCTGAGGTGCTTTCCTCACTTCCCAAGGAGGTGATCATCATCGATGGATTATTGGGGACGGGGCTCAATCGTCCGGTCTCAGGAGTTTTAAAAAAAATCATTCAAGCCCTCAATTCACTGCCCAACACCGTTTTGTCTATTGATATTCCCTCCGGACTTTTTCCGGAATTCAATGGAGAAAATGCTGCCGATGGAATTGTTCAAGCACAACACACGCTCAGTTTTCATGCGCCTAAACTGGCATTTCTCCTCCCCGAACAAGGAGAAAAAGCTGGCCAATTTCACCTACTGGACATCAAATTATCGGCTTCATTTATAGATGAAGTAGAGACCCCTCATCACTATTTGACTTCCGAAATGGCCAAAAGTAGATATCTATCCTCAGCTAAATTTGATCACAAAGGCACCAATGGACATCTGTTACTGATGGCTGGCAGCAAAGGGAAAATGGGTGCTGCTACCCTAGCTGCTAAAGCTGCACTGAGAACTGGATTAGGGAAATTATCCATACTAACCCCACAGTGCGGGGTGGAGATATTGCAAAATACCGTTTCTGAAGCAATGATTGAATTCAATAAAGGAAAAGATTGCTTATCAGGTCATTATGGATTAAATCATTCTGCCATCTCTATGGGTCCAGGTCTGGGAACTCATAGCGAAACCCAGCATTTTTTAAATTCTGTTTTCACCCAAAGTCAGGCGGCTATGGTCATTGATGCGGATGCGATCAACCTTTTGGCTGCTCAACCTGAATTACTGAAAAAATTACTTCCCAATAGCATTCTCACTCCCCACCCCAAAGAATTTGAAAGGCTAATTGGAAGATGGAAAGACGATCAAGAAAAGTTGGAACGGCTTAGAGATTTCGTTCAGAATAATCAACTCATCTGTATCCTTAAAGGAGCCCATACAGCCATTGCACTACCCGATGGAAACATTTGGTTCAACAGCAGTGGTAATCCCGGAATGGCCACAGCAGGGAGTGGAGATGTACTAGCGGGCATCATCGGCGGACTGTTGGCAAAAGGCTATACTCCTGAATCTGCCGCTTTAATGGGCGTCTATGCCCACGGAAGAGCCGCAGATCTCCAAGGTCAATTGCTTTCCTACCCTTTTATGTTGGCCTCCGACATCATTAATGGATTGAATGAAGTATGGATGGAAATGGAAAAATTCAAACTAGAAATTGACAGTTTGTCACAGAAATGAGTGGAAAAAACGACAAGAAGTCAGCAATTCGATTTTGGAACGGCTCTTGATGTTCTTACTATAAAAATTGCCATGAATCTGAATAATTTTACCCTAAAATCGCAAGAGGTGGTACAAACCGCCCAGCAACTGACCCAGCAATTGGGACATCAGCAGATCGAAAACGAACACCTTTTTAAAGCCCTATTAGAGGTCGATGACAATGTGCTGCCCTTTGTTTTCAAAAAACTACAAGTCAACTTTTCGCTTTTGGAAAAACTTGCCGAAAGTGCTCTGGAAAGCCTGCCCAAGGTATCGGGAGGAGACATAGTAATCTCCCCCAACGCTTCCAAAACACTGCTTCACGCAATGAATCTTGCCAAAGCCTCCAAGGACGATTTTGTCGCCACTCAACACCTACTGATGGCCTTATTCGAAAGTTCTGGAAGCATTGGTAAGATCCTTAAAGACCAAGGCATTACCAAGAAAAGCTTGGAGGATACCCTTTCTCAACTTCAAAAAGGAGAAAAAATCACTTCCGCATCTGCAGAGGATCAATACAATGCCTTGGAGAAATATGCCAAAAACCTCAATCAATTGGCGCAGGAGGGCAAATTAGACCCTGTGATCGGGAGGGATGAAGAAATTCGTCGTTTGTTACAGATCATTTCCCGTAGAACCAAAAACAACCCCATATTGGTGGGAGAGCCTGGAACAGGAAAAACCGCCATTGCAGAGGGACTCGCCCACCGAATCATCGACGGCGATGTACCAGAAAACCTTAAAGAAAAACAAATTTTCGCCCTGGATATGGGCGCATTGATTGCAGGGGCCAAATACAAAGGAGAATTTGAAGAGCGTCTTAAGAGTGTGATCAAAGAAGTGATCGACAGCGATGGAAGCATAGTACTGTTTATCGACGAGATCCACACCTTGGTTGGGGCTGGTGGTGGCGAAGGCGCCATGGACGCTGCCAACATCCTTAAACCCGCTTTGGCAAGGGGCGAACTCCGTGCTATTGGGGCCACTACTCTAGATGAGTATCAAAAATATTTTGAGAAAGACAAAGCACTGGAGCGACGTTTTCAAAAAGTCGTAGTTGACGAACCCGATACTGAGAGTGCCATTTCTATTTTGCGCGGCATCAAAGAAAAATACGAAGCCCACCACAAGGTGCGGATCAAAGACGAAGCCATCATTGGTGCGGTGATGCTCTCCGACCGCTATATCTCCAACCGTTTCCTCCCCGATAAGGCCATTGACCTGATGGACGAAGCAGCTTCTAAATTGCGGATGGAAATGAATTCTAAACCAGAGGAATTGGATACCCTCGACCGTAAAATTCGTCAGATAGAAATAGAAATCGTTGCCATCAAACGGGAAAAAGATCAAGAAAAGATCGCCAAACTCAACGAAGAACTGTCTAACCTCAAAGAAGAACGCAATACCCTCTTTGCCCAATGGAGTCAGGAAAAAGACCGAGTAGATAAAATCCAACAGGCCAAACAGGAAATCGAAAACTACAAACTCCAAGCCGATCGTGCCGAAAGAGAGGGTGACTATGCTACCGTGGCAGAATTGCGCTATGGAAAGATCAAAGCTTCACAGGAAACCCTCGACCAATTGCACCGCGAATTGCTACAATACCAAGAAAAGGACACCCTTATCAAAGAAGAAGTCAACTATGACGATATCGCCGAGGTGGTGGCCAAATGGACTGGCATTCCCACCAGCAAAATGCTGCAAACCGACAAAGAACGATTGCTAAATCTTGAAAAAGAAATCCACAAACGTATGGTTGGTCAAGAAACAGCAGTAGAAGCAGTATCCGATGCCATTCGACGAAGTCGTTCTGGACTGCAAGATCAAAACCGACCCATCGGTAGTTTTCTCTTCTTGGGGACCACAGGAGTGGGTAAAACCGAATTGGCCAAGGCTTTGGCCGAAGTGCTTTTCGACGATGAAACCAACATCACCCGCATCGACATGAGTGAATACCAAGAGCGCCATGCCGTAAGTCGATTGGTGGGTGCCCCTCCTGGTTATGTAGGTTATGACGAAGGCGGGCAACTGACCGAAGCCGTTAGACGCAAACCCTATTCCGTAGTGCTTTTGGACGAAATCGAAAAAGCTCATCCCGACACCTTCAATGTCTTACTGCAAGTGCTGGATGAGGGACGATTAACCGACAACAAAGGACGGACGGCTGACTTTAAAAACACCATAGTCATCATGACCTCCAATCTGGGCAGCCATGAGATCAAAGCTGCTTTTGAAGCCCATAAAGACTTTGACGAGGCTCAAGACAAAGCCAAAGCAAGTGTTTTGCAATTGCTCAAAAACACCATACGACCCGAATTCCTCAACCGTATCGACGACATCATTATGTTCTCTCCCCTTACAGCCAAGGAAATCGAATCCATTGTGCGCTTACAATTTAAAATCTTGGCCAAAAGACTGGGACAGCAAGCACTCGACATCTCTGCCACAGACGAAGCCATCAGCGCATTGGCACAATGGGGTTTTGATCCCGAATACGGTGGAAGACCGGTCAAAAGGGTCATACAAAAAAAGGTACTCAATGCACTAAGCAAAGCCTTATTGGCTGGTGAAATAGACAACAAAAAACTCGTATTAATCGATCATTTTGATGGAGAAATCGTATTTAGAAATGGCAAAAAGACTAAAGAATAAGTTGTTAACTTTGCCCCGTGCAAAAGCGAATCAACATACAAAACAAAAAAGCTCGGTTTGAATACGAAATCCTCGATCAATTTACTGCAGGTATTGTATTGACTGGAACCGAGATCAAGTCCATTCGCGATAGTAAAGCCTCTATTGCCGAAAGTTTTTGTGAATTCAATGAAAACGGGGAACTCTTTGCCGTCAACATGTATATCGAGGAATATGCTTTTGGTACCCGCTTCAACCACCGTCCTCGAGGAAGCCGAAAACTTTTGCTCCAAAAAAAAGAGTTAAATAAATTACTCAAACAGGTCAAAAACTCGGGGTTAACCATTGTCCCTCTTAAGCTTTTTATCAACGATAAAGGCTTTGCCAAAATGTTGATCGCCCTAGCCCGTGGTAAAAAATTGTACGACAAAAGAGACACGCTTAAAGACAGAGACAATAAGAGGGATTTGGATCGGATCAAAAAGAGTTTTAATAAATAAATTCGTTTCCTTTAAATATTACCCCCAAAGTATTGAACATGAAAACCTATCGACCCGCTATCATTCCCAATGTATTAAAATATACTTTCTATTTAAACCTTATTTTTAATTTTAGTACCTCTCAAAGTATGGAGGATGGTTTTTTCTCCATTCAAGAAGATAAAATGAGTTGTAATAGATCGTATTCGTTGATATGAAAAGTTTAATCAGACTGGGATTAGTCAATGCGTTATTCCTTCTCAGTGCTACATTAACCGCCCAGATTAAAGGAAAGGTGACTGATAGTCTCAATAATCCTATGCAAGGGGTAAGTGTCTATATCAAAGATTCTTTTGTTGGAACAGTAACCAATCAAGATGGGGCCTTTTATTTGGGTAAACTCCCCAATAAAAAAGGAAAAATTGTATTTAAAAGCTTGGGGTATCAATCCGAAATAAAGCCTTATGATTTAAAATCTTCACCCTCGTATTTTGAGATTAGCCTAAAAGAAGAATTGATTTCACTTGAAGAGGTAACCCTCAGTGCTAGTGAGAATCCTGCTCATGCCATTATAAGAGCCGCACAAAGAAAAAGGAAAGAACATTTGCTAACCCACTCCACCTACAGGGCAAACTTCTATTCCAAAGGAGTAGTGAGTACCAAAAATTTACCTCGTAAAATACTAGGGCAAGAAATTGATCTTTCCGACGAAGCGTTGGATTCCACTCGATCGGGCATACTGTACCTGTCTGAAACCTATTCCAAAATCTTTAAAGACCGAGAAAAGTTTAAGGAAATCATCACAGCAACAAAAGTAAGTGGCGATGAACAGGGCATAACTTTCAACAGTGCCGATGATGCTGAATTCAATTTTTATCAAAACACGGTCAACCTTGAAAACGATCTGATCTCACCCATTGCCGATGCTGCTTTTTCGTTTTATCGATATAAATTATTAGGAACATTCTATACCCAAGAGGGCCATCTGATCAACCAGATCGAGTTAAAAAGAAAAATCGACAGCTCCCCCACTTTTGAAGGAACAATCTACATCGTAGAGGATGATTGGAGTTTTTATGGATTGGATCTTAAAGTAAATCGATCTCAGAGCTCCCTTACTGCACTTGATGAATTTCGCATAAAGCAAAACTACATTCACGACCTAGGATCAAATTCATGGGTTAAAAGCGATCAAGTAATTGAATTCAAAATTGGAATCTTTGGATTTAACTTTAACGCCCATTTTTCTGGAGTTTATACCCAATACGATTTCAATCCCATTTTCGAAAACAAAACCTTTGGTAAAATGATTTACTATATCGAAGATGAGGCCAACCAAAAAGACAGTCTTTTTGTACAAAATAGACCTATTCCGTTGACTTCTAAGGAGTTTTCCAATTACAAAGAAAAAGACAGTATTGTAAAAGCACACACTACTCCTGCCTATAGGGACTCCTTGGATCGTGAAATCAATCGTTTTCAATGGAGTGATTTTTTGGGAAAAACGATCCAAAACAGCAAAAAAGAAGTCAAATATGGTTTTTCAATTCCGACTTCAGCTTTTCATTTCAACACGGTGCAGGGGTACAATGCCAAAATAAACCTCTTTTACAATCGCAAGTGGGAAAAGCAAAAGAAGTCACTGCGAATCAATGCCTACAATGTCTATGGCTTCTCCGACCAGAAAAACTATCCAGGCATTCAATTGGATTATTTGATGGACAAGGTGCATTACTCAAAATGGCTATTGCGGGCAGAGCGGAGCTTGGTTCAATTTGACGGTGAATCCCCCATCGGTCTTTTGATGAACAGCATTTACAGCCTGTTATTAAAAGAAAATTACGCCAAATGGTATGAAAACTCCAAAATAGAGGCTCATTTTAGCACTTTTCTAAGTCCTGAGTTTTGGGTGACTATAGCTGCTGCTCATTTCCAAAGGAATCCAAGGCAAAATACCACCGATGTGGCTTACTTTAACAAGGATAGAATCTATCAGTCCAATACCCCCATCAATGCGGAATACGATTTCCAACCCCATACCCTTAATAAAATTGATTTTGTACTGCAATACAAGCCTGAAAACCAATTTTACCAGTACCCCAACCAACGATTTTATACCCAAAAGGAGAACTACCCTATACTAAGTCTGGGCTTTACTCGTGCATTTGGCAGTAGCATTTCTCAATACAACTTTATGAAAATGGATTTTACCTACGATCAAAACCTTTTCTTTGGGGTACATGGTGAAACCCATCTGAAGATCAAATCTGGACGTTTCTTGCAAAGCAAAAGTCCCGCTTTTATGGATTTAAACCACTTCCACGGGAATGAAACCATTTTTGGAAAAGCAACTCCCTACCTAAACCAATTCAACCTATTGCCTTATTACCAATTCAGTTCCTCCAACGATTATTTTCTGATGCACTGGGAACATCATTTTAAAAGGTGGGGTGTAGGCAATTGGCCTCTTATTAGATGGCTGAAAAGTGAATTCATTGCTGGTTTTCACACCTTGTCATTAAAGCATCAAAAACCACATTATGAAGTGAATGTTGGACTTAACAAACTTGGATTTGGAAAGATAAAACTGCTCAGGGTAGATTATTTTTGGGCTTTGGGAAAACTAAAGCACAATCAGGGGATAAGAATCAATCTTGCGTTTTAATTTTTATCCTTCAATAAAGGCACAAACCTAAAATCACCAAAAGTTTTTCGATCAAAGGACTTTTCTCCAGTCCGGATATAACGGGTCATGATTTGGTCTTTGTCTCCCACAGGAATCACCAATCGTCCTCCGATGGCCAATTGTTCCAAAAGGGCTTTGGGTACCTCTGGCGCCCCAGCCGTCACGAGAATGGCCTCAAAAGGGGCTTGCTCTGGCAAACCTTGGTAACCGTCCCCAAAAATCACTTTTTTGGGTTGTAGTCGTAGCTTTTTAAACAACAAGGCCGTTTTTTTAAACAACTGCTGTTGACGTTCTATGGTATAGACTTTTAGTCCATCCAAGGCCAGTAAAATAGCCGTCTGATAGCCCGATCCTGTTCCGATTTCCAATACCTTATCCCCTTTTTGTAATTCCAGTAATTGGGTCTGAAAGGCCACGGTGTAGGGTTGGGAGATGGTCTGATTGGCTGCGATGGGATAGGCCTTATCCGCATAGGAATACTCCTCCAAACCCGCATCCATAAACCAATGACGGGGCACTGTCCCTACAGCTGTCAACACCTCTTTATTTTGAATTCCTTTTTCTTCCAACAGTTTAACCAACTGCCTTCTTTGCCCTTGATGCTTGGTTGAATCGGTCATGAGGACAAATGTAATTACTTCCCCAAAATAATCAGAAAAAGATGGTATTTTTGATTAAAAATAAGTGCTATGATTAAAGCTGGCGTTTTGGGTGCAGGACATTTGGGTAAAATTCACTTGCGTTTACTTGAGGCCTCCGAGCGATATGAGTTGGTAGGATTTTATGATCCTAATCAAAAAAATGCCAAGGCCCTAGCTCAAGAAAAAGGCTATACTGCTTTTGAAAGTGAAGCCGATTTGATCCAAGCTTGTGAAATGGTTGACATCGTCACCCCTACCCCCTACCATCACCAGAATGCACTTCATGCCATCCAAGAAGGCAAGCATGTCTTTATCGAAAAACCTATTGCCAATAGTGTAGCCGAAGCCCGTGAAATCACCAAACTGGCCGCTGAAAAGGGCGTACTGGGTCAAGTGGGGCATGTCGAACGTTTTAACCCGGCTTTTAAGGCCATAAAATCCTCGGTCACCCACCCCAAGTTTATAGAATCCCATCGTTTGGCAGAGTTTAACCCCAGAGGTACCGATGTGCCAGTGGTCTTGGATTTGATGATACACGATATTGATGTATTATTAAGTGTGGTCGATTCCAAAGTAAAATCTGTATCCGCTTCTGGAGTAGCTGTCATCAGTACTACCCCCGATATTACCAATGCGCGAATCGAATTTGAAAACGGTTGTGTAGCCAACCTAACAGCCAGTCGGATCTCCCTAAAGAAAATGCGAAAAACCCGTTTTTTTCAAAAAGATGCTTATATCGCTGTAGATTTTTTGGACAAAAAAGTGGAAGTCGTTAAAATGAAGGATGCCCCAAAAAAAGCAGAGGATTTCGCACTGATTCTTGAAAATGCCGATGGAGAAAAAAAACAAATCTATTTTGAAAATCCCAATATAGAAGATTCCAACGCCATATTGGAAGAATTAGAAGTTTTTGCAGATGCGATCGATAAAAATGATCCCGTAATTGTTCCTCTGGAAAACGGAACCCGTGCTTTAGAACTTGCCCATCAAATTATGGATTGTTGTAAAGAATAAATGCGATTCAATCTTCTAATTAACCCTTCGTAGCACGTCTTATTAAAATGAGTATAGTAGAAAACACCACGACAATACTGCAAGAAATCCCCCAGCACGTTCAGTTGGTAGCTGTTTCCAAAACCAAAACCAACGAGGAAATCATGCAGGCCTACGATGCTGGGCAAAGGGTTTTTGGAGAGAACAAAATTCAAGACATGACTCGTAAGCAGGAAGAACTCCCCAAAGACATCCAATGGCACATGATCGGGCATGTTCAATCCAACAAAGTCAAATATATGGCACCCTATGTGGATTTAATCCACGGGGTCGACAGTCTGAAACTACTAAAGGAAATCGACAAACAAGCCACAAAAAACAACCGCATCATCCCCTGTCTTCTTCAAATTCATATTGCTCAGGAAGACAATAAATTTGGATTCTCGGCCGAAGAATGCCAACAAGCCATTGAAATGTCCAAGGAGTTTCCCCATGTTCACATCAAAGGACTGATGGGAATGGCCTCATACACCGAGGGTCAAAAACAAATTGCTCAGGAGTTTGCCGGACTAAAAAATCTCTACGACCAATTGATCCAACAAAATCATCGACTGGAAACCCTATCAATGGGCATGAGCGGCGACTATCCCTTGGCCATTGCACAGGGCAGTAATATGATCCGTGTGGGCAGCAAAATTTTTGGACCTCGTAACTATTGATTATGTACGCCATTCTAGACATTGAAACCACAGGAGGAAAGTACAATGAGGAAGGCATTACCGAAATTGCCATATATCAGCACAATGGACAAATAGTCACCGATCAGTTCATCAGTTTGGTCAATCCCGAAAGACCCATTCAGCCCTTTGTAGAAAAGCTTACCGGTATTAATAGCAAGATGTTGCGCAATGCCCCAAGGTTTTTTGAAGTGGCCAAACGCATCATCGAAATCACCGAAAACTGCCTTATTGTAGCACACAATACCGATTTTGACTACCGAATCCTCAGAACCGAGTTCAAACGTTTGGGCTATAATTTCGAAAAAAACTCCCTCTGTACCGTTAGCCTTTCCCAAGAACTACTCCCCGATATGGAGTCCTACAAACTGGGTAAATTGGTGCGTTCACTTGGCATTCCCATCAGTGACCGTCACCGCGCCCAAGGCGATGCCTTGGCCACGGTCAAACTTTTCGAATTGCTGTTGGAAAAAGACAGCTGTAAGGAAATCCTTAAATCCCAAATCAAAGCCCTTCACGCCCATCAAGTGCCCTCCAAATACCTTTCTATTATTGAAGAATTACCTACTGCCACAGGGGTTTACTATCTACACAATGCCGTAGGCGATGTCCTTTACATCGGTAAAAGCAATAACATTCAAAAAAGGGTAAGAACCCACCTGACTGGAACAGATCGTAAATCCAAAAAAATTCAAAAGAAACTCCATAAAGTTAATTTTGAAACCACTGGCAGCGAGCTTATAGCCCTCCTCAAAGAACAACACGAAATCAAAAAAAACCAACCCCAGATCAATAAAGACGGGCGCTACCGCCTCTACCCTATGGGCATTAGGATCGATCAAGAAACAGATTACCACCAATTGATTTTGGAACAGGTACGCAATGATAGGGAATACCTTGTGGTTTTTAAAAACAGTCGGGTAGCCAAACATTTGATGATTCAGTGGATTAAAGACCACCAACTGTGTCATAAGCACTCCTCTCTTCAGGATTCTGATGGAGCCTGTTTTGCTTATAAAAACGACCGATGCAAGGGGGCTTGCTTGGAACAAGAAAGCCCCGAAAGTTACAACGAAAGACTTTCCCAATTACAGGACAAAAACAACTATCCTCACGATCATTTTCTGATGATTGGTATTGGAAGAAAAGATGGAGAGTATAGCTTTATTTATATTGATAATAAATGTTTTAAAGGATATGGTTTTTATGAACTAAATCACCAAATCAAAAACAAAGAAAAAATCCTTAACCGCATGATTGCTATGGAAGACAATTCGGATTGTCGTGCACTGATCCTTTCCCATATCAAAAAAAATAAATTCAGAAAATTAATACCTTTGGGTATCACTGAAATCAACACTCACTAACGCCCATTCATTGAACTACAAGAAAATCAAACACCGATTACATGAAATCATTTACGAGGCCGATACTCGAGCTGGGAAAGTGTTTGATGTAGTTCTACTGATCTTTATCCTTTCCAGTGTGGTTTTAGTTGCCTTGGAAAGCGTTGATTGGATTGGTCAAAAATACCACGCTCAACTCAATATTGCCGAATGGATTATCACGATCATCTTTACGATAGAATACCTATTGCGGATACTATCCATCAGTAAACCATCCAAATACATCTTTAGTACCTATGGCATCATCGATTTTATTTCTATCATCCCCAAATACATTTCTTTATTCTTTCTAGGAACCCAATCCCTTTTGGCTCTTAGAGCCCTCCGATTACTAAGGGTTTTTAGAATTCTTAAACTCACCCATTTTGTGGGAGAGTCCAACTCACTGGTCAAAGCCTTGGCCCGCAGTAAAACAAAAATTTTGGTCTTTATGTTTAGTGTGGTGATTTTGTGTATCATTTTTGGCACCATCATGTATATGGTCGAAGACGATCAAAGCGGTTTTAGCAGTATTCCCCGAAGTATTTATTGGTGTATTGTTACCCTCACCACTGTAGGTTATGGTGACATTGCCCCTGCCAGTCCCTTGGGGCAGTTTATCGCTTCCATCATCATGGTCTTGGGTTATGGTATTATCGCTGTACCCACTGGGATCGTTTCCGCAGAACTTACCTCACAGGCTTTTAACATCGACCACAACACCCAGGCCTGTCCTCACTGCATGACCACCCAACACAAAGACGGGGCCAAATATTGCCACCAATGTGGTGAAACCCTCAACCATGTCGATTAAACGATTGGTCTATATTGCTGGCCCGACTGCAGTAGGTAAAACGGCCATTAGCGTTGCATTGGCAAAGCATTACAAAACCGAAATCATTTCCTGCGATGCCCGTCAATGCTACAAAGAAATGTATATCGGTACTGCTGTGCCTTCAGAAGAGGAGCGGGACGGTGTCCCCCATCATTTTATCCAAAACAAAAGCATCCACCAGCATTTTGGGGCGGGAGACTTCGAAAAAGAGGGATTGGTATTGCTGGCCGAATTATTCCAAAAACACGATACTGTATTGATGGTTGGTGGCTCTGGTCTCTATGCTCAGGCTCTTATAGAGGGCTTAGATGTCTTCCCGACGGTAGATAAAACATCTATAAATATAGTTAGTAATATATACCAAACCAAAGGCTTAGAGGGACTCCAAAAAGCTTTGGCGGAAAAAGATCCCGACTATTACCAAAAGGTCGATCTGAAAAACCCCCGCCGGCTGATCCGAGCATTGCAGATATGCGAAAGCGCCCAAAAACCTTATTCCTCTTTTTTGGGACAATCGGCAGCAGTTCGTCACTTTTCCACCCAAACGATATTGCTTAGCCTAGAACGGTCAAAACTCTATAATCGAATCAACCAAAGGGTAGAACAAATGGTTGCCGCAGGCTTGGAGGAAGAAGCCCGACGGCTCTACCCCTTCCGAGCACTCCCCGCCCTTCAAACCGTGGGCTATTCCGAATGGTTTGATCACTTTGAGGGCAAGCTAACCCAGGAAGAGACCATCGCCGAAATCCAAAAAAACACCCGCCGCTACGCCAAACGGCAAATGACATGGTTTCAAAAAAGAGAAAGTACTGTCATTCAAACAGACAAGCAGGTTTCATTAATCCCACAGCTTCTCAAAAGTTTATCTTAGACTTTAAAAGTCTCTTTATTTATAGGATTTTTCTTACTTCCCAAAAGTTATTTTTTAATCGTTAGTAAAAGCCTTGAGTGTTCTTAGTATTATGCTTCTGACTAAGCACAAATGGGCATAGCGATCAACAACAGTATGCCGATAATGGCCAAAACGATTGATAGCCTCCAAAAAATGGAATTCTTCAAAGAAATAATTCACTTTTCCTCCTTACACTTTCCATTTTTCATATCTTCATATTCTGGGTTATAGGCATTTCCATAGACTGAATAATCACACCCCAATGAGTTGTCATCGCTACAATTATTAATATTACTCACAAAATCTTTTATGGCACAATAGTCTGATAATTGATTATTGTTAATGATACTAATTTCTGCATTACTGCTGCTGGGGGGCTTTAAATTTTCTAAACCATCTAAAGTCTGAAGCTTGTGATTTCCATTAATATGCAAACGCAGTATTGTTTCAAGATTAGACAAGGCTTTAATATTTTCTAAAACATTATTATTATTAATCTCTAAATCCCCATCAATTTTTGTCAAATTATTAAGTCCGTCCAAACTCTCCAATCCAGCATTTGAGTCAATCTTCAAACCTCCTTTAATTTCTTTTAATTGATTAAATCCCTCTAAGTCAGTCAACTTATCATTATACACTATTGATAAAGCTTGATACCAATTTTTCTCTGTTTGGATACTTGTAAGGTTTTTTAAACCCGAAATGTTCTGTAAAGACAAATTATACCATATACTCAATTCCCCACTAATTGAACTAAGGGACTCCAAACCTGAAATACTTTCTAATTTATCGTTGCCTGATATTCTAAGATCACCAGATAATGAGGTTACGGAATTAAATCCATTGAGTTCTACTAATTCTGGGTTGGAAATTAAAGTTATTCCTCCCTCTAGTTTAATGAAATTGTTAAAAATGTCAATATCCGATAAATCTTGATTGTGAGAAATAATGATATTTCTCCCTATTTTTTCAATATTATTTAAACCTTCAAGGTTTTTTAAAGATCGGGTATTTATTATCACTAAGTCCCCCTTAACCTCTTTTAAAGAAGACATTGAGCTCAAAGAATTAATTACGGCACTTTTGTTAAAATCAGACCTTAATCCTACATACAAATCTCCTTCTATAATCTCGATATCAGATTTAAAAAGTAAATCAATTTCAGCTTGAGAATCTAAATTCAGATCACCCTTTATGATTGGGAGAGGTGTAGTTTTAAATGATATATTTTTTCCATATGCAGTCCCGATTTCATTGGTGGCATAGGCTCTAATGAAATATTCTTTTTCAGGCTCTAAACCTTCAATTTCACTCAAAAAAGAACCCATACCACCTCCATCAGTTGTTTTACTTTCACTAATGGAAGGGTCAACTGAAGTGCCGTAACAAACACCTTTAGAGATTATTTCTCCTCCTCCATTATCAATCACCTCAGAAATAGTTTTTGCTGAGTTGTCTGTTATTTCAAATATTTCTAAAGTGGATACAGTTGGAACTTCTGTAGCAGTATTATCTTTTTTAGAGCAGGAAAATACAGTTGCGGTAAAACTCAGAAATAAAACAATAGATTTAAGGGAGGAGACTTTCATAAGTACAAAACTTGGGTACTTAAAATCTACAATTTCAGGTTGGATGCCCCAAAAAAAAAGTAAAAAATCTTTTGACTCCCATAAAGAACAAGACCTTAGATTAAAATAAAATGAATGATTGATCTCAATATTTGAATGAAAATTCTGACAAAAGAAGTGATCTATTTTACATTAATAAAAAACATTAGACTTCAATAGTTCTATCAGTTCATCTTAAATGGCTAAAGCAATATTATTTTAAAACTTCATACTGATAACAAATAGGCTGTTCTTTTAAAAAATTTTCGATCTTAAAACGTTAGACCTCCAAATAAGGCAGACGCATTGAAAATGTGAGTTAAAGTTGGTTTTTGATGAATTTATTAGCGTTCTACTTATTATCAGCTCGATTACACTATAAAATTGTCAGATTTTTCTGGCTTTTGATTTGTATATGAAACAACCTAAACACGCATAGAATCCTCGTAATAAGTTAATAGTTGTCGAATCATTTTTTAAGCCATTAAATTTATTTTTAAGATATTTCTTTTTACTTCTTAAAACCCAAAATCATGAAACATCAATTATTAATCCTACTATTTTTCTGCTCTACCTCTTTATTTTCTCAACAAAACCAAAATAAACAGTTTCATCACTGGAAAAATTTGCTGCTAATGACTAAATCATATGGAATTAATTCTGAGGGGGTGAAAATACACACCTATTCAAATAAAAACAGAAAGAAACCAGCAAATGAATGGATTTTTCCCTGGGCATTGGGTTTTGAGCAGTCTGAAATAAAAAAAGATTTATTCTTAGAATCAGGTTATAAGTCCTACAGTTCGATATATGTATCCATCGGCAGGAATGGTTTTAAACATTTCAAAAATAATTTTTATCTCAATGGAATGGCAAGTGTAGGACTGGGAAACGAGAAACTTGTTGAGTTTTCAAATGAAAAAAAGAATCAATTTCTTGTTGGTCTGGAGACATCCCAAGGTATCCTATACATACCTAGATCAAAATTTGGATTAGTTTTAGGTTTAAGTGTCTATGAGAAGTTTTTTACTTCAAAAATTTATTCATTTGATCTTGGAGTTCAGTTAACAGCAGGGATGACATTTTAGGAAAATAATTTCTAAAAAACATAAGTCTTTTCAAAACTTAGTTAGTTTGTCTATTGTAAAATCTCGATGAAGCGAAACTAGGACTGTTATAGTAAGAAAAAAGGAAATACTGGCAACTGACTTGCACTGGTATGAATGAGTATATCAAGATGTTTTCCAAGTAGGTACTACCTTTTTTCCACTGATTTTTTATTTAAAATTCACGACCTTAGAACAGACAAGATCAGGGGGAATCCCTAAACATCCTAAATCAAAACTTAACCATCTATGCAAATCAATCATTTTATCAGCGGCAGTGTCAGTCAAGTGGTAGAAGGACTGCTACAAGCCCAAAAGGCTGTTGCCCTTTATGGGGTGGACATCAAAACCGCAGGGGGAGCAATGGGCTATTCCGAATTGGATTTTGACCTGGCCGTCACCACTCGCAGTAATTTCGACAAAGGCGGAGATGTAGAACTCAGCATACTGGGGGTTGACCTTAAAGTGGACAAAAACAACGATCGCAGCCACCAGATCGCCAATCGCTTGCGGTTCAGTGTTCAATTCTCCATTCCCCAAGCCGAGATGCAAAAGATAGCGGCAAGTATTGCACCCAACACAGACAAAATCGCCTAGTCCTGAGGATGTTCGATGGAATTCAACACATGATTGGGATCCAACAAATCCAAAAAACGGGAGAGGAATTTTCCTACACCGCTCAGGCTGTTGTTTTTTTGGTTTTTCCCCAAAACACTAGAAATAGTTTCATCTTCGTGCCCAAAGCGGTTAGTGGATCGTGAGCAAAGCAATAGGTCATTCAGCAAATACTGCAACAACACATTGCCCAACTGGTCGATAGATACAGCCAAACGCAACCAATAGTGGTGCCAACGCCATAGAATAGAGCCCTGGCTCCTTTTAAACGGTATAACGACCATGGCATACCCCCAACCGATGGCGGCGGTGAGAAAAAATAATATCAAGGACAGGGGCAACAACAAAAACCCCCACATACGGAATTTGCGTTTCATTTTTATCTAAAAGATATTACAATCTCCTAAAATGAACTGCTGTACGAGTCAACTTAGCCATAACCGATTGGCAATACACCCTCCTTCATTATTTAAAATGGGCGTAAATCTAATAACCAAAACTTCTCATTTTAATGGTGAATTTTATAATTTGCTAAATAATAGAAGCAACCATAAATCCAGCTCCATTGAATAAAACAACCTTAATTTTTGCATTACTCCTTTTTATCCAATGTTCAAAAAACGCGACAAAAGTTGAAGAAACCGCAATCACTTATGATTATCTTGTTTCTTCGCAGTTGTTACAAAAACACTCTAAAACAATTACTGGTAGTTTTTCGGGCTTAATCTCACAGTCCATCGAAGAACGGATAATCCATGACATTGAAGTCCACAAAATCGTTTATAAAACAAAAACAGTCGATGGAAAAGAAACCATCGCTTCTGGTGCGGTAATGTTTCCCCGCTTGGATCAGTCCCTGCCAATGGTCTCCTATCAGCACGGAACCATCACTGAAGAAAGCAGTGCCCCCTCCAACATCACCAACTTTGGATTGAATGAAACGGGGATGATGGCGATATTTGCCGCTACTGGTATGATTGTTTCCATGCCCGATTATCTGGGATATGGCGCATCCTCCGACCTGCCCCACCCCTACGAACACAGAAAATCACTCGCCACTGCCAGTCATGACATGCTCAAAGCCGTCGAGGAGTTTTTGGAAGTACAGAAAATTCAAAAAAACGACCAACTTTATTTGATGGGCTACTCCGAAGGGGGTTATGCCACCTTAGCCTTGCAGCAACAAATAGAAGCATCCGGCGAAAATCAAATTACACTTTCCCTGCCAGGTGCAGGAGCCTACAACAAAACCGCCTTTACTAAAACCATTCTCGAAATGGACAAACCCGCGGAGTTTATCGCCAGCTACTTATGGGTACTCCATACCTACAACCAAATATACAGCAGTCTACAAAGACCTTGGAGTGATTATCTTAACGAACCCTATGCCCAAAATATGGAGGGACTGGAAAAAATTAACGCTGCTACTATTGAAAATCAACTGATCCAAGAAGGAAAACTCGATACCAATCCCTCGAAACTCTTTAAAGAATCTTGGGTGTCGGAGATAATCAATGGAAGTGATATTGCTTTTATCAATGCTTTGACAGACAACGACCTGCTGAATTGGACTCCCAAAGCCCCTGTTTTTTTATATCACGGTACCGAAGACGATTATGTTTTTCCCCTTAACTCGATTAGTACTGCAGAAGCCCTCAGCGACAATGGAGGGAACGTTAGCTATGTCCCTCTGGAGGGCAAAGACCACTATACGTCTCTAATAGATTATTACAATAGAACTTTGGCTAAAATCAAAGAATGAGCGAAATTCCATAGCTTTTTAACAAAGCTTTAGCCAGATATATTTACATACAACTCAATATATCGTTAGGAGACAGAAGTGATATAAGCTTCAGACACGGGTTGCCTCCTGCCCTTCCACCATTGGAGATCAAACACTGTCGGATAAACTCCTTGGGAAGTTGTTTTCGCTTCTCCTCTGGCTATCCCCCTCCAGTTGGAATTGAATCCGTAATTTTAGGAAAAATTAAAAAGGATGAATCTACTTTCGGTAGAGGGCATTTCAAAGGCCTATGGGGAGCATGTTATTTTTGAACCCCTCTCTTTTGGGATCAGTAAAGGGCAAAAAATAGCACTGATCGCTAAAAACGGAAGTGGAAAAACAACCATCTTAAAGATTATCGCTGGACAGGAAACCCCTGATGCCGGATTGGTCAATTTCCGAAAGGGCATCCAAGTGTCCTTCCTTCAGCAAGAGCCAATTTTAGACCCAAAAAAAACCGTAGAGGAAATCATTCTGGCTTCGGGCAACAAAACTTTAGAGGTAATCGCTACCTATGAAAAAGCATTATTGAACCCAGAGGATGAAGAAAAATACCAAGAGGCCTTTGATGCGATGGAACAACACGGGGCATGGGATTTTGAAACCGAATACAAACAGCTTTTAAGCAAGCTTAAACTGGATGACTTGACACTAAAAGTGGGATCCTTGTCTGGGGGACAAAAAAAGCGTTTGGCACTCTGTAGTGCCCTGCTACAAAAGCCCGATTTACTAATCCTAGACGAACCGACCAATCATCTGGATTTAGAAATGATCGAATGGATGGAGGCCTATTTTATCAAAGAAAAAATAACCTTGTTGATGGTTACCCACGACCGGTATTTTCTGGAGCGGGTGTGTAATGAGATCATAGAGTTAGACGAAGGTAACTTATACACCTATAAAGGAAGTTATTCCTACTACCTCGAAAAGCGTGCAGCGCGGATTGAACAAAATGAAACCGAGGCTCACAAAACCAAGCGGCACTTTTCCAAGGAACTAGAATGGATGCGCAAGCAACCCAAAGCGAGAACGACCAAATCCAAATCACGTATAGACGATTTCAATGCCATTAAAGAAAAAGCACAGCAGCTTAGAAATGACCAAGAAGTGGAACTGGAAATCAATATGGAGCGATTAGGTTCTAAAATGATCGAAATGCACAAAGTATCCAAAGCCTTTGAGGATAAGGTGATCCTTAAGGCTTTTGACTATAATTTTCAACGCAACGACCGTATTGGGATTATAGGGAATAACGGTACTGGCAAATCCACCTTCCTCAAACTACTGACCAATCAACAGCAACCAGATGCTGGTAAAATTGTACGAGGTGAAACCCTCAAGTTTGGTTATTACACCCAAGACGGGATTGCGGTAAAACCAGGTCAAAAGGTAATTGAAGTCATCCAAGAATACGGGGAATATATCCCTCTTAAAAAAGGACGGAAAATTTCTGCACAACAGCTGTTGGAGCGATTTTTGTTCGATCGAAAAAAGCAATACGATTTTGTAGAAAAACTCAGTGGAGGGGAGCGCAAACGCTTGTATTTGTGTAGTATTCTCATACAAAATCCCAATTTTCTGATTCTGGATGAACCCACCAACGATTTGGATATTGTCACCCTCAATGTATTGGAGAGTTTTCTCATGGACTTTCCAGGTTGTCTGCTTGTCGTCTCCCACGACCGGTATTTTATGGACAAAATCGTGGACCATCTCTTTGTATTTCGGGGCGCCGGTGAAATAGAAGATTTTCCTGGGAATTATTCTGATTTCAGGGTCTATGAGGATCCCTCAATGGCTTCCGACCCCCCCGAAAAAAAACCAAAATCCGACTGGAAAAATAAGGAAGAAAACAAACCCTCTTACGAAAACCAACGGGCACTCAAAAAGCTAGAAACCGAAATCGCAAAATTTGAAGCCCAAAAAGAAACAATACAAAACAAGTTTTCGAGTGAGGCGCTTTCCCCTGAGGAAATCAAAACCCTCTCCATCGAATTAAAATCTACTGAAGAAGCCTTAGAAGAGCGAACCAATGCTTGGTTAGCACTTTCCATTGAAATGGAATAAAAACACCTATTGCATTTTGGAAAGAGAAGTCTGGAGAGGATGTGAATGGCAAAAAACAACAGGAGCAGAAACTCTAAACATTCCCCTCCAAGTAGCTTAACACATTTTCTTCAATCCTTTGGTTGATATGAGTCGTATCGGCTTTAACAAAGCTTTTGCCAGTAATGTTTTCATACAACTCAATATATCGTTCGGAGACAGAAGTGATATAGGCATCGGACATGGGAGGTACCTCCTGCCCTTCCAGTCCCTGAAAGCCATTGGAAATCAACCACTGTCTTACAAACTCCTTGGACAGTTGTTTTTGCGCTTCTCCATTTGATTGGCGTTCGGTATAGCCCTCGGCGTAGAAATAGCGTGAGGAGTCGGGCGTATGAATTTCATCAATCAAAACAATTTCCCCCTGGGCATTTTTTCCGAATTCGTATTTAGTATCCACCAAAAGCAAACCCCTACTTTGGGCGATCTCCGTTCCCCTTTGGAACAGCGCTCGGGTATATTGCTCCAGCTGGAGGTAGTCGGCTTCACTGACTATCCCCTGATCCACAATGGCTTCTCGGGAAATGTCTTCATCGTGACCTTCTTCGGCTTTGGTGGCTGGAGTGATGATGGGAGTGGGAAAAGCATCGTTTTCGATCATGCCATTGTGCATTTCTACACCACAGAGTGTTCTTTTTCCAACTTTGTATTCTCTGGCTGCATGACCAGAAAGATAGCCCCTGATGACCATCTCAACTTTAAAAGGCGAACAGCGTTGGCCGATGGCCACGTTGGGATCGGGTGTGGCGGTGAGCCAGTTGGGAACAATGTCCTCCGTGGCGGCCATCATTTGGGTAGCAATTTGGTTGAGGATTTGCCCTTTGTAGGGAATTCCTTTAGGCATGACCACATCAAAGGCGGAAAGGCGATCGGAGGCCACCATGACCAATAGGTCGTTTTCCAATTCGTAAACCTCCCTGACTTTACCGTGGTAGTGTGACAATTGGCCAGGAAAATGAAAATCACAATGGGTAAGTGTATTTGTCAAGAGCTTCAATTATGGTGTTCAATGCGTTTGTAAGCATCAATGACTTTTTTGACCAAAGAATGACGAATCACGTCTTTTTCGTCCAAAGTAATGATACCAATGCCCTCGGTTTCTTTAAGGATCAAAAGGGCTTCTTTGAGTCCTGAGATTACCCTTCGCGGCAAATCGATCTGACCAGGATCGCCCGTAACCATAAATTTAGCGTTACGACCCATACGGGTCAAAAACATTTTCATTTGGGCGTGGGTGGTGTTTTGGGCTTCATCCAAAATCACAAAGGCATTGTCCAAAGTTCGCCCCCTCATAAAGGCCAAAGGCGCAATTTGAATCGTTCCGTTTTCGATATGACTATTGAGTTTTTCCTGGGGGATCATGTCCCGCAGGGCGTCATAAAGCGGCTGCATATAGGGATCCAACTTTTCCTTTAAATCGCCAGGAAGGAAACCGAGGTTCTCCCCTGCCTCCACCGCCGGTCGGGTGAGGATGATCCGCTTGACTTGTTTTTCTTTAAGGGCTTTGACCGCCAAGGCGACACCAGTATAGGTTTTACCCGTTCCTGCAGGGCCGATGGCAAAGATCATGTCATTTTTTTTGGAAGTTTCAACAAGTCGCTGCTGATTGACACTCTGGGATTTGATGATCTTTCCCCCCACACCGTGCAATATAAAATTATCTCGATCCGAACTGGGTTCAAAATCGGCAGGCCCATCACCTGTTATGATCCGTTCTATGGTTTCTTCGTTGAGATGGTTGTATTTTCCAAAATGAGAAATCAACATATCCACACGCTTTTCGAATTCCTCCAAGATGGATTCTTCTCCAAAAGCTTTAAGGGTAATTCCTCTGGCTACAATCTTTAGCTTGGGATAATAATACCTTAATTTTTCAATATTAATGTTTTGCTGTCCGAAAAATTCCTGTGGATTGACTTCAGAAAGTTCAATTTTTATTTCGTTCAAAGGATAGTCAGTTAAAAAAAATTAATTTTGCTACTGCAAGCTTATCATTCAAATTTAAATAATTTTATCCACTATACTCCTATGCCGATAGTAACTTTAATGACCGATTTTGGAAATAAAGATTACGCTGTGGCAGCAGTCAAAGGAGCCATACTCAGTACAGTGGAACAACCACAAATTGTGGACATCAGCCATAAAATAGCACCCTACAACCCCACCGAGGCAGCTTATGTACTCAAAAACGCATACAAAACTTTCCCAAAAGGAAGTATTCATATCATTGGGGTCGAGTCTGAAAAGACACCAGAAAACCAACACTTGGCCATGTATTTTGACGGTCATTATTTTATTGGAGCAGACAATGGTATTTTTGCTATGATTAAAGGAGATCTAAAATCTGACAAAATGGTCTCGATCAACATCCATGACAAAATGCCAACCTCCTTCCCAGTGCTGGAAGCTTTCGTATGGGTAGCTGCCCATATCTCACGAAAAGGGACTTTAGAGGTAGTGGGTAAACCCGTAGAACATATCAAAGAAATCAAAGAACTGAGACCGGTCATAAACCCTCAGGGAGATCAAATCTTAGGAGCGGTAATTTATGTTGACAATTATGGCAATGTTATCACCAACATCACCCGAAAAATTTTCAACGAAGTAGGAAAATCCAGAGCTTTTACCATTTTTGCCAGAAATGTTAAATTCAGAAAAGTGTTCGAAACCTACAGTGATGCCATCGACTTCTCCATTCCCAAAGAAAAGAGAGATGAGGACGGGAAAAAAATCGCACTTTTCAACGATGCCAATCACCTCGAATTGGCCATCTACAAAAGCAACACCCAAACCGTGGGGGGCGCTCAGTCTCTCTTTGGATTGGAATACAGAGAATCCATAACCGTTAAATTTGAATAATATGTGGGCATTGGTTAAAAGAGAATGGTTTGTTTTTTTCAGTACTCCCTTGGGCTATCTCAGCTTGGGATTTTTCCTGACACTCTCCACACTTTTCCTGTGGTTTTTGGACACCGACTTCAACCTGCTCAATGCAGGATTTGCTGACCTCAACGCCTTTTTTGTCCTTGCTCCATGGTTGTTTTTACTCCTTGTACCCGCCTTGTCAATGCGCAGTTTTGCTGAAGAAAAACGCACTGGAACTTTGGAGTTATTGTTGACCAAACCCCTGAGCCTGTGGCAAATCCTTTTGGGGAAGTACATTGTCAATTTGATGTTGTTATTGACGGTCTTGCTGCCAACAGTGGTTTATTTTTTTGCCCTCGACGCCCTAAAGCTGGGCGACAACCCCATAGATTGGGGCAGTGCCATCTCCGCCTATTGCGGCTTGTTTTTTGTGGGAGCAAGTTTTGTTGCCCTTGGGATTTTTTCAGCCCTACTCACCAAAAGTCAAGCCACGGCTTTTATGTTGGCCCTGTTGCTTTGTTTTCTTCAATTTTATGTCTGGAAAGGTATCGCCGAACTAATTAAAGATCAAGGTCTTTACCGTTTTTTCAATGCTGTGGGAATTTTTGAGCATTTTATCAACCTTCGCCAAGGCGTAGTAACCCTCAAAGATATCGTCTATTTTTTGGGTTTTAACTATATGGTTCTCTATATCAGTAAACAGCTGTTGTACAACATCAAAAATCAAGAGCTGTGAAAAATATTAAACAAGAGTTGAAAAACCTTCTCATTCCATTGTTGTTGATCGTCATCGCTCAAGGTATCGATTACCGTTGGGATGTGACCCAAGACCAACGCTATACCTTAAACGACAACACCAAAATCCTTTTAACGGAACTGGAGCAACCCCTGAAAATTGATATTTTTTTGACCGGTCAACTCCCTGCCCATTATTTGCGATTGCATCGCGAAATAAAGACCTTGATCAGTGGAATGGAAGGTCTTACCGATCAGTTAGTGGTGAGCTTTGTCGATCCTTTTGAGGGTTCTGTTAGTACTCAAGCACTGATCGATGAAATGACGCAGTTTGGTCTCCCTCCCGAATACATCATAGCCGATCAAAAACAAGCCCTTGAACAGACTGTTGTTTTCCCTTGGGCTATGATCAACGACGGTAACAAATCTCTGAGAATCCCATTGCTTGAAAAGGTGTTGGGAGATGATGAACAACAAAAAATCAACCGATCCATCGCCCAATTGGAGTTTCACTTTTACGAAGCCTTTTTTAAGATCAACCAAAAGCAAAAACCCACCCTAGCAGTGTTAACCTCCCACGGCACCTCGGAAGCAGTTAAGATTGCCGATTTTATGCGCAGTCTTCAACCCTACTACCAGTTGGCCTCTTTCGACCTGAAAGCATTAGAAAACGACCCAGAAAAAACACTCGAAAATCTGAGGCGATTTCCCCTGTTGATGATCTCCAATCCTACAGAAGCTTTTAGTGAAACCGAAAAATACCTATTGGATCAATACTTGATGCATGGTGGAAAACAGTGGTGGACTATCAATCCAGTGGCTGTCAATCGGGACAGTTTGTTCAATACCGGAGGTTCGGCCGTAGCAGTCGGACGTTCGCTCAATATGGAAAGTGCTTTTTTTAAATACGGTTTTAGATTGCAAAAAAACTTGGTCAAAGACATGTATTGTGCTCCAGTAGTACTGGCCAATGGATCCCAACGCGAGGCTCAATACCTCCCTTATCCTTGGCCCTATTACTCTCTGGCTCAACCCAGACAAAATGAACTATTTGGAAATCAAGCCGGTAAGGTGTTAATCCCTTTTCCCTCTTCTATCGATACCCTTAACAATTCACTGGACAAAACCATACTCATCGGCAGTTCTGATTTTTCACAATCACTACAAACTCCTAAAACAATAGCCCTTAAAGAAGCTTCGGAAAAATTAAACCCTGCCCTGTTCGATCAGAAATCACAAATCTTGGGTCTTTTACTGGAAGGAAAATTCAATTCGGCCTTCGACAATCGAATTACGCCCGTAAAACTGGAGGACAAAAGGACAACAGGCCAAAGTCAGATCATGGTTTTTTCCAGCGGTGCTGTTGCAGAAAACCAAGTGGACAAAGGCAACCCACTAGAACTGGGATATGACAAATGGACCAATAATTTTTATTTCAACAAAGTGTTTCTCCAACAGACTGTTCATCATTTGATGGGCAATCATAAACTGCTTCAACTCCAGAACAAAGGCGTGGAACTCCCCCATTTGGATTTCCAAAAAGTGGAGCAGCAATCCCGTTTGCTAAAAATCCTTATGCTATTGATTCCATTGGCGATTTTGTTGATTTTGGGAGCTTTGGTCTTCCGTTGGAGAATCCGCAGATTTGGTCAATAACTTTTAATAACTTCATTTTTTTGGGTATGGGCTTCGTTTTATATTTGCGATACATAAGCAATTGTCCATGAAATTCATTGTTTCCAGCGAATCGTTACTCAAAGAACTCCAGATCTTGGGAGGAATTATCAACAATGCCAATACTCTTCCCATCTTGGATAATTTTTTATTCCATCTCAATGGAAGTCAATTGGTTTTGACTGCCTCCGACCTCGAAACCTCCATGTCTGCTACTATAGATGTGGAATCTCAAGACAGTGGTATGATCGCCTTACCCGCTCGTCTGATTTTGGATACTTTAAAAACCTTTCCCGAACAGCCCTTGACTTTTGTCAAATCAGAAAAAAATACGGTTGAAATCAGTGCCAACAATGGTAAGTATGCTGTAGCCTATCTCAATGGTGAAGATTTCCCAAAAGCCGCTCAAGTCAAAGATCCCATCAAAACTCATATCAACGGTCAGATTTTGGCAACAGCCATCAACGCCACACTTTTTGCATCGGGCAATGACGACCTCAGACCAGTGATGAGTGGTGTGTTTTTTCAATTCAATACTACTGAATTAACTTTCGTGGCTACCGATGCCCATAAATTGGTCAAATACACCCGCACCGATATTCAGGCAGACAAAAATGCCGAATTTATCATGCCCAAAAAACCCCTTCAATTACTCAAAGGCATACTTCAAGGTGTTGAGGAGGATGTGGTGATAGAATACAACGAAACCAATGCGGAATTCAGTTTCGGAAACGTCAGAATGACCTGCCGATTGGTCGAAGGCAAATACCCCAATTACGAAGCGGTCATCCCTAAAGAAAACCCAAATGTGATGCAGATTTCCCGTTCCGAATTCCTCAATTCCGTTCGAAGGGTCAGTATATTTTCCAACAAAACTACCCATCAAGTTAGACTTAAAATGGCTGGAGCAGAACTCCAAGTTTCTGCCGAAGATTTTGATTACAGCAATAAAGCTGAGGAAAGATTGGGTTGTGAGTACATCGGAGACGACCTGCAAATAGGATTCAACTCCCGTTTTTTGATCGAAATGCTGAACAACATTGCTTGTGAGGAAATCAAACTATTTATGTCTCTGCCCAACCGTGCAGGAATCATTACCCCTATGGATCATATTGAAGAAGGAGAAAACATTACCATGCTGGTAATGCCAGTAATGTTGAATGAATAAACAATATCCATTTATTTTATAGAGGTAATTTTAGAATTCCCCTGCATCAAAAAGCTGTAATTCTTTCACGCTCCACATTGGAACCCTAAAACCTTGTTATGAAGGTATTGATTAGATTATTTAACAGCCGCTTGTAGCGCTTGTGAAATTCGCTTGTAAGTTCCGTTTTCCAATTTTTCTCTGATATAGGCAAAAGCTTCTATGGTTTCATTCACATCCTCTAGGGTATGGGAGGCTGTTGGAATCAAACGCAACAAAATCAATCCTTTGGGAATGACCGGATAAACCACTATGGAACAAAAGATACCGTGGTTTTCTCTCAAATCTTTGACCAATGCCATGGCTTCGGGTATACTCCCCTTAAGATAAACTGGAGTTACACAGCTTTGTGTCTTGCCAATATCAAAACCGTTGGCTTTAAGGCCATTTTGAAGGGCATTTACATTCTCCCAAAGCTTGGCTTTGAATTCGGGTTGAGTTCTAAGCATTTCCAATCTTTTGAGGGCTCCTTTGACCAACTGCATTTGCAGTGATTTTGCAAACATCTGAGAACGCATATTGTACCTCAGATAGTCGATAATTTCCTTATCGGCAGCAATAAAAGCCCCAGTCGAAGCCATCGATTTAGCAAAAGTGGCAAAATAGACATCGATGTCGTCTTGTATGCCTTGCTCTACTCCTGCTCCTGCTCCATTTTTGCCCAATGTCCCAAACCCGTGGGCATCGTCCACCAAAAATCGGAATTTGTATTTGCTTTTGAGACCTGCAATCTCCTTTAGCTTCCCTTGCTCTCCACGCATACCGAAAACTCCCTCAGAGATCACCAAAATCCCTCCTCCAGTTTGTTCGGCTACCTTTTGGGCGCGCTGTAGGTTTTTTTCAAGACTTGCTATATCATTGTGTTTGTAGGTAAAACGTTTACCCAAATGAAGTCTAACCCCATCTACAATACAAGCGTGTGCATCTACATCATAGACGATTACATCGTCTTTTCCTACCAATGTATCAATGGTTGATAAAATTCCTTGATAACCGAAATTGAGTAAATATGCAGATTCTTTATTAACAAATTCAGCCAACTCACCTTCCAATTGCTCGTGAAGATCGGTATGACCCGACATCATTCTCGCTCCCATGGGATAGGCAGATCCATATTCAGCTGCCGCCTCGGCATCTACCTTTCTCACTTCAGGATGATTGGCTAAGCCCAAGTAGTCATTAACACTCCAAGTGATGACCTCTTTACCCATAAAGTACATCCGGTTACTGATGGGGCCTTCCAACTTTGGAAAAACAAAATAGCCTTCTGCGTATTCTGCCCATTTTCCAACAGGCCCTTTGTTTTCATAAAATCTGTCAAATAAATCCTTCATCATTAAATCCTTCAGTTGTAAATGCTTATATGTATTCGATTTTGTTGGGAGCTTCTTGATTGGCTGTATCAAAAAAACCCTGTTCATTCATCCAATCGTCACTGTATATCTTGCTCATGTAGCGAGAACCGTGATCCGGGAAAATAATGACTATGCAGTCGTCCTTTTTGAACTTTTCTTTTTTATTGAGTTGCTTTACGGCTTGCATGGCAGCACCAGAGGTATAGCCAACAAACAATCCTTCTTTTCGGGTAACTTCTCTGGCCGTATGGGCACTGTCCTCGTCGGTTACTTTAATAAAAGTATCGATAGAATCAAAATCTGTTGCCGTTGGAATGAGATTTTTACCCAATCCTTCAATGCGGTAGGGATAGATTTCATCGGTGTCCAACTCTCGAGTCTCATGGTATTTTTTCAGAACAGATCCATAGGCATCAACACCGATAATTTCAATATCGGGGTTTTGTTCTTTTAAGTACTTAGCACAACCTGAAATAGTCCCCCCAGTACCTGAGCAAGCAATCAGATGAGTGATTTTACCATCTGTCTGATCCCAAATCTCAGGACCAGTAGTTTTGTAATGGGCTTCTACATTTAGATTGTTGAAATACTGATTGATGTATACTGAATCTTTGATTTCGTTGTGGAGAGTTTTGGCAACCTGATAGTAGGATCTGGAATCTTCTGCAGAGACATTGGCAGGGCAAACATAGACTTTAGCCCCCATTGCATGCAACATATCAATTTTGTCTTTGGAAGACTTTGAACTCACGGCCAGAATACAATCATAACCTTTGATTAGAGAAACCATCGCCAAACTAAAACCCGTATTACCAGAAGTGGTTTCAATGATGGTATCACCAGGTTTGAGAATGCCTTTTTTTTCGGCTTCTTCAATAATATGAAGTGCAATTCTGTCTTTGTTGGAATGGCCAGGATTAAAGGCCTCAAATTTTGTAAAAAAGTTTCCTGTAAAACCTTCAACAATTTTTTCAAGTCGGATCAAGGGGGTACTACCAATTAATGACAAAACGTTTTCATTAATCTTCATTCCCTTGTTGGATTTATTTTTTTCCATCTTTACGCTGCAAAAATAACACTTTTTTTTAAAGACTATTTTCTTCTAAATCAATTATGAAAGCAAATTTTTTTGCCAATTCTTTGAGGCTGTCAAAACGACCAGAAGCTCCGCTGTGCCCCGCTTTCATATTGGTATCCAAAAACAATAAATTTTGATCGGTTTTGTGAGCCCTTAACCGAGCCACCCATTTGGTGGGCTCAAAATACTGCACCTGTGAGTCGTGAAGACCCGAGGTCACCAACAGATGGGGATAATCTTGCGCCTTTACCTGATCGTAAGGAGAATAAGAAAGCATATAATCATAATACGCTTTTTCATTGGGATTGCCCCACTCATCATATTCAGAAGTGGTCAAGGGAATGGTATCGTCCAACATGGTGGTGACCACATCTACAAAAGGCACATCGGCAATCACCCCATTGTATAATTCCGGAGACAAATTGATGATCACTCCCATTAAAAGCCCCCCAGCTGAGCCTCCATTGGCGTAGAGGTGTTCTGGTGAGGTGAGTTTTTGCTCAATTAAAAACTTCGAACAATCTATAAAATCGTAAAAAGTGTTTTTTTTCTTCAACAATTTGCCCTCCTCATACCAATGTCTACCCATATACTCTCCTCCCCTAATGTGGGCAATGGCAAAAGCAAAACCCCGATCCAACAAACTCAGACGATTGGAGGAAAAGGAGGGGTCAATGGTATGCCCATAGGAACCATAGGCGTATTGCAGTATGGGGGTTGATTCGGTCAATTGGGTGTCTTTATGGTAAACGATGGAAATTGGAATTTTGGCACCATCTCTCGCATCGGCCCACAATCTTTGCGAACGATAATGACTCGGATCAAAACCATCGCCTAACACCTCTTGGGTTTTTAAAATGGTTTTCTGTTGAGAAAGCATATCAAATTCAATGACCGAGCTGGGCGTGGTTAAAGAATTGAAAACATACCGCAGTTGGGTTGACTTAAACTCTGGGTTAATGGAAATGTGGAGGGTATAGGTCTCTTCATCGATAGGAAGATAGTAGTCTGTAGTATTATCCCAGCGCATGATGCGCAATCTAGAAAGACCATTCTCTCTTTCGTTGACCACCCAATACTGGTCAAATAATTCGACATCTTCGATTAAAACATCCTTGCGATGGGGCAATAAAGGCTCCCAAAATTCAGAAGAGGTCTGTTCAATCGCTGTTCTCATAATCTGAAAATTGGTAGCACCATTGAAATTGGTGTGAAGGTAAAAATGATCCCCAAAATGGGCGACATCATATTCCAAACCAGTGGTTCGGGTTTGAATGATCTTAAAATCTGCCTCTGGTTGATCCGATCTTATAAAACGATGCTCACTGGTGGTGGTACTATGAGAGGATATAAAAATAAATTCCCTCGATTTTGAAGAACTTACATAGACAGAATAGGTTTCGTCAACTTCCTCATAGACGAGTTGATCTGTTTGTTCTGTGGAATTAATGTAATGTTTGTAAACCGCTTCGGAGCGCAGGGTTTGATCATCTTTTTTGTTGTAGAAAAGCGTTGCATTATCGGCTGCCCACACACTGCCTCCTGTGGTGTTTTCTATTTTAGTTTCTAACAGTTTACCACTTATTAGGTCTTTGATCTTTAGGGTATATTGACGACGGGAGACGGTGTCAATACCAAAAGCAACTTTGGTGTTGTCGGGACTTACGGATATTCCTAGCAATCGAAAATAATCCTTCCCCTGTGCCATTTCATTGCAGTCGAACATGACTTCTTCTTTTGCGGTCAGTGCCCCTTTTTTGCGAATATAAATGGGATAATCTTTTCCCTCCTCGTATCGAGTGATGTACCAATACCCATTGTAAAAATAGGGAACAGAGCTGTCATCTTCTTTTATACGAGAGCGCATTTCTTCGTATAGCTCCAGCTGAAAGGATTGGGTGTGGGCGGTCATTTTTTGAAAATAATCGTTTTCCCGCTCCAAATAATCCAAAACCTCTGGGTTATCCCTTTGATTCAACCAATAATAGGGATCTTTGCGAATGTGGTTGTGAATTTTGTGTTGGTAAGGGACTACATCAGCCACTGGAGGGCTTATGTTGGAATTGGTCATACTTTTGTGATTTGAATTACAACCTAGGACAAATGTAACTGAGTAAACGACCGAAAAAAAAATTCTGAGGGGAAAGTTTTTGAATTTCATAATAAGTAGGTTATTATATTTCGACATAATTCTAAATAATCTATTGGGTTAAAAATTTAAAATTAATTTTGTCGAAAGTTAATTTACAAAATATAGTATGATTTCTTCAGAAAAAGAAAAAGAACTTAAGGATCGCCTTGGTGCGTTAAGGGGGTATCTTTGACATTGATGCCAAAAAAATAGAAATATCCAACCTGGAGGAAAAGACGTTGGAACCAAATTTTTGGAACGACGCACAGCAAGCCGAAAAGCTAATGCGCGAAATAAGAAACCTAAAAAAATGGGTGGAGGACTTCGAACACGTCCAACAAAAAGAGGAGGATTTATCCGTTTTGTTGGAATTTCAAAAAGCAGGTGAAATCACCGACGCGGAAGTTGAGGAACATTATCGACAGACCATAAAACTGGTGGAGGATATTGAATTCCGAAACATGTTGTCTGACGAAGGAGACGACCTGAGTGCAGTCCTACAGGTTACTGCGGGTGCTGGAGGAACAGAAAGTTGTGATTGGGCTGAAATGCTGATGCGGATGTATTTGATGTGGGCCGAAAAAAACAACATCAAGGTCAGAGAACTCAACCACCAGGCCGGAGATGTGGCAGGAGTAAAAACGGTAACCCTAGAATTAAATGGGGAATTTGCCTTTGGATGGCTCAAAGGCGAAAATGGAGTCCATCGACTGGTTCGAATCTCCCCTTTTGACAGTAATGCAAAAAGACATACTTCATTTGCTTCGGTCTATGTTTATCCCTTGGTAGATGACAGCATAGAGATCGTCGTGAATCCCTCAGATTTCACCTGGGAAACCATGCGTGCCAGTGGCGCGGGTGGCCAAAATGTAAACAAAGTAGAAACGGCAGTCCGATTGCGCCACCACCCTACTGGCATCATGATTGAAAACTCAGAGACCCGTTCGCAACTGGAAAATAAAAATAAAGCCATGCAATTGTTAAAGTCTCAACTTTATGAAATCGAATTGCAAAAAAAATTATCGGCTCGTAACGAAATTGAAGCCTCCAAAAAGAAAATCGAATGGGGTTCCCAGATCAGGAACTATGTGATGCACCCCTACAAATTGGTTAAAGATGTTAGAACCCAGAACGAAACCAACGATGTTGATGCCGTAATGAATGGAGCCATAGATGATTTTTTAAAAAGCTATCTAATGTTGATGGGACAAAAAGAAACGTAAACAACACCTATGAGAGAGATTAAGAACATTATTTTTGATTTGGGCGGAGTGCTCGTCGATTGGAACCCAGAATACGTCTATCTTGAGGTTTTTGAAGGAGATCGAAAAAAAATGCAATGGTTTTTTGATGAAATCTGCACCATGGATTGGAATGAAAATCAGGATGCGGGATATCCCCTACAAAAGGCCACCGAAGAGCGGGTTAAAATGTTTCCCCAATACGAGGAATGGATCAGAATGTACTACGGACGTTGGGAGGAAATGTTGGGAAATTCAATCAAAGGAACGGTTGATATACTTAATCATCTGCTCCGTAATCCAAATTATAGGGTCGTGGCCTTGACCAATTGGAGCGCAGAAACCTTTCCAGTGGCGCTAGAACGATTTGAGTTCCTTCATCGATTTGAAGGCATTGTTGTTTCCGGGACTGAAAATACCCGAAAACCTTTTGCTGAGATATACCAATTGACCTTGGATCGATTTGATTTTATGGCCGAGGAAAGCCTATTTATTGACGATAACCTGAGAAATATAGAAGCGGCTGCCAATCTTGGGATCCATACCATTCATTTTAAGAATCCCGAAGACTTGAAATTGAACCTCTTGGCCAAAGCGATTCGCCTTTAGAACGGCATATCATCTCCATCCTCTGGAGGAAGATCGAAAGCGTCATCTGGTCCGGGTAACCTTCCGATGGGCGGATTGGAAGAATCGCTATCATTCATTTTAGACTGGAACTCATAGGGAGAATCGTTGGATTGCAGGTCTTCGAATTTACCCAGATTCCCAATAAACTTCATTCGAATATTATCCAATCCCCCGTTTCGGTGTTTGGCCACGATAAACTCAGCTTGACCAATAGAGGAAGTATGTTCCTCATCGTCCCACTCCTCAATGCCGTAATACTCGGGACGGTAGATAAATGAAACGATATCGGCATCTTGTTCGATGGCACCAGATTCCCTAAGGTCGGACAGTTGAGGTCGTTTAGTCCCTCCTCTGGTTTCAACCGCTCTGGAAAGCTGAGACAATGCAATTACTGGTATGTCCAATTCTTTGGCCAATGACTTTAGGTTTCTCGAAATGGTAGAAATTTCTTGTTCACGATTTCCCATTTTACTGCTGGATCCTGCGGTCATCAACTGCAAATAGTCAACAATGATGAGTTTGATGTCGTGTTGTGAAGACAGTCTTCGGGCTTTTGCACGAAGATCAAAAATGGACAATGCAGGGGTGTCGTCTATAAATAAAGGTGCTTTTTCCAAATCTCCCACCTTAACATTGAGTTGTTTCCACTCGTGATCCGCCAATTTTCCAGTTCTAAGTTTTTCAGACGACAAGCCAGTTTCTGCAGAGATCAGTCGGGTAATCAACTGCACAGAGGACATCTCCAATGAGAAAAAAGCAACAGGCGTTTGTTGGGTTACTGCCATATTTCGGGCCATGGAAAGGGTCAATGCGGTCTTACCCATACCAGGTCGAGCAGCGATAATGATCAAATCACTGGGTTGCCAGCCAGAAGTGAGCAGGTCTAGTTTTTCAAATCCGGTGGCCACCCCGCTCAATCCATCTTTATTGGCAATTTCTTCAATTTTTTTCTTGGCCAACATCACCAAATTCTGGGCGGTATCAGAAGATTTTTTAACATTCCCTAATGCCACATCATATAACTTTGATTCTGCCTCATCCAACAAGTCAAAGACATCGATAGACTCTTTGTAGGAAGACTCAATGATTTCGTTGGAAATACGAATCAAACTCCTTTGTATGTATTTCTGTAAAATGATTCGCGCATGAAATTCAATATGTGCTGAAGAAGCCACTTTTTGGGTGAGTTGTACCAAATAGTAATCCCCTCCCATACTTTCCAGCTTTCCATTTTTTCTCAAATCGGCCGAGACCGTTAGCAAATCAATGGGCTGTGAATTTTGAAATAAATTAAAAATAGATTCGAAAATAGTTTGGTGTGCCGTTTTGTAAAAAGCTTCAGGCTCGAGAAGATCAATTACCTCGTCAACCCCTTTTTTGTCGATTAACATAGCGCCCAATACAGCCTCTTCCAGTTCGATGGCCTGAGGGGGTAGTTTCCCCTGTTGAAGGCTGATGACGGTTCCCGAAGATTGTTTATTGACTTGAATTGGTTTGCTTTTTTCCATGAGGGCTAAAGTAAACGGATTAGTTGGTTTGTTCTGATAATAAATGAAGCATTTATCTTACAGAGGTAAACAAATTGGTTGTTGATAAAAAGTTAATCTTGTTAATAAGAACAAAAAGCGAGTGATGCCTAGCCTTGGAAGGTTCCCATATTGGAAAATTTATCTCTTCTGGCTTTAATCAATTGATCACTATCTATTTTGTCAAGTGTTCTAAAAGCATCAATGATTTGTTTTTTGACCGTTTTAAAAACCTTTTCTCGATCATAGTGTGCACCGCCAAGCGGTTCTTTAATGATTTTATCAATCAACTTGGAATTCAACATATCCTCTGCAGTAAGTTTTAAAGCCTCAGCAGCAGTTTCTTTGTGCTCCCAACTTCTCCAAAGAATAGAGGAGCAGGATTCTGGTGAAATAACGGAATACCAGGTGTTTTCCAACATATAAATCAGATCTCCAACACCAATCCCTAATGCTCCTCCAGAGGCACCCTCCCCTATGATGGTAACAATGATGGGAGTTTTGATATTAAGCATTTGATAGATGTTGTTGGCAATGGCCTGACCTTGTCCCCGCTCTTCAGCTCCCAATCCAGGATAGGCACCAGGAGTATCGATAAGTGATATGATGGGGATTCCAAATTTTTCGGCTTTTTTCATCAGCCGGAGAGCCTTCCGGTATCCCTCGGGTTTGGCCATTCCAAAGTTTCGGTATTGTCTTGTTTTGGTATTGTATCCTTTTTGTGTTCCGATGAACATAAAAGTCTGGTTGTCTATTTTTCCCAATCCACCCACCATGGCCTTGTCATCTCCATAATTTCTGTCTCCATGAAGTTCCAAAAAAGTATTGCCACAAAGTGCATTGATGTAATCCAAAGCATAGGGTCTGGAGGGATGACGGGACATTTGCACCCGCTGCCAAGCGGTGAGATTACCATAAACACTTTTCTTGGTATCGTCCAGTTTTTCGGCCAGTAATTTACAGGTTTCAGTAACATCAACACTGCTCTCGTCGCCTATGGCTTGACATTTAGCAATTTGCTCTTGAAGTTCTTTAACGGGAAGTTCAAAATCTAAGTATTCCATTCGTATGTATCTGAAAGAACAAATTTAATAATATTAGTGGATCGGTGGTATAAATTTAGTTTTAAGTTACTGTGCTACCTTCTGGCCCTGCGAAGTAAAAATATGGCCAGTACTCCAAAGATAACAATAGGAAGCCAAGCCCCCAGAAAAGGAGAAAAGTTTGACTTATTGACCAAAACAGAAAATATTTTATCAAAGAAGATAAATAGAAATCCCAAGGAGATTCCAAAGGCCAAATTTACCCCCATCCCTCCCCTTCTTTTGAAGGAAGAAACCGAGACCCCTATAAGGGTCAAAACAAAAGCGGAAAAGGGCAAACTCCATCTTTTGTGCCTAACCAATAGATGGCTGTTAATCATTACCGACCCCCCCTCTCGTTCGTTTTCAATGAATTCATTAAGGGGGGAGAAAGTCAAGGTTTCAGCTTTGTAATTCACTGGAGACAAATCGTCAATTTTAAAATCGAAAAGCGTATCCAATCGACTTTTTCTTAAGTAGATTTCTCCTTCATCGGTAAAAGTCCTCTTGGAATAAGCCGATAGTCTAAAAACACTATCCTTATCCACCCAACGAATACTACTGGCCTGAATCTTAAAAGTCATTAAGTTCTCTTCAAAATGCTCCAAGGTGAAATTGTTAGCACTTTTTCGAATGGGATCATAACTGCTTACAAAAATATACTCTTTAGGATTGATTTGTTTGTAGAGGTTTTTGGTTTGACGTTCACTTTTTTTATTGATGTATTTGTAGTGGAATGCGTTATAACTGGAGTTGGACTTGGGGACGATGAACATACCCGAAAAAAAAGAAAACAAGGCAACAATTCCGGCAGATATAAAATAAGGTCTCAAAAATCGTGAAAAGGAAATTCCCGAACTTAGCAGCGCGATGATTTCAGTGTTGTTGGCCAATTTTGAAGTAAACCATATCACCGCCAAAAAAAGAAATATGGGAAAGAGCAAATTGCCAAAATACCAAGTGAAATCTAAGTAATAATTTAAAATGGCTCCAGCGGGCACTTCATTTTCCTTAAACTTATCGATCTTCTCCGCCATGTCTACCATCACCCCGATGGGAATAAAAAGCAGGATCATCACCACAAAAGTGGATAGGTATTTTTTGATGATATACCAGTCGATGATTTTCATGCTATAATCGATTGTCCATTTGACGACACATTTGATTTTTCCATTGGGTAAAATCACCCGCTAAGATATGCTTTCTGGCCTCTCTCACCAACCACATATAAAAACTAAGATTATGAAGGGTAGCAATCTGTTTTCCCAACATTTCATTTACGGTAAACAAATGCCGCAAATAGGCTTTGGAGTAGTCCGTATCGGCATAACAGTAGTGGGCTGAGTCGATGGGAGAGAAATCATTTTCCCATTTTTTATTTTTGATATTTAGGGTTCCTTCTGCGGTGAATAGCATCCCATTTCTGGCATTTCTGGTGGGCATAACACAATCAAACATATCAATGCCTAAGGCAATGTTTTCCAGTATGTTGATGGGGGTTCCTACACCCATCAAATAACGGGGTTTATCCTCCGGCAAACGTTCGCAAACTACTTGAGTCATGGCATACATTTCGGGAGCGGGCTCCCCTACTGAAAGGCCTCCAATGGCATTGCCTGGAGCATCTTTGGCAGCGATATAGTCTGCCGATTGTTTCCTTAAATCTTTGTAAACACTTCCCTGAACAATAGGAAATAAAAATTGGCGGTAATCGTATTCAAAAGGTATTTTGTGGTGATGTTCCAAGCAGCGATCCAACCACCTATGGGTCATGTGCATAGAATCCTTGGCATAGTCATAGTCACAAGGGTAAGGAGTACACTCATCAAAAGCCATAATGATGTCCCCTCCTATTTTTCGTTGTATCTCTACTGCCCTTTCGGGTGAAAAAAAATGTTTGGAACCGTCAATGTGGGATTTAAAGGTAACCCCTTCTTCTTTTATTTTACGGTTGTCCGACAATGAATAGACCTGATAGCCTCCAGAGTCGGTCAGCAAGGGAGATGACCAATTCATAAATCGGTGAAGCCCTCCCGCTTGTTGGAGAATATCAGTACCCGGTCTGAGGTATAAATGGTAGGTATTTCCCAATATAATATCGGGCTTGATGTCCTGTTTTAATTCCCTTTGATGCACCCCTTTTACGGTTGCCGCTGTTCCCACAGGCATAAAAATGGGGGTTTCAATATTTCCGTGATCGGTAGATAAGCTGGCTGCTCTGGCAGAGGAGGACGGATCTTTTTGAATTAAATTAAATTTCATGCTTTGTAAGATGCTGCAAATATAAGATTCTGAGCAATGAATCTACTCCATCTGATCTCTAAAACCGTCAAAATAAATATTTTTAAACAAAAGATTCTCAGTACTTTGTATCTAAAGGTTGAAAGCTTACTTTTGCCCTGAAAAAATATTACAATGCCAGACTATAATTTTTTGGACTCATTAGTTTCTCAGGTCAGAAGAGACATTTTGCGTATGGTTCACAAGGTAAATTCGGGACATCCTGGAGGATCTCTTGGCTGTACAGAATTTTTGGTTGCACTCTATAACGAAATTATGCAGATCAAAGAGGGTTTCGATATGAATGGGGAGAATGAAGATTTATTTTTCCTTTCCAACGGACATATTTCTCCTGTATTATACAGTGTTTTGGCCCGTAAGGGCTATTTCCCAGTTGAAGAACTTCAAACCTTTCGTTTGATCGATTCGAGATTACAGGGACACCCCACCACCCACGAAGGACTTCCCGGCGTAAGAATTTCCTCAGGCTCTTTAGGACAAGGACTGTCTGTTGCCATTGGTGCAGCACTTTCCAAAAAACTAAATCGGGATGACAAAACCGTTTTTGTATTAATGGGAGATGGTGAATTACAAGAAGGTCAAAACTGGGAGGCCATCATGTATGCTGCAGCAAACAAAGTGGACAATCTAATTGCCACAGTCGATCTCAACGGAAAACAAATCGACGGAGCCACCGACGATGTATTGCCCATGGGTAACATTGCCGAAAAATTTGCAGCCTTTGGCTGGGAAGTCATTCTTCTTAAAGAAGGAAACGACCTCAAATCAATCATAGAAACATTAAAACTGGCCCAGACCAAAACCAGAAAAGGCCAACCAATAGTTATCATCATGCATACAGAAATGGGCAACGGTGTCGATTATATGATGCACACCCACGCATGGCATGGAAAGGCACCCAATGACGAACAATTGGAAGTCGCATTGGCTCAAAATCCAGAAACATTGGGAGATTATTAATTAAGGAAGGCTAATCATTTTATGAAAAAATATACGGATCAGGGTAAAGTAGACACCCGCTCGGGCTTTGGCGCTGGGTTGACAGAACTGGGAAGAACTAATCCCAAAGTCGTTGCGCTTTGTGCCGATTTGATAGGATCACTAAAGATGCAAGATTTTATAGACGAAAACCCAGAACGGTTTTTCCAAATAGGGATTGCGGAGGCCAATATGATGGGAATTGCAGCAGGATTAACCATTGGAGGTAAAATTCCCTTCACAGGTACTTTTGCCAATTTTTCTACTGGGAGGGTTTACGATCAAATTCGACAATCTATCGCCTATTCCGATAAAAATGTAAAAATCTGCGCATCCCATGCCGGAGTTACGCTCGGTGAAGATGGTGCTACCCACCAGATTTTGGAAGATATTGGACTGATGAAAATGTTGCCCGGTATGACGGTCATCAATCCTTGCGACTATAACCAGACCAAAGCAGCAACCATAGCCATTGCAGAATATCAAGGGCCTGTTTATCTGCGTTTTGGACGTCCCAAGGTGGCCAATTTCATAACCGATGACATTCCTTTCGAAATCGGTAAAGGCATCGTGCTAAACCCCGGAAAGGACATAACCATTGCCGCTACTGGTCATTTGGTATGGGAAGCTTTACAAGCTGCCGAAGCCTTAGAAAACGAGGGGATCTCCGCAGAGGTAATCAACATCCACACCATCAAACCTCTAGATACAGAACTGCTCATCTCTTCTGTTGAAAAAACAGGATGTATCGTTTCGGCCGAAGAACACAACTACCTCGGTGGTCTTGGGGAAAGTATTGCAGGAGCACTGGCCACTCACCATCCAACACCACAGGAGTTTGTTGCCACCAAAGACACTTTTGGTGAGTCGGGAACCCCCGCTCAATTAATGGAGAAATACGGATTGAATAAAGACACTATTATTGCTGCCAGCAAAAAGGCCATCAGTCGAAAATAATTTTATAAATTGTTGGTATGAGATTACACCCCATTCTTTTTCTTTTGTTTATTACCACGCAACTTTCCTTTTCACAATTAAAGTATGGCATTAAAGGAGGACTTAATTTTGACTCCGCAGGAGATATTGTAGTGATTACCGATCAGCTTAAAGAACAAGGCTCCTTGAACGGCAAATCAGGATATCATTTGGGGGTTTATGCAAAAGTCAATATTTTGGCTTTCTATCTGAGACCCGAATTACAATTCACCAAAGTCAGTAGTCAATTTGACAATCAATCCATTGAAACTTCCCGAATTGAACTACCCGTATCTTTTGGAATCAACCTGCTCGGGCCAGTAAGTTTATTTTTTGGTCCTACTGCATTTTTCAACCTTTCGCAAGCCAGTAGTGAATTAAAACTCGAGGAAATCCAAAACAAAACCAGTATGGGCTTGCACGTCGGAACTCGATTAAAACTCGGACCTGTTGGAGTTGATTTTCGCTACGAAAAAGGCTTGTCGGCTATGGAAAGTAATCTATTATCTCAGTCGGGAGTTCCGGTTGGCGGACAAATCAATACCCAACCCAACCAATTTAGCTTGGGGGTTTCTTTTGATTTGAATTAAGTGTTGTCTATATCAAGATAATCGGGGATTCCATCCTCATCGTCATCGTCTGCTTCGCCATCCCCATCTCGATCGTATTCCGTTTTGGTTAAGGTACCATCTCCGTCATCGTCAGCGTCCCTGAAGTTGGGAACCCTGTCCTCGTCCGTATCGTCGTTAAATGGATCACCATCAGCATCAACATCTTCATCAATGGATAAAACACCGTCGTTGTCGTGGTCAGCGGGGTTAACTTTGTGCAAGGCAACAGAAAAAACCAAGGGGGAGTATTTTGGAATCGACGCAATATTCTGAGCATAATAGCCCAGAGCGGAGGGTATAAAAACTACTCCTTGTCCAAAATCATCAAATTCATAGGTCCCATCATCATTCAAAGTATGAGTTCCAGGCCTTAATTCTGGTATAAACTCCCTAAATCCACGGACAACCCCCGTAAGATCAAACCAAATGGGCAGTTCCTCTCTAACGTCAAAAACCATTCTGTTTAAAAGTGTTCCCTTGTATGTCACAAAAGTAGAATCCACAGCAGTTGGCTTTTCACCTACCCCTTCTTTGACCACCAAATAGTACATTTTATTGGAAATCGTATTGCCACTTGCGTCGGTCAAATCAACCGATTTGTTTTGTACTTGATCCCAAAGTGGGGTTTTGTCGGAATTTTCATCGGCTATGGTATCAATGGATATGGTAATATTATGATTGTCTGGATCGTTTTGAAAATCTTCGTAATTATAAAAATGTGATTGAAGATAATTCACCAATGCTTCGTCATCCAACGGCGCTTGAACGTCAAGCTCTACTGGGGGTTCAGGGGCTTCATCTTTTTTGCAACCCAAAAGGAAGACCAAGAATAGTGAAATGCAGATCAGACGATTGTAATATTTCATTGGAAAAAATTGATTCGCAAGATACGATTTTACTTTATTTTTGTAATTGAATTATCGTAAGTTTAACAATGCGAATTGATCAATATCTCTGGTGTCTCCGTTACTATAAATCAAGAAATCAAGCCAGTTTGGGATGCAAACAAGGTCACGTAAGAATCGGAGAACGATTGGTCAAACCCTCCAGAGAGGTCCTTATCGGAGACAAAATCAAAGTGAGAAAAAACCAGATTTGGCATGAATTGTTGGTCATGGACATTCCAAAAAGCAGATTGGGTGCCAAACTGGTGGATATCTATCGACAAAATATTACCCCTAATGATGCCTTTGATAACGCCAATTTTCAATCCCTTTCCAAAAGCCCTGAAAGAGAAAGGGGAAGCGGAAGACCCACCAAGAAAGAACGCAGGGAAATGGATGATTTTACAGAAGATGAATAAAACCTATAAATATAGTAGGCAGTCCATTTTCTTATAACAACAACCCTCCTTAATGACAAAATTTTGAGCAGATCAAAATAAAGTTAAAATCTATTCCTATATTTCAATAAAAATATTGCTTATACCCTGACAATGCTGGAAACGAGAAACAAAATAATGGATGCCACCGACATCCGAAAAACCGTAAAAAGAATTGCCTACCAAATCTATGAAACTCATTTCGAGGAAACTCAATTGATTTTGGCTGGTATCGCACACAACGGAGTGATCCTGGCCAAAAGAATCCAAGAAGAATTGGAAAGCATCAGTGACATTGAGGTGATTTTTGTAGAAATAAAGGTGGATAAAAAAAATCCCATCAATCCCATTGCCTTGTCTGAAAAATTAGCGGTATGCGAAAATAAAGCGGTAGTGGTGGTCGATGATGTCCTGAACACGGGTAGTACATTGATTTATGCCGTTACCCATTTTCTGAGCATCAGATTAAAAAAACTACAAACTGCTGTATTGGTCAATCGAAACCATAAAAACTTTCCCATCAAAGGAGATTTTAAAGGCATTTCACTCTCTACATCGACCAAAGAACATATCCATGTTGCTTTTGGGGATAAAGAAGGAGTCTTCCTAAGCGAGTAACTTTTCAATTTGATCAGCAATCTCCTCAACGGTCTTATTGTCGGTTGTGAGGTGGTGATCGGCCTTGTGGTAAAAAGGACTCCTTTCAAAAAGGTGTTTCGCTATAAATTCTTCCAAGGCCTCCGAAGTATCAAGGTGGGCAATCATGGGACGATGGTTTTTTTCTTTAAATAATCTTTCAGCCAATACCTTGGGTGATGTTTTGAGATACAAGCTAAGGTGATCTTCTTTTTGGGTGATAAAATCTATGTTGTCGTAGTAAATAGGAGTCCCCCCGCCCAATGAAATGATCGACTGAACATTATTTGAAAGTAAGCTTTCCAGATGTAAACGTTCTTTTTTTCGGAAATACAATTCACCTTCTTTTTTAAACATCTTAGAAATGGAAGTGTTTTCTTGAGACTCAATATAATCATCCAGATCAATAAATGGCAAGGATTTTCGAGCCGCTAAGTGTTTGCCTAGAGCTGATTTACCGCAGCCCATATAGCCCATTAAAATAAGAGATTTTGTCATTTCTGGCTGGAATATTATCGCTTCCCAAAATTATAACAATTGAACTTGATAAGTAAATAATTGATATTATATTTGCACCCTTAAATGACTTGGTAGCTCAGTTGGTAGAGCATCTCCCTTTTAAGGAGAGGGTCCTGGGTTCGAGCCCCAGCCAAGTCACATTTTTTTTTAACGACCTGGTAGCTCAGTTGGTAGAGCATCTCCCTTTTAAGGAGAGGGTCCTGGGTTCGAGCCCCAGCCAGGTCACTTTCTGCGCACATGGCGGAATTGGTAGACGCGCCAGGTTGAGGGCCTGGTGGGAGTTAAATCCCGTGGAAGTTCGAGTCTTCTTGTGCGCACTTTCCCTTTTTTGATTTTATTATTCATATTTAAAAAATATTTCTAACTTTGTTTAAGCTTTTAGCTATAAAGATTGAACAATATGAGTCGGGTAAAAAGTAATTTCTCCATAAAAGACCTAGAAAATATCTCTGGGATAAAGGCCCATACCATTCGTATTTGGGAAAAAAGATATAATTTATTGAGTCCAGACAGGACAGATACCAACATCAGAAGATACAGTCTCAATAGCCTTCAGAAACTTCTGAATATTACTCTACTCTACAACCACGGTTTCAAAATATCTAAAATAGCAAGCCTTGATAGGGAGGAGATTCCAATTCTAGTCAGAGAAATTGCACTAAAATCTAACTCAGAACAGGTTTCCGTCAATGCACTCAAGCTGTCAATGATTAATTTTGATACAGTTTTGTTCGATGCTACCTACGAAGAGATTTTGTTACAAAACGATTTTGATTTTGTGTTTATCAATATTTTCATGCCTTTGATGAATGAGTTGGGAATCCTATGGCAGACCAATGCCATCAGTCCTTCACACGAACATTTCATTACCAACTTGATAAAGCAAAAGATTCATACTCAAACCGAATCTTTACAAAAAGAATACCTTCCTCAACGCAATAATAAAGTTTTTGTATTGTATCTCCCAGAAGACGAAATCCACGAAATGGGGGTGCTGTTTCTCAATTATTTTATATTGAAATTTGGATACAGAACCATCTTTTTGGGTCAATCTTTGCAGACAGAAAGCTTAGAAACACTCTTGAGTTTTGATAGTGACTTTTGTTTTGTTACTTATTTGACTGTAGAGCCCAACAAAGAAGTAATCGATCAATATATTGAGGAATTTTACCAAACTATATTAAAGTCCAACAATGCTCAATTGGCAATTATGGGTCCCCAGCAAGTTTACATCGACTTGAGCAAACTACCGCAAAACATTCATCTTTTCAAAACATTAGATGCCTTTCAACAGAAGTTTATGGAAGCTTCTGTTTTTGTGTAGCCCTACTTTTTTATTTGTTGTTTTTTAGTAGCTTTACAATAAGTTTATACTATATCTTTAATTAAGTGAAAAATCATTTTGACTCCGTTTCCTACGAGTGCAGCAAATTGGTCACTCAGCGCTACAGCACATCTTTTACGCTGGGAACCAGAATGCTTGCTGCCAAGCATCGTAAACATATCTATAACCTTTATGGGTTTGTTAGATTTGCAGACGAAATCGTGGACAGTTTTCACAACTTTGATAAAAAAGACTTACTGAAAAGATTTGAAGAAGACTTGAGGCATGCTTTGGACAGCAAAATCAGTTTGAATCCCATCCTCAACTCATTCCAATATACCGTACACCAAAACAACATACATCAAGAGCTGATTGATGCTTTTTTAAAAAGCATGAATATGGACTTACACAAACAAAAATACAACTCCAAGGAGGAATATCAAGAATACATTTACGGATCAGCAGATGTAGTAGGCTTGATGTGTCTGAATGTATTTTTGGAGGGAGATAATGATGGGTACAAGCAACTAAAACCTCAAGCAATGGCTTTGGGAAGTGCTTTTCAAAAAGTCAATTTCCTTCGAGATTTAAACGCTGATTTTAAAGAACTGGACCGGACCTACTTCCCCAACCTTGACCTTTCTGATTTTAACGAAAAAAGTAAAGCCTCCATCATCGAAGAGATCGAAAAAGATTTTGATCTTGCGCTTGAAGGTATTTTTATGTTGCCCGAAAGTGCTCGATTGGGAGTATATACTGCCTATAAATATTACCGAAAGCTACTTGTTAAACTCAAAAACACTCCCTCAAGAAAAATCCAATCGGCTCGGATACGGGTTCCCAACTATCAAAAAATGGGCGTATTGGCACAATCTTATCTCAAATTTCACCTAAACCTATTATAGATGGAAACCTTTCTATGGATTGCAGTTTTATTCGCTACTTTTTTGATCATGGAATTTATGGCCTGGTTCTCCCACAAGTACATCATGCATGGTTTTTTGTGGGTACTGCACAAGGATCATCACAAAAAAGACCACAAATCATGGTTTGAACGCAACGATTTGTTTTTTATATTTTACGCTATCGTCAGCACTTCATGTGTCATCCTATGGGGTGAATACAATTTTTGGGCAGGTCTGCCCATAGGAATAGGTATCTTTATTTATGGTCTAACTTATTTTTTGGTACACGACATCTTTATTCACCAGAGGTTCAAATGGTTCAGAAATGCCAATGGCCGATACGCAAAGGCTGTGAGAAGAGCGCATAAAATTCACCACAAACACTTGGGCAAAGACGATGGAGAATGTTTTGGAATGTTATGGGTACCGATGAAATACTTCAAAAATTGATCAATTTTTGCGCCAGTTGTTGGTGAACTTACAGTCAAGGAAATCTTTGTTTAAGCTGATGTAAGTCAGCTCTATTTTTTCCTCCATCCATTTTTTGATGGCTTTGAGCTTCTTTTCCTTTAAGGCCAACTCTTTTATTTTGACATAATCCTTTGAGTAATCGGCAAGGTGTTCGTCATAGCGATTGGTAACCTTAAGGATTTTGTATTTCTTCAGTCCAGAGCGGTCTTCATCCAATAAGGGAACCGAAATCTCCTCGTCCTCCAAATCTCTGATTTGGTTGTAGAGTACAGGATCCATTTTGGTAAGTTCAAATCTTCTGTCTCCAGTAGTAGGGTTAATAATGGCACCGCCATTGAGTCGGGTCTCTTTTTCACTGGAAAACTGAATAGCAGCATCCTCAAAAGTAATTTCTTTATCAATGATTCTCGTCCTAAGCGTGTCAAGAAGTTTTCTCGCTTCCTCCAATTGTTCTTCGTCAACCTTGGGTGTCAAAAGAATGTGTCTTACATCGATTTCTTGCCCCCTAATCTTTTCCACCACAAGAATGTGCCAACCAAAATCTGTTTTAAAGGGATCTGAAACCTGTCCTTCTTGCATACTAAAGGCAATGTCACGAAATTCCTTTACCATCCGAGGTTTTTTTCTGTGAAGGGTATATTTACCTCCACTGGATCGGGATCCAGGGTCTTGAGAATACAATACCGCCTTAGATGAAAAACTCAAACCTCTCTCTTCCACATCTACTTTAAAGGACTTGAGTTGATTGATAATACGTTCTTTCTCCTCTTCCTTGACTTTGGGTTCTAATACAATTTGTGAAATTTCCAATTCTGTCCCGAAAGTAGGGAGATCGTTCTTGGGGATCTGCTTAAAAAAACTTCTTACTTCTTCGGGAGTAATCTCAATTTCATCAACAATTTTGGCCTGCATCATGGAGGACAACTTTTGAATTTTGTTGATTTGAAATAACTCATCCCTGAAGGATAGTTCATCGGGTTTTTTATAAAACTCCAAAACCTTATCAATACTTCCCAATTGATCCGTAAAATAAGCAATACTTTGATCTACATAATCGTAAATCTCCTGATCGCTTACTTCCAAACTATCTTGAACGGCATTGTGAGCGTAGAGTTTGTCTTCCATCAACTTACCCAACAATTCACAGCGGGTAATATTTTTTACTGACATCCCTTGGGATTCCATCTCAACAATAGCTTTGTCGATATCGGATTCGAGGATAACATAATCCCCCACTACAGCCGACACCCCATCTACCTTAATCCTTTGGGGCTTTACAGACTGACTCCCTTGAGCATAAATACTTCCAGTGTTTATTAAACTAAGTGAGAATAAAAAGCTGATTAATAGTATTTTAATATTTTTCAAATTTCTTGGTTTTGATAGCATCCTGCAATATATCATTGTCAAATGATCTTAAAAATTCAAGTTTTCTTTGGTTAAATACAATATCTCTAATGGTGTTTTCTACATAGGAGATAGGAGCGACATTTCCTCGATCCAGCCTTCCCGCCAATTGGTACAAATATAAAGCTAAACTATCTTTCACTTCATAATAATTCGGGCTTTTTAAAAAACGCTCTTGTTGCTGTTGATCCAAGTAGCCCAATCGATCTCGCACTTCAATTTGATTCAGCCAAATAGAATCCGATAAAAAGTAGTTGGAAAATTGGAAAGATAGGGAATCTAGGAATTTGACATCCTCTGGATCAAATCTTTTAAATCGCCGCGTAATCTCTCTGCGATCCACATTGTCCAAGGGAAAGGAAATATATCTAAGTCTATAGATGGGCTCCTTTAATAAAAAATTTCGCTTATTTTCCTCATAATACGTACCGATTAAAGATTGCGTCGTTAGCGTGTCCATAGTCGATTTAAGAACAAACTCCCTGTAGGCATTGATAAACAAACTATTTTGATAGGCATCAACAAAATGGGTCAATTCAGAAATTTTATTCTGGGGCAGATTGATCAAAGATTTTTCGTATAGTAATTTCTGACGCGCCCAATTATTTATAAAATCACCGACCTTAATCAAACTATCTTCCTCAGAAGCAAATGATTCAAAATTTCGCTCTATATCAGACCGATACAGATAGTAATTCTCGGCTCGAGCAATCAAACGATCCTGATTGGATGAAGTAATGGAATTACAGCCCATTAAAGCGGAGAAAAGGGAACTAAGGATCACCCACAGGGGAAGTTGTAAAAAATTAAATAACCTCATTGCACTTTCAACGGTTTTTTTAAAAAATATTGCATGATTTATTAACAATTAAATTTATTATTCTTAATAAAGTTTGTAAAGCACTGATTTACAATTCATAAACATGTTGATATTTTTTTGAACTTATTAAAATAATTTGTAAATTGCACTAAATTAAAAGCAGTGAAAAACAGTTTAGCTTCTTTTTGCTTTTTAATATTTTCATTAGTTTTCTTCAAAGCTAGTCCAAACTCCCACCCCCTTATTTTCAACGTTCATCCAACCCTCAAATCAAACGAAACGTTTAACGTAATTTATCAAAATAACACTCTTATTATAAAAGGTATCCATGCCAATGGAAACCTCAAAATCTATTCCATCATCGGGAACATGATTATGGAGACCAGCATTCAAGATTTCTCTAATGTTGTCATTCCAATCAACTTAGAGAAACAAAATCTCTATATCATACGTATTGAAACTTCCGATAATAGAATCTTCACACAAAAAATTGTTGCACATTAATCAAGGGCTGTAATTAGGTGCTTCCTTGGTTATGCTAATATTGTGTGGATGACTTTCTTTAATTCCTGAGGCTGTAATGGTCACGAATTTTCCTTTTTCTTGCAAGGTCCTAATATCTTTAGTACCACAATAACCCATCCCCGCTTTTAGTCCGCCAATGAATTGGTGGATACTTTCGTTCAAATCTCCTTTATAGGGAACCTTACCCACAATTCCCTCGGGAACCAACTTCTTGATATCATCTTCTACATCTTGGAAATATCGGTCACTACTTCCTTTTTTCATGGCTTCTACAGAACCCATTCCGCGATAGGTTTTAAATTTTCTTCCTTCAAAAATGACTGTCTCTCCTGGGGATTCTTGTGTTCCTGCCAAGAGTGATCCCAACATGACAGCATCTGCTCCTCCTGCAATGGCTTTGGGAATGTCTCCAGTATATCGAATCCCTCCATCGGCAATGATAGGTATATCAGTACCCCTAAGGGCCTTATAGACCTCTGTAATGGCAGAGAGCTGAGGATAACCCACACCTGCAATTACTCTTGTTGTGCAAATCGATCCAGGTCCAATCCCTACTTTGACAGCATCTGCACCTAGGTCAGCCAAATATTTAGCTGCCTCTGCAGTGGCAATATTACCGACCACCACATCCAAAGCTGGGAAAGCTTCCTTTACCCGCTTTAGCGCCCCTGCAACTCCCTTGGAATGTCCATGAGCCGTATCAATCACCACTGCGTCCACATTGGAGTTGACCAAAGCAGAAGTACGCTCCAATAAATCTTCAGTGACCCCGACAGCCGCCGCTACACGCAACCTCCCAAATTCGTCCTTATTGGCATTGGGCTTGGCCCTGTGTTTTGTGATGTCCCTAAAAGTAATCAAGCCCACCAAAATATTGTCGGCATCAATCACTGGTAATTTTTCAATTTTATGCTTTTGGAGAATAACCTCTGCCTCCCCCAGAGATGTACCTTCTTTTACCGTAATGAGATTTTTGGAGGTCATTACCTCTGAAATGGGTCGGGCATCGTTCTTTTCGAAGCGCAAATCCCGATTGGTAACGATTCCCAACAGTCGGTTTTCATCATCAATAATGGGAATTCCACCAATTTTATAATGTGACATATTGTCCTTTGCGTCTTTGACGAAGGAATCAATGGTCAACACCACTGGATCAATGATCATTCCCGACTCTGCTCTTTTGACGGTTCTTACCTTTTCAGCTTGATCCTTAATGGTCATGTTTTTGTGTAAAACCCCAATGCCTCCTTCTTGAGCCATAGCAATGGCCATTCGGCTCTCTGTAACGGTATCCATAGCCGCTGAGACCACGGGCACATTCAAATGGATATTTCTTGAAAAACGGGAGACAATGGATACTTCACGAGGAAGGACTTCTGAAAAGGCAGGCACCAACAATACATCGTCGTATGTGAGGCCTTGACCAATAAATTTGTCGGAGATCATAAGCAATTAATTTTGAAACTAATTGCATGTAAATATACGGAATTAATCCGCATTATGACGAGCTCGGCTTTCTTAATAAATCATTAAATATGAATATAACCGCTGCGATATAAGAAAGTGTCATCAATATCCCTGAGATTAGTACAAGATAGGAGACCCACATATAACCCATCCAAATCAAATAAATTCCGCCAAAAGTGACCAAAATAGAAATGAAAGGTTCAATGCTGAGAATTTTTTTCCACAAAACACTCCCTTCGGTTCCCCACAATAAAATTCCTGTAATAAAAAAAATCATACTAATGGACAACACATGGGTGTGTATAATGGTGAGCATTTCTCTGCTACTCTTTTTGAATTTGAGCACTTGGGGGTCTACTTGATCCTCATTTCCGTTGTAGTTTTCTTCTATCCCCTGAGGCGAGGAAGCTTCAGTTTGGGCTACAAATGCCAATCCGGTGAAATAACCGATGGAAAGCATTATCAAGAAAACACCCAAGAATAACTTTACCGCTTTTGGTAAATTTTTTATAAAAAATGGTTTGTACATCTTTTATCGAACAGCTACTGCATTTTGAAGCTGCAATTGTGAATAAACATAATTGATCGACTGGGTCATAGATTTGACCGAGATAGTGGCACCAGAAATGGCACTGATGTTTTCTCCATAAAAAAACCGTTCAGTAAGAGAAGTATTTTCAAATTGAGAAAGCCATCGGTTGCTCGAAATTTCTCCACCATAATCTTCGCGATAAACCAAAATTTTCGCCTTTTTTTGGATAAAATTTTCATCAAAAAGGATCAAATATTCAAAAGTATCGGTTTTACTTGGTGCCGTTCCCAAAAACGCATAGCCCAGAAGTGCACCCTCTTTTTTGATTTCAAAAATCTGGTGCTGTACCAAGTATGTACTGTTTTTAAATTGAAAACCAGGAGTACTGGTTACATCTTGTAACTCGAAATCCTTACAAGAGAAAATCTTAGTGATCTCCTTCTGCATTCGTTTCTGAACCAATTTGTTAACATCAAAACCCAAATTGATATTCAGAACACAAAGTAATGCAATGCTATAATTGGTAATTGTAGAGATCATATTCTAAAATTCGTAACAAAGATAAAAGTGTATGAGTGAAAATACAAGTTTATTTAGATTTAATTTAATTAACAATAAGGTGTTAAAACCAAACTCCTACTCCTGCGTTGATTTGTCCTTTTGCATCATCATCAAGTCCAGTTGATTTAGATTGATAATCCATCTTAAAAACAGCTCCAGGAGCCAAATGATAAGACAGACCAGTAGTGATTTCCTTCCGATGATAGGCAGCATTTCGATCGGTATTGGATGGCACTGAAGCATGGGTGTCAAAATTTTCATAACGCACAAATGCAAACAATCTTTGTCTATTTCTGATGGGTAAAAGGTTGTAGGCTCCCTCAATATAGTAGCCCGACATCCCCGAACCCAGATCTTTTGCCGTCAATTGGTTGTACTCAAATACGTCTTTTATAGAACTTGTAATGTACTGACACCGAGCTGTAAATTTTCTTAAATTGTATCTGGCATCGAATCCTATCATGGACAAACCTACCGTGCTGCCACTGGTGTCAAATACTTCGTTTGCTGCTTGGGTTCTTCCAAAATATCCCGATAATCCCAGTCTGAGTCCATTGATCCCGTAAAAATCCAATTTCATAGAAAGGTTGGGCGTTCTGAAAACAGATTCAGCCCCTTTTTGTCTGCCTGATCGCAAACCATTGGATCCCTGAACCAATCCAGCGGTGCCATTATGGGATAAAAAGCCATTAAAAATATAAGCCTGATAACGCATAGACATAGCATCTGATCGGCCTGAGACTCCAATACCGATTTCCCTCCAAGTCGTGGGAACCAGTTTGTTATCCATCGAAGGACGTTCTACTCCGTTGAAGGTAGTCGGTTCGTGGTATTCGTTTATAATACCCATGGGAACTAACATCAAACCAGCTCTAACGTTTAGCGAATTGTTGACAGAATAATTCACAAACGCCTGCTCAATATAAACCTCTTTGACATGCTCAAACTCTAGTTCTGTTACAAATTGTGTTCTGTCATCAAATTTATAACCAAACAGCAAAATCAAACGTTGCACATCAATTTCACCATTAACCGATTCTGGCTGATTGTACAATACCTCAGCATATCCACCAAGGGTCATACCATTAGGAATGGCCTCCAAATTCTGTAAAATCCTTTGATATCCATTGATTTGAAGTAAGTTTTGATTCATTGATATCTCTAGACTGTCTGCAACATTCTGTGCGTAACTA
>DGPN01000042.1:6630-26907 GCA_002390455.1 Flavobacteriaceae bacterium UBA4439 | reverse complement strand
AGAAAAAAGGATAAGAAAAAATATTTTTAAAATCGATAGATGGATTAAATTATACCTTATTGAAAAACAGAAAAATACAGAAATAACTATCTTTGAAAAAAAGTAATAAAGAGAGATATGATAGAGAGACTACAAGAAGAATTGACTCCACTTAAAGAAAAACTGGTTCACCACCCTTTGTACCAAAACATAACTTCCGTAGATGATATCAAGCATTTTATGGAATCTCATGTTTATGCCGTATGGGATTTTATGTCATTGGTCAAAAAGTTACAATTGGATTTGACCACCACCACCCTACCCTGGCAACCTCCATCCAATAATTCTGGTGCCAGATTGATCAATGAAATCGTATGGGGTGAAGAAACCGATTTGGATAAAGAGGGCAATTCGGTCAGTCATTTCGAAATGTACCTCAACGCCATGAAACAAATTGACGCTGACAATAGTGGTATTGAAAGTTTTTTGGCCCAACTCCGTGAAGGAAACAATATATTTGAAACCATAAACAATGCGGGATTGCCTGCTCACGTTAGCGCATTTTTAGACTTTACCTTTCGAATCATTGAAGAAGGTAAGACCCACAAAATCGCTGCGGTCTTTACTTTTGGCAGAGAAGATTTAATCCCAGATATGTTCATTTCTATGATCAAAAAAATGAATCGAGAAAACGAACACAATTTTGATCAAATTATTTATTATTTCGAAAGACATATAGAGGTCGATGGGGACTCCCATGGCCCTATGGCACTCGAAATGATAAAAAACCTTTGTGGTACAGACCCCCTTAAATGGGAAGAATCCATCTCCGCCTCCAAAACCGCTCTCCAAAGACGAATAGCACTTTGGGACGGTATCAATCTCCAAATCACTCAAAAAGAAAAAGCCTCAACATGACTAGATTTTTATTCATTTTACTCATTTCCTTTAGTATCTCGCTTAAAGGTCAAGATTCACACATGACTAATTTTGCCAACACCATCACCGCAAAAGAGCTCAAAGAACATCTCTATGTCTATGCCTCCGATTATTTTGGGGGAAGAGAAACAGGAACCAAAGGCCAAAAAATAGCCGTGGACTTTCTCAGGGATTACTATATCAGTCAAAACATTCCCCCTGCAAAGGGAAGTGAGCAGTATTTCCAAAAAATGAATTTGATAATAAAAGGAAATTCAGTCGATACAGAAAATGTAGCCGCCATCATTGAAGGATCAGAATTCCCCAACGAATACATCGTATTATCTGCCCATTTGGATCACATCGGAACACACGACGGACAAATCAACAATGGAGCCGATGACGATGGGTCTGGAACAGTAGCCCTTATGGAAATTGCTGAGGCTTTCAAACAGGCATCAATCCAAGGGCATCCCCCAAAAAGATCCATTGTTTTTCTCCATGTCAGTGGAGAAGAAAAAGGCTTATTAGGGTCCAAATATTATGTAGAAAACCCCCTTTATCCCTTGACACAAACAGTGGCCAATCTCAATATCGATATGATTGGAAGGCTTGACCCTAAAAGGGACGACAAAGATCCCAATTACATTTATCTTATAGGATCGGATAAACTCAGTCAAGAACTACACGATATATCGGAGGCCATCAATGACAAATACTCAAAACTGAAGCTAGACTACACTTTTAACGCCGACGACGACCCCAATCGCTTTTACTACCGAAGTGATCACTACAATTTTGCCAAAAACAACATCCCCGTTATCTTCTATTTCAATGGCACCCACGAGGACTATCATCAACCTGGAGACACCCCAGACAAAATCAATTATCCTCTACTAAAAAAGAGAACCCAACTTATTTTTTATACCCTATGGGAATTGGCCAATAGGAAGGAAAGGATTAAACTCAAATAATCAATAAAATTTTCCTCTCTCAAAAAATTTCCTAAGTATTTATTACATTTAAAAAATTAAAATCAAATCTTATAAAATGAAATTAAACAAACTCTTAACAATCGCATTTGTTGGAATCTTGAGCCTCTCTCAAGCTCAAGAAATCCAAGACAGCTCCCCTACAGAAAATACCACCTCTGAAAACTCTTTTATTCAAGATTCAATTCAATTGGATTACAAAGTCAAAAGATTCTCTATAGGACTTAAGTTAGGTGTTCCCAACATCGCCTCTGTCGGGGCACAATACACCCTCCCCATTCTAAACAATCATCTGGCGCCTTATTTTGAATACTCGAGTTATTCTCATGATGACGGTGAAACAGAGGGAGATTTAAGTTTTTCCGAATTTGGAGCTGCCTATTATTTTAATGAAAAAGGAAAAGGGCTTTACTTGGGGGTAGGTGTTTCCAGTCTTAAAGTAAAGGCCACCTTTAACAATGTTTCTTTAGAAGGAGGCAGAACTGGTACAGGAAGTGGTGACATATCACTCAATACCACCAATTTAAAAATAGGACTCAAAACTGGGGGAACATTATACTTTAGAATGGAATTGGGTTATGGTCTAGGTAATCTGCCAAAAACCGTTGACTTTACCGCCAAAGACAACGCCACATCATATACAGAGACCGTTGAAGAAGACATACCTGCAATTCCAGGGATATCCGAAAGTGGATTGTTTATTGGAAACATCGGTTTTGGACTGTCCTTCTAATAGTCTTATTTTGAGAACAATAAAAAAGGGTTGCGCTTTGCAACCCTTTTTTTATGGGTGGAAGACCGGTTTCGAACCGGCGACCTCTAGAACCACAATCTAGCGCTCTAACCAGCTGAGCTACAACCACCATAATTCGGAGGCAAATTTAATGACTTTTTGTTTTAATTTTAGAGTAAGCTATCAAAATTTTCTATCCCAAGGAGTCGATCTGTTGTAAAACCCTCTGCAGCATCTTTATAGATCAATCTTCCCATGTTTTTGGCACGTGATGCTACACTCTCCAAAAAGTTAAGGGAACTGATGGGCGTTTGGGGGCCTTCCTCCTTTTCGTCATAGAACTGACTTTTAAAAGCGCGGATGGCTTCCATCTTTTTCGGTAAGAATCCCGATATATCCACTACAAAATCGGGAGTGAGTTCTTCCCATTGTATGTAGTGAAAAACATGCTGAGGTCGAAAAGCGGTTTGAGGATTTCCTTCCCCGTCATGTGTTTCAATTCGTCTCAATCCACTTAAGAAACAGGCTTGACTTACCAAATCTGATGCTTTGGCATGATCGGTATGACGATCCCTAATGGCATTACACAATACAACTTTGGGTTGATATTTTCGCAATACAGCGATCACTTCCATTTGATGCTTATGGTCGTTAACAATAAAAGCATCTTTAAAATTGAGATTCTCTCTAAAACTAACACCTAAGATATCTGCGGCTGCCTGAGATTCTAGTGCCCTGAGTTGGGGCGTACCTCTGGTAGACATTTCACCTTGAGTGAGGTCGACAATACCTACTTTTTTACCCTCAGCGATGGTTTTGGCAATGGTACCCCCACAACCCAATTCTACATCGTCGGGATGGGCACCAAAGGCTAGAAGATCTAATTTCATAGACTTTCATTAACGGCCATTACATCTTCCTCCACCCAATTGACCACTTCTTCGCTCATAGGAGCTGTTCTGGGGGTGATGATTTTGGAAAGTTTTCCATCTGTACCGATCAAATATTTTTGAAAATTCCAGGAAACAGTAGAGCTTTTGTAACCGTTTTTGCGAACCTGTGTAAGAAATTGATACAGGGGGTGCATTTCATTCCCCTTGACGGTGATCTTACTCATCATTGGAAAAGTAACTCCATAATTTTTCTCACAAAAGGCAGCAATCTCTTTATTACTTCCTGGCTCTTGCCATAAAAAGTCATTGGCAGGAAACCCAACGATCACAAAACCACTGTTCTTGTATCGGTCGTAAAGCTTTTGAAGTCCTTTGTATTGTCCAGTCAGGCCACATTTGGAAGCCGTATTGACAATCATGATTTTTTTTCCTCTTAAATTTTCAAAATCAAAGGTTTTTCCTTCAATGTCTTTAACCTTAAATTGATAGATAGTCTGATCCATAGTGTTATCGTTTTGGCAAAAACCAAGATTGATTAAAAAAATAAATGAAATAAATAGGGTTTTAATATTCATAACACAAATTTCGGGTTTTATTTTGTTATAAAAAAATGGAAAAATGTTAAACAGAAATATCAATGAATTTCAGCAGATAGTTGTGCCTCCAATAATTTGAGACAAATGGGTTCCAATTCTTCATATGAACCTGTTTTTACAACACATTTTCCTGAGTAATGAACAATATAGGCACATTGTTCTGCCTGTTCGTAGGTATGATCACAAAAGGCCACTAGGGATTTGATGACGTGATCAAAAGTATTAACATCATCATTGAAAAGAATGATTTCATGTTCTCGTTCTACCTGAGTGAGAACATCTACTTCACTTTCTTTTTCGATTTGTGGCTTTTCGGTACTCATCATTGGCTAAAATGGGCCGCAACCCATCCGTTTTGTTCAAAATTACGAATAAATCTAAATCCTTCTGCTTCACAAGTGTTTCGAATTATACCCAAATCTACAACATAAAAACCACTCAACAACAAGTCCCCTCCTGATGTTAAAATTTGTCCATAATCTCCAATTTGTTCCAGCAGCACATTGCGGTTGATATTGGCCAAAACAAGATCAAATTTCTTGGTCGTAGAAACGGAATCATCCAATTCAGCACTGATATACTGACAGCGATTCAATTCTATATTTTCTTTGGTATTTTCCACACACCAAGGGTCATTGTCAACGGCAAGAATACTATTGGCTCCTCTCTTCTCGGCCAAAATGGCCAATACTCCCGTGCCTGTTCCCATATCCAAGACACACTTGTCCTTACAGTCCAAATCCAACAAAAAAGAAATCATCATTTGAGTGGTTTGGTGATGTCCTGTTCCAAAACTCATTTTAGGAGTAATCACCAGTTCATACTCCGCTTTTTCGGAGGGGTGAAAATCGGCTCTGACCACACAGCGATTCCCTACCCTGATGGGAGAAAAATTTTGCTCCCAAAGGCGGTTCCAGTTTTTAGGGGGAATAATTTGGCTTTGCCATTCAATCTCAAGTCCCTGAATATCGAAAACATCGATTTGTAAAAAATCGTTTTCCCTAAAATCGCTTTGAGGGATATAAGCCTTAAAGCCTTCGGGCGTATCGACAAAACTTTCAAATCCCAACAGTCCCAACTGGGCCACCATGACCTCCCGCCAAGGGGCTGTTGGTGTCAGCCTAAGGTCAATTTCCAAATAGGCTACCGCCATTTATACCGATTGAATAATAGCCGTAAAATCTTCAGCATTGAGCGCAGCACCACCGATCAAACCTCCATCCACATCGGGCTGAGAAAAGATAGCCGATGCATTGGCTGGTTTTACACTGCCTCCGTAGAGAATAGAAACATCATCTGCCAATTCCTGACCGTATTTGGAGGCGATAAGACCTCTGATAAAAGCGTGCATTTCTTGCGCCTGTTCGGGCGAAGCAGTCTCTCCTGTTCCAATGGCCCAAACTGGTTCGTAGGCCAAAATGATTTTGATCCATTGAGATGGATTCAAATCAAAAAGAGCGGTTTCCAGTTGAGATTGAACGACATCAAAATGACTTCCTGCTTTGCGCTCGTTTAGTTCCTCTCCAAAACAAAACACAACTTCCATGTCGTGGGTCAATGCTGTTTCAACTTTTTGCTTGAGTCCGGCATCCGTTTCATTGTAATAGGCCCTGCGTTCTGAATGTCCCAAAATGACTTTATTGATCCCAATACTGTGGAGCATTCCAGCAGAAATCTCGCCCGTAAAAGCACCTGACTCTGCAGCGTTCATGTTTTGGGCCAAAACCTCTATTCGACTCCCTTGGGTCAATTCTTCCGCTTGAACCAAGTGGGTAAAGGCCGGTGCAATCATCACCCTGACATCGGTTGAAAAAGTCAAGGGTTTAAGTGCTTGAATCAATTCGGCGGTCTCGCGCTTGTTGTTGTTCATTTTCCAATTTCCGGCTACAATTTTTTTTCTCATAATATATAATTGATTATTGTAATTTGACTTGTGGATCGAGCTGAGCGTAGATAAAATCTACCGCCAAGTTGATCAATATAAAAAGACTTGATAATGTTAGAACGATACCAATGATGACGGGGATATCTAGAGTATTGAGTGCAGTGACAATTTCCTTTCCCATTCCTTTCCACCCAAAGATGTACTCAACAAAAACAGCCCCTGCCAGCAAAGAAGCGAACCATCCCGAAATCACTGTCACCACTGGATTAAGTGCATTTTTGATCCCGTGCTTAAAAATGACTTGAAAAGTTGACAACCCCTTAGAATATGCTGTTTTGATATAGTCTTGAGACAAAACTTCGAGCAAACTACTGCGCATCAACTGAATGATCACGGCTATGGGACGAATACCCAAAACTACTGCGGGTAGGATTAGATTTTTTAATTGCAATTCTCTTCCCTCTCCAAAATCATCCATTTCATATAGACTTCCACTCATATTCAAGCCCGTATATTGGTGGTATAAATAACCAAAAAACCAGGAAAAAAGAATGGCGCTAAAAAAAGAAGGGACACTCATCCCAAGGGTGCTGATGAATTGTAACCAGCGATCAATCCAAGTATTATAAAATAATGTGGCTACAATCCCCAATAAAATCCCCAATACAATGGCAATGGAAATTGAGGCCACAGCCAATATCAAAGTATTGGAAAAAGTTTCGCCAATTACTGTTGAAACTTTTTTACCTCTTTTTTGATAAGAAGTTCTCAAATAAGGCCATTTGAGGGTCAAAACATAATGAGGGTTTTGAATCACTGGAAAGGCACTGTATTTTTTGGTGGAGAAAAAAGAAAGATCATTTTGATCTGTTGAATGCAAGGATAAGGGAGACAAATCATTGAGATAGAGCAAATATTGCCTAGAAACAGGAAGATCAAAGCCATATTTTTTTTGAACCAATGCCAGTTGCTCTGGGCTTTCATTCTGGCCCAACATCATCTGGGCAGGATCTCCTGGTAAAACATTAAAAAGGAAAAAGACCAAGCTAACAACCCCAAAAAGGGTTAAAAAAGCATAAAAAAGTTTTAAGAGTACGTTCCTTAACATCTATTCCTCAAAAGCCCTTAGGTGAATTAAAGCAAAAACAGCATAGTTGATAATGTCTTGATAATTGGCGTCAATACCTTCACTGACCAAGGTTTTGCCATCATTGCCTTCTATTTGCTTGACCCGCATCAATTTTTGTAAAATCAGATCGGTAAGAGAACTTACACGCATATCTCGCCAAGCCTCACCATAATCGTGGTTTTTGGCCTTCATCAACTCAAAAACTACTGCAGCCTGCTTTTCATACTGCAACAAGGCTTCCTCTGTATTCAAATCGGGGGTGTCAGAAACACCCAACTCAATTTGAATCAATGCCATAAGAGAGTAGTTAATGACTCCAATAAATTCGGAGACTTCACCCTCATCTACTTTTTGAGTAGCATTGGTTTGCAAACCCCTAATCCTCTGAGCCTTGATAAAAATTTGATCTGTCAATGAAGGAAGGCGGAGTATGCGCCAAGCGCTTCCGTAATCCGTCATCTTCTTGGCAAAGAGTGACTTACAGTTCTTCATTACCCTTTGATACTGTTCAGGGGTGGATGTCATGGGTTTATTTATCTTTGGCGTAAATTTCGATAATTTTTTTTACTCTATAAAGGGCATTAATAAAAGTTTGAAAACTATTTAAGTTATAGCATGACCATCAATATCAAAGGGGAGTTAATTGATCTAAGACAACCTAAAATCATGGGGATACTGAATCTGACACCAGATTCGTTCTACGACGGTGGAAAATTCAATGTATTGGATAGTGCCATAGCTCAAACAGAAAAAATGATTCTTGAAGGAGCCTACTTTATTGACCTGGGGGCTTGCAGCACAAAACCAGGTGCTGAAGAAATTAGCGCACAAGAAGAGAAAAAAAGACTTTATCCCATTTTGGAAAAACTGATTGAAACTTTCCCCAAACAGTATTTTTCCATTGACACCTACCGTTCTGATGTGGCAGAGGGATGCCTCAAAAGAGGGGCTGCAATGATCAATGATATTTCTGGGGGGCAGTTGGACCCCAAAATGATGGAAACCGTCGGGAAATATCATGCACCCTATGTGTTGATGCACATTCTGGGAACACCAAAAACCATGCAAAAAAAACCCCAATATAAAAATGTTGTTCAAGAGGTCTTGTATTATTTTTCCGAAAAAGTACAGCAGGCATACCACAACGGAATCAATGATGTAATCATAGATCCTGGTTTTGGATTCGGAAAAACACTGGAACACAACTATACCTTAATGAACCATTTAGAGTTGTTTCATAGCCTAGAACTTCCAATATTGTTAGGCATATCAAGAAAGTCAATGATATACAAAAAACTGGACATTACTCCCGATGAGGCACTCAATGGAACCTCAGTGCTCAACACCATTGCACTGTCCAAAGGGGCAAATATTCTTCGGGTTCACGATGTCAAGCAAGCCAAAGAATGTGCCGATTTATTGCAAGCCCTACAATAGTTTTATAATTTTACAAAAAAGCTACCTTGGACAAAATTGATTTTCTAGACTTCACCTTCATCGACATTGTTGATATTCTTTTGGTCGCTTTGCTTCTTTTTTATGCCTACCGACTGGTTAAAGGAACAGTCGCCATCAATATATTTATCGGTATTGTCATCTTCTATGTGATTTGGAAATTGACGGACATTCTCAACTTGGATGTTTTGAGTAACATATTGGGCAAATTCATCAGCGTAGGTTTTTTTGCATTGATCGTAGTCTTTCAGCAAGAAATCAGAAAATTTTTACTCCTGATTGGTTCAACCAATTTTGCCTCTAGGCGAAACGTCATCCGTTATTTTAATTTTCTCAATCAAAACCAGGAGTCACTCAAAATAGATTTGACTGCTTTGTTAAGCGCTTGTAATAAAATGGCCAGTGAGAAAACCGGAGCCATCATCGTATTCGAAAGAGAAAACAGTTTGGATTTTTTAAAAAATACGGGAGACGAAGCCAACATCGAAGTCAGCGCACCAATTTTGGAAACCATCTTTTTTAAGAACAGCCCCCTTCACGATGGAGCCATTATCGTAAAAAACAATTTTATAAAAGCCACACGGGTGGTTCTCCCAGTCTCTGAATCCACTTCAATTCCCTCAAGATTTGGACTTCGACACAGGGCAGCCATTGGAATCAGTGAAAAAACAGATGCCATAGTACTGGTGATTTCTGAACAAACTGGAAAAATATCCTACATCAAAGACGGAACTTTCTGTAAGTTTAAAAACACAGAGGATCTTCGGAGAATGCTAATTGAGGACCTCTCTATTTAGATCAGACGGCTACTTCCAAAAATTGAATTTTGTACAACTGTGCGTAATATCCGTTTTTGATCTTCAACAGCTCTTTGTGTGATCCCACTTCAACTATATGACCAGAATCCATTACCACAATGCGGTCGGCATTTTTGATTGTTGACAGGCGGTGGGCAATCAGTATGGATGTTTTGTTAGAGGTAATTTTATGGGTTGCATTTTTGATCAATTCTTCTGAGTGGGAATCAATAGAGGAAGTAGCCTCATCGAGAACCAATACACTTGGATTGGCAATATAAACCCTCAAAAAGGCGATCAACTGACGTTGTCCAGACGAAAGCATAGCCCCTCTTTCCTTAACGTTGTAATCATAGCCTCCAGGAAGGGATTCAATAAAATCGTGTACCCCTATCTGTTGTGCTGCCTCACGTACCATAGCTCGGGTCACATTTGGGTTGTGTAAGGTAATATTGTTAAAAATGGTGTCTGCAAATAAAAACACATCTTGTAGAACAATTCCCATATGTTTTCGCAAAGATTGGAGCCTAAAATCCTTAATGGAGTGATCGTCCAGACATATTTCTCCCTTGTCAAATTCGTAGAATCTGGAAAGCAAATTGATCAAAGTAGATTTACCAGCACCAGTAGCTCCCACAATGGCAATTTTTTCTCCAGGTTGAATCTCTAAATCAATCCCATGAATGACCTCTTGGTCGTTCACATAAGAAAAGCTCAAATCCTTGATGGTAATTTTACCTTCAATTTTTTGCGGATTCCATTGACCATCATCAACGATCTTGCTCTCAGTATTGATGATCTTAAAAATACGCTCGGCTGCAACCATACCCATTTGTAGGGTATTGAACTTATCCGCAATGTGGCGCAAAGGACGGAAGAGCATCTGTGACATTTGGATAAACAAAAAGATAGTACCCATAGATATGGAACCTCCTGCCGCCACATTCAATCCTCCATACCATACCAACAAGCCCAAAGTGATGGAAGAGGAAATTTCAGCAATAGGAAAGAATATTGAGTTGTACCACACGGTTTTCAACCAAGCATTTTTGTGCTTTTCGTTAATGGACACAAAATAATCGTATTCGATTTTTTCACGGTGAAATAACTGCACAATTTGCATTCCCGTAATCCTTTCCTGAACAAAAGAGTTCAGATTGGCGACCTGAAGACGAACTTCCTCAAAAGCAGTCTTCATAGATTTTTGAAAGAGTCTCGTGGCGTACAAGATGACGGGAAGAATTGAGAAAACAATTAGGGAAAGCTCCCAGTCAATGGCCAACATAATAACGATCACCACACCCATTTTTAGCAAATCGGCAATGATCATAAACAAGCCTTGAGAAAAAATACTCGCTATGGTCTCTATGTCGTTCACAGCTCGAGTTACCAATCTTCCTACGGCAGATTGATCAAAATAGGCCATCTTAAACCCTATGATCTTCTTGAACAATACTACCCTTAGATCACGGATGACGTTTTGTCCCAACCAATTGGCATAATAGACAAACAAAAATTGAAAGATTACCTCTAACAATAGAGCACCCAACATTAACCCAATCAAAAAGACCATACCATCGTAATTCTTAGGACGGATGTAATCATCGACCGTAATTTTCAACAAATAAGGAGTCAGTGCAGAAAAACCAGCCAACAGTATGGCAGAAATCATCACAAAGTAATAGGTCTTATTGTAGGGCTTTACATAGAAGATTAACTTTGAAAATAATTTAAGATCGAAAATTTTCCCTTTTTCCTTTGCCATCAGTCTATAAAAATGTTATCAGGATACTCAATACGACTCAGATATAGACCCTGGGCAGGAGCAGAAAATCCAGCCTCTCCCCTATCTTTACTTTTGATCAACTTTTCTATATCCTTCACTTCTCTTTTTTTGTAACCTACTTCCAAAAGTGTGCCAACAATGGCCCGAACCATATTTCTTAAAAATCGATTGGCAGAGATGGAGAATAACAATGAAGAACCCTCTTGATGCCAAGTCGCATTTTTGATATTACAAAGAAAAGTTTTTACATCGGTATTTGAACGGGAAAAACACTGAAAATCTTCATGCAATAGAAGAATCTTGGCCGCTTGGTTCATCAATTCAACATCAGGGCTGTTTTTGAGGTAATAATGCAATGGAGCGTTAAAAGGATCTTTGGCCGTTGATATATGGTATTCATAATCACGAGCTGTAGCATCGAAACGAGCATGGGCATCGGACTGAACCCTTCTGATGGCTTTGATGGCAATGTCATCTTTCAAAAAACCGTTTAAAAGAAAAACAAGTTCTTGGGGATTGGCAATTTCCTCCACTACATCAAAATGCGCAAACATCTGTCGGGCATGGACGCCAGTGTCGGTTCTTCCCGCCCCCATCAAACTGATACTTTTCCTTTTCAGCTTACTCAGTGCTTCTTCTAATACTTGCTGTATACTGATGGCATTGGGTTGTCGTTGCCAACCGTGATAGGCAGATCCGTTGTAGGCTAACTCAATAAAATATCGTTTTGACTCCATTGTCAGTACAAAGATATTGTTTTAGGAAACAATACTGCTAAAGTCTTTGGAAGTGAAAATTCAAATATCTTTGATCATTATTTAATGAATCATTTTGAAAAAAATCCTACTACTTTCCGATACACACGGTCATTTGGATCATAAAATCATCAAATACATCGATGATGCCGATGAGGTTTGGCACGCTGGAGATATTGGAACAACCACTGTAGCAGATGGGATTTCACGTTTGAAAACACTCAAAGGAGTTTATGGAAATATAGATGGCCATCAGTTGAGAAGTCAGTTTCCCGAAAATCAAATATTCAGTTGTGAAGGCGTAAAAGTTTTGATGACACACATTGGGGGCTATCCAGGAAGGTACAATGCAAGGGTAAAAAAACTCATCTTAACAGAAAAACCACAACTCTATATCTGCGGGCACTCTCACATTCTTAAAGTAATTCAGGACCGCAAAAACAATCTATTACACATGAATCCTGGAGCTTGTGGAATTCAAGGTTTTCATAAAATAAGGACACTATTGCGGTTTGAACTCAATGATGGTAAAATTGAAAAACTCGAAGCCATAGAATTGGGCCTACGTGGATCGCTTATCGCAAGCGATCAATAGAACGGATCAAATCCTCGTCCTTTCGGATTGACATACTGCTCAAGATCAACAATATCAAACTTAGAAAAGGCACCATCAACCAGACCAAAAAAGGGTTAAGATCAACCGTATTGAACAATCCGTAGATCAAGAAAACTGACAAAGCAACATGAATAATGAAGTGTATGCGGTTTATCATCAATTGGATTTTCCTGTTTTTAAACAAAAGCAGGGTCAAAAACGCGGTAGATGCACTCAAAATGAGATAGGACTTCAATGGAATGGGAACCGCAGACTCTAAATAGGACAAATCTAAAGTTGGTAAGAAAAAAAAACCAAAACCTGATGCGATTGAGATCAATAACAAAAAAACTGTCTGAATGCGTTGGATCATGGGCTTAAATTTAAAAACTTAAGTTTTTTCATTAAAATCCTAAATTAGAAATAAAATTTGTAATATTGCCTGTGGAGCACACTAATATCTCCGCACTTTCAAACTCTATCTTTCATTTATTTCTCACAAATTTATCTTTAATCTCATCTAATGTACGAGATAGCCACGCTAAAAAGTAAAAAACTTCCTGAATTACAGGAAATTGCAAAAGCCCTTGGAGTCAAAAGGATTACTGGACTCAAAAAAATGGAACTCATCTATCAAATCATTGATACGGTAGCCGCAGCTCCGGGTGATGATATTGAAGTCAAGCCTTCCATAAAGGAAAAAGCTGAGCCTATTGCTAAAGTTCAAGAAAAGGAAAAGCCTGAAAAAAAGGCCATTGACCATAAAAAGGTTAAAACTGAGGACAAAATTGAGCAACCCAAATCGGAGAAGAAAGAACATCATCACCAACAACAACACAAACAAAACCATCACAACGGTAAACCCAATAACCTCAAAAAGAAAAAAGAACACCATGAGGTCAATCACAACCGAGACAATCGGAACCGTTACCGTGAACCCGATTTCGAATTCGAGGGCATAATCAATACGGAAGGGGTACTGGAAATGATGCAAGAAGGCTATGGTTTTCTTAGGTCTTCCGACTTTAACTATCTTTCCTCTCCCGACGATGTGTACGTTTCACAATCCCAAATTCGATTGTTTGGACTCAAAACTGGAGATACCGTATTGGGAACTGTTCGCCCTCCCAAAGAAGGTGAAAAATATTTCCCACTGATTAAGGTAGATAAAATCAATGGTCTCGATCCAAAAGTTGTAAGAGATCGAGTATCATTCGAACATTTAACTCCCCTATTCCCAGAAGAAAAATTCAATATCGCCGAAAAACAAAGTACCATATCTACGAGAATCATTGACTTGTTCTCTCCTATAGGAAAAGGGCAAAGGGGAATGATCGTGTCACAACCCAAAACGGGAAAGACCATGCTCCTCAAAGACATTGCCAATGCCATTGCGGCCAATCACCCCGAAGTTTACCAACTGATCCTTTTGATCGATGAAAGACCAGAAGAGGTAACCGACATGCAAAGAAACGTTGACGGTGAAGTAGTAGCTTCTACCTTCGACGAGCCTGCAGATCGACACGTAAAGGTGGCCAATATTGTACTCGAAAAAGCCAAAAGAATGGTCGAATGTGGCCATGATGTGGTGATTTTACTCGATTCCATTACCCGATTGGCGAGGGCCTACAATACTGTCCAACCAGCCTCAGGGAAAATCCTCAGTGGTGGGGTAGATGCCAACGCACTCCACAAACCCAAAAGGTTCTTCGGAGCGGCTCGAAACATTGAAGGTGGAGGATCCTTATCCATCATCGCTACTGCATTGACTGAAACAGGGTCCAAAATGGATGAGGTGATTTTTGAAGAGTTTAAAGGTACGGGAAACATGGAACTGCAACTCGATCGCAGAATTGCCAACCGAAGAATATTCCCTGCTATTGATTTGATATCTTCCAGTACCCGTCGAGATGATATATTGCTTGACGAAAATAACATTAAACGGATGTGGATCATGAGAAAATATCTGGCAGACATGAATCCTGTTGAGGCCATGGAGTTCATCAATGACCGATTTGTCAAGACAAAAAACAACGAAGAGTTCCTCATTTCAATGAACTCGTAACACAAAAAAAGCCTTCCAATTGGAAGGCTTTTATATACAATAAATTATTCGGTTTAAAGAGAGGCAACAAACTTGGCCAACTTGGACTTAATATTGGCCGCTTTATTTGCGTGAATGATATTCTTTTTCGCCAACTTATCCACCAAAGAAACAACTTCAGGAAACTCCTTATTGGCTTCTTTTTTGGTGGTCAAACTTCTCAACTTACGAATCGCATTTCTTGCGGTTTTGTGTTGAAATCTATTGCGCAAACGCTTTTTGTCGTTTGAACGAATTCTCTTTAATGCAGACTTGTGATTTGCCATATAACTATTTTAAAAGCTTGTAGCCCGTAGGGGAGTCGAACCCCTCTTTCCAGGATGAAAACCTGGCGTCCTAACCGATAGACGAACGGGCCATTATTTTCAGTGCGCAAATGTACACTTAAAAAAATTATTATACAACCCAAAAACCAAGTGAGAGTGCAACAATAAAAAAATAAGGAGCTCTTAATACGATTTCGCAAAAAACACTCTTTGGGAGGAGGATTTGCCAGAATAAACACATTTACCCTCGTTTGGGGTTTCAGTCAATGGAATACATCTTATGGTTGCTTTGGTTTGCTTTTTGATCGCCTCTTCTGTTTCTGACGTCCCATCCCAATGGGCAGAAATAAAACCACCTTTATTTGTCAATACGGATTGAAACTCATCAAAGTCGTCCACCTCTGTGATGTGATCCTCTCTAAATTTCAGTGCTTTATTGAAAAGGTTGACTTGCATTTCAGCCAGCGTCGCTTGAATGTGATCCGTTAATCCGTCCAGTGGAACTGAATTTTTCTCCAAAGTATCTCTTCGGGCCAATTCCACTACCTTATTCTCCATATCCCTAGGACCAATGGCAATTCTCAGTGGAACCCCCTTCATTTCATAGTCGTTGAACTTATAGCCTGGCTTAAAATTATCTCTGTCGTCATATTTAACAGAAATCCCAACTGCCTCAAGTTCTTCCTTGATTTGATTGGCCACAACAGAAATGGCTTCGAGTTGATCCAGTCCCTTGTAAATGGGGACAATCACCAACTGTATGGGAGCCAAATTGGGGGGTAAAACCAAACCATTGTCATCGCTATGGGTCATGATCAGCGCTCCCATCAGTCGAGTAGAGACACCCCAAGATGAGGCCCAAACGTATTCTAAACCACCAGACTGGGTGGCGAACTTAACATCAAAAGCTTTGGCAAAATTTTGACCTAAAAAGTGGGAGGTTCCAGCTTGCAACGCCTTGCCATCTTGCATCAGTGCTTCGATACAATAGGTCTCCTCTGCTCCAGCAAACCGCTCACTTTCCGACTTGAGACCCTGCACTACCGGAATGGCCATAAAGTTTTCGGCAAAATCGGCATACAATCCATTAATTAATCGGGTTTCTTCAAGAGCCTCTTCTTTGGTCGCATGTGCTGTATGACCTTCTTGCCACAAAAACTCGGCAGTACGCAAAAACAAACGTGTACGCATTTCCCATCGCACCACATTGGCCCACTGGTTGACCAATATGGGTAAATCCCTATAGGACTGTATCCAGTTTTTATAGGTATTCCAGATGATGGCCTCACTGGTGGGTCTGACCACCAATTCCTCTTCCAGTTTGGCATCAGGATCAACGATCAATTTTGTACTATCGTTAGGATCGGTTTTCAATCGGTAATGAGTAACCACAGCACACTCCTTGGCAAATCCCTCGGCATTTTTTTCCTCAGCCTCAAACAAACTCTTGGGAACAAATAAGGGGAAATACGCGTTTTGATGGCCGGTGGCCTTAAACATTTTATCCAATTCCGATTGCATTTTTTCCCAGATGGCATAACCATAAGGTTTGATCACCATACAACCCCGAACTGCTGAGTTTTCTGCCAAATCGGCCATAACAACCAACTCGTTATACCACTTCGAATAATCTTCTGATCTGCTAGTTAATTTTTTTCCCACTTAAAGTTTGGCACAGAATTTGTTTTCTGTATGTTTATATTAATTATGAAACACAAAACTACTATTTTTTTGTTTGTGTTTCATTCCTATAACCATCTACTATGAGAACAAAACTTAATTTAAAATCGCACCACTTATTAACCAGTCTTTTTCTCATTTCCACTTTATTTTCTTGTGGAAGTTATCAGGGGGTGTCCTACTATGCATCAGATGGTATTTATGGAGGAGAAGTTGCGGTCAAGACAAAACCCGAAAAACCCCAAACCAATACCAAAGGGGTTTACTACAAAGACTATTTCAATAATATTTCCGACGATTACTCCTCATTGGATGATCCTCAAAACTATGTCTACACCGATACTGATAACTACAGCAGTAACAATGGCAACAGTAATGTACGTGTAAACTCTCAAGCTCCTTGGGGAGATCGCACCAGCAGAACAGAAGTCTATTATATCAACAACAACCCTTGGGGATATTTTAATTTCAATTGGGGTTTTCACAATTCCTTTTATGATCCCTTTTGGAATTACAGTCCTTTCTTCTTCAACAGAGGGTTTTATCGACCCTATTGGGGGCTGAGCTTTTACGATCCCTATTATCGTTTTGGATATGGGTATTATGGCTATCCCTATTTTGGTTCTCCATACCGCTATGGCTATAGAGGGTATTACGGTAACCGATATGATCGTGGCTTTGCCCGTTCTCCCTATTCTAGGGGTTCTGGACGATATGCCAATGCCAACAACTCCAGAGGGGGAAGATCTGATCAAAATTTCAGCAGATCCGACAGTTCTAGGAGTAACAATTACAACGGGGTAAATACTGACCCAGCCAGTTATTCCTCCCGTTACAACGAAGGCAGAAGACCTCCAAGTCAAACCACCAGTAGAGCCAATTCACAAGTAACCCGTAATGCCAACACCAAATCCAATCAAAACTCTAGCTACAACAACAGATCGCAATCCAACTCTAATTACTCATCAAGAAGCAGGAGTAATTATAATTCGGGACGAAGCAATAGCTCCTCTCGATCTTATTCCAGTGGGGGGCGTACCTCAAGCTATAGTTCAGGTTCCAGAGGTTCCAGTAGCCGAAGCAGTAGCGGTTCTAGGGGAAGGTAATGTAGAATTATTATTTAACGACTATTGAAACCGACACGATTAAAACTATTGTTAATCACACAGGTTAGTGGTATTTTAAATCGTCAGAAGTTATATAAAGACACCATAAATTTTAAAAAATAAACACATGAAAAAATTCATCCCTCATGTTCTAATGATATTTTTATACACATCGGCATCATATGCTCAATCTATTGATGACATTTTACGCTATTCCCGTACTGAATTAAAAGGTTCAGCCCGATATGTGTCCTTGGGAGGTGCATTCAATGCCTTAGGTGGAGATTTTTCAGCCATAAATGACAACCCTGCAGCAGCAGCCGTATTTCTCAACTCTGAAATAGGAGTTACTCTGAACAATTTGGACAACAAAGTCAACGCCAATTATATGGGCAACAATAACAATGTTGATTCCAGATCAATGGATTTCGATCAATTTGGAATGGTGTTTGTTCTGAACGACACATCGACCGGTGACTTCCCAAAACTGACCTTCGCTTTCAATTTCCAAAATACACAGATTTTTAATGATAAGTTTAATGCAATAGGAACCAACTCCAACAAAAGCTTGGACGACTACTTCCTGTTTTTTGCCGATGGAGTCCCTTTTTCTCAAATTAAAACTTATGACAACGAACCTCTGCCTCAATCCTACAAATATTTAGGGGAAAATTTTGGATATGGAAGCCAACAGGCTTTCTTGGGTTATCAAGGATATTTAATTAGTCCTGAAGAATATGAGGACAGTAATTCCCTATATTACTCCAACAGCAACCCTCAAGGCCAAGCAGTCGATCACGACTTTTTTGTTACTCATAGTGGTAAAAACAGTAAAAACAGCATTTCTATGGCAACCCAATACCGTCAAAGTCTATATCTGGGCTTCAACGTGAATTTCCACAACTCGAGATTCAAGAGAATTGACAATTTGTTGGAATACAACTACGGTTCAGGTTCTAACTTTAGAAGCACCGAATTTGAAAATGAGCTTCTAACCACTGGAGAGGGTTTTTCTTTTCAGTTGGGTGCCATCTACAAACCCAATAATAACATAAGATTAGGACTCAGTTACCAAAGTCCTGTATGGTATGAAATGATAGATGAGTTGAGACAGTTCATCTCCTCCGCCAAAAATAGCGGTTTGGATACTATTGATCCTCAGGTAACTAACATATATGAATACAAACTGTCCATTCCTTCCCGATTGTCTGGAGGTTTGGCCTATGTTTTTGGCACTAAGGGTTTGATCAGTTTTCAGTACGATCGGGTCAACTATCAAAATACCTCTTTTGACATTGGCAATGGAGATGACAACTTTATCTATCAAAATAAGAGAATCGAAACAACATTAAAGTCGGCAGGAACTCTTAGAGTTGGAGGAGAATACCGGATAGATCGATTGAGCTTGCGTGCTGGTTATTTCAACCAAGAGAACATCAACAAAACCGCTCTTGATCTCAGCAAAGGTACTACCTTTGGTTTGGGGTATGATTTTGGAGCCAGTATACTGAACTTTTCGCTTTCTAATATAGAATATCAGCATTCTGAATTGATGTATCAAGACGGCTTGAATGATTCCATTCAGCTCAACAAAGATCAAATTCAATTTTTGGTTTCCTATTCCTTTAAACTCTAGTGAAGCAAAAACCCCTCTAGGGGGTAAAGTTCCATGACCATTAATGGATAAATAACTATCTTTGTACCTCTTTTACAGCTATGAAATTAGAAAAATTACTGACGGAGCAATTGGATGAAATGGGCGATCAGCACCAACCGGGCTCCAAGGAGACCCCACTTCGTCCCGATGCCTTTGAAAGGAGTAATACCGAAAAGACATTACTCATTGAAGAAAAAATTCAGGAAGTACTTCATATTTTGGGGATGGATCTAACTGACGACAGCCTTAAAGGAACCCCTAGGAGGGTAGCCAAAATGTTTGTCAATGAAATTTTTAGTGGGCTACATCCTGACAACAAACCCAAAGCCTCCACCTTCGAAAACAAATACAAGTATGGTGAGATGTTGGTCGAAAAAAACATCACCCTCTACTCCACTTGCGAACACCATCTGCTTCCCATTGTTGGTAAAGCCCACCTAGCCTATATCTCTAATGGAACGGTGGTAGGTCTCTCCAAAATGAACAGAATCGTTGATTACTTTGCCAAACGCCCCCAGGTGCAGGAACGTTTAACCCTTCAGATCGTGGAAGAACTCCAAAAAATATTAAAAACCGATAATGTAGCCTGTGTCATCGACGCCAAACACCTTTGTGTCAATTCCAGAGGCATCAGCGACATCAGTAGTAGCACCGTTACCTCCGAGTTTGGCGGTCGCTTTAAAGAAAAAGAAATCAAGAGAGAATTTTTGGATTACATTAAATTAGAAACTGAGTTTTGATCGACAACTCCCTCGTCGTTTTAAATTCCCTAAGTGGAAAAAAAGAAGCTTTTGAGCCACTCAATCCCGGCAGTGTAGGAATGTATGTCTGTGGTCCAACAGTCTACAGTAATGTCCATTTGGGCAATTGCAGGACTTTTATTTCTTTCGATTTGATCTATCGTTATCTCAAACATCTGGGATATAAAGTTCGCTATGTCAGGAACATTAC
>DGPN01000042.1:0-6572 GCA_002390455.1 Flavobacteriaceae bacterium UBA4439 | reverse complement strand
CACCAAATCCTAGAAAAATTTAATACCCTCCCCCCGGGGATCGAACCTACCGCAACGGGTCATATTATTGAACAAATCGAACTCATCAAAGAGATTCTCGAAGCAGGGTTTGCCTATGAAATCAATGGATCGGTTTATTTCGACGTTTTGAAATACAACGAAGCTCATCACTACGGACAATTGAGTGGTCGCAAGATCGAAGAATTGATTCACAACACCCGTACCCTTGACGGACAAAGTGATAAACGCAATCCGCAAGACTTTGCCCTTTGGAAAAAAGCCGAACCCCAACACATCATGCGTTGGCCCTCCCCCTGGAGTGATGGTTTCCCTGGTTGGCACTTGGAGTGTACCGCCATGAGTACCAAATACCTCGGAGCTTCCTTTGATATCCACGGTGGTGGGATGGATCTGAAATTTCCTCACCACGAATGCGAAATTGCCCAAGCACAGGCCATACACAAACACCCCCCTGTCAAATACTGGCTACACGCCAATATGTTGACCCTCAACGGGAAAAAAATGGCCAAATCCACTGGAAATAACATTCTTCCTATGGACATGTTTACGGGCAACAATGACATGTTCCAAAAACCCTACAGCCCTCAGGTGGTGCGTTTCTTTATGTTACAAGCCCATTACACTAGTATTTTGGACATTAGTGAAGACGCTCTAGATGCCTCCGAAAAAGGTTATAATAGATTGATGGAAGCGGTAGGAAAACTGGCCAAAGTCAGTCCCGGTGAAAAAGCTGGAGACTTTGATACCGATCAGTGGTTAAAAAAATGCTATGCCGCCATGGACGATGACTTCAACAGTCCATTGTTGATCGCGCAACTTTTCGAAGCAGTTAAATTCATTAATCTGGTCTTGCACAAAGACCACCCCATTGACAAATCCCAATGGGAAACCCTTACCAAAATGTTGGCCGTGTTCATCCACGACGTATTGGGAATAGCCCCAGAGCAAAAGTCGAGTGATGCCACTGAGGAGACGCTCAACCAGACCATCAGCCTGTTGATCGAACTAAGAAACAACGCCCGATCAAACAAGGATTTTGCAACCTCCGACCGAATCAGAGATCAACTCTTGGAATACGGTATTCAATTGAAGGACGGTAAAGAAGGAACCCAGTTTACACTCAATTAGAGAGATGCTGAGAAAGGTTTTGATTTTTCCTTTTGTATTCCTCATCAAAAGCTATCAACTTCTGATTTCACCTCTTCTCCCCCCCTCTTGTCGCTTTTCGCCAACTTGTTCCCACTACGGACTGGAAGCTTTTCGCCGTCACGGTCTCTTTAAAGGATTTTATTTGACCCTTAAAAGAATTGCTAAATGCCACCCTTGGGGAAAAAGTGGCTATGATCCCGTTCCTTAACATTTCTCTAAATGCAATTCTTTGAGAATTGTATTACTTTTAAACCACAATTGTAAAAACTATGACCTTTTTAAAATTCAACTGGGCTCCCAACGAAAAACTATTCGAAATCGGTGGTTTTGGGATACACATTTACAGTCTTATGTTTATCATCGCATTCCTTTTGGGCTTGCGACTTTACAAAAAGATGTTCATCAAAGAAAAAGTGGATCAAAAATATTTGGAACCTCTTTTTATCTATATGGTGGTTTCTACACTATTGGGTGCAAGGTTGGGGGAAGTATTTTTCTACAATTGGGACTACTTCCAAAACCACCTGATCGAAATACTTCTCCCCATCAAGGAAAAAGCAGACGGTGGATACTCCTTTATCGGTTTTAGAGGATTGGCCAGTCATGGCGCTACCATTGGAATTCTAATCGGGATATCCCTCTACCAACGAATGTATAAATTCAAACCCTTGATCTGGATCCTCGACCGACTGACCATACCTGTTGTCATCGGTGGTTTTTTTGTCCGAACTGGAAACTTTTTTAATTCCGAAATTGTAGGAAAATATACCGGTTCCAATTTTGGAGTGGTCTTCGAAAACAGAGGGGAAGTACTGCCCCGCTACCCCGCCCAAATGTATGAAGCCTTTGGATATTTACTGCTGTTTTTTGTTCTCCGAAAGCTCTACAATAGCCGATTTAGAGACCAAGGAGGATTTCTATTGGGGCTTTTCTTTATCGGACTGTTCAGCATCCGATTCTTAGTAGAATATGTCAAAGAAAGTCAAGGAGGATTTGAAAAAATGATGCCCATGTTCTCAACAGGACAATGGCTCAGCCTGCCTTTTATCGCCTTAGGAATTGCTTTGTTGGCATTGTCTTTCCGTAAAAAACCCACACCCATCAACGAAGAATAATGGACGAAGCCACGCTTGAAAATCTAAAATTTCCCATCGGTAGATTTCAATGGGTAGATCGACTCAGTGATGAGCAAATCAAGCTTTATACCCAACAAATAAGGAATTTTCCTACACAATTAGAGGAACAAATCCAGTCCCTCCAAGCCGAAGATTTCCAAAAGCCCTATCGCCCTGGAGGTTGGAAAATCGGTCAATTGATCCACCACTTGGCCGACAGCCATATTCACTCCTATACCCGTTTTAAACTGGCTTTGACCCAAGACACACCAGCTGTTTTAGACTACGACCAAGACCAATGGGCCGAAATGCCCGATGCTGTTAACACCGATGTGGGAAGCAGTATGCATATCCTTAAAGGCATTCACCAGCGATGGACTAACCTTATAGAGACCTTAGAGCCCAATCAATTTGATAGACAGTACTATCACTCCGCTCGGGATAAACACTACCCCTTGGGTACGGTTTTGGCGCTCTACGCATGGCACGGACTTCACCATCTGGCGCATATCCGCAATACGCCCTAATTCCTTTTTTTTACCGACTACAGGAATGTCAGTTTGCTTTAACAAACATTAATAAATATAGTAAACAAACTCTGTTATACCTTGTCTTTACTGCCCTAAGAAGGAACTTCTTCTATTGCTGTTTGAAGCAAAACGCCTATATTGAACTACCCAAATCCTACTACTGCCATGACAAGTCTATGGTTTCTTTTTTATTCCTCAGCTATTCCATTATGGATTAAGTGTATCGATATCAGCCTTATTCAGGTATTACCCAGATTTGGAAAATCAAAAACAATGGAGACTTATACGCTTATAAATAGAAAATCTCTTGCAAATATCAAAAGCCCATTAGATGTAATTGTTAAAGGTCAAATCACTGAAAAAACAACAACTTAACACGAATAAAAACAAATAATATATAATATAAATAAACCCAATACTGCGGATATACACTAGCTGTGTGTTATTTAAACTCAACTATACAAATATTAACAAATTATAATAATGATGAAAAAAAGAATTTTATTTCTTTTGATAACAATTTTAAGTCTTAATTGCTATTCACAAATCTCTTTTCAAAAAGGATATTACATTGATAATACGAATCAAAAAATTAATTGTCTAATAAAAAATATTGATTGGAAAAATAATCCAACTGAATTTGAATATAAACTATCCGAAAATAGTGAATCTAAAAAAACAACTATAAAAACCATTAAAGAATTTGGTATTGATAATATTTCAAAATATGTAAGAAGTAGTGTAAATATTGACAGGTCTAGTGAGAACATCAAGAATTTAAGTAATGACAAAAATCCTATATTTAAAAAAGAAGATCTTTTTTTAAAAGTATTAGTTGAAGGTAAGGCTACTTTATATCAATACATTGATAGAAACTTAAGAAGATATTTTTATAATAATGAGAACTCTAATATTGAACAATTAATCTTCAAAAGTTATATCACTGAGAATAATATTGGCACAAATAACAGATTTAGACAACAGTTATTTGTTGATTTGAAATGTCCAAATTTCAAAACGAGTAAAATTGAAAATATAGAATATAAGAAAAATAGTTTAGTGCGATTTTTTACTGAATACAATAAATGCCATAATAGCGAATTAATTAATTTCGAATCAGAACAAAAAGGAGATTTTTTTAATTTGACAATCAGACCTCGTTTAAATAGTTCTTCATTAACAATACAAAACTCTGTCTCTAATTCTAGAGATACTGATTTTGAAAATAAAATAGGGTTTGGTTTTGGATTAGAGGCTGAGTTTATTTTGCCTTTTAATAAAAACAAATGGGCAATTGCAATTGAGCCAACTTATCAAAGTTTCAAGTCCCAAAAAACAACTAATGTAAATAATATTTCTGGAGGAGTATTAATAGCAAATGTTGATTACAGTTCCGTTGAAGTCCCTGTAGGTTTAAGACATTATTTCTATCTAAATAATAATTCTAAAATTTTTATAAATGCTTCTTACATCTTTGATTTAAGTTCAAAATCATCAATTGAATTTACCAGAAATGATGGTTCAAATTTAAATTCATTAGAAATTGAGACAAGAAATAACTTAGCTATGGGAATTGGTTACAAACAAAATGATAGATATAGTTTAGAGATTAGATATCAAACCAACAGAGAAATTTTAGGGAACTATTTATCTTGGAACTCAGAATACAAAACATTATCAATAATATTTGGATATTCGCTATTCTAAAAAAACAACACGTAACAGTGTATATAAATAATAGGGCGAATCGCACTAGATCTAAGGTTTGTGCTTATTTGCAAAGTCCGCCCTACTTTTCATAATCGGATCCATTGTAGGTAATTAAAAAATTTGAATATCAGCTATACCTAATAATGATTATCAAATAACCTTGACCCTAATCTATTAACATCAAACACTCTTGATTATCACTTTTCGATGATTTTGACAATCAAAAAACCTTGATCAACATATATGTACGTCAACCTATTTTGTTTATCATTTTATCACTTTTTTATACTTCTAAGTTGTTTGAGTGAAATATTTATTCATATTTTTACATTAAATTAAGCTTTTATGGACTTTAATAATGCCGTTCGGTATCACTATGACAAGTTCCCCCCTTCTAAATTAGACTATAGTAGGGTAATGAAATCACTATTAAAAGCAACAGATTCGTTGGCTAGATATGATCAAATGCTTAAGAATATACATAATAGTGAAATCCTTCTGGCACCGTTAAGAAATCAAGAAGCAGTTATGTCATCAAGAATGGAAGGAACCATTAGTACAATGGATGAAATTCTAAAATTTGAGGCGGATAGTGAAAATGATTCAGAAGAGGCAAAGAACGTACGTTCCGAAATTTATGAAACAATCTTATATCAACGAGCTTTATTAAATGCTCAAAAAGCAATGATTGATGAATATCCTCTCTCCCAACATTTAGTTAAATCAATACATCAACAGCTACTATCTTTTGGTAGAGGCACACAAAAATCTCCTGGTCAATACAAAACTGAACAGAATTATCTGGTAGACAAAATAAAACAGAAGGTACTATTTATCCCTGTAAGTCCGGAAAAACTTAATGATGGATTAGAAAAATTATTTGATTATATTAATAACAGCTCAGATCCGATACTAATAAAAACAGCTTTGATGCATTTAGAATTTGAAGCATTACATCCATTCCAAGACGGAAATGGAAGAATTGGACGAATGCTGATAACTTTATTGCTTTGGTCATCTGGAACAATTTCTGTACCCTACTTTTATATTAGTGGCTATTTAGAAGAAAACAAGGATGAATATATTAATACAATGAGAAATGTTTCAGAAAATAATGACTGGGAAAAATGGTGTGATTTTCTTTTTAATGCAATTGAAAAACAAGCAATTCGAAATTTAGAAATAGCAGAAAATATAAAAAATCTTTATGAAGAAATGATATATATATTTTCCGAATCGTTATCATCTAAATGGAGTGTTAATGCGTTAGATTATATTTTCACAAATCCAATATTTAGGAATAATCGTTTTACTTCAAGAAGTGGTATTCCAGCGCCTACAGCTGCAAGGTTTACAAGAATACTTTTGGAAAAAGGACTAATTAGAACAATAGAGGAATCTTCTGGAAGAAGACCAGCTCTTTATGCGTTTGAACCATTACTAAAACTTGTAAGAGTATAAAAACAAACTACAACGGCAATCTATTCGAGTACCTAAAACTCATTCTAAATTATTGGCTTTCCTCTTCGCTAATGGACTTCTTTTGGGTATCATACATCACCGGAGTGGCAATAAATACAGAGGAATAGGTTCCTACGATCACCCCAACGATCAAGGCAAACATAAAGCCTCGGATAGACTCTCCACCAAAGATAAAGATGGCCAAGAGAACGATCAGCGTAGTCAGCGAGGTATTGAGTGTTCGGCTTAGGGTGCTATTCAGTGCAGCGTTGACCGTGTCGTTAAACTTCCATTTGGTATGTTCTCCGACATATTCACGGATACGGTCAAAGACCACCACCGTATCATTCAAAGAATATCCAATTACCGTAAGTATGGCCGCAATAAAGGCCTGATTGATTTCCATATTGAAGGGCATGATCTTATAGGTCAAAGAGAAGATTCCCAAAACGATCAGAACATCGTGGAATACCGCAGCAACGGCTCCCAAAGAAAACTGCCATTTTCTGAATCGCAACAGTATGTATAAAAACACCACGATCAGCGATCCGATGACGGCCAGGAATGAATTTTTCTTGATATCATC
>DGPN01000061.1:20545-40170 GCA_002390455.1 Flavobacteriaceae bacterium UBA4439 | reverse complement strand
GTTTCTTCCAAAGAAAGTACACCCATAAATCTTACAAAGAGCAAATTGCTTTACTGGAAGCCCGATCACTTCAGGCCCAAATGAATCCTCATTTTATTTTCAATGTTTTAAATGGTCTTCAGAGTGCTTTGATTCTGAAATCGGAACAAGAAGTGAATCGCTATATGGGACATTTATCCAATTTGCTAAGATTGACATTAGATCTTAGCAAAAAGGAAGCCATCAATCTGGGCGAAGAGGTCAGTTATTTGAAGAGTTATATCGAACTTCAACGCATCCGCCTAAACAATCGAATGGACTATTGTTTCGACATTAACATCGATATAGAAACCTCCAACATCTATATCCCCCCGCTTTTGATTCAACCTATTGTGGAAAATGCCATTCTGCATGGAATAGTTCCCTCCAAAAACAAGGGAATCTTGGTCATTAGTGTGAAAAAGAAACATAATGGATTGAGCTTTGTCGTGGAGGACAATGGCATTGGGCTGGAACATTCCAAAAAGCAAAAAAAGAACATCAAATCCCTTCATAAATCACTGGGAAACAAAATTTTAAACGAGCGATTGGAAATTTTAAACACCAATCAACTTGAGCGAATCACTTTTCATGCAGAGAACCTGGATGTTGAAGGGGTAAATTCAGGAACGCGCGCAACCTTATATGTTCCCTATTCCATTATGAAAAAAATAAAACCCAAATCGACTTTACAACCCTTAATTCATGAGAAAAATTGAAGTACTGATTGTTGATGACGAAATAGACAATTCAGACCTGCTCAAACACTTTATTGAGCAATATTGCCCCACCATAAGTAAAATCGAGGTTGCCAACGACTATGAAACCGCTGTTGAAATGATCCAGAAAAACAACTATGACCTACTGTTTCTGGACATTGTATTGGATGACAACACAGCCTTTGATATCCTCAAAAAGTTAGAGAATCAGCCTTTTATCATTTTTGTAACAGCCTATGATATGTATGCCATCGACAGTTTCAAATACAACACCATTGATTACATCCTCAAGCCCATTCAAATTCAATCACTGATTAAGGCTGTAGAGCGGGTAATGGACAGACTTGAAAATAAAGAAGGAGCCAATTATCAGTACTCAATCCGAGCTTGATGATCTTTCACCCAGTCAAAAATTTGAACTTATAAATAATCAAGACATTCAAACTATTTTATTAGGAGAAGGAATTTTAAACCCTGTTGGGTTTCCAGACGAAACATTTACCTATGGCTCAAATTCAGGAGCAGGTAACACCCATAGCTCAATGGGAGGACACGCTCCTTACGATGGGAATAAAGACACTAACAATTACATTTATGTTCAAAACGCAGACGCTTATTCCTCAATAAGCACAAATGAAGAGATTTATAAATTAAACTCTGTTCAAATCTGGCATAGAACGGGGGTAAATGCAGCCCAAAGACCTAACACCTATATTGTTCAAGGATTTAGAAATGGGTATTGGTACGAATTACAACAATTCACGCCAACCTATTCAACCGCTCAAATAATCACTTTAGAATTAAGCACACAGCCAACAGCTTTGTTTTATTCTGGATTTAAGCTCATCGGACGCAGGGGAAGCAATGAGTTTATCACATTTGTGGAAATTGAGTGGAATGTTTCCTATGAAACACCAACCCTATTTATTGACGGACTATATTACAAAGATGCGAATGGAGAAATTTATTCAAGTTCTTCGGGTGGTTCTTAATACTGCAATAGACTTCAATCTTAATTTTAACGACCAAAATACGGACTTTGAACAATTACAACACCCTAAATCAATAACAGCAGAGCAAGTTTACACTTTTCCGAACTTTAGCCCCTATAATTTAACTTCTAATTCTTATAATTCAAGTTTTGAAGAAATGGTTTCCAACCTCTCTCCGCTATAAATGAGAGCATTTTGACTTTAACAGATGTGGCAATTTTAGCAATTAATTTCTCTGATTAATACAATAAAGATTCAGACCGACAGCTTCAACATACTCAAGAACTAAGGGCGGAAATGAGATTAACAAAATAAATTTTCCCTCGCGCTGGCGCAAGTTTTACGCATGTGTCATTAAGCAGGTGTGTCCACATAAAAAGTGTAATTCAGTGCGAGCTTGAAGCTGGAGCGAACCATAGGGGTCGTCTGCTGGCCATAGTGAACTTATTACTTTAATGCCTCTCGACTTTGTAGTTCGCAAAAAAAAATCATCCTATTGTGTAGTTCATTTTCATCAAAATTTGCTAAATTCAATTTTTAAATACAAGTAATGCCCCACCTCCCCTCCCAAACTACAATACTGTTATTATTATGTTTTAGTGTTTTGGCTCAAAAGGCTCCTGAGTTTGTTTTCCCCAATTTTGAATTTCCCGACGGCACGCATCTCAAAGATCATTCTGATAAAGGAGTGATTTTGGTTTATGGAGACAGCAGTTGTCCAGCTTGCAAAAAAGCACAAGGCCATTTAAAAATCCGCCATGAAAGATGGAAAGAATGGGGCTTTCCTATCGTTTATATGGCTTTGGACAGCGATCCCCAAGACCTCAAACAAAACTTTGGCATTCCCCCTTGGCCGCTCTACTGTGATGGCAAGTCGTGGGACAGCCCTTGGGTCATTGCGGCCGATATTCATGCAGTTCCTACCCTTTATGTGCTGAGTCACAATCTGAAACTGCGCTTCAAAGCCGAAAATGTCGGCCAAATGGATTTGTGGCTGCTAAAAAACAAATCTGATTCCAACTGATCCGTCAGTTAAAAAACACCATTGGGTGTTTCCCTCGGTATTGATTGGTGTGGGTTTGATACTGGGGGTTTTTTTGGAAGCATAATAAATGCTTACTATATTTATTTATCTTATAAAGAAATAAATTCTAAAATCACTATTTTGAAGGATGTTATTAAGAGCTATGATCCTCCTGTTTTTATGGGCAAATTTGACCCAGCGGAATATCCACCAGCGATGGGAAGATCTATTGGACCGTCATGTCTCTTCTACCGGGATGATCAATTACAGCGATTGGAAGAAAGAATCCCATGCCTTGAGTTCTTACCTCAAGGCCCTAGAGGATCATCCCCCACAGGCCTATTGGACTCCCGCCGACCGTAAGGCCTACTGGATCAACGTTTACAATGCGGCCACTATCGCACTGGTATTGCAACACCATCCCTTGGAAAGTATTCAGGAAATCGATGACCCTTGGGAAACCAAAGTTTTCCAATTGGGAAATCAGGTACTGAGCTTAAAAGCCATTGAAAGGCTACTCCTGAAAATGGAAGATCCCCGCATACTGTTTGCCTTGCACCGAGCGGCAGTTGGTAGTCCTGTCTTGTCAAAACAGCCCTATCGCAGCAATACCCTGGAGGAACAACTCCAAGTGGCCACCATCAAGTTCCTAAACGACGAATCAAAAAACAAATGCCAAAAAGACAAAATCCATTTGTCGCGTATCTTTCTATGGTACTTTAAGAGTTTTGGTCCGCTAGAGCAAAAGATAGCATTTCTAAATAAGTACGCATGCAAGGATGTGGACCAAAGCACCAAAATCAGTTTCCTGCCCTTCGACTGGCAACTCAACCAATGGCCTTAGGGTAAGAAAATTCCTTCAAGAAAAATAGCGTTTATTCGATGATGGCATAATAAACTCCAAAAGTCATTAGGTAAACCAGCCCACAGCATACCAAAAAAATAATGAAATATAGAGAACCAGAAAACCAATCAAAGCCATCTCTGAACTCATTGAGAATCCTAATTCCAATCAACAAACAAATAAAAATAAAAAAGCTAAAATATAAATCATAAGCAGGTATTTAAGAACTATAGGACATTGAGAATGGACTAAAGATATAGGATGAGGGATAATACAATTTACGAAAAAAAAAGAGAGTTACTAAAAGATCAGGAGATCATGTTGAGGAATTGAATTTCCTTATCGGTTAGAGACCGCCACCGACCTCTGGGCAGGTCTTTTTTGGTCAATCCTGCCAGTAACACCCTATCCATTGACTGAGTCTTTAGGGATCTTTGTTCCAGAATTTTTTTGAGCAATCCCGGGGAGAGGTTGGAGGCTTCGATACCAATTTCCTTTTTGGTACCCCCTAAGATATAGGCCGCAGATTTCACTTTGTAAACTTTATCCCGAATTCGAATGCCTTTGGTCAGCGCATCGAGGTCTTCGGTTTGTACATTTTGTTCGAGAATCACTTGGTAAATGGTAGGAAAGCGCGACTTTGGGTCGGCCAGTTTTTGTCGTAATTTTTCGTCATTGGTCATCAACAGCAAACCGGTTACCGTTCGCCCCATATCCCCTACATGGGGAACCTTTTCGGAATGGGAACTGCGAATAAGTTCCTGCACAGACTTCTTGATATTACCACCCTGAGTGGTCGCCACAAAACCCTTGGGTTTGTTCATCAAAAGATATACGGGTGGACTGCTGTTTACTTTTTGATCGTCATAGCGGACTTGATCTGTGCTTTTGACTCGAAAGCCCATTTCGGTGACCACCTTACCGTTGACACTCACCAAGCCCATGGCGATGTATTGATCAGCCTCACGACGCGAACAAATGCCCGCATTGGAAAGGAATTTGTTTAAACGAATCCCTTCTGGAGAACTGGCCCCAACCTTGGGCGGGGATTTTTTGAAATTTTGCGGCACGACTTTCTTATTTGTACATAAAATAGATTCCCAATACCCCCAAAAAGATGTGGGCCTTGAGCAAATTGTGAAGCCAAAGGTACGTTTTTTGCGTTGATCCCCACCAGAGGAATATCCCTACAATAACCAAAAAAACCACACTCCAGTAATAGTAGTAAACCATAAGCCCCAATCCACTGTCAATGAGTCGGTAAATCGGTAAATAGGTCAATAATATCAGAATAGAAAGGATGATTTTGGTGGTCTTGTGTCCAAATACAATCGGTAGGGTTTGGAAGGAAGTCACCCAGTCGCCTTTGTAGTTTACCAAATCCTTCACAATGTCCCGGATCAAGATCACAAAATACAGATAGAGTGCATGATCAACGATCAGCCATTGAAAGTTTTTAAAATATAGGGTAATGGCAAAAAAGGGGAAAACCACCAATGCCGAGGCGATGATGTTACTGATCCAAAACAGTCTTTTGAGACTGCTGCTATAGCCCCAAATGGCTAAAATAAAAAAACCGAAAAACAACAGTGCCTTAAAGGAGACAAACCCTGCTGCCACCAGGGAAGCTCCGTTGAGCAAAAAATAGAGCAACAACTGAGTTCTCAGGGAAATGAGGTGTTCTAACAGGTATTTTTGGGGGTGGTTGATACGGTCTCTTTCGGCATCGTAAAAATTGTTGATGATGAATCCTGCTGCGGTTGAAAAGGCGGTGGCCAAAACCAATGCGAAGAGATGGGGATCGAGCATTACCGACCAAAAAGACCGGTGGGGAACCAATATATAGAGGGAACTGAGGTATTGTGCGGCGATCAGCAGGGCGATGTTGTAGCCCCTTACTACGGCAAAAAGTCCAAAGAGAGAAATCAAAAAAGAATTGAGAGACTTGGGGGGCTTCATGGGGCTAGAAGTAGTGAACCACTTCGAGTCGGTGGCCTTGGAGTGCCTTTTGGGCCGTCTCCAGATCTTGGGTGAATCCAAGTACATAGCCGCCCCCTCCCGAACCACAAAGCTTTAGGTAGTATGCATTGGTTTCCAGTCCCTTTTTCCACAGCTCATGAAATTCGGCTGGGATCATGGGTTTAAAGTATTGCAAAACCAAAGCCGACAGAGATTTCATATTGCCCAAAAGAGATTTGAGGTTGCCTTTGAGAAAATTATCCACACAGCGGTCGGTCATTTGTGCAAACTCGTCGCGCATCATCTTACGAAACCCTTCTTCTTTCATGTTTTCCAAGAAGAGAGAAACCATGGGTGCGGTGGCACCGCTGCTCCCACTGTCAATGAGAAAAACAGCCCCTTTGCCTTGGGCATTTTGTGCGGGGATTCCAGTGGTTTCGATTTTGTCCTTGGAGTGAATCAGCAGGGGTAAACTCAAATAGCTGTTGAGGGGATCCAAACCCGAGGACTGACCGTGGAAATAGGATTCCATAGCCGCAAAAATAGTTTTAAGATGACTGAGTTTCTCAGGAGTCAAATCGTCATGGGGAGAGATTTTTTCCACCGCATAACGATCGTAAAAAGCGGCTACCAGTGCTCCACTACTGCCCACTCCATAACCCTGAGGGATACTGCTGTCGAAATAAAGGCGCTGATCCAAATCGGCCTGAAGGGATTCCCAATCCAAACGCAGTAAATCTTCGGGCAATCCTTTGAGGTATTCGGTATAGTCACATAAGGTTTGGTGAGAATTACGGGTAGCCTTGGTTTCTTCCTCGGCCCATTTCAGGGTTCCCCTAAAAAAATTATAAGGGATGGAAAGCCCTTTGGAGTCTTTGATGATCCCATATTCTCCAAAGAGTAGAATTTTTGCAAAAAATAATGGTCCTTTCACAGTACTAATCTAAATTTTTTTGGAACCATTTCCCACTTGATCTTGAATGTATTGTCCTTGTTGGCAATGAATAAGCAACTCCTTTTGGATAAAATCCATAATTGGACTGCGGTCTTGGCGTGGATAAAGGAGGTGAACATTGGCTCCCGCATCGAGGGTAAAACAGAGGGGGCGGTTGGTTTGCGACCTATAGTCCACTACTTTATGTAGGATGGCCAAGGTATTGGGTTGCATCAATACAAAACGAGGGTTGGAGGTCATCATCATGGCGTGTAGGGTAAGTGCCTCGGCTTCGGTCAGATCTATAAAATGCTCAAGGTCGCCGGTGGTAAGTGCAGATTTAAGCTTTTCGAGATGGCTATGGGCTTGTTCAAAGCGTTGGGCTGCAAAAGGATGTCCCTGCATCAGTCCGTGACCCAAGGTGCTGCTCACTTTCTTTTTTCCTTTGTCGACAATCAAAACCGTGTCTTGATAATCTTGGAAAATGGGGTGCCATTCCACATCGGGCGCAATGGCGAAGTGATCATTGCTTTTTGGAAAAGCTTCGCTTTGCCCCCAAACCATGAGCGGTCCCGTAATGCTTCTGGCTGCACTTCCCGAGCCCAATCGAGCTAAAAAAGAGGCTTTTTGTAAAAAATCTTCCCTACTCCAATCGGGGTGAAACTGTTTTTCAAAATCCACAACACAAAGGGCCAAAGCCGCCATGGCAGCGGCAGAAGAGGCAATACCACTACTGTGGGGAAAAGAATTATGACTGGAAATCGACAAGTGATAGCCTTCCAAAGCTGGAAAAAAAGGCTTGATGCGTTCCAAAAACTGCTGTATTTTGGGATGAAACTCGACTTGCTTTTTTTGATCAAACAAAAAGTCAAATGCCTCCTCTTCTCCTCCTCTCGGGGAAAAATTTACCGCCGTTTGGGTCACACATTGGGAAAGGGTAAAGCTGATGGAGGGGTTTAGGGGCAGTTGCTGCCCGTGTTTTCCCCAATATTTGACCAAGGCAATATTACTGGGTGCCTGCCATTGGGTTTGGTAATGCCCCTCTACGGGGACATCGAAAACAAATGATTTTGTACTCATGGATTACAAAGATAATTGATGGCCGGGGTGGAAAAAAATATAGCCGACTGAAAATGATTAGTTTTGAAGATGAAAAGGAAATTGCTTTTATCCATTGTCGGTGGTGTGCTCGTTTCTATGTCGTTGGGCTTTTTGGCGGGTCAGGCCACACAAAGTTCCGTCAATACGTGGTATACGACCTTGGAAAAACCTTTTTTTAACCCACCGAATTGGATTTTTGCCCCCGTATGGACAGTGCTTTATCTGTTGATGGGGATTGCCGTGGGACGGGTGTGGAATTATGGTATTCATCACCGTTGGGTCAAAACAGCCGTCTACCACTTTGGATTCCAACTCTTGGTTAACGGACTTTGGTCCTTGGTTTTCTTCGGATTGAGAAATCCGATCGGGGCAATGGTGGTGATTGTTGTACTGCTGTTTTTGATTGTCAGAACCATACAACAGTTCAGAGTCGTTGATCTGACAGCAACACGGTTGCTATATCCCTATTTGATTTGGGTTGTTTTTGCCTCTTTTCTCAATGCAGGAATTGTTCTACTCAATTTTTTGTAAATTGATATTACAACCAAATCTAAAATATCATGTTATCCAAAGCAACCTTAACAGGAACTATTGTTGGTTTTATCTTTTTATTCTTTAGTGGTTGGATTTTTTACGAAAGTTTGGCCACAGATTTTTTCTCACAACATTATGTGAATATGCCCTCTGGTATTTCGGGAGAAATGAACTTTATCATCCTTGGTATTATGGTAGAGTCCTACCTCTTATCGTTGTTATACGGAAATTGGGCAAAAGGGAATTACAACCTCCAAAGTGGCTTTAAATTTGGGGCTTTACTCGGTCTTTTTGTAGGACTGGGGATCAATATGGTGATGCTAGGCACCATGGAATTACTTGATATTCAGGGCACTTTAGTCGATGCAGTATGGAACTTAGTTTACTTCGGTGTCGCAGGGTGTTTGAATGGTTGGGTTTTCCAAAAACTAGGTTGAATTTAAAGTGTAGGACTCGCCCTTTAGGTTTTTAAAACCGTGCAATTATTTCCAAGAGGAGGGTTATTTGAGATGAATTGTTAACGAGGGATACTCTAAAATTAGAGGAATTTTCCTACACGAAACGAGGGGCTAACCGAATGAGTTCAGAAATTTATTCTGGAGCCAGTTCGACTTTTAGTCCCTCTAGTTTTTTATGCATGGGAATTTGACAGCCCAAACGACTATTTTCCTTAACGTGGAAAGCTTCGGACAACATGGCTTCTTCGTCGGGACTTTTCTCCTCTAAATTATGATCACTCAATACATAACACTGGCAAGAGGCACACATGGCCATACCGCCACAAGTCCCCTCCACAGGCAATTCATAGGCTTTACAGACTTCCATAAGATTCATGGCCATATCGGTGGGAGCCTCGATTTGATGGGCTTTGCCAGATCGGTCAATTACGGTGATTTTAATGTCCATTTATTCGATGGTTTTAATGGTAGATTTTTGAGCTTCTTTTCGGCTGCCGTCAAATCCACTAATCCCACTTACAGTGGTGTATTTGAGGACGTTTCTTTTATTTGGATAGATGCGCTTAAAAGCACTTTGGCACATCAGGGTAGCTTCGTGGAAGCCGCAAAGAATGAGTTTGAGTTTTCCGGGATAGGTATTGACATCGCCTATGGCGTAAATACCAGGGATATTGGTTTGATAGTCGAGACTGTTGTCCACTTTGATGGCGTTTTTTTCAATTTCCAATCCCCATTGTGCAATGGGGCCTAGTTTGGGGGTCAATCCAAAAAGGGGAATAAAATAATCTACCGGCTGTGTAACCGAAGTTGCTTCTTGACTAATCGTTACACCCGTCAAGTACTTCTCGCCCTCCAAAGCGGAGACTTGGGCAGGGGTGATGAGTTTGATTTTGTTTTGGTCTTTGAGGGCTTGAACTTTTTCTACCGAGTCGAGTGCTCCTCTAAATTCGTTGCGACGGTGCACCAAAGTAACACTTTGGGCAACTTCTGCCAATACGATTGTCCAGTCCAATGCGGAATCCCCTCCTCCTGCAATGAGTATTTTTTTGTCGCGATATTTTTCGGGCTCACGGATGATATAGTCCACTCCCTTGTCCTCCCATTTTGCCAAGTTGGCCAAGTCGGGCTTTCGGGGTTCGAAAGTCCCTAAGCCTCCAGCAATGGCAACAACAGCAGCTTGGTGCTGGGTTCCCTTGTTGGTGGTAACTACGAAACTGCCATCTTCCTGTTTTTGGATTTCTTGGGCGGTTTCTCCCAAAGTAAATCCAGGTTGAAAGGGTTGGATTTGTTTCATCAACTGATCGACCAAGTCGCCCGCCAAAATTTCGGGACGGGAAGGGATGTCATAGATGGGCTTTTTGGGATAGATTTCGGCACACTGCCCTCCAGCTTTGGGCAAGGAGTCGATCAAATGGCATTTTAGCTTTAATAATCCTGCTTCAAAGACGGCAAACAAACCGGTAGGCCCGGCTCCAATAATGATGATGTCCGTTTTGATCATGGGCTAGGCAGGGTCTACACTGACAACTTCCTCGATTTGAGGAACGTATTTTTTGATGGTCATCTCTACCCCCGACTTGAGGGTCATTTGATTGACAGTACAGGAAACACAGGCGCCGTGGAGTTTTACCTTTACCTTTTTGTCGTTTTCAATAGAAACTAAAGAAATATCCCCGCCGTCAGAGGCTAAAAAAGGGCGTATCTCTTCCAATGCCATCAGTACTTTCTCTTCTATTTGTTGTGTATCCATTTGTATTATTTTATGGCAGCGCAACCCACCATATTGGTGATGGCTACGGCCTTGGTTGGAGGTAAGGTGGTGTTTCTTTTCAATAATTGTGTCACCAAGTTTTGGGTGACCTCGGTAAAGGTCTGCTGGATGGGCGTGGCCTCCTGCAATGCGGCAGGTCTTCCCACATCGGCCGCTTCTCTCACTGATTGCACCAATGGCAAAGCACCGAGGAAGGGTACGTTTTTGTCAGCGGCCAAATTTTCTGCCCCTTGCTTCCCGAAAATATAATATTTGTTGTCGGGCAATTCCTCGGGGGTAAAATAGGCCATATTTTCTATGATGCCCAAAACTGGGACATCTATGCTTTGTTGGGTAAACATGGCGATTCCTTTTTTGGCATCTGCCAGTGCCACATTTTGGGGAGTACTGACCACCACTGCCCCATTCAAGGGAAGGGACTGTACAATACTGAGGTGAATGTCGCCAGTACCGGGAGGAAGGTCGATGAGTAAAAAGTCTAGGTTTCCCCAGTCGGCGTCAAAAATCATTTGATTGAGGGCCTTGGCCGCCATTGGTCCACGCCAAACCACCGCTTGGTTGGGTTGTGTAAAAAATCCGATGGACAGTATCTTGACACCGTAATTTTCTACGGGTGCCATCTTGGATTTGCCATCGACATTGACCGATAAGGGTCTTTTGCCCTCGAGATCAAACATGGTGGGTATGGAAGGACCGTAGATGTCGGCATCCAAAATTCCAACTTTACAACCCATTTGGGCGAGTGTAACCGCTAGATTGGCCGTTACGGTAGATTTTCCAACGCCCCCTTTTCCGGAAGAAATGGCAATAATGGAATCGATACCGGGTATTGGTTGACCCTTGATGGGTGCCGTTGGAGCTGGAGTATCTACTTTAATGTTGATTTTGATTTTGGCCTTGGGATGAACTTTTTGATGAAGCACTTCCAAAATGGTGACCTCTAATTTTTTTCGGGCTTGTAGGCTGGGATTGGTCAAACGAACATCGAGGTCGATTTCGTCTCCAAAGACCATAATGTTGGATACTGCCTTGCTGTCAATCAAGTTTTCTCCTGCTCCCGGTGCGGTGATTGTTTTCAAGGCTTGCACCACCTCTTGCTTGTTCAGTTTCATCTCCAGCAAACTTATTTTTTCGATTACAAATATACTCTAATCTGCTCGGAAACAAAAGTTTAGATTTCGAAGGGTGGAAGGGTCGAATTGGGATCCCAAAAAAAGTCTTTGAAATCAATGATTTGATCATTTTTTACTGAAATCCCTTCGTTTTCAAGGAGTTGTTGCATCAATTTGGATCCTGGGAAATGGTGCTTTCCAGTCAATAAGCCATTGCGATTGACCACGCGATGGGCAGGAACCTCGGGTTTCTGATGGGCGGCGTTCATGGCATAACCTACCATTCTAGCACTCTGGGGATGACCCAAATAACGGGCGATGGCACCATAGGAAGTGACCCTCCCCGGCGGAATCTTTTGAACTACTGCATATACCTGATTAAAAAATAAAGACATCAGTTGAATTGAAATTGAAGATAGGTGATGGGAATGTTTTGCTCCAAAAATATTTTTTCATAGAAGGTCTGAACCGCCACAGCACTCTGTGGAGCATTGGGATTATTGTAAATATCATGATGGGCATAAAGTAAGTGATATCCTGGGTCGTGCATTAATCCCAAAGTATATCCGTGTAAAAAAGCACTATCGGTTTTCAGATGAACACAGCCCTTGTCTCTTAGTATTTTTCGGTATCGATTCAAAAACTCAGGATGGGTCAATCGGTGTTTACTTCTTTTGAATTTGATCTGGGGATCAGGAAAGGTAATCCAGATTTCGGAAACTTCATCTTCGGCAAAAAGGGTATCAATCAACTCGATTTGCGCACGGATAAAGGCTATATTTTCTCGATTTTCAACCAGTGCTGTCTTGGCACCCCTCCAAAAGCGAGCCCCTTTGATGTCGATACCAATAAAATTCTTGTCGGGATTTTGGGTGGCCAAATGGAGGGTATATTCTCCTTTTCCACAACCTAACTCCAATACTATGGGGCGGTCGTTTCCAAAATACTTTGTGTGCCAGTGGCCTTTGAGCTCAAAAGCATCATTTTCCAATATCGCTCGCGATGGCTGAATGACGTTTTTGAAGGTTTCGTTCTCCTTAAATCGTTTAAGTTTATTTTTACTTCCCATGGCCTTGAATCAGATGACAAATTTAGCCAATGGGAAATTAATCTTGGTTAGATTTTAGGTCTTTGGTAGCCCGTTGGAGGGTAAAAGAAAATTCGGAGCCCACCCCTCGGGCACTTTCGACCAAAAGTTTTTCCTGATGGGCTTCGATAATGTGCTTGACGATGGACAAGCCCAATCCAGAACCTCCCGCTTTGCGATTTCCGGATTTATCCACCCGATAAAAGCGCTCGAAAAGTCGAGGCAAGTGCTCCTCTTCTATTCCTTCCCCATTATCAGAAATCTTGATCAGTATTTTATCTTTATTGAGTTCTTCCAAACTCACTTGAGTTTTTCCGTTTTTTACGCCATACTTTAGTGAATTGACAATCAAATTGGTCAATACCTGCTGTATCCTTTCTTCATCGGCAAAAACCTGATAAGATTGGGTATACTTCCGATCAAAACCGATAGAAATTTTATTTTTAACGGCTTGCATTTCGAGCAAATCAAAAACATTGACAATCAGTTCATTGATGTCAAAAAAAGACCTGTCGATGGTTTTGATCCCAGATTCGAATTGGGTGATCAAGTCCAAATCTTTGACCACATATATCAATCGCTCCACACCCTTAGCCGTTCGTTTGAGGTATTTTTCCCTGACATTTTTATCCCCAATGGCTCCCTCCAACAAAGTAAGCACATAACCCTGAATGGTAAACAAAGGGGTTTTTAATTCGTGTGAAATGTTTCCAATAAATTCTTTTCGGTAGTCTTCCTTCTCTTTGAGGGTCTCGATTTCCAGTTTTTTGTCATTGGCAAATTTTTGAACACTCTCGCGAAGGGCCTCTATATCGTATTGAACAATTTGTTGGTTCATCGATACGCCAGAAGGAGAAAGGTCGTTGTAAATGTCCTTGATTCTGTTGAGAATAAATCGTTCAATTCGAAAGTTGATAAGGAACACTGAAAAAAAGAAGAATAACAAAAGCATAATTGCCAGCAGGAACAGAGCTTCGGTGTCGGGTTTGAGATTTATAAGGAAAAATAAAAGAAAGATCAAAAAGGCCATTAGACTAACCAAAATGGCCGACAAACGAAACGCAACTCTAAAATTCTTGATTCTCAAAATCAGAATTATTTGGGGGATTGAATAAATTTGTAACCCACGCCTTTGACAGTCTTGAAATATTTATCGCTCACTTTTTCTCTGAGTTTTCGGATGTGGACATCTATGGTTCTATCTCCCACTACGACTTCACTTCCCCATACGATTTCCATGATTTTTTCTCTTTTGACGACCTTATCTGGTTTGGAAGCCAAAAGGTAAAGGAGTTCGAATTCCTTTCGGGGCAATGAAAAGTTTTTCCCTTTGTGGGTGACTTCATACTTTTCTCTATCAATGATGAGACTGCCCAGTTGGATTTTATCTTGGTTTTCTTCCTCTTTTTTGAGGCGACGCAAAAGGGATTTTACTTTGGAAACAATAATTTTGGGTTTGATGGGTTTGGTGACATAGTCATCAGCGCCAGCATCAAAAGCCGCTACATAGGAATAATCTTCCCCCCTAGCAGTGAGAAACATGATAATTGTATCATTATAAATGGCATCCCTACGCAATTGTTCACAGGCTTCAATGCCATCCATTTCGGGCATCATCACATCCATAATAATCAAATGAGGAATGTTTTTACGAGCCTTTTGTAAAGCCTCTTTCCCATTAGAAGCTGTCTTTACGTTGTATCCCTCGTGTTCGAGATTGTATCTTATGATCTCAATAACATCGGGCTCATCGTCAACCAACAGAATTTTAATATCCTTCTTTTTCATCTAACCTATTAGGTTACTAATTTAAATATTTATCTCTTTACGAAGTTAAATATAAGTTTGTTAGCGATCACAAATCATCATCGACATTAATTTTATTATTTTTGATTAAATTTAATTACAAAAAAATCTGACTTTGCGTTTTACACTGCTCCTCTTATCGCTGCTGTCAATGCATTTTGTTGCTGCACAAAATGCACAAGGAGGTTTTGGTAATGATATTTCAACAGAAAAATTAAACTTTCAATTGTATCCCAATCCTTATACAGGGGGTAAGCTCCACATTGTCTCCCAACCTACTGGTGTCAAAAACGTTGTAATTCTCAATATTTTGGGTGAAGTGGTTTTTCAAATCACCACTTACGAGGATTATGTAATGCCCAATAACCTGGTCAGTGGGATCTATATTGTAAATATTCAACAGGGATCCCAACAAGGGTTGAGCCGTTTGGTGGTGCCCTGATTGTGTTGACAAAATGACCATCGAAAATTTGGAGAATTTTTGGGAAATAGACAGCCAAGCTACCTTTGAGGCTTTGGCCTTAAAGACTTTTTATTTTCAGTACGAAAACAACAAGGTTTACCGGTCTTTTTGTGACCTTATCAACTGTCATCCTTCCGAAGTCAGCACAGTAAAAGACATTCCCTATCTCCCCATTTCTTTTTTCAAATCAAAACGGGTTTGCTCCTTTGAAGCAGATCATGTTGGTTTTTTTAGTTCAAGTACAACCAACAGTGGAAGTCCTTCGAAGCATTATTACCGCCAACTGCAAGATTATCAAATGAGTTTCCGCAAGGGATTTGAATATTTTTTTGGTTCCATTGAAGATTTTAGGGTACTGGCCCTTTTGCCCTCTTATATGGAAAGATCGGGTTCCTCTCTCATTTATATGGCCAATGATATGATCCGCAACAGTAAACAGCCAGAAAGTGGTTTTTACCTCAATCAATGGGAGTCCCTAAAAAAATCCATTGACCAGGGGGAAGAAAAAGGGCAAAAAACACTTTTGTTGGGGGTATCTTTCGCCCTGCTGGATTTTTTGGAGAAGTATTCGTTTGATCTTCAGCACACTTGGATAATGGAAACTGGAGGGATGAAAGGCCGGAGAAAAGAATTGACCCGTGAGGCCTTGCACAATCAACTGAAAAAGGGGTTTGGTGTCCCCCAAATTTACTCAGAATACGGGATGACGGAACTCTTGTCTCAAGCCTACTCCAAAGGCGAAGGTCTCTTTGATTGTCCTCCCTGGATGCGCGTTGCCGCCAGAGAAAATCAAGACCCTTTTAATCTACTTCCTTGGGGACAAGGCGGCGGATTGAACATCATTGATCTGGCCAACCGCGATAGCTGTGCTTTTATTGCTACCGAAGACCTCGGCAAAGTTCATTCTAATTCACGCTTTGAAGTCTTGGGACGCTTGGACGCCTCAGAAATCCGAGGGTGCAACTTGATGGTGGTCTAGCGGACTACCTTTACGATAAAGTAATTTTTTTTACCCCTTTGCAGTAAAATGTATTGGTCATCGATCAAATCGACAGATCCGATAGTGTAACTTTCGTTTACCTTAGTTTTGTTGATCGAAATGGAGTTTTCACTCAGTGCCCTGCGGGCCTCTCCATTGGATTTTAAAAAAGAGGTTTGGGAAGCCAACAAGGCGATCATATCGATGCCATTGTTCAAATCAGAATGGGAAATCTCCGACTGGGGAACCCCTTCAAAAACCTCCAAAAAGGTCTGACGATCAAGGTTTTTTAAATCCTCAGCTGTGGATCGACCGAATAAAATTTGACTGGCCTGAATGGCTTTGGATAAATCTTCCTCAGAATGAACCATACGAGTGACCTCCTCGGCAATGGTTTTTTGTAACAACCTCATATGAGGATTTTCGTGGTGTTGCTTGATCAAATCTTCTATGGTGGCCTTATCCAAAAGGGTGAAGATTTTAATGAAATTTTCGGCATCCTCGTCAGAGGCGTTCAACCAGTACTGATAAAACTTGTAGGGAGAGGTTCTGGTCTTGTCCAACCAAACATTCCCTCCTTCTGTTTTTCCAAATTTTGTTCCATCGGCCTTGGTAATTAATGGACAGGTGATGGCATAGGCTTTTCCACTCAACTTGCGCCGGATCAATTCTGTTCCCGTTGTGATATTCCCCCACTGATCACTGCCGCCCATTTGCAACTTGCAGTCCATGTTTTGATAGAGGTGTAAAAAGTCATAGCCCTGCAGCAATTGGTAGGTGAATTCTGTAAAAGACATACCGACTTTTGAATCGCTGCCAAGGCGTTTTTTTACCGAGTCCTTGGCCATCATATAGTTGACGGTCAAGTGCTTCCCAATGTCACGAGAAAAGTCAATCAAACTGTAGTCTTTCATCCAATCGTAATTGTTAACCAATTGAGCCGCAGAGGGTTTGTCAGCGTGGAAGTCAAGGAATTTTTGCAATTGATTTCTGATACCATCCTCATTTTTCTTCAATGCCTCTGCATCCAAAAGGTTTCTTTCGTCGGACTTGCCTGAAGGATCGCCAATCATTCCTGTGGCTCCACCGACCAATGCGATGGGTCGATGTCCTGCCCTTTGGAAGTGGATCAAAATCATGATTTGCACCAAGCTACCAATGTGGAGTGAATCGGCCGTGGGATCAAAGCCAATATAACCCGATGTGATGTTTTGGTTCAAATGATCCTCTGTTTCGGGCATAATGTCGTGCAACATGCCTCGCCAACGAAGTTCTTCTACAAAATTTTTCTGCATTGCTTTGATTTGAAAGCAAAGATAGATTTATGCCCTAAAACAAAAAATTATTCTTTAAAAAGCATTAGTTTTAGTTTATGATTTTAGTGACCGGAGCAACAGGATTTATCGGCTCTCATTTGATGTGTCATTTGGCACAAAAAGATATTTTTCCCGTGGCTATGTTCCGACATGAGTCAAACAAAAAAAGGGTTTGGAATCAATTTGAATCTCAATTTACCGATGCCCAAGAACGCTTTGACAAAATCACCTGGAGAAAAGCCGACTTTAGAGACCTGCCCAGTTTGAAAGCTGCCTTTGAAGGCATCAGTCATGTGTTCCATTGCGCTGGCTATATTTCCTTAGCTCAACGCGATTCCAAAAAACTTCTGGAAATTAATGAAAAAGGATCTGCCTACTTGGTGGATCTTTGTTTGTCTCATTCGGTCAAAAAATTGATCTATGTCAGCTCCATAGCTGCCTTGGGCAACGACCCTTCTATATCGGTCATAGACGAAAATACCCCTTGGGACTTCAATACCGACAAAAACCCATATGCCTATTCCAAATACGGAGGCGAAATGGAAGTTTGGCGCGCCATGCAAGAGGGACTCAATGCGGTTATCATCAATCCAGGGATCGTACTGGGTAAAGACAGTCCGATTGAAAAGTTACTCCAACGACACAAAAAAGGCTTGAGATGGACTACCACCGGAAACAATGCCTTTGTCAATATCCAAGATGTTATTAGCGTTATGGATAAACTGATGAATTCTAAAATCGAAGGAGAACGCTTTATTTTGGTAGCTGAAAATTGGTCGGGAAAAGTCATGGTAGAAACACTTCTCAAAACTGGAAATTTTCGTCCAAGGGTATTTTTTATCCCCAAAGGATTTTTGTACTTCTTGTGGGGACTGGAACACCTGATACAACTGCTGGGCTTGAGAAAACGTTTTTTGACCCGCGCCATCATTTCTGGTCAATACGAGCAGAAAACTATCGACGGAAGCAAAATTAAGTCCTTTGTAGATTTTGAGTACTCCCCCATCACAAAATTGATTTTCGACTGAAACTCAGTAACACCCGTAAATCGCTACTCCTCTTTGACGCGCATTGATTCATTAATGCTGTCATTGAGTCTGGTAAGTTCCAGTTGAATCATTTTAAAGATAGGGACATATTTTTTGGGATTTTTGGCATAATAGGATTGACTGGAGGCCAATTGAATGCTATCGATACCGTATTTTTCATAGAGATATTCCGCCACCAGAAGATCCTTTTTATCAACAAAATAGGAGGCTTCTCGTATGATGTTTTTCATCAAAATAATGTCCAGCATGACCTTGGTCATTTGATCGGGAGGGATCAGATCATCGGGTGGCTTGTTGTCCCCCGACTCTGTACAGGAAAAAACAATAAAGAGTAAAAGGAAAATAATTTTTTTCATACTCATCGATCAAAAGTGAGTTTTTTACCCAATGCACTTTCGATAATTTCTCCATCGTTGTACACGATATTACCATTGACAAAGGTCTTCTTGATGATGGCTCCAAAAGTGGTTCCCTCAAACGGAGACCATCCGCATTGGTAACGTAAATCTTCTTTGACAACGGTGTATTTTTGATTTAAGTCGACCAAAACCAAATCGGCAAAATAGCCTTCACGTAGAAAACCTCTATTTTGGATTTTAAACAATATTGCAGGATTGTGACAGGCTTTTTCGACCAGCTTTTCTAAAGTGGTTTTGCCCTGTTGTACGGCAGTCAAAAGAGCAATATAGGCATGTTGCACTAAGGGGCCGCCGGAAGGAGCTTTGGTGTAGGGGTTTTGCTTTTCCTCAAGGGTATGGGGAGCGTGGTCTGTGGCCAATACATCAATCTTGTCCTCGTTGAGGGCTTTCCATAGAGCTTCTCGGTCACTGGCTTTTTTGACTGCAGGATTCCATTTTATCAAGGTTCCCTTTTGAGCGTAGTCTTCTTCCGAAAACCAGAGGTGATGGACACAGACCTCGGCAGTTATTTTCTTTTCGGCCAATGGCTTATCGTTGGAAAACAATTCGGTTTCAATGGCCGTGGACAAATGAAAAACATGCAAGCGCGCTCCAGTGGCTTTGGCTAGGCGAATGGCCTTAGAAGAAGAACGGTAACAAGCGGCCTCACTTCTGATTTCTGGATGCTTTTCAATAGGAATATCGTCTCCGTATTGGGCGATGTGTTCCGCTAAGTTTTTTCGGATGGTACTTTCATCCTCGCAATGAACGGCAATAGGCAGATCGGTACTAGAAAATATTTTTTTCAATACCTGCTCATCGTCCACCAACATATTGCCAGTAGAAGATCCCAAGAATAATTTGAGTCCTGCCGCTTGGGTGGTATCAAAAGTCTTGATTTCTTCCAAGTTGTCATTGGTTCCTCCAAATAGAAAACCATAATTGGCGATGGAGACTTTTGCTGCTCGATTCAATTTGTCCTCCAAGGCTTTTTGGGTAGTGGTTTGGGGATTGGTATTGGGCATTTCAATGAAGGATGTAATCCCTCCTGCAACCGCTGC
>DGPN01000061.1:3040-20484 GCA_002390455.1 Flavobacteriaceae bacterium UBA4439 | reverse complement strand
ATCCAACCCGGCAACAAATGAAGACCCGCCGCATCAATGAGTTCTTCAGTTCCCGTGGGAGGAATGTGATGGCTGATTTTTGCAATCTTTTCCCCACGAATTAAAAGGTCTTTTTGGCAAAGTTCACCTTCATTGACCAAATGGGCATTTTGAATTAATATTTCCCTCATTGAGTTTGTTTAAACAGACTTTTGATCCTCAAAATCAAAACGGCAGACAGTGCCTCCCAAATGATCCTTCCGTTCATTTTGGAAACCCCCAGTACTCTGTTGGTGAAAACAATGGGGTGCTCCTTGAATTTATATCCTTTACTCCAAATTTTAAATTTCATCTCGATTTGAAAGGCATAACCTACAAATTTTATTTTTTTAAAATTTAACTGCTCCAAAACTTCTCTAGTGTAGCCAACAAAACCTGCAGTGGGGTCTTTGATGGGCATAAAGGTAATCCACCTAACATACATAGAAGCGAAATAGGACAGTAAAATCCTACTCAAAGGCCAGTTGACCACATTGATACCATCTACATAACGTGATCCGATGACCAAATCATAATCAGACTTGAGATAAGCCAGCATGGGGGATAATTCTTTGGGGTCATGGGACAAATCGGCATCCATCTCAAAAATAAAGTCGTATTGCTTTTCTAAAGCCCACCTAAAACCGTGAATATAAGCCTTTCCCAAACCTTCTTTAAGGGCGCGTTGTTCCAAAAACAACCGATCAGAATAGGTTTCCATCAGTTCCAAAACCAAATGGGCAGTTCCATCGGGTGAGGAATCGTCGACCACCAAAATGTCAAAAGTTTTGTTCTTGAGGGTCTTTTCAACAACGGATTTGATGTTTTCGACCTCGTTGTAGGTAGGAATGATTACTAAGGCTTTATCCATAGGCAGGGGTAAAAATACTAAATCATTAGAAATAAAATGGAAGTTAAAATACTTCCTTAATTTTATTGCATGTTTCAATGGACCGAAAAACTACAATCGCAACAAGATTGGATAACTATTTTAATCGTATTGATATTTGGACTCAGTATGTATCTCTACAACAGAAATCCACATCAGTTCAAACTTCTTGTGAGTTTTTGGAAATCCAAAATCTATTTCAACATTTATGACAAGGAAAAGTATGCCAACCCCTTGCATTTGTTTAATTTGATCTTGACGTTTATCACATTGATTACTTTCTCTCTTTTGAGTTATTTTTTTTACAAAAAAATCTTATTTTCCCTATTGGGAGGAATCTCATTTCTGTCTTTTTTTTCGGTCATCTCAGTAATGGTTGTTCTTCGCTTTGGGATACTCAAGCTCATTTTTCAGCTTTCAAATCATTTGGAATTCTATAAGCAAACTGTTTTCAGAAGCATCAGTTTTTATGCAATGATCAGTCTCTATGCTATTTTCATTTTTTCTGTCTATCACTATGGTTTTCCAAACAATACGAACCTTCTACTGATACTAATCCTGATGGTTCTCTGTTTCGTGTTCTTAACACAACTCACCGTCTATTTAAGAATCATTAGATTCAATCCAATACGCATAGTATATTTAATTTTGTATCTTTGCACTTTCAAAATAGCGCCCTGGCTTTGGCTATATAAGTCGATTTATTAGACATTAAGCAAAATTTAGAATATGAAAGTTAAGACTATTTTGGTTTCTCAGCCTGAACCTGCAAGTGAGAAATCTCCCTACTCTAGATTACAAGAAAAGCATAAACTCAAAATTGATTTCCGTCCTTTTATTCACGTAGAAGGGCTGTCAGCAAAGGAAGTGAGATTACAAAAAATCAATTTTTCTGATTTTCACAACATCATTCTAACCAGCAGAAACGCAGTAGACCATTTCTTTAGAATTACAGAAGAAATGCGTTATAAGGTGCCAGACTCCACCAAATATTTTTGCCAGTCCGAGGCAGTAGCCTATTACCTTCAGAAATATGTGGTTTACAGAAAACGTAAAATATATGTCGGCGAGAAAAGTATTGCTGATTTAGAAGCTATTTTTATAAAGTTTGAAAAAGAAAAATTCTTACTCCCAACATCGGATGTTCTCAAACCGAGTATTCCAGATTGTCTAAACAAAATGGGGATTGATTGGACCCGTGCACCTTTGTACAAAACTGTGGTAAGCGATCTTTCCGATCTGAGAGATGTTTACTACGATGTATTGGTCTTTTTTAGTCCTTCGGGAATCGAATCCCTTTTTAAGAATTTTCCTGATTTCAAACAGAACAACACCCGAATTGCGGCCTATGGCAATGCCACCGAGCTTGCTGCCGACAAAGCGAAGTTGAGAATCGATATCAAAGCTCCTACCCCCGACACTCCTTCTATGACTATGGCCATAGAAAAATACATCAGCAGCAAAGGGAAATAGAAGATTAATTCTAATTCCTTTTATCTTTTAAAGCTTTCCAAAGCAATACTGCCCAACCCAATATCAGCAAGCTTCCTCCGATGGGGGTAACTGGACCCAGCCAAGAAAAATCATAAGAGGTCAATTTCCCTAGACAGAGTGCAAAAATACTAAAGGAAAAAAGGACAATACCCCAAAAAAACAATCTAAAAATTAGAGGATTTCTTGCCAAAGGGATTTGCGAAAAAATCAATAGTGCCAATCCGTGATACATCATATATCGAATTCCAGTCTGAAAAGATTCTAAAACTTCTGGTGAAAAATAGGACTTGAGGGCGTGACTTGCAAAGGCACCCAATACTACTGCTAACAGGGCAAAACTGCCTCCCGATAAAATATATTTTTTCATTTAATTAATATAGCATTTACAATATAAATTCCAATCGAATAATTTATTAATTTTATTAACACAAATAGGAGTTTTAATTTAATTTATAAAGATAAAAAATAGATTTTGAAGACAAAAAACGAGCGAGTAGTCATTGACGGCTTGGATAAAATCATTCTTAGAGCATTGATGAATGATGCGAGAAAGTCAATCAATGAAATTGCAAAAACCGCAGGAATATCGGGGGCAGCCGTTCATCAACGCCTCAAAAAACTGGAAAGTTCAGGACTCATATCCGGATCACAAGTTGTGATTAACCCCAAAATACTGGGCTATAAAACCATGGCCTTTATCGGTATTTACTTGGACAAAGCAATGCGGAATCCAGAGGCTGTGAAACAACTCGAAAAGATTCCCGAAGTAATAGAATGTCACTACACGACTGGCCATTGGAGTGTTTTGATCAAAATACTCTGTGAGGACAATGAACATTTGATGACTCTTTTAAATCACAAAATTCAAACCATTGATGGGGTTTCCAGAACAGAAACCTTTATTTCACTCAACCAACAGATCAAAAGGCAAATCCAATTGTAAAAAATTCTTTCAATTCTTATTGCGGTGGATCAAGGCTAATGCAATAATGAACATTTGTATTATCCCAGAAACTACATTGGCTGTGATTACAGCAACACTTTCAATCAAAACTCCATAGCATAACCAAATGCAAATCCCGATGAACATGATCACATACATTGAAACAGAGACGCCGCTGGCATCGCGTTTTTTCCATATTTTGAGAAACTGAGGTACAAAGGCAATGGTGGTAAAAGTGGCTGCAATCAGTCCAATAATTTCAATTTGCAAATCACTCATCAGATGACAATGTTTATGATCTTTCCAGGTACTACTATGATTTTTTTGGGCGTAGCTCCATGGATTTGATCTAGTGTTCGTTGTTCTTTCATTACAGCCTCTTTGATTTCCTCAACCCCCATCTCTAATGAAAACTTGAGGGTAAATCGCATTTTTCCATTGAATGAAACTGGATATTCTTTGGCAGTCTCCTCTACTTTAGAAGGATCGAAAACTGGAAAAGGCTCAAATTCGATGCTCTTGGTATGTCCCAACTTTTGCCATAACTCTTCGCAAAAATGAGGAGCAAATGGGGAAAGCAATACCAAAAGGGGTTCCAAAACTCCCCTGTTTGAACATTTGAGGGCCGTCAATTCGTTGATGCATATCATAAAACTGCTGACACAGGTATTGAAGGATAAGCGTCCAATGTCATCGGTTATTTTTTTGATGGTCTGATGCAGTACTTTTAAACTTTCTGAACTAGGGACTTGCTCACTTACCAACCACTGATCTTGTTGGTAAAACAACCTCCAGAATTTTTTGAGGAAGTTGTGCACCCCCGAAATTCCAGCAGTATTCCATGGCTTATCTTGCTCAATGGGACCCAGAAACATTTCATACATCCTGAGGGTATCCGCACCATAGGTGTCACAAATTTCATCGGGATTGACTACATTATATTTAGACTTGGACATTTTTTCAACCTCTCTGCCAACAATATATTTTCCGTTTTCAAGCACAAACTCGGCTTTTTGAAAATCTTTTTGCCAATTTCTTACCGCCTCTAAGTCCAACTCATCCTGGGTGTTGACCAAGCTTACATCCACGTGTATGGGCTCCACTTCTTGCTCGCCAATCAAACCTTTGGAAAGAAAGGTTTGGGTGCCTTTTTTACGGTATACAAAAGCAGAATTACCAAGGATCATTCCCTGATTCACGAGCTTTCTGGCATATTCCTCTGAGTTGGTATATCCCAAATCAAAAAGTACTTTTTGCCAAAATCTTGAGTATAAAAGGTGACCTGTAGCATGCTCGCTTCCCCCCATGTAAAAATCTACTTCTTTCCAATATTCCAAAGCGGAAGATCCCACCCAATCCTTTTGATTTTGGGCATCCATATAACGGTTGAAATACCACGAACTTCCGGCCCATCCGGGCATGGTATTGAGTTCCAATGGGAAAACCGATTGATGATCGATGCGATCTACGGAAACCACTTCCTCATTGATCTCATCCCAAGCCCATATTTTGGCATTCCCCAAGGGAGGTTTTCCGTCTTCTGTAGGGAGGTATTTTTCCACTTTGGGTAATTCCAAAGGCAGGTGTTGTTCTTGCAAAGGCACTGGGAAATCTCCCTTAAAGTATACAGGAATTGGCTCTCCCCAATATCTTTGTCGACTGAAAATAGCATCTCTGAGTCTAAAATTTACCGCGCCTTTTCCATATTTTTTATGTTCCAACTCGGAAATGACTCTATCCAATGCTGTCTTAAAATCCAAACCGTTTAAAAAATCTGAATGGGTCAATTTTACATTCCCTTTTTCGACAAAGGCACCCTCGGACACATCAATTCCCTCGAAAATATTGATAATCGGTAAATTGAAATGGGTGGCAAAATCAAAATCCCTTTGGTCTCCTGAGGGCACTGCCATCACCGCACCGGTTCCATATCCCGCTAGTACATAATCTCCAATCCAAATGGGAATCGATGCTCCAGTAAAAGGATGAAGGGCATAGGCCCCTGTAAACACACCACTGATCGACTTGACATCGGCTTGTCGTTCGCGATCGGATTTCTGTGCAACTTTGGCGGTATAATCCGCGACGGCTTTTTGCTGTTCTGGACGGGTAATTTTTGCGACCAACTCGTGCTCCGGAGCAAGAGTCATATAGGTAACTCCAAAAACAGTATCTGGCCGGGTGGTAAAAACCTCCAATTTCTCAGTATGATTTTCAATTTCAAAATAAATACTAGCCCCTACAGATTTTCCAATCCAATTCCTTTGCATTTCTTTGAGGGAATCCGACCAGTCCAATTCATCCAACCCCAATAAAAGTCTGTTGGCATAAGCTCCAATGCGCATGCTCCACTGACGCATCTCTTTTTTGGTTACGGGATGACCCCCTCGCTCTGAAACTCCATTTACAATTTCGTCATTGGCCAAAACCGTTCCTAGGGCAGGACACCAATTGACTTGTGTTTCAGACAAATAGGTGAGACGGTAGTTAAGTAAAATTTTTTGCTGTTGTTCGTTGTCAAAAGCATTCCAATCTTTGGCACTGAAAACAGGTGTCTCTTTGTCACAGTGTGCTTTTACTTTTAGATTTCCTTCCTTTTCAAATCTGAGGATCAATTCCATAATAGGAATCGCCTTATCGGCCTCGGTATCATAATAGGAATCAAATAATTTTAGGAATATCCACTGTGTCCAGCGGTAATAATCTGGTTCAGAAGTCCTCACCTCCCGATCCCAATCGAAGGAAAACCCCATTCGGTCGAGCTGCTGACGGTATCTGTTGATGTTGGTTGTAGTAGTTTTGGAGGGATGCTGTCCAGTCTGAATGGCGTATTGCTCAGCCGGAAGGCCAAAAGAATCATAGCCTTGTGGATGTAAAACATTAAAGCCCAAATGCCTTTTGAATCGAGCGACAATATCACTCGCAATATACCCTAATGGATGCCCCACATGAAGTCCTGCCCCAGAGGGATAGGGAAACATATCCAGCACATAATACTTGGGTTTGTCGCTTTGGTTGTCTGCCTTAAAGGTTTTGTGAGTCGACCAAAAGTCTTGCCACTTCTTTTCAATTTCCAGAAAATCGTAATTCATTAAGGCTTGTTTTTTGACTGCGTAAAAATACGCTTATTCAGGAAAGGAAAAAAAGTTTCTCGCAGTCAAGCTTCTTTTTAATGATGGTTTTTTAATTTTACTGAAATAAACGCGCCTTATGAGGCAACTACCGGAAGAAAAATTCAACAAACGAAGACTGATTTCCACCTATTTCTCTGTAGTGGTGAGCATTTCTTTGGTACTATTTCTAACTGGTATCATTGGGATTTTGTTGGTCAATTCGAAAAAAGTGGCAGATCACTTCAAGGAACAAATCGTAATGACAATTTATTTGAGAGACTCCGCCAAAGAAATTGAACTAAAGCAACTGCAAAAAACCCTTCGTTTGAATGCTGCGACCAAAAAAGTCATTTATGTATCCAAAGAAGAAGCTTCCCAGAGACATGCCAATGAAATCGGTGAGGACTTTATGGAATTTCTTGGTTATAATCCGTTGCTCAACTCAATAGACGTTTACTTTAAAGCATCCTTTTTGAATCCTGCCGTAGTTTCCAAACTCAGCAAAGACATTGCTCTTTACAGCTATGTGAATGAAGTAGTCTACGATCGGCCCCTGCTAGAATTGTTGGATGAAAACATAAAAAAAATCACATTTTGGATGCTCCTGGCCAGTGGAATTTTCATTATTGTTGCAGTGCTTCTTATCAATAGTTCCATTAGACTGTCCATCTACTCCAAAAGACTAATCATCAAAACCATGCAACTGGTTGGAGCCACCAAAAGTTTTATCCGCAGGCCCTTTATCAAAACCCACTTGTTGATGAGTACTTTAGGGGCAATTATTGCCATGTCGGGCATGGCTTTGGTTCTTTATGAAATGGAAAAACGATTTCCCGAATTGCAAATATTCGAACACCCTCTTGAACCAGCATTGGTTTTTGTAGGCGTATTTATTTTGGGTTTGGGGATCACGATTATAAGTACTTTCTTTGCCACACAACGTTATCTGAATCTAAAGTCTGACGCCGTCAATTAAAATTTAAAGATGAGTGACCCAACCCCAAAAAAAGAATTCCTGTTTAGCAAAAGAAATTATCGTTTTTTGCTCCTTTCCATGGCTGTAATTGCCCTAGGTTTTGTCCTTATGACCGGAGGTGGTAGCGATGACCCCAATGTTTTTAACCCAGAAATTTTTAATTTTCGCAGAATCAGATTGGCACCGACCATCGTTCTGATAGGCTTTGGACTGGCGATTTATGCCATCTTAACGCCCTCAAAAAAAAGTAAATGAGTGCGCTAGAAACACTGATTCTTGGAATCGTTCAAGGACTGACTGAGTTTTTACCTGTCTCGTCTAGCGGTCATTTGGAATTGGTCAAGGCCATCTTCGGAAGTGATTATGAGCAACAGCAAGGTTTGTTGATCACCATTATCCTCCATGCAGCCACCGCTTTCAGTACCATTTTTGTGTTCAGAAAAGATATTGCCCTGATCCTCTCCGATATATTGTATTTTAAAAAAGGGGAAAGTTTGAATTTCAGTATAAAAATTATCCTTTCCATGATTCCAGCGGTGATCATCGGTCTTTTTTTTGAGGATTTTATTGCCTCACTTTTTGATGGTAAAATCGCCCTTGTAGGAGCTATGTTGATGGTAACAGCCTTATTATTGTTTTTGGCGGATCGGGTCACTGAAAACAACAAAAAAATAAATTTCACCAACGCATTCTCCATAGGTGTTATCCAAGCCATTGCCATTCTTCCTGGAATTTCGAGAAGTGGTGCCACCATAGCACTGGCTGTATTGCTGAAAATTGATCGTGACAAGGCTGCCCGATTTTCTTTCCTAATGGTCATCCCTCTCATCTTGGGAAGTATGGCCAAGAGTATATTGGATGGAGACCTGAGTCAAGAAAGCACAGCAATGCTCCCTTTGTTGGTAGGTTTTGTAAGTGCCTTTATTACAGGAGTTTTTGCCTGTCGTTGGATGGTTGCCCTGGTTAAAAAAAGCCAACTCAAATACTTTAGTTTCTACTGTATTGCAATAGGGGCATTGGCTATCCTTTTTAGTCTATGACATGAATTTATCACTTGAATCCATCTTGGAGGGTCAACTGTTGTTGGTGGACAAACCACTGGACTGGACTTCTTTTCAAGTGGTCAACAAACTGAGGTGGGTTCTAAGAAGGAAATACAAACTTAAAAAGCTTAAAGTAGGTCATGCAGGAACCCTAGATCCATTGGCCACGGGGCTCTTACTGATATGTACTGGAAAAATGACCAAAAAAATCAGTGAAATACAAGCCCTTGAAAAAGCATATACGGGAACCATTACTTTGGGAGCTACCACTCCCTCCTACGATCTCGAAACGGCTATAGATCAAAATTTCCCTATTGATCATATCAGCAAACCGCAATTGGATGCGATTAGAAAAAAGTTTGAAGGCGAAATTGACCAATACCCTCCCATTTTCTCTGCCATTAAAAAAGAAGGGAAGCGCTTGTATGAATACGCCAGAAAAGGAGAGAAACCCAAAATTGAGTCCAGAAAAGTGACCCTTTACGCATTTGATTTCAAACAAATCGACCTTCCTCATGTGCACTTTGATATCCGCTGTTCAAAAGGAACATACATCAGATCCTTGGCACACGATTTTGGCAAAGCCTTGGAATCCGGAGCACATTTGAGTCAGTTGAGAAGAACAGCCATTGGTGCTTATAGCATTGAAGATGCCCTAACCCCCGATCAAATCACAAAAAAACTAGACGGAATATAATCTTGGGATGAAGCCTTTAGTCCTTGATTTTTAATAATTTTGTATAAATCATTTGATTATGGAACTCACCTCAGAAGAGGTATCGAAAAGGCTGGATCGAAAGGGATACTTGGATTTAGAGATTCCTAAAGGACTCGATATAGTTTCAGCAATCAAACGACTTAAAAAAGAAAAAAAGGCAGTATTGCTGGCGCATTACTATCAAGATGCCGAAATTCAAGAGTTGGCTGACTATCTGGGTGACAGCCTCTATTTGGCTCAAGTGGCAGAAGAGGTAGCGGCTGATATAATTGTTTTTGCAGGAGTGCACTTTATGGCCGAAACGGCCAAAATCATTAATCCCACTAAAAAAGTCATCCTTCCCGATTTGAATGCAGGCTGTTCACTGGCCGACTCCTGTCCCCCTCAGGCTTTTAAGAAATTTATTGACCAATATCCAGGTGCTCATGTGGTGACCTACATTAATTGCTCGGCAGAAATCAAAGCATTGAGTAGCATTGTATGTACTTCGAGCAATGCGGTAAGGGTCATTGATTCCATCCCAGATGGAGAAACTATAATTTTTGCTCCCGACAAAAACTTGGGACGTTATCTGATCAAGGAAACTGGAAGGGATATGATCCTTTGGGATGGATCATGTATCGTTCACGAAGCATTTTCGTTTGAAAGAATTGTAACCCTCGCCAAGGAAAACCCCACCGCCAAATTTATCGCACATCCAGAAAGTGAATCTCAGGTTCTTGACATTGCACAATACATTGGCAGTACTTCTGGCTTGTTAAACTTTGTAGAAAAAGACTCCGCGCAAAGCTTTATCGTGGCCACCGAAGCTGGCATCCTTCACGAAATGAAAAAACGCTGTCCCAATAAAATTATCTGAAAGCCTTATAGAAAAAGCCAAACTTCCCATTACTAGAATGTTAAAGCTCGGCTAAAATATGGACACCAATATACTCGTCATAGGCAGTGGTATTTCGGGATTGACCTATGCCATCAAAATGGCAGAACAGAATCCGAGTCTCGAAATCGTTATGATTTCAAAAAACAGTCTGCTGGAAAGCAATACTCGGTATGCCCAAGGAGGAATCGCAGTGGTCTCCAACTTTCAAAAAGATTCTTTTGACAAACACGTCGAAGACACGCTGATTGCTGGTGCAGGAGAATGTGACAGGGAAGTGGTTGAATTTGTTGTAAAAGAAGGACATGAACGCCTCCAAGAATTGATCGATTGGGGAACTCACTTTGACAAGCAAAAAAATGGTTTACACCTAACCCAAGAGGGAGGGCATTCCGAAAAAAGAATTGTTCACTACAAGGACAAAACCGGACTCGTAATTCAGAAATCCCTTATCCGAAAAATTAAAACTTTTTCCAACATTACTCTCTTGAAAAACCACACCCTCGTTGATCTGATTACCGACCACCACAGTGGAAGCCAATATCAAAGATGTTATGGGGCTTATGTAATTTCCAATTTGGAGCAAGAAATTATTAAAATATCTGCACAAATTACCGTCCTCAGTACAGGAGGTGGCGGACAGCTTTTCTCTCACACTACCAATCCCGAAAACGCTACGGGAGATGGCTTAGGGGCAGCTTACAGGGCCAAGGTCTATATGGAGGGATTGCCTTTTGTTCAATTTCACCCCACTGCGCTTTATCCCAAAATCAATGGAAATACTTTTTTGATTTCGGAGGCCGTTCGTGGAGAAGGGGCCGTTCTTAAAAGTGTTTCTGGCAAAAGATTCATGACTGATAAACACCCTATGGCCGAACTTGCTCCCAGAGATATCGTGGCTCGATCCATAGCAGAAGTGGTCAACGAAACAGGAGATGATTTTGTTCTATTAGATTGTGAATCCATCAGCGAAAAAGAATTCGAAAATCAGTTCCCTACCATTAAAGAAAACTGTCAAAAAATTGGAATCAATCCCCCCAAAGATTCCATTCCAGTAATCCCTGCCGCTCACTATTTCTGTGGAGGGATTAGTGTGAATCACTATGGAGAGACAAGCCTAAAGGGCTTGTACGCCATTGGAGAGTGTAGCTATACAGGCCTGCACGGGGCCAATCGTCTGGCTTCCAATTCATTGCTAGAATCTCTGGTGTTTTCCCATCGGGCGGCACTGAATTCCCTCAATCAAATGAAGGAAGATCTGCCCCCAAAAGAATTCTACCTCCAGCTACCAGAATGGAAAGAAGAACACTATATTTCCAATGAAAAAATCAGTGCCATCGGTCGAATGAAAAAACAATTACAAAACTTAATGACCGCTAAAGTGGGTATTTTCAAAACCTCATCAGGACTGACTGAAGCCGAAATGGAGCTAAAAAATATTTTCTCAGAAACCCAAGACATCTACCGACAGAACAAATTGACTTTGGGGATTTGTGAGTTGAGGAATATGGTAAGTGTGGCCTATTTGATGATAAAACAGTCTCAAGACTTAAAACAAAACAAAGGAGTTTTTTACAATCAAGACTACGTTGAATAATTTTTACGATACCCATAAATACGCAATTGATCGCTTTATTGATCAAGCCCTCGAAGAAGATATTGAAGGGGGTGACCACAGTAGCAATGCCTGCTTTGAGGATGGTTTAAAAAGGGAGGCTGTTTTGAAAGTCAAGGACGATTGTGTCATCGCCGGTATCACAATGGCTCAAAAGATCTTCCAACGTCTCGACCCATCATTGAACTTAAACCGACTTTGTAAAGAAGGCGACATAATGGAAGCTGGAGCGGTGGCCTTTCAGGTCGAGGGGAAAGCCAAGTCGCTATTGGCCTCTGAACGATTGGTACTGAACTGTATGCAGAGAATGAGTGGTATTGCAACACTGTCCCACCAACTCAGTCACAAGATAAAACATACCAAGTGTAAAATACTCGATACCCGCAAGACAACACCAGGATTCCGTTATCCCGAAAAATGGGCGGTTACCATTGGTGGTGGTTACAATCATCGGATGGGTTTGTTTGATGCTATCATGATCAAGGATAACCACATCGATTTTTGTGGTGGACTCCCCCAAGCCTTAGAAAAAACGAAAGCTTATTTGATAGAAAATGCTTTAGAAATACCAGTGATCGTCGAAGTGAGAAACGAAATAGAAATCGATCAGGCGATGGGTTTTCCTTGGATAAAAAGGATACTGTTGGACAATATGTCTCCCGAAATATTAAAGGAAAATATTGGAAAGATCGATGGAAAATTTGAGACGGAAGCCTCAGGAAACATAGGTGCAGATAACTTGGTCTCCTATGCAGAAACAGGGGTGGATTATGTGTCCATGGGAGCCCTCACCTATGCCGCAATTCCTGTCGATTTGAGTTTAAAAGCCGTATAAAGTTTCCCTCTATATTTGCTATATTTGTGGAATTCCAAGATATGAAATACAAAAGAATTCTTCTTAAATTAAGTGGTGAGGCACTGATGGGTTACCAAAACCACGGGATTGATCCCGTAAGGCTGAACGAGTATGCAACCGAAATCAAGGAAATACAACAAACAGGTACAGAAATCGCCATCGTCATAGGTGGGGGAAATATTTTCAGAGGTGTTTCGGGGGCCAGTAAAGGAATGGATAGAGTTCAGGCGGACTATATGGGAATGCTAGCTACTGTAATAAACGGTTTGGCATTACAGAGTGCCTTGGAAAACAATGATGTTCCAACCAGACTTCAGACAGCCATCAAAATCGAGGCCATTGCAGAACCTTTCATCAAAAGAAAGGCGACCCGTCATCTGGAAAAAGGCAGGGTGGTTATTTTTGGTTCCGGAACGGGAAATCCCTATTTTACTACCGATTCTGCAGCGGTATTAAGGGCCATTGAAATCAATGCCGATGTGATATTAAAAGGAACCAGAGTAGATGGCATCTACAATGAAGACCCCGAAAAAAATAAATCCGCCATCAAATTTGACAAGCTGTCATTTGATGAGGTGTTAAAAAAGGGGCTCAAAGTTATGGATACTACTGCTTTTACCTTGAGTCAGGAAAATAAGCTACCCATCATTGTTTTTGATATGAATACCAAAGGAAACCTTAGCCGAATTATCAAAGGGGAAAATATAGGAACCCGAGTTGATCTTTAAATTGTTACCAAAATGAATGAAGAAATCATTATCATTACCGAAACTGCAAAAGAGAGTATGGATTTGTCTGTCAAACATTTGGAAAAAGAACTGCTCAACATCAGAGCAGGAAAGGCCAATCCCATTATGTTAAACGCCGTCATGGTAGAATATTACGGAACTCCCACTCCAATAGATCAAGTGGCCAACATCAACACCCCCGACGGAAGAACCCTGAGTATCCAACCTTGGGAAAAGACGTTATTGCCCGAAATTGAAAAAGGGATATTACAAGCCAATTTGGGCTTTAACCCAATGAACAACGGAGAATCTTTGATCATCAACATCCCTCCATTGACGGAGGAACGCAGAAGAGAATTGGTCAAATTGGCAAAAGCAGAGGCTGAAAATGCCAAAATCGCCATCAGAAATGCTCGAAAAGATGCCAACAACGAAGTCAAGAAAACCGACACTTCTGATGACCTTCAAAAAAATGCTGAAATAGACATTCAAGAATTGACGAATCAATACATTACCAAAGTAGACGAAATTCTTATCGTAAAGGAAAAAGAAATATTAACTGTATAGTATCCCCAAGGCTGGTGGTGCCCTTCGACAATGAGGCGTAAAAATAATTTTTGGGGTACTGTTGCGAACTTAATTCTAAGGAATCGCTTTCTCATCATTGGGGCCATCGTATTGGTCACCCTCTTTTTAAGTTCACAATGGCAATACATGCGGTTTACTTTTACCGAGGCCAATTTACTTCCCAGTACTCATCCCGAAAACATCCAATATGATTCGTTTGTAAAAACATTTGGTGAAGAAGGTAATTTGATCGTCATCGCCCTTAAAGAAGAACAATTCTTCGAACCCAAAATCTTTGAAAAATGGATCGTGCTCAATAGAAAAATTGATTCCTTTCAAGAAGTAGATTTTACCCTATCGACCAACAATGTTCAGGAATTGGTAAAGGACGAAAAACTTAAATCATTTGTGCTCAAATCGGTTTTTGATATTGAAGATTACGAGCTTTCTGATATTGAAAAATTCAAGCAAAAACTTCTTTTAGAGCTTCCTTTCTACAAAAACATACTGTACGACTCAGATGGACAAACAATCCAGTCTGCCATTTATTTAGACAAAAATATCGTCAACACTATACAGCGGAAAGATTTTATATTCAAAACCTTCATTCCTTTGATAAATACCTTTGAAAAGGATACGGGCTTGGATGTCAAAATCTCTGGCATGCCCTACATCAGAACTTTAAACGCCCAGAATATCGTTGACGAAATAGGCGTTTTTGTTCTTTCCGCCATGTTGCTGACCAGTCTGATCTTTTTTCTTTTTTTTAGATCTTTCAGAGCCACCTTTATCTCCATGTTTGTCGTAATGATTGGGGTGATGTGGGCTTTTGGTATTTTGGGATTGCTCCGTTATGAAATTACCATCCTTACGGCACTTATTCCACCTTTGATTATCGTCATCGGAGTACCCAATTGTATTTTTCTGATCAACAAATACCAACAAGAGGTTGCCAAACACGGAAACATGGTCAAATCCTTACAAAGGGTAATCATGAAAATTGGTAATGCCACACTGATGACCAACCTGACCACTGCGTCGGGTTTTGCTACTTTTATTTTGACCGACAGTAAAGTATTGAAAGAATTTGGAATCGTTGCCTCGATCAATATTATAGCCATTTTTCTCCTTTCGCTGTTGATCATACCCATCGCCTATAGTTTTATGTCTCAACCCAGTAAAAAGCACTTGAAACACCTTAACAGTCTTTATCTAAAAAGATTCGTGAAATGGATGGAGGATAGGGTCAAACACAATAGAATCAATGTTTACATCATCTCCATCTTCAGTCTAGTAATGGGTGTCATTGGGATTTACCAAATCAATATTTCGGGAAGTATCATTGAGGACATGCCCAAAAAGTCTGAATTTTTTAAGGACATCCTATTCTTCGACGCCGAGTTTAACGGTATCGTACCCATAGAAATAATTGTTGACAGCCGAAGGAAAGGGGGTGCCACAAGGCTTTCTACCCTCAAAAGGATAGACAAACTTGAACAATATATTGAAGACATTCCCGAACTCTCTACTCCGATCTCATCGGTGAGTGGTGTCAAATTCATTAAACAAGCCTATTACAATGGCAATCCCAACTACTACAAACTCCCAACCTCCCAAGAAAATTCTTTTATTGCCAGCTACCTCAAAAATGTAGAGGATTCCAAGGGTTTGATGCAAAATTATGTCGACAGTACTGCTCAATTTAACAGAGTAACTACTTTTATGAAGGACATCCCCACCGATCGTATCGAAGAGATTGAAGATGATCTGTTAAAAGAGATCAATAGAATATTCCCACCTGAGCGCTATCATGTCAAACTGACTGGAAAAACCTTATTGTATCTTAAAGGCACTCATTATTTGATTCGAAATTTAATCATTTCACTTTCGTTGGCCATTTTACTGATTGCAGTTTTTATGGCTTATATGTTTCGATCCTTCAAAATGATTGTCATTTCACTAATCCCCAATTTATTGCCGCTAATCATAACCGCTGGAGTGATGGGATTTTCGGGTATTCCCCTCAAACCCTCTACCATATTGGTTTTCAGTATTGCATTTGGAATTTCCGTAGATGACACCATCCATTTTCTGGCCAAATACAGACAAGAATTGATCGCCAATAAGTGGAAAATAAAAACCTCAGTATATATCGCTTTGAGAGAAACCGCAGTGAGTATGTTTTATACTTCGATTGTATTGTTCTTTGGATTTGCTGTATTTATGAGTTCAAACTTTGGTGGGACAGTAGCCTTGGGCGGATTGGTTTCGGTTACCCTACTTTTTGCCATGCTGGCCAATTTGATCCTCCTCCCCTCTTTACTCATTTCATTGGAAGATACCGTTAGCAACGAAAAGGTAATCAAAGCTCCCAAAATTAATATTATTTCTGATGAGGACAGAAAAAAATCCTAAACCTATTTTGTAAATAAACCTATCTTTGCCCAGAAAATTGATGAGCATGAAACACCCTCGATTAGCCGAATTATTGAGTCACCCCGAAAAGTACGACACCGTAGTGGTCAGGGGTTGGGTGAGAACATTTCGAGCCAACCGATTCATCGCCCTTAATGATGGTTCCACAATTGAAAACCTTCAGTGTGTTGTGGATTTTGAAAATACGGATGAAAGCTTGCTCAAAAAAATAAATTCAGGTGCAGCGGTTGAGATTAAAGGTCAACTCGTTGAAAGCATGGGAAAGGGTCAATCTCGAGAAGTATTAGTCGATACGATTACAATCGTTGGAGAAGCCGATCCGGATCTCTATCCCATACAACCCAAAAAACACAGTTTTGAGTTCTTAAGAGAAAAAGCGCATCTTAGGGTAAGAACAGCTACTTTCAGTGCAGTGATGAGAATTCGTTCTGTACTTTCTTTTGCCATTCATCAGTTTTTTCAGGATAAAGGCTTTTGCTATGTCCACACACCCATCATAACGGGAAGTGATGCTGAAGGTGCTGGAGAAATGTTCCGTGTATCGGTTTTAGACCCCAAAAAACCACCGATTGATGAGGAGGGTGCTGTTGATTTCAAACAAGATTTTTTTGGAAAAGAAACCAATCTTACTGTATCTGGACAACTGGAAGCAGAAACTTATGCCCAAGGACTGGGAAATGTCTATACTTTTGGGCCCACTTTTAGGGCGGAAAATTCAAACACCTCCCGTCATTTGGCCGAGTTTTGGATGATTGAACCCGAAATGGCTTTCTACGATTTGGATGACAATATGGATTTGGCCGAAGAATTCATCAAGTACACCCTTGAGTATATTTTGGAAAAATGTGAAAAAGATTTGGCTTTCCTCGACCAACGTTTGGCCAATGAGGAAAAGACAAAGCCACAAAATCAAAGAAGTCCTATGGGTCTGTTGGAAAAAATAAAGTTTGTAGTCCAGAATGAATTCAAGCGGGTATCCTACACAGAAGCAATCGATATTCTCAAAAATTCAAAGCCCAATAAAAAGAAAAAATTCGACTATTTGATCGAAGAGTGGGGAACCGATTTGCAAAGCGAACACGAGCGTTATCTTGTCGAAAAACACTTCAATGCGCCAGTGATCCTCTATGATTATCCTGCCAAGATCAAAGCCTTTTATATGCGTATGAAT
>DGPN01000061.1:0-2998 GCA_002390455.1 Flavobacteriaceae bacterium UBA4439 | reverse complement strand
GGTGGATCGCAGAGAGAAGAGCGTCTTGAGGTATTGGAAAAAAGAATTGAAGAATTGGGAATTGATGCAGAAGAACTTTGGTGGTACTTGGATTTAAGACGTTTTGGGAGCACTCCACACAGTGGGTTTGGTTTAGGATTTGAACGTTTGGTTCTTTTTGCCACTGGCATGTCCAACATCAGAGATGTTATTCCTTTTCCACGTACTCCTCAAAACGCAGCATTTTAATTCGTATAGCTCCCCTGACTTTTTTTATCTTTATGAAAGCTATTTCATAATATGTTAAAACAACAGCTCCAGATAAAGCTATCTCAAAAACTGTCTCCTCAGCAAATTCAGTTGATGAAGCTCATTCAATTGTCCACATTGGATTTGGAGCAGCGCATTCAATCGGAAATTGGGGAAAACCCCGCCCTTGAAAATGGAAAAGAGCTAGATGAAAATGAAATAGAAACCACCGATCCCTATGACGAGTATCAGAATGATCAAAAAATTGATACCGACGATATTGACATTGATGCCTACCTCAGTGATGATGAAATCCCTAACTACAGAATCCAATCTAACAATCAATCGGCTGATGATGAAAATAGTGAGATCCCCTTTTCTGGAGGAATTAGTTTTCACGAATATCTTGAAAGTCAGTTACAAAATTTAATCCTTACCACCGAGGAACGACCCATTGCTGAATTTCTAATCGGGAGCATTGACAACAGTGGTTATCTCAGAAGGTCAGAGGAAGATATCATCGATGATTTGGCCTTTACCCAAAACATCATTGTAGATAAACAGGAACTGAAAAGGATCCTCAAAAAAATACAGTCGTTGGATCCCCCCGGCGTAGGAGCCAGAACTCTTCAAGAGTGCCTATCCATTCAATTGAGCCGTAAAGAAAAAAATCGCCCAGAAGTGGAACTAACCCGTAAAATCATTGATTCTGCCTTCGATGAATTTTCCAGAAAACATTACCAGAAATTACAGGACCGCTTTAATTTAACTGAAGAACAATTACGTGGTGTTTTTGATGAAATCGCCAAGTTGAACCCCAAACCTGGTGGTGCCATTTCTGACAGTAGTCAAAATAATCATATCGTTCCAGATTTTATATTGACCATTGAAAACGGTACTTTGAAAGTTACACTCAACAGAAGGAATGCCCCTGAATTGCGAATTTCTAAAAATTACAAGGAAATGCTTACTGGTTATGCTGTAGCATCCGATAAAAATAAATCACAACAAGAGGCAGTACTTTTTATCAAACAGAAATTGGATGCTGCCAAATGGTTTATCGATGCTATAGAACAGCGACACCAAACCCTATATCTAACCATCAATGCCATCGTAGATTACCAAAGCGCCTATTTTTTGACTGGAGATGAACAAAAGCTAAAGCCAATGATTCTCATGGATATAGCCGATAAAATCGACATGGATATTTCGACCATCTCTAGGGTCGCCAATAGCAAATATATAGACACACCCTATGGGGTAAAACTGTTAAAAAATCTTTTTTCTGAGGGGATGAAAAATGAGGAGGGAGAGGATGTTTCTACAATTGAAATCAAAAATATTCTCAATAAGCTCATTTCCAACGAAAACAAAAAAAAGCCTTTGGCCGACCAAGCTCTATCCGCATTGCTCAAAGAGAAAGGTTATACTGTGGCAAGGAGAACGGTAGCCAAATATCGCGAACAACTGGACATTCCTGTCGCTCGACTCAGAAAATCTATCTGATCAAAGTATATAAAAAATCAAGCCCAGTTTGATGGTTTGAAGCTTGGGATAACGGTCATCCGAAAACTTTACCTCCGATTTGTAAATAGAATTCAAATCGTATTCAAAAAACATATTCCATGTGTTATAACCCATAGAAAGAAAAACAGAAGCATTGTTTTTTCTGATGAAGTCAACTTTAATGGATTTTCCGTAAAAAGGTTTATAGTGTTCGGCAAAATTGAAGCTGTATTTCACTCCCCCATAGAACCGCCAAAAATCAGTACGATCTGGGGTGGACGTTCTTAAGCGGAAGGAAAGAGGAATAACAATTGAGGAATAGGTTTGTCGGTTTTCGTCGTTGCCTTCGATAAAAAAGCAAGGGTTATCTCTTTCTGAGTCCAAATAAAGGTTGGACACCAAGCGGTTGTAAGCATAACCAAGGCCTAAACCAACTGCTGTTTTACCTTTGGCACTCAGTGGAATGTCCCTGACAAAACCAATCTGAAAGTTATTTGAAAAACCATTTTGTTTGAATCCACTGATGTTCTCTTGTTGAAGTTGTAAACCAAAACTCACGTAAAATTGATCTTCCCTGTATTTTGTTGACAAACTATCTTGTTGGGCGAAGGCATTACATCCCAACAATAAGATTCCTGCATAAAATAAAAGTTGAAGTGGCATATTTCTATAATTTCCCCGCTAAACTAATCTACTCAAACAATGGTATAAAAAAAAGTGCCACTAAGGGCACTTTTTATTGATCCAATAGAAATTTAATCAATATTTTGAGAGAAATCTCCTACGCGAGTTGTGTAATTGATTTTCAAAGCATTGACTTTTCTAAGTTCCTGTTTGATATCAGAAATCAGTCCCATTTTGGTTTCACCATCGACTTTTAGCGCAGTGGTCAAGACGTTTTGCAATTCCTGACGTTTGGATGCGCGTTCTGATAAAACAAAAGCACCTACTTCAGAAACGGTGGCAAATTTGTCATTGAGTTGAATACGGGCTTGTGTACCATATTTGTCCGCATAGCGACCAGATGGCTCTCCAGCATAGATATACATCACACGATCTTTCTTGTCCAATTTCTGAATTTGATCCGCAGCAGGCAATTGATTTTTAACCATCAAGGTACTGTCACGCATCACCGTAGCCACCATAAAAAAGAACAGCAACATGAAAACGATATCAGGCAAAGAGGCCGTTGAAATTGCGGGTAAATCTCCTCCTTTTTTCTTTTTAAATTTTGACATCACTGTGTTATTTAGTTAGTTTTACT
>DGPN01000047.1:130700-132932 GCA_002390455.1 Flavobacteriaceae bacterium UBA4439 | reverse complement strand
GTAGCGAGGGCTGGACTCGAACCAGCGACCTTCGGGTTATGAGCCCGACGAGCTACCTACTGCTCTACCTCGCGATGCGGGGGCAAATCTACAAAATTTATACGCTATGGCAAAGGCTAATTCAAAGATTGTATCTTTACCTCATGTCGAAAAACCCACATAAATCAGGTTATGTGTCCATTGTTGGCAATCCCAACGTGGGTAAATCTACCTTGGTCAATGCTTTGATGGGTAAAGATTTGTCCATTACCACACCCAAGGCGCAAACCACCCGCCATCGGATACTGGGGCTCATTAATGGAGAAAACCATCAATTGGTATTGTCAGATACCCCAGGGATCATACAGCCCGCCTACGAGATGCAAAATTCCATGATGGATTTTGTCAAGGAATCTTTGAACGATGCCGATGTATTGCTCTATATGATTTCCATAGAAGAAAAACAGATTAAGGACGAAGCTTTGGTAGCGCGCATCAAGAAATCCAAAATCCCATTATTTGTTCTGATCAATAAAATCGATACTTCTTCTCAGTCAGCATTAGAAGATGCGGTTCGAGAATGGACAACTGTTTTTCCGAACGCAAAGGTCATCCCCATTTCTGCTCTGACAGGTTTTTTTATCCCTGAGCTCTTACAAATGTTGATTGAACTTCTCCCTGAATCGCCTCCTTATTTCCCCAAAGATCAGCTCAGTGATAAGCCAGAAAGATTTTTCGTCAATGAATCCATCCGCAAAAGTATTTTGGAACATTATGACAAAGAGATCCCTTATGCTGTGGAGGTGATTACCGAATCTTTTAAGGAAGAAGAAAAAATCATCAGAATTCGAGCGGTAATTTTGGTAGAACGAGAAACCCAAAAGGGAATCATCATTGGACACAAAGGGGAACAACTCAAAAAAGTAGGCATTGGCGCTAGAAAAGATTTGGCTTTATTTTTCGGAAAGAAAATTCACATAGAACTGTTTGTGAAAGTCCAAAAAAATTGGCGTTCCAATCCTCAACAACTCAAGCGTTTTGGTTATCAGCACTAACGACGCTGTCTTATCTAACAAATTCACTTACTTTTGCACTCAAATAAACCGTAATGGGAGGTATCGTAGCAATTGTGGGGAGACCCAATGTAGGTAAGTCCACTTTTTTTAATCGTTTGATCAAAAAAAGAGAAGCCATCGTAGATGCTATAAGCGGGGTTACCCGCGACCGTCATTATGGTCAGTCCGACTGGAATGGTATATCGTTCAGTTTGATCGATACAGGCGGTTATGTCGAAGGAAGCGATGATGTTTTTCAAAAGGAAATCGACAAGCAAGTCAACTTGGCCATCGAGGAAGCCGATGCTGTTTTGTTTATGGTTGATGTGGCTGAGGGTCTCACTGGAATGGACCAAACCATTGCCCAACTGCTCCGTCGTTCCCAAAAGCCTGTATTCCTCACTGCCAACAAAGGAGACAATTCCAAGGTCACTGAAAACATGACCGAATTTTATGCTTTGGGTTACGAACACATTTATACCGTTTCTGCCATCAATGGGAGTGGAACGGGTGAACTGTTAGACGAACTGGTTAAGGTTTTACCCGACCAAATTGAACCAGACGAAGCACTGCCCAGATTTGCAGTGGTAGGAAGACCCAATGCTGGAAAATCTTCTTTTATCAATGCGCTGATAGGGGAGGAAAGATATATCGTTACTGACATTGCTGGAACTACTAGAGACAGTATTGATACCAAATACAATCGCTTTGGTTTTGAATTCAATCTGATTGATACCGCCGGAATCAGAAAAAAAGGGAAAGTAAAAGAAGATATCGAATTCTATTCTGTTATGCGATCGGTCAGGGCCATTGAGTATTGTGATGTTTGTTTGTTGTTGGTCGATGCAACTAGGGGTTTTGACGGCCAAGTTCAAAATATATTTTGGTTGGCCCACAGAAACAACAAAGGCATTGTCATTTTGGTCAACAAATGGGATCTTGTTGAAAAGGAAACCCAGTCCTCCAAACTTTTTGAAGAAGAGATAAAGGAGCAAACGGCTCCCTTTAAAGACGTTCCCATTGTATTTATCTCTACCCTAAACAAACAGAGAATTTTCAAAGCCATAGAGACAGCGGTTGATGTTTATAAAAATAGATCCAACAGAATTCCCACACGTAAACTCAACGACACCCTACTGCCCATCATACAAAGCCAACCCCCTCCATCCTACAAAGGGAAGTTTGTCAAAATAAAATT
>DGPN01000047.1:96061-130636 GCA_002390455.1 Flavobacteriaceae bacterium UBA4439 | reverse complement strand
TAGAGAACAAACTCAGAGAACGCTTTGAATTCAATGGCATTCCCATACAATTGTTTTTCAGAAAGAAATAGTTATAAATTTTCCCGCAGTTGAACGAGATCCGATTTGAGCTGTTCTAATTTCTGAATCAGTTCCAAATTTCCATCATCAGAAAGATTTTTTAACTTAAGTTGTTTTTTGGCTCCCTCAATGGTCAGTCCTTTTTCCTTAAGCAGGTGATATATTTTTTGAATCGTGTTTACATCATCTTGGGTGTATTTTCGAGCACCACCTTCTTTTTTTTTCGGCTGAATTTCTTTAAATTCTTTTTCCCAAAAGCGGAGTAAGGAAGGATTTACATCGAAGGCTTTGGCGATCTCACCAATTCTATAGTATCTTTTTTCGGGGAGGTTAACATGCATCAGTCCATGGATTGATTTTCCTGACTGGCCAAATTAAGCATGATATCAAACTCCTCAGCGGTCAAATTACCAGAGTAATAATTCAGAGGATTGACCCTTTTTTTGTCCTTAAATATTTCGTAGTGGAGATGAGGCCCTACGGAGCGACCTGTGCTGCCTACATATCCGATGATGTCTCCTCGTTTTACCTTTTGTCTTCTTTTGACATTGTATTTATTCAGGTGGGCATAAAGACTTACGTAACCAAAACCATGATCAATTCTCACGTGATTTCCATAACCTGCTGCTCTGTTGTCTGCTCGAGCTACAATACCGTCACCAGTGGCATAAACTGGGGTTCCTCGGGGCGCAGTAAAGTCCATCCCTTGGTGGAATCTCCTTTTTTTGGTAAAAGGATCTGTACGGTAACCAAAACCGGAGGCCATCCTTTTTAAATCGTTTTTGTGTATCGGTTGTATAGAGGGCATGGCTCCCAAAAGGTCTTCTTTGCTTTTGGCTAAACTCTCCAACTCTTCTAACGACCTTGATTGAACCACCACTTGTTTGGTCAAAACTTCCAAACGCTTGGTGGTATTTACAATCAGTTTTGAATTGTCATAGCCTTCCAATTCTTTGTAGCGATTGACACCTCCAAAACCCATTTTTCTTTGTTCTTCTGGAATAGGACTGGCTTCAAAGTAAACCCTGTAGAGGTTGTTGTCGCGATCCGCAACATTAACCATTACTTCTTCGATTTTATCAAGTTTCTTGTTCAATAGTTCGTACTGTAACTTGAAATTTTCGATTTCCCGTGCTTGTAAAATTTCTTGAGGGGTATTGAGCGCATCGGTATTCAATAAGAAGAACAAGGCCAATATTCCAAACAACACGGAAGATAAAATAAATAAAACCACGCCAGACAACCCAGAAACCCAGCCCGATTTTACAGGTTGGAAGGATAGGGACTCTTGATCGTAATGATATTTTAATTTAGGCATAATAGGTTTTAAGAGCCAAAAAGAACTCAATACAATCTACAAATATACAAATTATCTAAATCATCAGCACTTCCCTTTATTTTCACCAATCCTATCAATCTAATGAACTATATTTGTGGAGCTTTTAAACATCGAAGCCGTTTATGAAATCCGCCGAAGTCAGAAAACAATTTCTACAATTTTTTGAGTCAAAAGCCCATACGATCGTACCCTCTGCTCCTATGGTCATTAAGGATGATCCCACTTTGATGTTTACCAATGCAGGGATGAATCAATTTAAACCTTATTTTTTGGGACATCAAAAACCCAAAAACAATAGGATAGCCGATACCCAAAAATGCCTAAGGGTTTCTGGAAAACACAACGACCTTGAGGAAGTTGGAATTGATACTTATCACCACACCTTTTTTGAAATGTTGGGAAACTGGAGCTTTGGTGATTATTTTAAAAAAGAAGCCATAGCTTGGGCATGGGAACTTTTGACCGAGGTTTATAAAATCGACCCAAAAATAATTTACGTCACCATATTTGAAGGGGATCCAGCCGAAAAGCTTACTAAAGACACTGAAGCTTTTGATTACTGGAATGCCATCGTTCCCGAGGAAAGGGTTTTGTTGGGCAATAAAAAAGACAACTTTTGGGAAATGGGCGATCAAGGACCCTGCGGTCCCTGCTCCGAAATCCACATCGATCTTAGAAGCGATGAGGAAAAAGCCAAAATACCCGGTGCCAATTTGGTCAACCAAGATCATCCACAAGTCATAGAAGTTTGGAATTTGGTATTTATAGAATTCAATCGTAAAGCCGATGGCAGCCTCGAGACTCTTCCCCAGAAACACGTTGATACAGGAATGGGCTTCGAAAGATTGTGTATGGTTTTGCAAGGCAAAACCTCCAATTACGATACCGATGTTTTTACTCCACTGATCAAAGAAATTGAAACCCTAACGGCCTCAAAATACGGGACAGAACTAAACACCGACAGAGCCATTAGGGTTATTGCTGATCACCTCAGAACCGTTTACCTCGCCATAGCCGATGGCCAGCTACCCTCCAATACTGGTGCTGGATATGTGATCAGAAGGATTCTCAGAAGAGCCATACGATATGGTTTTACCTTTCTCAACCAGAAGGAACCATTTATTCATCATTTGGTGGAAACCCTCAACAACCAACTCAAACCTATTTTTCCCGAACTGGACAAACAAAAAAGTATTTCTGCCAATGTGATTCGTGAGGAAGAAACTTCTTTTCTCAAAACTCTCGACCAGGGACTTACTCTCTTAGATACGGTTTTGGCGTCTTCCAAAGACAAGATTGTCAGCGGCTCCAAGGCCTTCGAACTCTACGATACTTTTGGTTTTCCCCTCGACCTGACTGCACTTATCGCAAGAGAGCGAGGCTATGAAGTAGATGAAAAAGGTTTTGACGCTCAGATGGCAAAACAAAAAGAACGATCAAGGGCTGCAGCTGTATCTGCCACAGACGATTGGCAAATACTGAAAGAAGACGACGAAGAAGAATTTGTAGGATATGATCTCTTGAGTACCAACGTTAGCATTACCAAATACCGAAAAGTAAATTCTAAAAAAGAAGGGGAATTTTTCCAATTGGTTTTTAATATCACCCCTTTCTACCCCGATAGTGGCGGACAAGTTGGGGATAAAGGATACCTCGAAGCTCCCAATGGGGCGCTGCACTATATTGTGGATACCAAAAAGGAAAACAACCTCATCCTCCATTACTCTAAAACCTTACCAGACGATCTCAATGTCAAATTCAATGCTGTAGTGGATCGAGGTCAGCGTTTTAAAACCGCTTGTAACCACAGTGCTACGCATCTGATGCATCAGGCGCTTCGATCTATTTTGGGAACACACGTCGAGCAAAAAGGGTCTATGGTACATTCGGGAATGTTCCGTTTTGACTTTTCCCACTTCGCCAAACTCAGTCCGGAGGAATTAATGGCTGTCGAGCAATTTGTCAATGCGAGAATCAAAGAGCAAATTCCATTAGAGGAAAACAGAAATGTTCCCTACGAACAAGCCCTCTCCTCTGGAGCTATGGCATTATTTGGCGAAAAATATGGGGATACTGTTAGAACCATTCGTTTTGGCCAATCCATTGAGCTCTGTGGGGGAACCCATGTAGAAAACACTTCCGATATTTGGCATTTTAAGATTACCACCGAAACGGCAGTAGCCGCAGGTATCAGAAGGATCGAAGCGATCACTGGGGAGGCCGCCCTCCAGTATTTTGAAGACCAAAACCAACTTCTGCAACAAGTCAATACTTTGCTAAAGAATCCTCAGGACTTGACCAAAGCAGTCACCCAATTACAAAACGAAAATACTGGTCTCAAAAAAGAACTCGCCGTACTCAGAAAAATAAAAATTCAAATTTTAGCAAAAGAAGCTCAAGCAGAAATTCAAGAACTCAATGGTATTGCCTTTTTGGCCAAATCCGTTGATCTGGATGCACAATCTATTAAAGACCTCGCTTTTGCTTTGGGAAAAGATCGTAATGACCTCTTTTTGGTAATAGGTTCTGCCAAAGGTGATAAGCCCATACTGAGCTGTTATGTCTCCAAAAAACTGGTAAGCGAAAAAGGTATGGACGCTGGCAAGGTGGTACGAGAACTGGGCCAATACATTCAAGGTGGAGGAGGGGGACAACCCTTTTTCGCTACTGCTGGAGGAAAAAACCCAGCAGGAATACCCCAAGCTATAAAAGCGGCAAAAGACCTAATTCCTTCTTAAAGGGCAGCTTCAGGAGGATAGTTTTTAAGGATTTCCGCAACAAAAATTCCGATCCGTTCATCTCGGTTTTTAGTGTATTCACTGATTCCACCTTTTCCTTTGCCTTGCCATACCAACTGTTTGGTTTTGGCATCAATCAAATCAATATATAACACCCCTTCGGTTCTGCTCGAAACAGTATTTTGGTTAGGTCCCCACATCCATGGATTCCATCCCCAGCCCCAAAAACCATTATTAATGTTGTTGACATATACCTTTTCTTTGGCGGTTGTATTGATACTTACCAATAGATCGGGCAGTTCCGATTTCAACATTGATTTTTGAGCCATTTGAATGTCGATAGCTTTTAAAATCCTCCGTTTGTCTAGGTCTGAAATTTCAACCTTATCGATTCCGGGTTTGAAATAAGCAAATGTCTTGTACTTTGAAAAATCAACTCCCGAATCATGGTCTGTAAAAACACTGATGGAACTGCATCCTAGGATGAGGATTGCCATCAATAATAGAAGAATATTTTTCATAAGGATATTTTTATATTATAGAAACAAAAACTATGCCGAAATTTTTAGCCCTTTTTGGGGTCAAAACCATAGGGGCAATGTCGGCAATTGGAACGACAACAGTAACCTCTCTTAAGGTGATACTTTTCAGTGAAGACTCGATATCCCTCTGGGGAAAGGTAAAAGTCTTCTTCTTCTAGGGGTAAATCATGTTCCATATCTCAATTCCAAAGGTAGCCATATTTCAAGTTTATCCTTTAATTTTGCTTTGATATGTCCTTATTTATAGATCAAAAATCAGTCAATCAATTCCTGACTTCCATAAACGGTATTGAAATCACCCTAAAGAGAGAGGACTTATTGCACCCTACTGTTTCTGGAAACAAATTCCGAAAATTAAAATACAACCTACGACAAGCCCAAGCCAAAGGATATCATACCCTATTGACTTTTGGTGGTCCTTTCTCCAATCATTTGGCAGCCACTGCCGCTGCCGCAAAGATCGAAGGTTTAAAATCCATCGGTATCGTCAGAGGGGAGGAAGCCCGAAAACTCAATCCCACCCTACAGTTTTGTAAAGACCAAGGGATGACCTTGCACTCTATTTCTCGGCTAGACTACCGACTCAAAAGTCAAGTACAGCTCATCGATCAACTTCAACATCAATTCGGGAACTTTTATCTTATTCCTGAGGGGGGAAGCAACGCTTTGGCCGTAAAAGGATGTAAGGAAATACTTACGGAAGACGATTCACACTTTGATTTGATTGCCTGCAGTGTGGGTACTGGGGGAACTTTGGCTGGCTTGATTGATAGTGCTCTGCCCCATCAAAAGGTAGTGGGTTTTTCGGCTTTGAGAAATCAGACTTTGGAAACAGAAATCAAAAAATGGACAGCAAATCAAAATTGGAGTCTCAATCACGATTACACCTTTGGGGGATATGCCAAAGTTTCCATCCCTTTGATTGAATTCATCAATACCTTTAATAAAAATTTTAAAACTCCATTGGATCCCGTTTATACAGGAAAGCTCCTTTTTGGTATTTTTGATCTTATAAAAAATAGACAATGGCATTCGGACAAAAAAATATTGATCATCCATACGGGAGGATTACAAGGCATCGAAGGCATGAACCAAAAACTAACACAAAAAAAATGGCCCAAAATCATTGTTTGACAACTACTTTGCTTCTATTGACACTATTGCTCAATAGTTGTGGCAGTGCCAAAAAGGTAAAAATTAACGCCCCTTCAACCATTACACCATCGACGGAAAACGTCAAGGCCAAGCTACCTGAAACCAAAATAAAATCCTTTGAAAATACTAGGAAATTATCAGTAGCCGAGCGGGTTGATCGTTATGTGAAAACCTATGCCGAAGTGGCGCAACAAGAGATGAAATCCTATGACATTCCTGCCAGTATTACCCTAGCCCAAGGCATACTCGAATCTGGAATGGGAGACAGCCGACTGGCCACTCAGGCCAACAATCACTTTGGGATCAAATGCCATAGAGAATGGCGCGGTGAGCGCATTTATCACGACGACGATGAAAAAGGAGAATGTTTTAGGGTATACAAAGACCCCCGCAAATCTTACAGGGATCATTCCCTATTTTTGACCACCCGTTCGCGCTACGATTTCCTTTTCGACTACAAAAAACACGATTACAAAGCCTGGGCCAAAGGTCTTAAAAAAGCCGGCTATGCCACCGACCCCAAATATCCCGATAAACTCATCAGTTTGATTGAGCGTTACCGATTGGATCGTTATGATCTCAAAAAAAAGAAGACGAATAAAGAAACGGAAAGCACCCCCGAAATTGCTCTCGAGAAAGTCCACCAAGTACAAAAAGGAGATACCCTCTATTCCATTTCCAAAAAATACCAAGTGGATTTAGAACTGATTGTACAAGAGAATAAAATCGAAAACAACACCATATTTTTGGGTCAAAACTTAATCATTCCCCAAGCAAAATAGTATGCAATATCAAAGAAGTAGTGCCCTATTTCAATCCGCTCAAAAAGTTATCCCCGGTGGGGTTAACTCCCCAGTTCGAGCTTTCCAAGCGGTGGGAGGAACTCCCATTTTTGTTCAAAAAGCCAAAGGGGCTTACCTCTTCGATGAGGATGGCAATACCTTGATCGATTATATCTCCAGTTGGGGTCCGATGATTTTGGGTCATGCTTTTGAACCTGTTATAGAAGCGGTAAAAGAAAGAGCCGATCGAGGTACTTCCTATGGTATGCCTACCGAACTGGAAACCCAAATCGCGGAATTGGCGGTGCAAATGGTACCCAACATTGATAAAATCAGAATGGTCAATTCTGGTACGGAAGCCTGTATGAGTGCTGTCCGATTGGCCAGAGGCTATACTGGGCGTGAAAAAATCATCAAATTTGCTGGTTGTTATCACGGTCATTCCGATGCCTTTTTGATTCAGGCAGGGAGTGGTGCCGTTACTTTTGGCGCACCCAATAGTCCAGGGGTCACCCAAGGGACAGCCAAGGATACCCTTTTGGCCCAATACAACGATTTAGAAAGTGTAGCCAACCACTTTGATCAGCATCCCGAACAAATCGCCGCCATCATCGTAGAACCCGTGGCGGGAAATATGGGCTGTATTCCCCCCAAAAGTGGTTTTATAGAGGGATTGCGAAAACTCTGTAATGACCATCAGACCCTTTTGATATTTGATGAGGTAATGACCGGTTTTCGTTTGGCTAAAGGCGGTGCACAAGAAACCCTAGGAGTGGCTGCGGATATTATGACTTATGGAAAAGTATTGGGCGGAGGACTGCCCGTTGGGGCTTTTGCCGCTAGGGCGGAAATAATGAGCCATTTGGCTCCCGAGGGGCCTGTTTATCAGGCGGGTACACTCAGCGGAAACCCGCTCGCCATGGCCGCCGGTTTTGCCATGCTCACCCACCTCAATGATCACCCCGAAATATTTGATAGTTTGGACAATAAAACCAAAAAATTAGAAGCAGGCATGGTGGAGGTGTTGAATCAAAAAGGAATTCCCTACCAGATCAATCGCTATGGCTCCATGTTGTCTTTGCATTTTACGGATCAACCAGTAGTGGACTTTGAATCGGCCGCTTTGGGCAATAATGATCACTTTAAAAACTACTTTCACGGCATGCTTGATCGAGGGGTCTATCTACCACCCTCTGCCTTTGAAAGTTATTTTTTGAATGATGCACTTTCGTTGGAAGACATTGAAAAAACAATTGATGCTTTCGCAAGTGTATTGGTAAAGTGGTAGGTTTTTTGCCTGAAGATTAACGGTCTCAACTAAGGTTTAGCTGTGGAGAAAATACGCTAGTATTTTAGACCATAACCAAAAACAGCAAAATTGCGTTGAATTTTCTCCTGTGAAAATACAGCCGCAATGAACCATACACATTGTTGGCAGTGGAGTTTTCTTAAAAGAGTTTTGTTTGATTCTCAACATTTGGATGAAAAGTTCCGATAATCATAAACGGATTGTGGGACACATGATGATGAACTTGAGAAGTTCCTAAAAACAAATACAAGTCTTTTGTCATTGCAAAATCATCAAAGTATTTTTTCCTTACATCATTAACTGCTTTTGATTCATCTCCCTCATATTTGGCTAATTGTCTCCAATACAAAGCACCAATCTCCCAATCCTCAATCATCATTCTGCTTTCCTTACCTTGATTATCTTCAAGAACATAAGTGAATTTATATGGTAATTTATCAACAACTTCAAAAGGATCTTCTGGATGTTCAAATAAATTACCTTGTTCTCTCTGAGCTTTTAGTTTTGCAATTTTCTTTTTATCCCATTCTCTATCAACCTCTTTTGCAACGAAATCTTTAATCTTTGTTGGTTTAAAAACAGCAAGTGAAGTACATATTTTTTCGTCTTTAGCTTCCTCAATTAATTCTGCAAGATTTTCATATACTTTGTTCAGAACAGCTTTCTTTCGTAGATACCAATTTCCAGCAGTATCAATATGCTCAAGAATTTTTATTTCGCTATCCATCGAATATGGTCTATAACTTTCAGGTCTAAAATCACTTGTATTTCTGACCAAGTCAAGTTCAATCCATTCATATTTTCGATATTGTTGCGAATAATCCTTTTTTCGGAAAGGAACAGGATAAATTCGAATCCATTTACCATCTTTGGTAAAGCCTGCTGTACAAACTAATTCATCATATTTTCCAGAAATTGCTGGATAAGTTTTAACTGTTATTAGAACCTTTGTTTTTGCCATAAATCATAAATGTTCAACAATTAAATCTGATTGAATTGATTTTAATGATTCTGCCAAAGGTAATCTATGGCATTGACAGATGTTAGATTCGAAGCAAGTAAGCGCAATTCTATAATGTTCGTTTAACAGATTTATGATTTCTTGTTGTTGAGTTGACGTTTCTTTTAAAGTTGTATTTTTATAAATCTCGAAAAGGATTTGGTAATCTTCTTGTTTTTCAAGAGTTTGTCTTTGATTTGAATTTATTCCAACTTCTGGAATATGTAAATATTTAATTCCTAAACTCTCGCAAAATCTTTTTAATAGAGTTTTGCTAAACCCATATTTCATACTTAATGGATTTTTTCTAACATCGATTAAAAGTTTGATATTATTTTTTACAAGTTTGTTTAAATATTTTTCTAAACTTGTTCCCTCATAACCTATTGTAAAAACCGATTTTTTATTTCCACTCGGAATAGAATTTAAGACTCTATTGTAATATTCGTCATTTAAAATTCTTTTAGCAATTGTACTGTTAATTGCATAGTATGGAAAATTAATATAGGTATGTCTTATCAAGGTTTCATTTTCCATATTGCCATATCTTTCAATTGTTTCTGTTAATAATTCTCTGTCTTTTGGTTTAAGCGTAGTTATATAATCCTTTTGGTCAATTTTTGTATAGACATTTTCAGATTCTGATAAATATCCTTTTTTTACCATAGTTACTAAATCAGCATTAGCCGAATAAGAGTAGCATCCGTATTTATAGGGAACAAAGTCGTATTCAGACTCTCGTTTTCTTTGACTGTACAAAAATAGCAACTTTTGTAATTTAATCTTTTCAACATTTCCATTACAAAGTTGGAATAACGATAATATTATTTTTCTTCTATAAAACATTTTGTAAAGTTAGTGTTAAAAAAATGCTTATTAAATTAATCTAGGCTTTTCAAGTTACTGCCAACGGTGTTGGCTACAAGCAATTACTTATAGCTGTAGTTGTACTTAGTGTTTTTTTGTTGCGATTATAATTCCTGTGGACCAGTTCATTTTAGTCAGATTAAAGTTTTTTCTATTTTCTAAATATTCAATTAATCGGTCAACATTTTCTTGATGTCCTTTAGGCCAATTAGGCTGTGTCAACATATCATCAATAATATATAATCCACCAACTTTTATTGAATCAAGTATTTCATCAACTTCACTATACTTTCCTGGCCAAGCATCTGCAAAAACCAAATCAAATTTTTCTCCTTTATAACTTTTAATCCATTCAGTTCCGTCTGCACAGATTATTTCCACTCTTTTATCTTTCCCAAAATAATTTTTTGCTATCTCAATAAGTTTCGGGTCATTATCGATACTAATTAATTTGGATTGACTATCCATACCATCTATCATCCAAGATAGGGAAAGTCCAATGCCTGTTCCTAATTCTAGAATATTCGATTTAGGTTTAGATGTTATCAATGTTTTCAGTAAAGATCCAATGTAAAGGTCAGAAGGCATTGTAAATCCAATTTCTTTTGACTTATTTTCGATTTCTGAATGAATCTCAGGTATGTCTAAAATATTTAAGTCATTCATATTTTATTTTTAGAGGTTTCTGGGTATTAAGAACGCTAGAACAAGTAATTACTTATGGACATTGTTGGCTACTGTATATATTGATTTAAAGTTGTGTTGATTAACATTAGATATAAAAATCATCTACTGGTTATTTTTTTCAAATTTCTTAAACCAACACCTTTTTTTCTAAAAGCTGGCTTGAAGAACTAAACCTCAAAATATGGGCTAAAAGATTGGTATCAAAAGCAACGTTTGCCTCGACCATCACTTGTAGTGAATGAATATTGGGAATCAACCGTAGGTTTTTCATCGATAGAACAAAATTTAGGGTACATCAATTTAAAAAAAAATATTTTAAAGTTGAATCTTTCGTGAGAATTCTCAGCCACAAAAAAACCCTTACCGCCAGTTGGGGGTAAGGGTCCATTGAAGTCAATTTGGGTTTATCCCCTTTTACGAGGAGGTCCCTCCTTTTTCATAGCAGGATTTTTCCCTTCACGACTTCCAAGGTGTCGCATGGCCATTCGCTTTTTGTGTGCCATTGTTTTTTTCCAAGTTTCGAATTGTTCGGCAGACAAAATGGATTTCATTTGCGTTTGTAGGGCCAAAAGATTTTCCAAATGATGTAGCCTTCTGTCATAGACCGAAGTTTTTTCTTCCTTTGCTTTTTTTCGATGGTTTTCCATCGTTTGGATTTGATCTTGCAATACACTTTTAATTGCTCCCTCTTGGGTTTCGGTTAAATCCAATTGCAACCTTAGGGATTTGGCTTTGAGGACAGCTTGTTGTTCGGGACTCATTTTTTCTCCTTTGTGAAGATGGGGTTGAGCCAACAGAGTGAGGGGTAAAGTTAATAGCAGGGTAAAGAATAGTTTTCTCATAGCGTAAATTTTAATTATACCCCTTTGATACTAAGAGTGCATTAGAGTTTAATGTTTTAAGAAAACTTTAGTATTTGGGTGCAATTAGGAGACAGACTCCACCCAAAGGCCTTGTTCGTTTTTGGTGACTTTGGCCAATTTGTTCCCTGTCAGTCCTTTGATGGCCTTGTCCCATTTTTTGTTGCTTAATCCCGATTGTTCTTTGAGCTGGCTCAAGCCCAAGGGACTTTCTTTTTTAAGCAAATCCAAAATCAATTTTTCTTCCTCGGATAGCGGAATGGCTTTTTGTTCGGGTTTCATTTGTGGGAAGAAGAGTACTTCCTGTATGGAACTGTTGTTGGTCATTAGCATCACCAATCGGTCGATCCCTATCCCTATCCCTGAAGTGGGGGGCATTCCGTATTCTAAGGCTCTTAGGAAATCTTGATCGATAAACATGGCTTCGTCGTCTCCTTTTTCGCTCAAAGCCAATTGGGCTTCAAAGCGTTCGCGTTGATCCAAGGGGTCGTTCAATTCCGAATAGGCATTGGCGAGTTCTTTTCCATTGACCATCAACTCAAAGCGTTCGGTGAGTTTGGGATTGTCGCGGTGTTCTTTGGTCAGCGGACTCATGGATTTGGGATAGTCAATGATAAAAGTGGGTTGGATGTAGTGGTGTTCACATTTTTCCCCAAAAATTTCATCGATCAATTTACCTTCGCCCATGGTGTCATCTACTTCTAGGCCTAAGCTTTTGGCGGTCTCTCGTAGTTGCTCTTCGTTCATTTCGGACACGTCTATTCCAGTATGAGTATGGATGGCCTCCAAAATGGGAACCCGAGGGTAGGGCGCTTTAAAATCAATCTTGTGGTCCCCAACAGTAAGTTTTGTATCGCCTTGTGCTTCAAGGGCCACTTTTTCCAAAAGGGCTTCTGTCATTTCCATCATCCAGAAGTAATCTTTATAGGCCACATACAATTCCATAACAGTAAACTCTGGGTTGTGCGTGCGATCCATTCCCTCATTCCTGAAGTCTTTGGAAAACTCATACACGCCTTCAAAACCACCGACAATCAATCGTTTCAAGTAGAGTTCGTTGGCAATACGGAGATACAAAGGAATGTTGAGTGCGTTGTGATGGGTGACGAAGGGTCGGGCAGTAGCTCCCCCGGGGATGGGCTGTAGAACGGGCGTTTCCACCTCCAAATAGGCTTTGTCGTTCAAAAAACTGCGAATGCTGTTAGTGATTTTGGTGCGTTTGACGAAGGTATCTTTGACTTTGGGATTCACTATCAAATCCACATAGCGTTGGCGGTAGCGCTGCTCGGGATCATTGAATTCGTCATAGACCCTACCCTCGGCATCGGTTTTGGGTAAGGGCAGGGGACGAAGGGTTTTGTTGAGCAATTGAAAGGCTTTGACCATCACGGTTTTTTCCCCGACCTGAGTGGTGAAAAGGGTACCTTCAATACCAATGATATCTCCGATATCGAGTAGTTTTTTATAGATTTCATTATAGGCGGTTTTATCCTCTTCGGGACAAATTTCGTCTCGGTTAAAATAGACTTGTATGCGCCCTTCGCTGTCTTGCAATTCTGCAAAACTGGCCTTCCCTTGTATTCTGCGTGACATCAATCGTCCTGCGATGGTAACGGTTTTGCCTTCTTCGAAATTATTTTTGATGCTGACAGAATCTGCATCAATAGGAAACAAGGCTGCGGGATAGGGATTGATGCCCATTTCCCGGAGGGCTTGTAGCTTTTCTCTTCTTACCTGTTCTTGCTCTGAAAGTACTGCCATAAGGCCTTTTGATTTGTGCAAAGATAATCAGTCTAAAGTAATCGGGAATCAAATTTCCTATCTTTGCCAAAAGCAGTTGATTTTGAGTTTTTGGCGTGTCCTTTTATCGATTCTTTTTCCTCCCTTGGCAGTCCTTGATCAAGGATGCGGTTCCGTCCTCATCGTTTTTTTACTGACCCTTTGCGGATGGGTACCGGGTGTGATTGCTGCTTTGGTAATATTGAACAATCCCGATCGTTGGGCAGCATGATGAACAAAAAAGTTAAAGTAGCAGACTGGGGTTTGCTCCCCTATGGGACGGCATGGGAACGTCAGGAGGAGTTTTTTTCTAAAATCATTGCCAATAAAAGGGAAAATCGAAAGCTGGAGCATCCTTTTCCTACAGAAAACCATTTTTTTTTCGTAACCCATCCTCCAGTATTTACCATTGGTAAAAGTGGAAAAATGGAGCATTTGCTGCTAAAGGAAAAGGAGTTGGAAGCTAAAGGCATTTCTTTTTTTAAAACCAATCGAGGGGGAGACATCACCTTTCATGGCCCAGAGCAAATTGTAGGTTACCCGATTTTGGATTTGGACAATTTTTTCACCGACATTCACAAATACTTGCGATTCTTGGAAGAAGTGATCATCAGAACCCTTTCCGATTATGGTCTCCACGGAGCGCGGAGTGATGGCGAGACTGGAGTATGGTTGGACTTGGACACTCCCTTTGCCCGAAAAATTTGTGCTATGGGGGTTAGGGCCAGTCGCTGGGTGACCATGCACGGTTTTGCGCTCAACGTCAACACCGACTTGTCTTATTTCGATCATATTGTGCCTTGTGGAATTCAAGGAAAAGGGGTGACTTCAATGTCTAAAGAATTAAAAAAAACATTGGATACTCAAGAGGTCAAGGATAGGATCTTGACGCACTTTTCAGAAATTTTTGAATCAGAAATGATCAGTTGATTTCATAGATCAAAAGGTTGTTGTCTTCTGCGGCAACCACCATTTCCAAGGCTTTATCTTTATCACTATTGGCCATGTCAATTGCAGATTTACCATAGACTGGAAAGCCCGGTACAGCTTCACCATTACTGTAAAACAAATATACTTTTTGTTCGGAAGTATCTGTGGTACTGAAATAGAGCGTGTTGTTGAGGTAGAAGATTTTTGGGGGCGTATAATTTCCAAAGGGTAGGGTGACGGGAATACCTTTGATGTTGAGCGTGTTTTCGGAAAGGGTAACCAGTGTTTTGGTGGTGGCATCAATGCGGTGGCCGGATGTCAATTGGAGGGCTGAGGAGACTTTATTCCCCTTGGAGTCTACCTGAATCAAATTCCCACCTTGATCGGTGGTAGCAAAGGTGTTGAGATAGGAAAAAATTTCATTGTCCGAAAAGGCGATTTTTCCTTTGACATTGACACGGTCTTTTCCGGCACGAGAAACAATCTTTAGGGTGTTGTTCTCCAAGGAGATCAATATATAATCCTTACTTTGGAGCCTTATGTGTTTTGGGGCTGCAATGATATTGGCATTGACTTTTTTTAGCGTAAAGCCATTGAGCCGTTCTCCCTTGTTGTTGTACATGATCAAAGAGCGATCCTGAGCAATCAAAAAACGATAATTTCGATTGTTATCATAATCAAAAACGGCCAAGGGCATCGGGTTGTCGCTTTTGGGAAGTTTGATATTGAAGGGTTTGACGATTTTCCCGTTGCGATCCAATACCATCAGTCGGTCAGAAGTTCTAAAAGCCAATTGCCAACGCTTGTTTTTATAGAGATCGACTTCATGAATGCGGCCAATGATTTTTCCAGTCAGTTGTTTTTTCCAATACAACTTACCTGTATTGGAGAACAGATAAAGAACGTTGTCGCTGTCCTGAACTACAACGTCCATACCTTTGTTTCTATGGTTTTTAAACCATTGTGGCGGGATGATCGATGGCTTATTCAGTTCGAGGGTGTAGGCATTTTTCACCCCTACTTTATTGTTGGAGGGCAAGTTTTTTTGAAGAATAAAAAACAGATGAGTAAAGTCATTCTCTGTTACCCCCTGAAAAGCACTGAGTGGGAAGGCTTCAAAAGATAAATTTTTGATGTTTTCGTGGGCTTTATTTTTTTGCCAGTGTTTGACCAGATTTTTGTTATTTCCGATCCACAAGAAGGAATTTTCATCAGCAAGTTTTTCTTCTAAGTGTTGAAATGCAGGAAGGCGATCCAATGTATTTCGATCCAGATAACTTCCCAAAATGTTTTTCAATCCCGACTCTGTCTCACTCATTATTAGGAGATTATCGTGCCAACAACCCCATTGGGGGTTGATTTTATCACCAAAAACACCGATCAAAGTTTTGAGGTTGGGAGGGAGGGAGGTGGGATAATAGGAGAATGACCGAAAATTTTTGGATTCGTTTTCTATGGAAAGGAATTTGGGAAAGTTTTCCTCAATGTTATCAATTCTAATAACAAGAGATTTTTCACCTTCAGCAAAAATCCAAGCCATCTCATTCAGACTGTTCAGTGAAGAAAGGTTGGTATTGCTGACCGGCAAATTGATCCGCCTGCTGTAGCGTTTAAAATTGTCCTCCAGCTGTTGTATATTGTCTATTGGAAAACCCAAATAACTACTAAAGTTTTCAGGAACTATTCCGGGAATTACTAGCTTTTGGGGATTCATGTTTTTGACCAAAATCAAACCGTCGGGTATGGAGTCATTGAGAAAGGCTACTCCGTTGAGATTGATGGCGTTTTCTGAAACCTCCATTCCCAATTCAATCCAATCTCTTCCTGTATTGGGAAAGAAAGGTGTTTTTGGGAAAAAAGAATGGATCAATCTCTTGGAGGAGGGGTGAATCAAGAAATTGACCGCCAAGTCTTCATCCATACTTTCAGCCAATTGATAAAAAGCGGGATTTACAATTCCTCGCTGACCTTTTTCAAAATTTCGAATACCATTTTCGATTATCAGTTGGGATTGAGACCACATTCTCAGTTGACCCAAATCGGTGGTGTAAAAAGTCTGTCCTCCTTTAAGGAGAGTGCCAATGGTTTGTTTACTATATTTAATAGTGTTTTGATAAACCAATAGGCTGTCTTTCGGACTGCTTTTTACAATGAGACTTAGGGCATTTTCGCTTTTTCCCACAGGGGTAAAAAACAGCAGCTGGGGAGAATCAGCATTTTTGGAGATGATATTCTGAACGGTTTTTTTTAAATCAGCATTCAATGAGAAAATTTTTGACAATTCCATTGAGTTTTTCAATGAAATACTATCGTTGATCTGAGCAACAAGACTGGTGTTTTGCGGAATCAATTCGATGAGATCTATTTCTTTTTGATTCTTTTGCGAACAAGCCAGCAATAGCCAGAGGGATATTATGGGTAAAATTCTTTTCATCATTGGTATCAAAAATATTAAATCAAGCCTTTGATTGGCTTATAAAGGACGGATAAAATTCAACTGACTTTTCAACATTTGAGCAGATGGATCAAAGTGGGAGTTCCAATTGTTTCGGCAGTAATTGAAAAGATTTTCGGTGATGGGGAGTGGCCCCATTTTCTTTGATGGCCTTTCGGTGGGCCTTGGTGGGATATCCTTTGTTCTGATCCCATAAATATTGGGGAAATTTTTCGTGCATTTTTTTCATGTAGTCGTCTCTGTAGGTTTTGGCCAGTACTGAAGCGGCTGCTATATTTTGGTATTTCCCATCTCCTTTGATGATACATTTATGGGGAACCGACTCAAAAGGGTGAAAACGATTGCCATCTACAGCAATAAAATCAAAGGGTAAAGATAGTTTTGTTAATGCCAGATGCATGGCTTTGATGCTGGCATTGAGAATATTGATTTGGTCAATCTCCTCCGGGAATACATGGGCGTATGAAAAGGCGATGGCTTGGGCTTCGATCTGCGGACGAAGTTGGTAGCGTTGTTTTTCCGTTAGTTTCTTGGAGTCGTTCAGTTTTTGTAAATCAAAATCGACAGGCAAGATCACTGCCGCGGCAGTCACAGGTCCTGCCAAGCAACCTCTGCCAGCCTCATCTGTTCCTGCCTCTGTATTCGATGTAATTTGTCTGATTAGCAAAACCTATAATCGTTTGGTTTAGTCAACCCAAATTAAGTACAATTATTTTAACTTCGCATCAAATTCATTTTAATGAAGCGACTTCTCCTTCTTTTTTTGCTTATGGCTAGTAATCTGTCCCTTGCGCAAGAGAATCAGGATTTTTCAGAACCGCCCGCCGAAGAGAATAATACTCTTGAAGTTACTAGTTTTTCTGTAGTTGTTGAGGAAGTCAGCGACAGCCTCTCCGTTGGCATTGATAGTTTGGCTATAGAAGAAGAAAAAATAATCAGTCGCAGAGACTCCCTTTTATTTTTGTCATTCAGGTTGCCCAAACCAGAAGTTTTAAAAGATGTGGTTCTGGATACTCTTGCCAAAATACCAGATTCTATTGCCATAACCTTAGGTCCGCAATACCAATACATGAAGGACATTGGGTTGGAACACGACAGTAGGCTTTTGACCGATGGTATGATCATACAGTTACTGGATTCTTTCTCCCTCCAAAAGACGCTCTACTTCAGACGGCTTAAAAAATTGAGGGAAATTGCTCCAAAACCCATTAAGGAAATGGAAGAGGTGACTATAGAGGATTACAAAATCTATTATTCCGATGGTACGGTAAAGCATGTCGATACCTCACTGACAATCAACAAAGATTATCATTTTAATTATCTGCGTAAGGATTATTTTGAATTGCTTCCTTTTGCCAATACGGGTGAGACTTTTAATAAATTGGGGTATGATTTTCAAGATCAAAAATTAATTCCCGATATAGGCGCCCGTGGAAAGCATTATGGCTATATGGAAGAGGATGAAATCGGATATTACGAAGTGCCTTCTCCATTGACAGAATTATTTTTTAAAACAGTTTTTGAGCAAGGTCAGTTGATAGACGCCTTGATAACGGTAAACACTTCCCCTCGCCTCAACCTTACCTTTGCCCACAAAGCTTTTCGTTCTTTGGGGAATTACATCTTTTCCTTAGGAGGAGCCACCAACCTACGTTTTACTTCTCAATATACTTCCAAGAATTACCGCTATCGCCAGCGATCACATTTTACAGCCCAACGCCTCGAAAACCAAGCCAATGGGGGGCTGGATTCGCTTAGTGTGTATTACTTTGAAAAGGCAGTGGATGAACTGGAATACGACGGTTTTTTGGATCGATCCCGATTGACCAACAATACCAATGTTAACAATACGCTTATCGGAAGGCGTTATTACTTAGATCATCAGTACGATGCCAAGTTGGGGGGGAATGATAAAATGAAAAACTATGAGAAACCCAAGGTTTTGACCATTGGACACAAATTTAGTTATGAGGGTAAACATTTTGATTTTGACAATTCGACCAGAGATACATTTTTTGGGACTGTCTCGAACACTTCTTTTTTTGGAATTCGAACCTCATTGAATGTAATGGACAATGAGTTTTATGCCATTTATCGTGAAAAAAACTTGGGAGAAGTCAAAGCTGGTCTTCGATTGATACAATCGGACTACAGCATCACCATGCCCGAAAACACCAAAAACCCTGATGAGCCTTATGACTATGGCCCCGATCCCACTGAAATCAAAGCCAATCAGCTGGCCCTTTCTGCCTATTGGAAAAAAACTTTTTTGAAGTTTGATTTTAAAGCGGAGGGCTATTTTTCTGCAGTTCAGGCCTACTCCAGTCAATTTATCTCTGGAGCCCTCAGTAGAGATTTTGATAATGGGATTTCTACTAATGTCAAACTCAGTCTGAGATCACAAACTCCTAACTTTAATTTTTTCCTTAATCGTAGCAATTTTGTTGAATACAATTGGTACAACCCCGACTACAAGAATCAACTGATCAATTCGCTCAATTTCAATTTTGGTCATCCCAAGTGGGGAAAGCTTGAGGGACAATATGAATTGTTGAACAACTATACTTATTTTAGGAATCTCCAGCCGGGTTACGGTCAGGATCCCGATTCTGGTGGATTCAACAAAAAGGAAGAAGAGTTGGTGGTGACTCCCGAGCAATATGAGGGAACGATAGGTTATTTGAAATTGCGTTTTTCACAGCAACTGGATTTTTGGAAATTTACTTTGGCCAATACAGCCCAGTATCAGCAAGTTTCACATGATGGAGACATTGATTTTGAGCCGCTTAATGTCCCAGAGTGGAATTTGAGGAGTTCTTTTCTTTTTTCCAGTCAGCTTTTTAACAAGGCACTCTATTTACAGACTGGTGTCACCGCCCAATATTTCACAAAATTTAATGCGGATAGATACAGTGCCCATTTGGGTGAGTTTGTTTCTCAAAACCATACAAAAATTGGGGAATTCCCGAGATTGGATTTCTTTATCAATGCCAAAATTCAGCAAACACGATTGTTCCTAAAGTATGAACATTTCAACAGTCAAATGACGGGATATAACTTTTTTTCAGCACCCTTTACACCCTATCGCGATTCCGCCATTCGTTTTGGTTTGGTTTGGAACTTTTTCCAGTAAAGTTTAAAATCAATTCATAACCTCCAGCTTCTCCAATGGCTTGGCAGGCATTTTCTAACAAAAATGAATAAACTATAGGTAATGAAAAAGTTAAACTACTCGATTTAGGAAATTAAAATTAGCAATTATTCCAAAAGGGCAAAAAAGCCCTTTTGATTTTTTTGTAGAGACACTACACTGCGATCAAATCTCCAGCCATATTTTTTTGAGGAAGATCGGAACTACCCATAAGGTAGGTATCGACCTGATGTGCTGCCTCTCGACCTTCAGAAATGGCCCAAACAATCAATGATTGTCCTCTACGCGCATCTCCGGCGGCGAAAATATTGGGTTTGTTGGTCTGGTATTGCTTCTCTCCTTTGACGTTTCCTCTGGGGTCAAAGGTCAATTCAAACTGTTCGGGAAGTGTTTTTTCAGGGCCTGTAAATCCAAGAGCCAGCAAGGCCAACTCACAAGGCCATTCTTTTTCAGAACCTTCGATTTCAACCAATTGGGGTCGTTGTCCAGGAATCTTTTTCCAAGCTACTTCGACTGTTATTAGGCCTTTAAGATTACCTTTTCCGTCACCTACAAATTTTTTGGTGAGTATACTCCACTCCCTATGACTTCCCTCTTCGTGAGAGGAACTGGTCTTGAGCTTGAAGGGCCAAAATGGCCAAGGGTTGTCTTCTGTTCTTCCGTCGGCTGGTTTGGGCATAATTTCAAAATTGGTCACACTTTTTGCCCCTTGACGGTTGGAAGTTCCGATACAATCTGATCCAGTATCTCCTCCTCCGATAACGATCACATTCCTGTCTTTCGCTAAGTATTTTGGGTCGCGCTTGTGTTGTCCATCAACCGCTTTATTATTGTGTGGTAAAAAGTCCATTGCCTGAGTTACTCCGTTTAGGTCAGCCCCAGGAATGGGCAGTTCACGTTTGATACTGGCTCCCGTACAGAGTACTACAGCATCGAATTCCTTTTCGATCTCTTTGGCACTAATGGTTTTACCCACCTCTACCTCACATTTGAAAGTGATGCCCTCAGCTTCGAGGATTTCCAATCTGCGGTCGATAATATTTTTTTCCATCTTAAAATCAGGAATGCCGTAGCGCAACAATCCACCAATTTTATTGTCCCGCTCAAATACGGTGACGGTGTGTCCGGCTCGGTTGAGTTGCTGTGCGGCAGCCAGTCCAGCTGGGCCTGATCCAATTACAGCAACGGTCTTACCTGTTCTGGTTTCGGGGGGTTTGGGTTTGATCCAGCCTTCTAGAAATCCGCGTTCTACGATGTATTTTTCTATCAATTCGATGGATACGGGAGGATTGATGATTCCCAATACACAAGCCTCCTCACAAGGAGCAGGACAGAGTCTTCCGGTAAACTCAGGGAAGTTGTTGGTAGAATGCAAAATGGTTAGGGCTTTTTCCCATTCGTTTTTGTGGACAGCATCGTTAAAATCTGGAATTAAATTTCCCAGTGGACATCCACTGTGGCAGAAGGGGACACCGCAGTCCATACATCTACCGCCTTGCTTTTGCAGCTCCTCGTTTTTGGGAGCAATCGTAAATTCTTTGTAGTTCTGAATACGCTCATCAGCAGCCACTACAGGCTCTTTGATTCTATCGTATTCCATAAATCCTCTTAATTTTCCCATGATCAATCGATTTTTGCTTCTTCTGCTTCTTCTGCTTCTTTTGCTAAAATTTCTAATGCTCTCTTATAGTCGGTAGGCATGACTTTAATGAATTTTTTACTGTTTTTCTTCCAGTCTTTCAGGATGCTCTTGGCCCGCGAACTGTTGGTATAGTCAACATGATTGTTGAGTAGTTCTTGTACTTTTTCAAAATCTTTTTCAGTAAGGTCTTCTAATTCAACCATTTCGAGGTTGAATTTTTTGTCATCAAAAGTTCCATCATCGCTGTACAGATAGGCAATTCCGCCACTCATTCCTGCGGCAAAATTCCTTCCAAATTCACCGATGACCAAAGCAGTTCCGCCAGTCATGTATTCGCAACCGTGATCTCCGATTCCTTCGACTACTGCCGTGGCACCAGAATTTCTGACACAGAATCTTTCTCCAGCCACTCCGTTAATATAGGCTTCGCCTGTGACGGCTCCATATAAGGCAACGTTACCAATGATGATGTTTTCATCGGCTTTGAATGTGGCTTCTTTGGGCACTTGGGCAATGAGCTTTCCACCAGACAAGCCTTTTCCGAAATAGTCATTACAATTTCCAATTACTTTGAGGAATAGTCCTTTGGTGGCAAACGCACCGAAACTTTGTCCTGCAGTACCTTTAAAATGAATGCTCAAGGTATCTTCGGGAAGTCCATTCGCTCCGTGTATCTTAGAAATCTCATTACTCAGTATAGCTCCAACAGATCGGTCGGTGTTTTTGATCTCGAATTCCAGATGTTGTGGATCTTTTCTGTAAATGGCCGTATGGGCTTTGGATACAATTTTAAAGTCCAAAACTTTTTCCAAACCGTGGTCTTGCTTTTTGGTATTGCGGGTATCCACATAATCAGGCACATCTGGTTTGTAGAGAATTTTTGATAAATCTATTCCTTGTGCTTTGTAGTGTTTGATGGCTTTATTCATATTCAGTTTTTGGGATTGCCCAACCATTTCATTGATGGATTTGAATCCTAAACTGGCCATGATTTCTCTCAATTCTTGTGCTACGAAATACATAAAGTTGATAACGTGTTCTGGTTTGCCTTTAAAGTTTTTACGCAACTCAGGGTCTTGGGTAGCAATTCCAACGGGGCAGGTGTTGAGATGACAAGCGCGCATCATGATACAACCAGAGGCTACTAATGGGGCGGTTGAGAATCCAAATTCTTCAGCACCCAGCAGACAAGCTATGGCAACGTCGCGTCCGGTTTTCATTTGACCGTCACATTCAAGAACAATACGCGAACGTAAATCGTTCATAACCAATGTTTGTTGTGCCTCTGCAATACCTAATTCCCATGGTAAACCAGCATGTTTGAGGGAAGTCAGAGGCGAGGCTCCAGTTCCTCCATCAAAACCAGAAATTAAGATGACATCTGCTTTGGCTTTGGCCACACCAGCAGCAATGGTTCCAACACCTACTTCTGAAACAAGTTTTACATTGATCCTCGCTTCGCGGTTGGCGTTTTTGAGATCATAAATTAGTTGTGCCAAATCTTCGATGGAATATATATCGTGGTGGGGAGGGGGAGAAATTAAACCCACGTAGGGAGTAGAATTTCTGACCGAAGCAATGTAAGGATTGACCTTGGGTCCGGGCAATTGCCCACCTTCTCCAGGTTTGGCTCCTTGAGCCATTTTGATTTGAATTTCTTTGGCAGAACTCAGATAGTGACTAGACACTCCAAAGCGTCCTGAAGCTACCTGCTTTATGGCACTGTTTTTCCAGTTGCCATCCATGTCGGGTTGAAACCTTTTAGGGTCTTCTCCTCCCTCTCCTGAGTTGCTTTTTCCACCAATACGGTTCATAGCAATGGCGAGGTTTTCGTGTGCCTCGGCACTAATGGATCCCAAAGACATGGCTCCTGTTTTAAAGCGCTTGACGATTTCTGTCCAAGGTTCAACTTCCTCCAAGGGGATGGGATCAAAGCTCGAAAATTCGAACATACCTCTTAAGGTCATCAACTTTTCGCTCTGTTCGTTGATTAACTTGGAATAAACACCATAGGTTTCAAATTTGTTTTGTCTTACGGCTTGTTGAAGCTTAGCTATACTGGCAGGGTTCAACATGTGTTTTTCTCCATCTCTTCTCCAACGGTAGTCACCTCCAATTTCGAGTGGCATTCCAGCAAAGTTTTCTTGGCTATAGGCCTTGTGGAATCGTTTGTTGATCTCCTTCTCTATTTCATATAAGCCAATTCCTTCAATACGTGTGGCAGTCTTACAGAAATAGGTTTCGATAAATTTTTCATTTAATCCTAATGCTTCGAATATCTGAGCACCACGATAAGAATGCAGTGTAGAAATTCCAATTTTATTCATCACCTTAACAATCCCTTTTGCGATGGCTTTGTTAAAATTGTCAATGGCTTTTTCTACCGAGATTCCTTGGATAATATCATTTTCTACTTGATGGGTAATGATTTCATTGACCATATAGGGATTGATGGCACTAGCACCGTATCCAAAGAGTAGAGAAAAATGATGAGGTTCTCTGGGTTCGGCGGATTCAATGACGATACCAAATAGGGATCTTTTCTTTAGTTTTTTAAGTCCGTGATGCGCATGAGAACAGGCCAATAACATTGGAATAGGAGCCCTTTCAGGAGATACGCCACGATCAGATAGTATGATGATATTGGCTCCCCCGTCCACGGCTTTTTCAATTTCTACAATCATCTGATCTAAAGCAGCTTCTAATCCATTGTGTCCCTTAGCTACCTCATACAAGGTATTGATGGAGACCGCTTTGTAGTCCTTGTGACTTATGTATTTTATCTTGTCCAAATCCTCGTTGGAAATGACGGGATTTTGGATTCTCAATTTTTTGCACTGGTCGGGAACGACCTCAAAGATGTTGTAATCACTGCCAATACTTAGGCTGGTGTCGGTTACGATTTCTTCTCTGATTCCATCTAGAGGAGGATTGGTTACTTGAGCGAAAAGTTGTTTGAAGTAGTTATAAATCAACTGGGGTCGGTCAGACAAAACAGCCAAGGGAGTGTCAGTTCCCATAGAACCAATGGCTTCTTTGCCACTGACACTCATGGGGTTGATGATGGTTTTCATGTCCTCTTCCGTGTAACCGAAAAGACGTAAGCGGGTTTCGAAATTCTCTTTTTCAACGGGTGTCTTGTTGCCAGTGTAGGGAACTTCTTTGAGCTCTAGTAAATTTTCATTGAGCCATTTTCTGTAAGGTTTTTTTCCAACAATTTCTTTTTTGATCTCGCCATCTTCTATAATCCTACCATCGTCCATGTTTACGAGAAACATTCTTCCGGGTTCCAGCCTTCCGTGTTTTTCAACATTATCGGGCTCAATGTCCAAAACACCAGCTTCGGAAGACATGACGACATAACCATCTTTGGTAACGGTATAGCGCGAAGGTCTCAGGCCGTTTCGGTCCAACAGAGCTCCGATGTACTTTCCGTCTGTAAAAGGAATGGAAGCGGGGCCGTCCCAGGGTTCCATAATACAAGCATTATATTCATAAAATGCTTTTTTGTCTTCATCCATAGACAAATGTCTTTCCCATGCTTCGGGAACCATCATCATCATTACCTCGGGCAGTGACCTCCCTGTTGCAAGCAGTAATTCTACCGCCATATCCATAGAGGAGGAGTCTGATTTACCAGGCAATACAACGGGTAATATTTTTTTGATATCATCCCCAAAAGCAGCACTTGCAAAAAGCTCTTCTCGGGTCTGCATCCGGCTGTAATTTCCTCTAAAAGTGTTGATCTCTCCATTATGACACATATATCGGAATGGCTGAGCCAAGTCCCAAGTAGGGAAGGTGTTGGTGGAAAACCTTTGGTGCACCAGTGCCAATCGGGTGACCACTAGGGGATCATTTAAGTCTTTGTAGTAGGCATTGATGTCTTCGGGGGTCAATAGCCCTTTATAAATTAGGGTGTGAGTTGAAAAGCTAGGAAGATAGAAGTATTTGGCTTGCGATAGCTTGGAGGCTTGAATCTGATGTTCGGCCACCTTTCTGGCAATATAAAGCTTGGTGTTGAATTCCTGCTCTGAAAGCTGCTTTTCTCCTTTTCCTACAAAAATTTGGCGAACTTCGGGTTCTGTCTGAGCGGCTATTGCTCCAACTTGACTTTGGTCAACGGGAACATCTCTCCATCCCAAAATTTCTAGTCCCTGTCTTTTTATTTCGCCCTCGAAGGTTTGGATACAATAATCCATCTGGTTCTCTTTCTGAGGGAGAAACACCATTCCTACAGCGTATTCGTGGAATTCAGGGAGTTTGAAATCACATTTTTTTACAAAAAAATCATGGGGAATTTCGATTAAAATTCCCGCTCCGTCTCCTGTTTTTCCATCTGCACTTACCGCACCTCGGTGCTCCAACTTAACCAGAATGTCCAAAGCTTTGTGTATAATGTCATTGGTTTTCTTTCCTTGAAGGCTACAAATAAAACCCGCACCACAGTTGTCATGCTCATTTTCTGGAGAATATAATCCTTGTTTTTCTGGTAACATTAAATCGGTTTTTTTTAAATGAAGGACTTCAAAATTAAATGTTTAAATTCTAAGCCCAAAAGTTTGTCAATTACAATAAAATACAATTATCAAATTACGATTATAAGCTTTAAATTTTGCTAAATGTCTAATCAATTGTTCGTTTTAATCATTTATTTTTAAAATTTATTTTCAATAATAAAACAAAAGCGCAGATTGACTAATCAAGGAAGGTCCAATAGTTATTACATGATTGGCTGTATGTCGGGAACATCATTGGATGGCATCGATCTGGCCTATGTAAAGTTTACAAATAAGAAAACTTGGACTTTTCAAATCTTAGTTTCTGAAACCATTGAATACAGTCAAGACTGGAAAAATAAATTAAGCAAATCCATTGAATTAGACCCAGCAGCGCTCGAAAAACTCAATGTTGAATATACTGATTTTTTGGGAAAGGTAATCTCGGACTTTATCACCAAAGAGAAAATAGAAGTTTTGGAGGCAGTGGCCTCACATGGCCATACTGTTTTCCATCAACCAGAATCGGGTTTTACCCTTCAAATAGGCAATTTGAGTCATTTGGCAGACCGCATCGGATGGCCCGTAGTATGTGACTTTAGAACCCAGGATGTGGCTTTGGGGGGGCAAGGAGCTCCGCTGGTACCCATGGGCGATCTGATGTTGTTTAATGAGCATCGATCTTGTGTCAATCTGGGTGGATTTTCAAACATCAGTGTTTTGCAAAACCAAACGGTTTTGGCCTATGATATCTGTGCTGTGAATACGGTTCTTAATTTTTTGGCCCAACGCATGAATTTGCCTTATGATTCGGGAGGAAAAATAGCCGCCCAAGGAAAAATCATTCCGGCACTTTCGGATCGATTGAGCCTACTTGATTTTTATTCCAAAAAACCACCGAAATCTTTAGGAGTGGAGTGGGTTCAAGAATATATTTTTGATATTTTGGAGGACTTCGCCAATGAGGAAATAAAAGATTTGCTCCACACCTACACCCTCCACATTGCTGAAGAGATTGCAAAATGTTTGCCTGAGGATGGATCTGTACTGTTTTCTGGAGGCGGAGTCTTCAACAGCTTTTTGATGAATGCCATTCAAGAAAGAACTAATGCTAAAGTAGTGATTCCCAATTCCGATATCGTAGAATTTAAAGAAGCGTTGATTTTTGCTTTTTTGGGCTTGCTCAAGTGGCAAGGGTTGGTCAATTGCCTTGCCAGTGTAACGGGAGCAAAAAAGGATCACGCTACGGGGAAAATATTTTTTCCAAATTCACAGATGGATTGAGATTATTTTTTACTTTCGATGACCCAAACATAATTTAATCCTACTTTAAACATTTATCCTATGGAGATTACCCTTATCACCATTTTTACGTTAGGCTATTTAGCCATCACTCTGGAACATTCCCTTAAGATTGATAAATTAATACCCGCTTTGGCCATGATGTCCATATTGTGGGCTTTAATATCTATTTATCATCTCCCTGTTTTTGAAGTTGATACACTACTGAGAGAACTCAAACCCAGCCATGTAGAGGAGGTGTTATTGCATCACTTGGGCAAAACTGCTGAGATTATCATTTTCTTGCTGGGAGCCATGACCATCGTTGAGATCATTGATTATTTTGATGGCTTTGCTACCATCAAAAACTTTATCAAAACAAAATCCAAAAAGGGTTTACTTGTCATATTCTCTATACTGGCATTTATTCTTTCAGCCATTATCGATAATTTAACGGCTACTATCGTTTTGATTACTCTACTCCAAAAAGTAATCAAAGAACGTAACACTAGAATCTGGTTTGCAGGTTTGATTGTCATTGCTGCAAACGCCGGGGGAGCTTGGTCTCCTATAGGTGATGTAACTACTACCATGCTTTGGATAGGAAATAAAGTAACTACTGTCCAACTCATTTTGCACCTTCTGATTCCTTCATTGGTTTGTATGGTGGTTCCTTTAATGCTTGCCACCACCCTGCCGGCTTTTAAAGGAAATATTACCGTTGATTTAGAGGAAAAAGATGGAGACACAAACAAATATGGAGCTACCATGCTTTACTTGGGACTTTCCGCTATAGTTTTTGTTCCGGTATTCAAAACTTTAACCCATTTGCCTCCCTATGTAGGAATGATGCTTTCACTGGCTGTTGTAGCTACTTTTGCCGAATACTTTAGTAGTGCCAAAATCAACATCACCTCGATTGATGCCGAGCATGAGGAATATTCTAGTCACAGCCCAGTTCATAGTTCTCTCTCTAGAATAGAATTGCCCAGTATACTGTTCTTTTTGGGAATTTTATTGGCCGTCGCTGCTCTAGAATCTTTGGGAATGTTGTTTGAATTTGCTGGAGGTCTCAATGCTGCCATTCCCAATTCTGATATTGTGGTGATGTTGTTGGGAATAGGCTCTGCGATAATCGACAATGTTCCATTGGTAGCCGCCAGTATGGGAATGTTTTCTGAAACAATAGACCATCCCCTTTGGCACTTCATTGCCTTTTCTGCGGGAACAGGAGGAAGTATGCTTATCATCGGTTCGGCAGCCGGAGTTGTGGCCATGGGAATGGAGCGTATTGATTTTTTCTGGTATTTGAAAAAAATTTCGTGGTTGGCCTTAGCAGGTTTTATAGCCGGCTCGCTTACTTTTATTTTGATGCGAGATTTTATTTTGTAGTGGAGTAAAATTTTTTATTGCTACCATCGTTGTATTAATAAACCTTTGGCCTAATGCTATTTATACAAAAAACACCCCTTCAGACTGAAAAAACCCTTTCCCTGATTGAGTTAATCAACAATAGTGGTTTGGGGGGTCAATTGATCATTGGATTGCTTTTTCTTTTATTGATCATTGTCATTTACATTTATTTTGAGCGATTATTTACTATTAAATCGGCCTCCAAAATCAGTCCCAATTTTATGGCACAAATCAAAACCTATGTTTTAAACCACAAAATAGATGGGGCGCAAGCGCTGTGCTTGAGCGAAAATAAACCCGTTGCCCGATTGATCGCCAAAGGACTTTCCCGCATCGGAAGACCGTTGGATGACATCAGTACCACCATAGAAAATGCGGGCCGATTGGAAATTTATAAATTGGAGAAAAACGTCAGTATTTTAGCCACTATTGCTGGTGCTGCCCCCATGATTGGATTCTTGGGTACGGTCATCGGAATGATTTTATCGATTTTTGAGATTTCAAATGCAGGTGGAAATATCGATATGCAGCTTCTATCCAATGGACTTTACACAGCCATGACGACAACTGTGGCAGGTCTTATCGTAGGAATTGTTGGCTATATTACCTACAATCATTTGGTCGTAAAAACCAATAAAGTAGTTTATCAAATGGAGGCTACTTCTTTAGAGTTTTTTGATTTACTAAACGAACCCGCCTAAGATGAATCTAAAAGGAAGAAATAAAATCACCCCGGAATTTAGCATGTCATCAATGACAGATATCGTTTTTCTGTTGTTAATTTTTTTCATGATTGCTTCAACTTTGGCCAAAAATCTGGACACGATTGATGTAAAACTTCCCCAAGCCAAAGGAAAAACAGAGAACCGAAACACTGTATCACTGACCATTAACAATCGTTCTCAATTTTATCTGGATTCCAAACAGATTTCCAAAGGTCGAATTGAACAAGCGTTGATTGCAAAACTCAAGGGTTCAAGTGCTCCTTCAATTGTGCTAAGGGCAGAGGAGAAGGTTCCCATAGATCAAGTGGTTTATGTAATGAATATTGCCAATCAAAACAGCATCAAAGTTGTTTTGGCGGTGGATGCTCCATGAAATATTTCAAAACACCTCACGAAAAAAAATCGGCGGTTATCACTACTTTGATTACCGCACTGTTGATCCTTTTGTTTTTTCTATTGGGTTTGAAGTATTACGATCCTCCGATAAGTTTTGGAATGGAGGTGAATTTTGGGAATGCCTCACAGGGTATGGGAAAGACACAACCTCAGAAACCCGTTGCTGCCAAAACCACCCCTCAGCCAAGCCCGAAAAAGGTAACTCCAAAAGCAGCACCCAAGAAGGTAGCTCAGCCCAAAGTAGCCACCCAAGAGAGTAGCGATGTCGCTGTTCCCGATAAAACTAAAAAAGAACAAAATACAGCTGTAAAGGAAGTTCCCAAAAAAGTGGACCCACCAAAACCAAAAGTAGATCAGGCGACCAAGAATATTTTGTCCAAATTGGTGAACCAAAAAAAGACAGTCGAAAAAGCGGATCAACAAGGAGAGGGTAATGATCAAGTTTCTGGAGACAAAGGTAAGATAGAAGGCAATCCCTATGCGAACAGCTATTTTAATTTGGCTGGTCCAGGAGGAATGGGCAAAGGATTTGGATTGAATGGCCGTCGCTTGGAATCCCGTGGAAAAGTCACTCAACAGTGTAACCAAGAGGGAGTGGTGGTGGTCAGAATAACCGTCAATCGTCAAGGCGATGTGGTTCAGGCCGAGCCGGGTGTCAAGGGATCTACCAATACACATCCGTGCTTACTTCAACCCGCTAGGGAAACCGCTCTCCTACACAAATGGTTTCCCGATGCTAAAGCTCCCGCCCAACAAGTCGGTTTTGTTGTGATTCAGTTCAAATTGGGAGAATAGATTGGAAAATTACGAATCCATTTTGGCTTGGATGTTGTCACAACTTCCTATGTATCAAAAGAAAGGAGCGCAAGCTTATCGACCTGACTTGTCCCGAATGGAGGACTTTTTAAACTACCTCAGTCAACCCCAAGACCAAATCAAAACCATCCATGTAGCTGGAACCAATGGAAAAGGATCAACGACTCATATGATGGCTTCTGTTTTACAACAGCATGGACTTCGGGTGGGATTGTACACTTCTCCTCATCTGAAAGACTTTAGAGAAAGAATCAAGATTAACGGTAAGCCTATTGACAAAGAATTTGTTGTAGATTTTGTTCAAAAGCACCGTGCTTATTTCGAGTCTCACTCCCTCTCTTTTTTTGAGATGACAGTGGGCTTAGCTTTTTCTTATTTTTCGAAGAAGAAAGTGAATATAGCGGTCATCGAAGTGGGCATGGGAGGACGGTTGGACGGAACCAATTTGATTTCCCCTGAATTGAGTGTTATAACCAATATAGGTTTTGATCACACTCAGTTTTTGGGGAACAGTTTGCAAGCCATAGCTGGAGAAAAGGCAGGGATCATCAAATCGAGAACCCCCGTAGTCATTGGAGCTACGCAAGTGGAGACTCAAGCTGTTTTTATGGAAAAAGCCAAGGCATTGAAAGCGGAAATTATTTTTGCCGATCAAATGGACGCTACGCCATTCGAGTCTGATTTAAAGGGGACTTATCAGCGACAGAACATTCAAACGGCTACAGTTGGACTCCAACATTTAAAGGGTTTTGATCTGCATCCCAAAAAAATTGAGAAGGGTTTGATGAATGTGGTCGCCAATACAGGTATTCAGGGAAGATGGCAAGTTCTGAGCGATGCACCAATGATAGTCGCCGATATAGCGCACAATAAAGAGGGTTTACAATACACTATTCCACAGATCCAATCTCATTCCTATGGCCAACTTCATTTGGTGTTGGGGTTTGTCAAGGACAAGGCGGTGGATGAAATCCTCAGGCTTTTCCCTCAGGATGCTCAATTTTACCTGTCTGCTCCCCAAATCCCCCGAGCCCTATCTATCGATGACCTGGAACGGATTGCCCTAAATTTTGACCTTTCTCATCAAATTTTTACAACAGTTGAAACTGCTTTTTTGGCGGCCAAAAGACAAGCCAATGCCGATGATTTCATTTATGTAGGTGGAAGTACCTTTGTGGTAGCAGAAATATTATAAAAAGCGATGGAGGTTGTTTTCTGATGGTTTCAAAGAAAACAGATAAAATATATATTACTATTTTCACTCAAAATTATTCAGGATGCGATTTTTGGGTTTAATATTCTTTTTTTCATTAGCTTTTCAATCCAAAGCTCAGACTTTTCAGGTCCATGCTGATGGCAACCGTGTTAAGGTATTTGAACAAAATGATGTTCCATTGACTCATGGTCTATCCAGCTACAAATTTGCTCGTATAACTTATACAGGTAAGCCTGTTAGCATTAAGGTAGCGTCTTCAGACCTTTATAATGATGATTCGGAATGGTCAATTTCCCCTAAGCGATACAAAATAAAGGTTGAGAAATCAGAGAATCAACTTTCATTTAAAATGGATCGATTGGGTTATGTGGTACTTCGTTTGAAGCAAAATCAAGATTTTACAAAACGTTTGGTTTTGTTTTTGGAAGCCCCCGAAGTTGTCCCAGAAAATAGTATCAATATTGTGGATGTTTATGATGTGGACAATAGTGGTCAAAAAAATGAAACCTCAAAAATTCAAAAAGCTTTGGACGACATTTCAGGAAGTGGAAGTGTACTCTATTTTCCTACCGGAACTTATAAGACATATAAACTTGAGTTTAGAAGCAACAGTCGAATCCACCTCAGTAAGAACGCAAGAATTATAGCGGATGATCATTCGCTGAGTAGTTATATATCAAATGATAAAACAAAAATCAACCATTTTATTCTTATCAAAGATGTTGAAAACCTCCACATTTCAGGTTTAGGAACCCTAGATGGCAATGGAACTCAAATTGTTGGGCTGTCTCATCCTGATCAGTCTTTAAAGATTGGAGGAATAAGACTATTATTGATTTACCGTTCAAGGAATGTTCAAATAGAAGGAATATTATTGAAAGACGCCGCCCGATGGAATACTCATATTCTCAACTCCGAGCACATTAGTTTTCGATATTGTAAACTCATGAACAACCCTACTGAAAGTAAATATCTTGGTAGTCTGGACGGATGGGATCCAGACAGTTCTAGTGATATATTGATTGAAAACTCATTTGGATGGGCAGGAGATGATACGGTTGCAATAAAATGCACTGGACGGGGTGAAAATCAAGATGTGATCCCCAATGCAGAAAGAATTACGATTCGCAATAATGTGTTTTTGACCAAAAAATCAGGTTTAAAAATAGGAACAGAAACCTATTGTGAGTTAATGCAAAATATTGTTTTTGAGGACAATGACATTATTGAATCGGACAGAGTGATGGGAATCAATGTTAGAGATGGTGCAATGGTGAAAGAAGTGCTGTTTAAAAATATTCACGCTGAGTATTGTCACCCAGATCGAAAGCAAACAGGGATCAACTTTTATATTACCAAAAGAAATAGAGATACTTCTCCTTTGGGGAAAATCCAAAACATTACCATTGAGGATTGTACTTTTGAAGAGACCTTTCCCAAGAAGTGGGCTTTCCTTAGACATTACTCTGAAACCCAAAAGAATGACTTGAGCGTTCATTTAAAAAACATAGCTGTAGGAGGGAAAAAAATCGAGAAAATGGATACTGAGTTTTTTGATCTTAAAAAAAACAATGCTGAATTGAGCTTTAACTAAGTTCTATTTACGACAAGGATTGATCAGCACTCAAAAATCAACGACATGCTTAAAAAAACTATTTTTGTTGTAAATGATTAGTGTTATATTTGCCGAATCAAAAGTGGATTAAAAGTTTTAATTAAGAAACTTTCCTAGGATTTTAAAAGGTTCGTAGGCAAAATTTAGGGCGCGTAGCTCAGTTGGTTCAGAGCACTTGGTTTACACCCAAGGGGTCAGGGGTTCGAATCCCTTCGCGCCCACATACCCAAAGAGAGATATAACCCATATCTCATTTTTTACACCCATTATACTCTAAATTTTTTCCATCCCCTATTTTCCCCTACACTTATCTTTATTCTAATCAGAAAATTGTTTGATTCTTTCTAAGTACAACTTTATGTCTGAAAGATGATGTTAAGGGATTTTTTTAATACCCCACTATGTCATTGTAGTAATTCAATTCTGGGGAAAATATTTCTTTCAGAAGATATAGAATGAATTTATCAAAAAAACTGCTTAAAAGTGATTGAATTACATCTTTTAACATTCATTTTTAATCTTTCTTGAAACATCAATTTATTCTACAATACAGAAGAATTTCGTACACTAAATTTTGTAAATTTGCCCAAATTAAAAGGATTATGGCATTTGACATTGAAATGATCAACGCAGTCTATGCTCGCTTAGAAGAGCGCGTTGCACAAGCTAGAAAACTCACTGGGAAGCCCCTTACGGCTACAGAAAAGATTTTATATTCCCACTTATGGGAGGGCACCTCTGATCGTGTTTACACCCGTGGAGCAGATTATGTTGATTTTGCCCCGGACCGTATTGCATTACAAGATGCGACCGCGCAAATGGCTCTGTTGCAATTCATGCAAGCTGGAAAACCCAAAGTTGCCGTCCCAACAACAACACACTGTGATCACTTGATTCAAGCCAAAGATGGTGCTACATCAGATTTAAAAACGGCAAGTAATACATCTGCTGAAGTATTCAATTTTCTCGAATCCGTTTCGAACAAATATGGACTTGGATTCTGGAAGCCAGGAGCTGGAATCATCCACCAAGTGGTGTTAGAAAATTACGCCTTCCCAGGAGGAATGATGATTGGTACCGATTCACACACCGTAAATGCGGGTGGTCTTGGAATGTTAGCCATTGGAGTAGGAGGAGCTGATGCTGTTGATGTCATGGCTGATATGCCTTGGGAATTAAAATTCCCAAAACTCATTGGGGTGAAATTAACTGGAAAATTAAACGGTTGGACAGCACCTAAAGATGTTATTTTAAAAGTAGCGGGTATCCTTACTGTAAAGGGAGGAACAGGGGCCATCATTGAATATTTTGGTGAAGG
>DGPN01000047.1:0-95983 GCA_002390455.1 Flavobacteriaceae bacterium UBA4439 | reverse complement strand
AGTATTTCGATCAAGTCATCGAAATAGATTTAGATACATTAGGGCCACATATCAATGGTCCTTTTACACCAGATTTAGCTACTGCGGTTACAGATATGAGCACTGTAGCAAAAGAGAATGACTGGCCTCTTAAAGTAGAATGGGGACTAATTGGTTCGTGTACCAACTCCTCTTATGAAGATTTATCCCGTGCTGCTTCTATTGCAAAACAAGCCGTTGATAAAAAGTTAGTCACCAAAGCGGAATTCGGTATCAACCCAGGTTCAGAGCAAGTACGTTATACCGCAGAGCGCGATGGTCTATTAACCATTTTTGAAGATCTAAATGCTAAAATCTTTACGAATGCTTGCGGACCATGTATTGGCCAATGGGCAAGAGAAGGAGCAGACAAACAAGAAAAGAATTCCATTATTCACTCGTTTAACCGAAATTTCTCAAAGCGAAATGATGGGAACCCCAACACCCACGCTTTTGTTGCTTCACCCGAAATGGTTGCTGCAGTAGCGATTTCTGGACGATTGGATTTTGATCCCGTTAACGATACGCTCATTAATCAAAATGGTGAAGAAGTAAAACTTGATCCACCAACCGGAATGGAGCTTCCTCCATTAGGTTTTGACGTAAAAGAAAACGGTTATCTAGCGCCTGTAGAAGATGGTTCTTCTGTGAGTATAAAAGTAAGTGAAACTTCTGAGCGTCTTCAGCTATTAACCCCTTTCAAACCATGGAATGGAGAAAACCTAACTGGAGCAAAACTATTAATCAAAGCACACGGTAAATGTACCACCGACCATATTTCTATGGCTGGTCCTTGGTTGCGTTTCCGTGGTCACCTCGATAACATCTCAAACAACTGTTTGATTGGAGCAGTGAACGCATTTAATGAAAAAACAAACTTTGTCAAAAACCAATTGACGGGCGAATACGGTGGAGTACCCGATACTCAGCGTGAGTACAAAGCTGCGGGTATTGAAACTGTAGTTGTAGGTGACCATAACTATGGGGAAGGATCTTCACGTGAGCACGCCGCAATGGAACCTCGTTTCTTGGGGGTAAAAGTAGTTTTGGTAAAATCTTTTGCACGTATTCATGAGACCAACCTTAAAAAACAAGGAATGTTGGGGATTACTTTTTCGAATGAATCGGATTACGATTTAATACAAGAAGACGATACCTTTAACTTTATTGATTTGGTGGATTTTGCACCTGGAAAACAATTAACTATTGAAGTGATACACAACGATGGTTCTAAAGACACCATAGTAACCAATCATACTTATAATGTACAGCAAATTGAGTGGTTTAAAGAGGGTTCTGCCCTTAACCTAATTAAAAAGCAGAACGCAGCTCAATAGTGTGCTTTTTAACATAGAAAAAATGCCCAAGAATTTGGGCATTTTTTTATTCAACTCCCAGCTGTCTGCTCTATAAACCCCATTAAAACCTATCTAAATGAGGGTATTCACACCAATTATAATCGCTGGTGTTATTTCCGGGATTTATCGATTACAATTCACATATTAACTGACTCTTATGTCTTTATTAAAATTGATGATGTCCTTATGGGCTGTAGTTAAAAAGTTTGAGATTGATTTATTTCTTAACGGATGAAATCCTAATTTTACTTTTACTTATCTTGTTTGACATGAAAAAAGAGCCAATAAATGTTTTTGGAGAATGGGCATTGTCCGGCCGAGACGAGCCTATGGCCAAGGGGCATGCTGATGCTGTCAAAGCAATGCTTGAACTTGCAATTACCGATCAAAAAAAATTTAGTTTTTTGGACGTAGGCTGTGGTAATGGATGGGTAGTGCGAAAATTGGTCAACCATCCAGAATGCCAATATGCTGCTGGAGTTGACGGTTCAGAACACATGATTGCTAAGGCCAAATCTATTGATCAAACTGGTAATTATTTTTGTCAGGATATTAGGCATTGGATTCCATCTATGACTTTTGATGTGGTGCATTCCATGGAGGTTTTTTATTATGTGGAAAAGCCCGATTTATTGATTCAGAATATTTTTGATTCTTGGATCAATCCAGGAGGAAAACTAATCATGGGCATAGATTTTTATTATGAGAACACAAGCTGTCACACTTGGCAGGAGGATTGTGGTGTCTCCATTATGCAGTTATTTCCAAAAGATACTTGGATTAATTATTTTAAAGCGGCAGGTTTTAAAAACGTTTCTTATTTCCATTTGGGAGCAAAAGAAGGTTGGGAAGGGACATTGGTCGTGATGGGAGATAAATAAGTCAGCGTCCACAATCTGCGATAAAAAATATAGGGAAAGAGCAAGTATAGGTTGACTAATCCAACAAAATTACTCAGTAATAAAGGGAGGTTGATTCGGTCCTAAAAGACTATTTTTTGGAGGAAAAAATGGCCTCCATTTTTTCCCGCTCTTCTTTGGCCAATTCGGTATCAACAAGAATTCTTCCACTGTGTTCGTCCGTGATGATTTTTTGGCGAGAAGCGATTTCCATTTGAATCTGTGGGGGAATGGTAAAGTATGATCCACCAGAAGCACCTCTTTCGATGGCGACTATAGCCAAACCATTTTTAACATTCTTTCTTATTTTCTGATAGGCCTCAAAAAGTTGAGATTCAATTTTACTTTGGAACTCTTTGGCTTTTTTACCCAGTAGGTCTTCTTCCTTTTCAGTTTCCTTTAGGATTTCGTCCAGTTCTCCTTTTTTGGCTTTCAAATGTTTTTTACGCTCGTTTAATTTTTCATCCAGCTGACCAATGGCTTCAAGTTTAAGCTCTTTTTTTGCGGCAAATTCTTTGATTCGTTTTTCGGCCAATTGAATTTCGAGTTCTTGAAACTCTTGTTCTTTTACAATGGAGTTGTATTCTCTATTGTTACGAACATTCTTTAGATTTTCTTCGTATTTTTTGAATTCTTCCTTGGCAACTTCTATGCTGTTTTTTTGTTCTTTGGTTTGAAAATCAAAATCACTCACTTCTTGGTTGAAGTTTTCTAATCTTTTTTCCAAGCCTGCGATCTCGTTTTCAAGATCTTCTACTTCGAGAGGTAATTCTCCTCTTACATTTCGGATTTCGTCTACACGAGAATCAATAAGTTGTAAATCGAAAAGAGCTCTTAGTTTGTCTTCTACGGTTACCTCATTCTTTTTTGCCATCGGAAAAATACTTTACAGGGTTGGTTATCGATTTAGATAAAGCGATTGCAAAATTAGGCAATTTTTCGGTAAGATGGTCGTGTATCAATTTTTTTGTGAAACGTTCTGTCTCATAATGTCCTCCATCGACCAAAAGAATTTGATTTTCTGCTTGAAAAAAATCGTGGTATTTCAGGTCTGCAGTAACCAGAGCATCGGCTTTGATTTGTTTTGCTTTGGTGATGGCAAAACTTCCCGATCCTCCTAGCACAGCTACTTTTTTTATTTTTTTGTCCAGGAATCCAGAGTGCCTCAGGAACTTTGTTTCCAGTTTTTGCCCTACCCATTTCAAAAATTCCTCCTCAGTCATTTCTTTTTTTAACGTTCCCACACTGCCCATTCCGATTTCCGAATTTTGATTGTCAAGGGAGTGAAGTTCATAAGCAACCGCTTCATATGGGTGATTTTCAAAAAGGGTTTGAAGTATTTTTCGTTCCAAGTGTTTCTGGAAAACCAAGTTGAGTTGAACTTCATCAACCTCCTCCTTTATCATTGGTTTTCCAATATGGGGTTGGGTATTTTCATTCCCTCTGAATGATCCTGTTCCCGTATTCACAAAGCTACATTGGTCATAATTGCCCAAAGCACCTGCTCCGGCTTCATAGAGCTGCTCCAAAAGGGAAGATGCGTTCTCCTTGGGAACATAAACAGTCAACTGTTTTAAAGTGTTTTGTTGTGGAATCAGCACCTGAATATCGCTTAGTCCTAATGCATTGGCCAAAGTGTAACTTACGCCTTTCTTGAGGTTGTCCAAAGCGGTATGAATTGCATAAATGGCAATATCGTTTTTAATCGCTTTGGCCACAACACGCTCCACATAGGTTTTTCCCGTTAAATTTTTTAAGCCCGAAAAAATAATAGGATGAAAGCAAACAATGAAATTGTATTTTTTGACCACTGCCTCATCGACTACATTTTCCAATACGTCGTGTGTAATCAGTATTCCTGTACATTCAGTTTCTGCCTTTCCAATCAGTAAACCTACATTGTCAAAATCTTCTGCATAGGTGGTCGGTGCCCATTGTTCCAGTATGGATAGTATTTCCTGAATCTTCATCTTAATGCTATTCATTGCAAATATAATATTATCTTTCTGGGAGAGGAAAACCATCTTTTTACATTTACAATCAGGATTTACTAAATTTGACAGAGTTATCAATCAATTGAAAAAAGCACGCTTACTTCTTTTTCCACTCGGAATTCTCTACGGTTGTATTATGGCCATAAGGAACAAGCTTTTTGATTGGGGAATACTGCGCTGTGAAAACACTTCTATAAAGTCTATTGGAGTGGGGAACTTGGCCATGGGTGGGACAGGAAAATCGGTAGTGGTCATGTATCTCATCAAAACATTGAAAGATTTTCGAATCGCTTCATTGAGTAGAGGTTATGGAAGAAAAACCAAGGGTTTGGTCATTGCTGGGCCAAAGGACAATCCTACTACTTTGGGAGACGAACCCTATCAGTTTTTCAATCGGTATCCCGAAACGGTTGTTGCGGTATCTGAAAAAAGAGCCATCGGGGTGAAAGCGTTGGCAAAAATGCCGAATCTTATTGATTTTATCATCCTCGATGATGTGATGCAACATCGATGGGTACGCCCTCAATTGATGATCATGACCTCATCATTCCAACGTCCCTATTTTAAGGATTTTGTTTTTCCTGCTGGAGATTTAAGAGAATTCCGATCGGGAGTCAAACGGGCTGATATTTTGTTGGTTACCAGAACACCAGAGGAATTTTCAATAGAACAAAAAGAAGAGTTTTTAAAAAATATCAAAATTAATGTTCCCGTTTTTTTCACCAAGATTCAATATTCAAAGCTTCTAACACAAAACGGAAAAACGCTCGATTTGACCTTATTGAAGGGCGAAGACTTTTTGCTGGTAACAGGAATTGCGGATACCCATCATTTGGTTGAATATTTAGAAAAACAATATGGATCTTTTGATCATCTCAAGTTTAAAGATCATCATGCTTATTCGCTGGCTGATGCGGAGAGGATAAATGAGCGTGCAAGAGGAAAAATAATTGTGACGACTGAAAAGGATTATGCCAAACTCGAAAAAGTATTAGACAACAACAGTCTGTATTGTCTTAGAATTGAACTTGATTTTGTTTTTAAGGAAGAGCAACAGTTTTTTGAAAAGATGATCAAAGGACTCTAGTTCAAGTGTTTGTGTGCCTTGTAAGATGAACGAACCAAAGGCCCACTTTCAACATGTCTAAAACCTAAATCTTTAGCAACTGCTCCGTATTTTTCAAAGGTTTCGGGTGAAATGAAAGATTTTACGGGTAAATGTTTTTTACTGGGTTGAAGGTATTGACCAATGGTTACGACTTCTACAGATGCATTCCTAAGATCATGTAAGGTTTCATAAACTTCTTCTTCCTTTTCTCCTAGACCTAACATAATCCCGGATTTGGTACGATTGACCCCCATTTGTTTGAGGTATTTCAAGACTTCTAAACTCTGGTCGTATTTGGCTTGAACCCTCACCTCTCTGGTCAATCGTCTTACGGTTTCGAGATTGTGTGAAACTACTTCGGGAGCCGCTTCTATGATACGATCGATATTGGTTCTGTTTCCTTGAAAATCAGGAATGAGGGTTTCCAAAGTGGTATTGGGATTCAATCGGCGAACAGCTTTGATCGTTTCATTCCAGATGATAGAACCCATATCTTTAAGATCATCCCGATCTACGGAGGTAATTACCGCATGTTTAATTTTCATGATTTTAATGGATTGTGCCACCTTTTCTGGTTCCTCCCAATCCACATTTCCAGGTCTTCCTGTTTTGACCCCACAAAATCCACAAGAACGGGTGCAGACGTTTCCTAATATCATAAAGGTAGCAGTACCCTCTGCCCAGCATTCACCCATATTTGGACAACTACCTGAAGTACAGATGGTATTGAGTTTATATTGATCTACAAGCCCTCTTAGTTCGGTGTATTTTTTCCCTGTAGGAAGTTTTACTCTGATCCATTTTGGTTTGCCAACGCCCTTATTTTCCCTTTCTGCTATTTCCAAAAAACATTTTTTTCAAAGATACAAACTAAATTTAGAGACTCAAAAGGTAAACTCCAGTAAAGCCGATCAAGAAAATGATTCCCAAAAGACTAAGAATTTTAATTTTTTGAGAGGGGTGATCCTTGGTGGGCATATGCTTACTGGTGATCAAACGATAATTGAGGATGGCGTAAAAAGGGGCAGTGATGAATGACAAAACAGTAGCAATTTGAACCAAAAGTCCCATTTCGGAAAGTAAAAAAAGAAAGATCAAGCAAGTTCCCAATGCCAGAATGGTGATCCAAAGCATATAATAATCTTTGTTTTTTTGTTGAAAGAGCAATTGTACGGTTTTAGACATAGCTCTTGGAGAGGCATCTAGAGTGGTAATGGTGGTGCTGATCATAGTAGTCAAGGCGGCAACGGCAATTACACTATACCAATTTTCACCCAAGTTTGAGGTATAAAGTTCGATCAATTGGCCTGCAAATTCATTCCCTTTATTGGAGAATTCGAGACCAGAGCCAAACATAACAAGCGCTCCTAAGCCTACAAAACAAACCCCCAAAACAACCGTCGTCAGGTAGCCAATATTAAAATCAAAAAGACCTTCTTTAAGGGATAGTTTGTTTTTCAGGTCATTCTTTTTTTCTAACACCCAAATGGAATGCCAAATAGAAATGTCCATGGGGGCAGGCATCCAACCCATAAAAGCGATGACAAACAACAATCCAGCTCCCTCGGGAAATACTTGCGTAAATTCAAGGGAAGCATTGCCTTTTGAGGAGGCAATCATTAGAGCCAGTATACTGCTTATGGTAAGAACCAACACAATGGCTTTGATTACTTTATCCAAAAGTTGGTAGCGACCGATTAACAATATGCTATAACAGACCGCTGTTACACCTATACTCCAATATATGATTTCGGTATCGACATCAAAGAGGTTGGAAGCCAATCCTGCTGTGACAATGGTAACAGCAGTCTGGATGGTAAACATGGTGGCCATATTGAGAAAAAAATAGATCCACAAATAAATTTTTCCCAGTTTGTAATACCCATCTAGTAAACTTTCTCCAGTGGCCAAAGCATAACGGGGTCCAAACTGAAAAAAGGGATATTTGAAAAGGTTGACCAAGAGCAGTACCCATATCAGCCCCCATCCAAAATCTGCACCAGCTCGGGTAGATTGTACCAAGTGAGATACCCCTATGGCTGCTCCTGCAAAAAGCAAACCTGGACCTAATTTCTTTAACCTAGTCAGCATCTTCTTTTATTTTTTGGTTCAGTAAATTTTTGGCCCTTAAGAGTTTTACTTTTACAGTATTGATGGGTTGATCCATTTTTGTACTGATTTCTTTATAAGAAAGTCCATCAAAAAATCGAAGTCGCAAAATTTTTCGATAGTCTTTTTTGAGTGACCTAATCTTATTGAGTAAAGATTCCAGATTTTGGTTAGTGATCAAAATATCTTCTGGGGAGGGTTGATCTTCATTGGTAAACGCCTGAAGATCTGAGGAGTAGGAAAGTGTTTGGAGATTTATTTTATTATTTTCCTTTCTCAACAAATCGTTGTAAATGTTTTTAGAAATGGTCAAGAGCCAAGTTTTGAATTCAAATTGATCGTTGAAAGTAGAGATTCGATCAAAGGCTCGAGCGAATGTAATTATTGAAATTTCTTCCGCAAAATCTTTATTTCCAGTTTTTTTCAACTGAAAATTATAGAGATAACTCCAATGATAATTGAAAAGTTCGTTGAAAGCTTTTTGATCTTGCTTTTGAGCTTTTCCAATAACAAGTTTAACATTCTTCATAGGGAGATTGAAGAAACAGGATTAATTGTGCTGAGGGTTTGTTTTGCAATTTTGCTCCGAAGGCAATTTTCCGCAATAGCTGCAAGTTTCATTCTCTTTGTTAAGAAAAGGGCTTTGACTGGCACAAGTACCAGAAAATTCCCCTCCCTTTTTTGCCCAAATTTTAATTGCAATTCCAGCGAAAGCAAGAGCTAATAGGACGAAAGTTATAAGAAATAGCTTCATAAGTGTGGTGTAAAATTAGCAAAAATTATCATCTTCGGGATGGGATGACTCAACTTAATAATTTGTAGGAATTTACGCACAAATCTTATTTGTCTCATTTTACCAATTATTACTTTGAATAAACCAAAATAATTAAAAAACGCCCGATTATAACGCCGCATCTTCTAGTCTAGCCAATTTGACGGAAATTCGAATTGAAATCATTTGGTACCCAAATCATACTTTCAATGTTTTGAATGTACCCTAAACTAAATTTATCATGAAAACACAAACTCTTCTGGGATCTCCAGATAAATTTACTTCCTCTGAATTCACTGTTCTGAAATCTATGGCATTAGGTTTGAGTTGCGATGAAATTAGAAACCTTCTTGGTTTAAAAGGCGATAAATATGAATCTCTATGTCAAGGTCTGTTCCAAAAACTCGGAGCATCAAATCACTACACTGCTGTAAAAAAAGCATATCAAAATAAATATCTCGATCGGAAGGAACTCTCCTTGGAGGATTTAAAATCATTTTCATTAGAGTTCGCTTATAAAAATGTTGAAAAATTGAAAATCAATCCCACAGATCCAAAACACTTGCTTTGGGAATTCTATGACCTTCTTTTAGATTTCCATTTTCAGCTTGAAAATAAGCAATTATAAAAAAATCCCACCGAAGCGGGATTTAAGATTTCATCTACGGCATTAAGCCTTATTGTGATAAGATTGAGTAACAAAGATAAATAAACCCCAAGATACATGTCAAATTTACTAGGACTTTCTTTAGATGTTGGAGCTATAGGTTGGACTCTAATAGACAGTGATTCTAAAAGGGTAAAAGATATGGGAACCTACGTATTTCCTATAGGTTCTGAGAATTATGGATCAGGCAATAGGGAGGTTTCTAAAAATTCATTAAGGACTCTAAACCGTTCCAAAAGAATGGGCTACAGTCGTAAAAGGAGACGTAAGAATTTTCTGATAAAACTACTTGTAGCTCATGAAATGTGTCCCCTAAAAAAGTCCCATATCCACAAAGAGGCATTCAAAAGTTGCTTTCAAAGAAAAGAATTTGTTGATTGGATGAAATTGAACCCCTATCAATTGAGGGCCAAAGCTGTCAATGAAGAAATTAGCCTGCATGAATTGGGTCGGATATATTATCACATATTAATCAGAAGAGGATTTCCTTTTGGAAAGAGGAATACAGATTCAAAAACCAATACTTTGTTTACGGGAATCCCTCATTTTAATAGGCTCGGAATCAGAGATTTAGAAAGAAAGAAGAAGGAGGAAACTTTGGGTCAGTACTTCAATTCCCTTTTGCCACCCGAAAATGTTTCATACAAAAAGGCGGAAGAGAGAATCAGAAATAGATTTGTCAATAGGGAAATGTATATTGAGGAGGCTCACATTATTTGGAATAAACAAACTACTTTTCATACTGAGTTAAATGAAGAATTAAGAAATAAATTAATTGGTTCTCCTGAGGGGAATTCAGTTTCCATAGGTGCAGTGTTTTTTCAAAAGCCGCTGCGCTCTCAAAAACACAAAGTTGGTAAATGTACATTTGAGCCTAATAAATCCCGATGCGCTATTTCCAACCTTGTCTATCAAGATTTATTGGCCTATAAATGGATCAATACTATCAAAAAAGACGGAGGTTGCCTATCCCACGAAGAAAGTGAAAAAATTTATCGTTTTTTCATGGCCAATAGCCGATTTAAGTTTTCGGAAATCAAGCAATTACTTGGAGCTGTAAATTTACAGTTCAACAAAAAAAACAGTGATGTAATTTATGGATCTAGTTTAAATAGCAGGCTCTCTAGGGAGGATCTTTTTGGTATGGACTGGTTCGATCTGCCTTTTTCAAAACGGAAAGATATATGGCATGCATTATACTTTTTTAATAACAGTGATCAGTTACAAATCCATGCCCAACAAAAATGGGGTCTAGGAGAACTTGCTGCACAGAAAATTGCAAAGTTGGAGGTCAATAAAAGATATGCCCCAATCAGTGAAAAAGCAGCTAAAAACATCCTTTATTTTCTCAAAAGAGGAGTGAGTTATCAGCTTTCAATTGTTCTGGGAGGCGTTAAAAATAGCTTGAGTAGTGTGTGGGACAATATCGAAGAGACCGACATTCAGTTTATTATTAATAGGGTTGTTAGTCTATACAGGCAGAATGTAAGAAGTGGATTTCTTCCTAAGCTCAAAGAATTTTTAATCGATGAAATGCAGTTTTCAGATTTTCAAATCAAGAAACTTTACGGCCTTCAAGTTCAGAACTCTGATTTCACCGTTAGCAAAAAATTTCCTTACGGTGCAAAAGAGGATAAAGAAATCAATGATTTTAAAATCCGCTTTTAAAGAACACTCTTTTTCAAGCCCGAAAAATCATCAATTCTGTTGTCGATAAATATGGAACTATTGATGAAATAAAGGTAGAACTCAATACCAATCTTAAAACCAATAAATTTCAACGGTATATCTATCGCTTGGATCAAAAAAGAGTTGCAAATAATCGTTACCGTTATATCAATAGAATTGGATCATTATCCGAGAATATTACTCAACTCAACCTTCTAAAAATGGAATTATGGGAAGAGTGTAGTGGAATTTGTCCTTACAGCGGAGAACCCATCCCTTTGGAAACCTTATTTACGGACAATATCAAAGTGGTGTATATTCACCCTTGGTCAAAGTCTCTCAATGATAGTTCTGTCAATAAAACACTTTGCTACAGTTACTTTGCTGAAAGGTTGGATGAAAATTCACCTTATGAATTTTTTAGTGATAATCCCGAACAATGGGAAAAGGTAGTTGATCGAGCGGCGGATTTATTTTCCAATAGTATCAATTATCCCGCTAACCAGAAAAAATTCAGAAAGTTTGTTAAAAGATACTACCAAAGAAATTACATTAAGAATCAATTAGATGACCCAAATTTTGTGAGCCGGGAAGTCGCATGCCTTTTGAGTAAGGTCTGTGTGAGGGTGTCCATTTCATCAGATTACACTACCGATCATATGATTCATGCCTTTTCTTTAGATAAAATCATCGATCCTACCCATGAAAAATTCAGGTATAGGGATCATAGAAATTATGGACTCAAATCCTATATAGTAGCCATAAGAGATAACGATTATCTGAAAGAGTTGTCGATTAGAAATAAATATTCGACTCTAAATAATGCGCCTCTTTTTCCTATTCCACATGATGATTTTAGAAATGAAGTGAATTATTTCATTAACAACATGTTGGTAGCTCACAAGAAACAGGATCGTTTTTATAGCACCAGAAAAGTAAATTATAAATCAGGTGATCAAATTGTCAGTAACAGAGGTTTTGCCCCTAGAGGTTCACTCCATAGAGACTCAATGTATGGCAAACGAACACCGCCCAATCTCAAAACGGCCTATCATATTAGAAAGCCATTGGAGAGTATAAGAACCATGGGGCAAGTGGAAAAGATAGTTGACGTAAATGTAAAGAATGCTGTTCTTAAGGTATTAAAAAATGCCAATCTTTCCGATGAGAATACTTTTTCACCCCAACAAGTTTTTTTTAAGAATTATGTCAATGGATCAAAAAAGACAAAGGTATTTCTTCCTAATAAAAATGGAGATCCAGTTCCTGTAAATAAGGTGAGAATTCGCGAGGCCCTTAATTCGGCCGTAAAACTCAAAAAAGATATTGATCAATATGTGAATTTGAGAAAGAACCATCATGTCTTAATTTATAGAGATGAGAATCAGGATTTAAATGAGGAAGTGGTGAGTTTTTGGGAAGCAATCAAAAGAATAGAATCCGGAGCTTCACTTTACCAATTACCCAATGATGACTGCGAAATGGTCACTGCTCTTCATATCAATGATATGTTTTTAATGGGTGTTAATGATTTAAAGGAACCCGTTGAAGATCTGACCAAAGATAATTTAGTAAAGCATTTGTATAGGGTTCAAAAATTATCGAGTCGCTTTTATGAATTTCGCCAAGCACACAATAATCAGTTGGATGCTACTGAATACCCTAATTATATAAGAATCAACAATTTTGGCTCTAGAAAAACAGGGTGGTCAACATACCAACCCCTCAAAGTCGAAATAAGTCCCATTGGAGATTTAGTGGTAGCTGAAGAAAGATATTTATATAATACCCAAAAATTAATTTTATGAAGTGATCCCCCAAAGCTTAAAGAATAGAGGATTAGGGAATACTCTATTTCTCCAACAACATTACAATTTCATTAAATAAATATAGTGTTGTGGTTTGATTGAATTTTTAAAGTTAGGGGGACATTCATAATTTATCAGAATAAGAACTAATTTTCCAACAAAATTTTGAAGAAATAAATTCCGAACAAGACTGTTATTGAGAATTTTAGAAATACTCCAGTGATAAATCCAATTAATGAGCCACTAGCTGCCTTGAGTGCAGTGCGTTTGTCATCTGGATTGTTAATTAACTCTCCAATAAATGCACCAGTGAAAGTTCCAAGGAAAATTCCTAGCGGTCCCAAAAATATTAATCCAACTATCAGTCCTATAGTGGCACCAATAATACCTGATTTTGTTCCTCCAAATTTTTTGGCACCAATAATCGGGATAAAGTAATCTAAAATAAAAACACCAATAGCAATTGAAAGTGTAATTCCTAAAAAAGTAAAATCTGGGGACACAAAAGTAGTCTGATGTAAAATCAATAATGCCACCCAAGCAGTTATAGGGCCTGGAATGACAGGCACAAAACTTCCAATTAGACCTATAATAATGAGTAAAATTCCAATGATGATAAGTGCTAAATCCATATTTAAATTTGAGGTTTTTGATTTTTTCTATTCTTAAAAATAAAGATGTTTAAATAATAAATACTTGAAAAGTTCGTATTTTTAAAAATCATTAAATATCCATTATGAAAAGAAGAGTTTTTTTTTCAATAGTTTTAATTCCACTATTTTTAATTCAATTGACCTCCTGCGAATTGTTTGAGTCGACAACTGTTTCCAGTAAGGAGATCAAAAAAGCGTCAACTTGGTCAAAAAAAGACCAAGCTCCCAGTTTTCCCGAGTGCGAATCTCTTGAAGAAAAAGATCAATTGGATTGCTTTCAAAATATCATTTCAGAACAATTGATGGCGTCTATTATCGACACAAATTTTGTAGCCCCTTATCCACTAGACGACAATATTGTTTTAACTCTAAAAGTCGATAAGAAAGGTGCTTTTAGTTTGTTGGAGGCCGAGATACCCAATAGCGTTTTGGGAGCATTGCCTGATTTAGAGTCAAGGATAAATGATGCTGTCACCAATTTACCTAATGCACTTCCAGCAACCAAAACCAATGTAGGAGTTTATGTTGACACACAGTTTTCCCTACCGATCCAAATCAGGGCTCAGCCCGTTGAATGAGCTTGGAAGATCAAATCATCTTAGGAATCGACCCTGGAACCACGATCATGGGGTTCGGATTGATAAAGGTCGAGAAAGGGGAGATGAAGCTCCTTCAAATGCATGAGCTCCAGCTAAAAAAATACGATAATCATTACCTTAAACTTAAGCAAATCTTTGAAAGAACCCTTGGACTTATTGAGGAATACCACCCGAATCAGATAGCGATTGAAGCTCCTTTTTTTGGTAAAAACGTTCAATCAATGCTCAAACTGGGAAGGGCTCAGGGGGTTGCAATGGCTGCTGGCTTGTATCGTGAAGTTCCAATAACCGAATATTCTCCCAAAAAGATAAAGATGGCGATTACTGGAAGTGGAAATGCTTCAAAGGAACAGGTCGCCAAGATGTTGCAAAGCTTTTTTAAAATTAAAGTCCTACCTAAGAATCTTGATGCCACCGATGGTTTGGCCGCTGCCGTATGCCACTTTTTCAATCAGGGTAGGCCCGAAAAAACCAATAGCTATAGTGGTTGGCAGGCCTATGTCAATCAAAATCCCAAAAAAGTTAAATCAGGTTAATGGCGGGTATTTATTTTCATTTTCCTTTTTGCCGTCAAGCTTGTCATTACTGTAATTTTCACTTCTCTACCCAATTGAAGCATCAAGAAAAAATGCTTCGAGGATTTGAAAAAGAGATAGAATTGAGAGCCGAGCAGTGGCCTGATGCGCTTGATAGTATTTACTTTGGAGGAGGTTCTCCCTCTTTGTTATCTCCTGCGTCTGTCGAAAAATTGATCAATGCCGTCACCAAAAATTTCAAACTTGGAGAAAGTGTTGAAATTACTATAGAGGTCAATCCAGATGACGTTTCCTTTGAATATTTGGAAGCGATGTCAACTATTGGGATTAATCGTTTAAGCATCGGTATTCAGTCGTTTTTGGATAGTGAATTGAAATTGATGAATCGGATTCACAGCGCAGATCAAGGAATGAAATCCATTGAGTGGACGGCAAAGCTTTATGACAACTTTTCTGTTGATTTGATTTATGGAATTCCTTCGAGTGATCTCTCCAGTTGGAAAAAAAATCTGAATCAAGCCTTGTTTTTTGAGGCTCCCCATCTTTCGATTTATGCTCTTACCGTTGAACCCAAAACGGTGTTGGCGCATCAGGTGAAAAATAAAAAGATTCAACTCTTAGATGAGGATTTGGTTAAGAGTCAATACGACTGGATGGTTGATAGGATGGAGGGAGCAGGATATGAAAACTATGAATTTTCTAATTTTAGTAAGCCAGGCTTCAATGCAGTAAACAATTCCAATTATTGGAAAGGTAAAGCCTATATCGGGATTGGTCCTGCAGCCCATAGCTATGATGGTAAAAGAACGAGAAGTTGGAATCCTTCCAATAATATAAAATATCTAAATTCCATTCAACAGGGAATTTTGCCTGCTCAATCTGAGATTTTGAATACCCATGATGCTTTTAATGAGTATTTGATGACGAGTTTGAGAACCTCTTGGGGGGTTTCACTCAAAAAAATCAACCAAACTTTTGGGAAACACTACTCGGATTACTTGGAAAAGCAAGTGGAAAACCATCTGATTGATCAAAGGGTTTATTGGGATGGAGATGCTTTGAAAGTTACTAAAAAAGCCAAATTTCTGACAGACGGGATCGCCTCAGACCTTTTTTTACTTAAATACTAAGTTTTATTTATCTTCGTATAATTTCGAAAAATAGGGGTGGAAAAGGGAAATGGTTTCGATGCCCTTTAAGAAATTGTCTATACCGTAGTGTTCATTGGGGGAATGAATTGCATCACTATCAAAACCAAAGCCCATAAGTAAAGTTTTAGTTTCCAAAACTTTTTCGAACATGGGAACAATGGGAATACTCCCTCCGTCTCTCTTGGCATGAGGAACAACCCCAAAAACATCCTTGTAGGCCTTTTCGGCCGCCTTATAAGCCAAAGAATCGGTGGGGGTGACATACGCATTTCCTCCATGATGGGTGGTAACTTCAACTTTTACCCCTTTGGGTGCAATTGCTTTAAAATGTTGCTCAAACAATTGACTGATATTTTGCCAATCTTGATTGGGTACCAATCGCATAGAAATTTTTGCATGGGCATGACTTGGGATGACTGTTTTGGCTCCCTCGCCTGTGTAACCCCCCCAAATTCCATTGACATCGAGTGTCGGACGAATTGATCTACGATCCAGTGTGGTGAATCCTTTTTCTCCCATCACAGCTTCGATTCCTATAGAGGCTTTAAAACTATTTTCATCTGTTCCATTCTCATTCATTTTCTTTCGCTCCAATTCAGAAATTTCTTCCACTTGATCATAAAAACCCGGAATGTTTACCCTTTTGTTTTCATCATGTAGGGAGGCAATCATATCGCATAAAACATTAATTGGATTGGCTACCGTCCCACCGTAAAGCCCTGAATGGAGATCCCTATTGGGACCAGTTACGCTAACCTCCATATAACTCAATCCCCTTAATCCTGTTGTGATTGCTGGATTTTCTATACTGTTGATTCCTGTATCAGAGATGAGTATAATATCCGATTGCAACATGCTTTTGTGATCGGTGATAAATTTTTCCAAGTGGTCGCTTCCCACTTCTTCTTCCCCTTCAATTATAAATTTTATATTATTTGTGAGGGCGTTGTTTTTCTTTAGTAGTTCAACCGCTTTAAGATGCATCAACATTTGCCCTTTATCATCACAAGCTCCTCTGGCAAAAATTGCACCCTTGGGATGCAAGTCTGTTTTTTTAATTACAGGTTCAAAAGGAGGACTCTCCCAAAGTTCTAGAGGATCGGGTGGTTGAACATCATAATGACCGTAGACCAAAACAGTTGGTGCTGTCTCTGACACTAAGATTTCTCCATAAACCACAGGGTGGCCTTCTGTCTCGTAAATTTGAACTGAAGAACATCCGATATCATTGAGGGCATTTTCTATCCATATTGCTGTTTTTTTCACATCCTCTTTGTAATGAGGATCTGCACTAATGGAAGGAATTTTGAGCAATTCAATGAGTTGTTCAATAAAAATATCCTTTTGGTTTTGGAGTTGTTTTTTCATGATTTTTTCTAATACCATAAATGTACAAAACATTGTTTCTTTTTTCTTTTGGTAGAAAATCATTTTAGGAAAACTTGATTATATTTGTGCTCGTTTTACCAAGCGGGTGTGGTGAAATTGGTAGACACGCTAGATTTAGGATCTAGTGCTTCACGGCGTGGGGGTTCGAGTCCCTTCACCCGCACAAAAAAACCTCTATTGTTGAATAGAGGTTTTTTTTATAAAAATTAAATGGTGTTGATCACTTTTACTCTAGTATCTCATAGCAAAGTTTGTTGCCAGTAGATTCTAGATGTTGCTAATTTAACTAAGCTTTGATGATGATGATCTGAGCTTGAGCGTGAATGGCATTATTTTCTTTTGCATATTCCATAATATCTTTTCCTTCATCGCAAGTAGGTTCTACCAACATAGCTCCATAAGTTGCTAATAGTAAAATCATTTCTGCCTTGTCGTGAATGGCTGCATGGATGATTAATGGTTTACCATTGATTTTCATTCTGGGATTTATTGTACCCGACTGAATGAGTTGCTCAATGAAGTCATAGTCTTCTGTTTGAATGGCAGTTAATGCCTTTTCTTCTATAAGTTCTAAATTTTCTTTTACAGCTTCAATGGTTAGACTGTCTTTGGGAATTAAAACTTCATTTGCACTTAACGTTGTTAAGGAAATTAGGAGCGTGAAGAGTAAATATTTTTTCATTTCAATTATATTTTTTATTTGATACAAAGATATTTCTGAAACGATAAAGTTTGTTCAATAAAATTACCTTAGTAGTGTACTATATTATCAAAATAATTAACAATAACTAATTTAAAGGTAAAAATAATGATTTTAAACATTTAACATTAAATTAAATATAATTTAAAGTAAAAAATATCCACTTATTTTTCGAAATTTCTATTATGAGTTTTTTTTTATGAAATTGATGGATCCAAAAATGAATTCTGTAGAAAACCCTGAGTGTTGAAAAGCCCTTTAATTTTAATATTTGAGGCAAGAAATATTATGAAAGTAGTAAGAAAAAAAACTGATCTTAAAAACCAATTTCTACATTTAAATCAGTTTTATCCAAATCCAAAAAGGAAAGTTTATTTGATTGATCTATCGACCTTAAAATAATCTAATTTAATGTCATCCAAACCATCTTTATCAAAGGGATATTCCATTTGATCTTGAATGTTGTAGAGAGAAATGAGAATAAATTCGCTGAGAATGATAACAAAATAAGTCAATCCAACTGGGTTTTCCAATCCGATCTTATTGATGATGGTAGGGGTATAAATCACAGGAAACATGTATATAAAGATCAAACAATAAGCTTTCAAGCTGATAGGGGTCCTGTGGGTGTGAATGGCAATTAGATTTTCTTGTGATACATGAACATCTCTAATAAATCTAAAAATCTTTTGCTTAACACCTCCAGATAATTCTTCGTTATGTTTTTCAATGAACTCAAAGATTAACTCTGTTTTGGCATCAATTTTATCGGTGTTATAATTCGACTGAGAAAGATGATCTAAAAAGGAGTTGGAGAGGTCATTTAAGATTGCTTTGATTTCTTTTTTGGCTTCGTCGGGAAGTTTGGCGGCGTTCATAAAAAAATAGGTAATCGTTTTAATGGCACCCCTGTGTAAACTCAAAAATTCCAAAGCCTTTTCCCGTCTTTTGAACGCCCCTCTGATGGCAAAAACCAAAGGAAAAATAATTGCTATACTGATTAAAGTAAGATCAATATTATAGATGATTTCAAAATTGTAGGCACAAAAAGGCACCAATAAGGAAAGCACTATTGTTATTAGCGTTCGATGGTTAATTATGGAAAGATATCTAATCACAATTTTTTTATTATTTTCGTTAAAACTATTAACTATATTATGAATAAGCAAATGTTTTTTTTATTGGCATTATTGTTTTTGAATTCTGTTAGTGCACAGATCGAACAGAAATCAGATCTATTGTTCAAAAATCAGGACCCATTAAAAATCAAATTAAGTTATTCAAACAAAGAGATTCGCCTTGAAACCGACGATACAACCTACATTAAAACCACGATGTCTTTTTGGAACGATAATAAATGGAATGATCTTGAAGTTTCTTTACGCGCCAGGGGTAACTTTAGAAGATCCAAGTGTTATTTTCCTCCCATTAAGATGAAAATAAAAAAATCAAAAGCAGAAGGCTCCTTATTTGAGGGGAACAAAAATCTAAAACTGGTTGTTCCTTGTTTAATTCAAGACGAAAAAAATGACAACATTGTTCAAGAGTTTATTGCCTACAAGCTTTATGAAAAGATTTCTCCCTTTCACTTTCAAACCCGAATGGTTGAGATTGAGTTTGTAGAAATCAAAAAAAATAAGACAATAGTTCATAACCTCAAAGGTTTCCTCATTGAGGATGATAAGCGTGTTGCTGATCGGTTTGAAGGAAAATCTTTTGAAAGGTATATCCATCCCAAAGCCATGGATGACATGACCTCTATTCAAAACACAATGTTCCAATTTATGATTGGAAACACCGACTTTTCCGTTGCCTATCAACACAATGGAAAATTATTATACGTTGATAAAAAAATCTATCCATTGCCTTATGATTTTGATTTGTGTGGTATGGTGGATGCCAGTTATGCAATTGTAAATACTAAACTAGGAATCAATACTGTCAAGGATAGAAAATATCGAGGTTTTAAAAGAGATGAATCCATGGTTCAGGAGGTTCGGGATCAATTATTAAGTAAAAAGGCTCAATTTTTTCAAATTATAGATGATCAGCAACCCAGATTTGAATTGGCCTCTGAATTTGAAAGCACAAAAACTTTCTTATCTAGTTTTTTTGAGATTTTAGAGGACGATAGAGATTTTGAAAAAGAGGTAATTCAAAATATGAGAACCAAGTAAGCTTAATTCATGTCTAAAGCTTCAATCATTTTATGAAAGATTTGGTTGTTTTCATAAATCCCTGTAAAAAGTTCTGAAAATTTCCCATAGCTAAACACTGGCACCATAGTGGCTGAATGCCCTACAGTATTAAAACTAGTAACCATCTCAAAATTTTTGGTTTTACCCATAGTAATGGCCAATCCTCCTGTTTCATGGTCGGCGGTTACAATTACCAAAGTGTTGGAGTTGTTTTTTGCATAATTGAGCGCAACCTCAATGGTATTGTTGAACTCTATAAACTCTGAGGTAATGTAATCAATATCATTGGCATGGCCTCCCCAATCGATTTGTGAGCCTTCTACCATTAGGAAGAAGGGTTCTTTTCGGCTGTCCAACTTATCCAAAGTAGCCGTTAAGTAATCTGCCAATAACGGGGCTCTACCTTCCATTATTGATGGGGGTTCGTCATCATAAGTAAACAAGCCTATTCGCTCGGCATCCGATTTTTTATAAGCTCTAAAGCTTTTGACAACATCCACAGTATTCATCTCTTTGATGAGATCTCTGTTGTCTGTTCTTTTATTAAAATGCTTTTTCCCTCCACCTATAAAATAATCAATATTACTCTCACTCAGTTGAACGGCAATTTCTTCATATTTTTTTCGGGAATCAATATTGGCATAAAATGAGGCTGGGGTTGCATGGACGATACTGGAATTTGCGATCAGTCCGGTGTTGTATCCATTCTCTTCGCAAATTTCTAAGACGGATTCAAGTTTTTTATTATCTGAATTAATCCCAAGAACATAATTGTAAGTTTTTTCACCACAAGCCATGGCAGTCCCTGCAGCAGCAGAATCCGTTACCAAATTATTTATGGAATGGGTTTTGGAAAGCCCGATGACAGGAAAATCTTCTAAGACAGTTTGGTTATTGTTGGTATACATTCCAGCGGATATCTGACTTAAGCCCATTCCGTCACCAATCATTAGAATGACATTTAAAGGAGTATCCGCTTGTTGTGCATGACCAATGGCCAGAGGAAACAATAAGGAAATTAATATCTTATTCATAATTTATATTTTGTAGGCAAAAATAGATAAAATGAAATTTACTCAATCCCGTGCTTTCTAATTATTTTAATTACACCTTGGCTGGCACCCCTTCCCAATCTGACATAATCTTTATTGATTTTACCCATTCGCTCAGTCAATTTTTTATTATTCATCAATGCGATGTATGTTTTTTTAAATTCGTTTGGAGATTGCACGCTAAAAATCCCCCCTTTTTTCTCCAATAAAACAGCTTCCTGAAACCTGCTGAAATACCTTCCCATAACAACTGGAATTCCGTAGGCTGCAGGTTCCAATGTATTGTGTAAGCCCCCTTTTTTCATTCCTCCACCCACATATGCAAATTTTGCATAGCGATAAATTTTAGCCAGTTGACCGATGGTATCAACGATCATTATTTTTTTATCTGCATCGTTTTTCTCATCGTAATTACTCCACTTGGTGTAGGGCAATTCAATCCGTTTGGCTAGATTCTCTAAGGATTGCTTAGAAATTTCGTGGGGGGCAATAATGATTTTAATGGACGTGGAATTTTTCAATAAATGATCCATTAATATATAGTCTTCGGGCCATGTACTGCCCGCGACAAAACATTCCTGATTGCCAAGAAAATTTTCAATGATCTCAAGCTTCTCTTTTTTTTTGGTCAGATCGTATACACGGTCCATACGGGTGTCTCCACTTATACTAACCTGATTAATGCCGATTGAATTCAATAGTTTTTTTGATTCATCGTTTTGAACAAAAAAGTGTTTTACGCTATAAAGTATATTCCTGTAGCCTCTCCCAATACTTTTAAAGAACAATTGATTTGGTCTAAAAATACTTGAGACAGAATAAATAGGGATATTCTTTTTGGAGAGACCATTGAAGTAGTTCAGCCAGAATTCATATTTCACAAAAATAGCTCGATCGATTTTACAAAAATCAAGGAATCGGTTAACGTTTTTGGTGGTGTCCCAGGGCAAATAGCAAATGCAGTCTGCGGCATCAAAATTTTTTTGAACCTCGTAGCCCGACGGTGAAAAAAAAGTAAGTAAAATTTTATGTTTTGGAAAAGCCCGTTTGTATTCCATAATCACTGGGCGTGCTTGTTCAAACTCCCCCAGTGAAGCTACATGAAACCAAACCCAATTGCCTCGGTTGACTCCATTAGATTCTAAATGATCAAATACTACTTTACGCCCTGATACAAAAAGTCGAAGTTTATTGGAGAACAAGGCCAAAAACTTCAATATGGGATAGCTGAGATTTAAAATCAGATTGTAAGTAAGCCGAAACATCATAGAATCAAAAATAGTTTTTAATATCAATTGCGTAAAGCAGAATCCTTTTTTTAATTTTGTGGTGTAATAAAAATTATGAAGAAGATTGAAATGGTTGACCTCAAAGGTCAATACAGACACATTAAAGAGCAGGTCAATAAGTCCGTTTTGGAAACCATCGAATCTGCGATGTTTATCAATGGTCCTAAGGTTAAAAGTTTCCAAGATCACCTCGAAAAATATTTGGATGTAAAGCATGTCATCCCTTGTGCGAATGGAACGGATGCTCTCCAGATTGCTTTGATGGGTTTGGGTTTGAAACCAGGAGACGAAGTTATCACAGCCGATTTTACCTTCGCAGCCACTGTCGAAGTGATTTCCCTTTTGGGGCTGACCCCCGTTTTGGTTGATGTAGATCCCAAGACATTCAATATCGATCTTCCTTCTATAGAAAAAGTAATTGGCCCTAAAACAAAAGCCATCATTCCAGTTCATTTGTTTGGTCAAGCCGCTGACATGGAGGAAATTCTAGCCTTGGCCAATAAACACAACCTTTATGTAGTTGAGGACAACGCACAATCCATAGGAGCGAATTACACGTTTTCTGATGGAAGCAAAAAGAAAACAGGAACTTTGGGTCATATAGGAACAACCTCATTTTTTCCCTCCAAGAATTTGGGGGCTTATGGAGATGGCGGCGCCATTTTTACCAATGATGATGAACTGGCGCATACGATTAGGGGAATGGTCAATCATGGGATGTATATTAGGTATCAACATGATGTAGTGGGTGTTAATTCACGTCTTGACTCAATTCAAGCAGCCATACTCGATATTAAGCTAAATTATCTTGACTTTTACAATGAATCCAGAAAGGCTTCCGCTCTAAAATACAACCAGCGTTTGGCCGATCACCCCAATTTGATCACCCCCTTTAGAAAAGGAGATTGTGACACCCATGTTTATCATCAGTATACCCTAAAGGTAATTGATGGAGATCGAGATGGATTGATTAATCACCTTAATGAAAAAGGCATCCCTTGTGGAGTGTACTATCCCATTCCTTTGCACTTACAAAAGGCTTATACCAATGATCATTACAATGCCGATGATTTTAAAGTAACACTAGAAATTGTCAATCAGGTGGTTTCTTTGCCTATGCACTCAGAATTGACTGACGATCAAATCGATTTTATTACCGATACGGTCAAATCATTTTTGGGATAATGTTATATTTCCGCGCCAGAAACCAATACTTCAGTAGAAATTTTCCGAATCAAACCCTGTAAAACTTTTCCAGGTCCTACTTCTATATAGTTTGTGATTCCTGCCTCAATCATAGCATTAACACTTTGTGTCCATCGGACGGGAGCTGTCAACTGAGCGATCAAATTTTTCTGAATTTCTTCTGGATCACTCACGGCAGATGCCGTGGTATTTTGGTAAATAGGACATAAAGGAGCAGAGAAATTTGTAGAATCAATGGCATTGGCCAGTTCAGTTCTGGCAGGCTCCATTAATGGAGAGTGGAATGCCCCACCTACAGGCAAAACCAAAGCCCTTCTGGCTCCAGCAGCTTTTAGATCTTCACAAGCCGATGTTATGGCATCTAAGCTCCCTGAAATGACCAGTTGTCCTGGACAATTGTAGTTGGCAGCCACCACCACACCAGCGGTTTGTTGGCATATTTCTTCCACTATATTGTCTTCCAATCCTAAGACAGCAGCCATGGTTCCTTCACTGAGATTACAAGCTTTTTGCATGGCCTCTGCTCTTTTAGAAACCAATTTCAACCCCGATTCAAAATCAATGGCACCTGCTGCAGTTAGTGCTGAAAATTCTCCCAAGGAGTGCCCAGCTACTGCATCGGGCTGAAAATCAATACCCATTACTTTTGCTGTGATAACCGAATGAAGATAAATAGCGGGTTGGGTTACTCTGGTTTGCTGAAGATCCTCTTTGCTTCCTTCAAGTAGGATGGTCGAAAGGTCAAACCCCAATATTTCATCCGAGGCTTGAAACATCTCTTTGGCAATTTCGAATCGATCAAAAAGGTCTTTTCCCATGCCGGGAAACTGAGAACCTTGTCCAGGAAATAGGTATGCTTTCATATAGGAATTATTTTTTAGTGTAGGTTTTAAAAGAATATTCAAAATCCGAATGAACCATGCGTTCTTCTTTTTCGATGCCCCATTCTTTTAAATTGATTTTTGGAAAAAACACATCTCCTTCAAATTGGGAGTGAATTTCTGTTAACTCTATAACATCAGCCAATCCAATTGCCTGTTCATAAATTTGACCACCACCAATCACAAATGGTTGTTCATCGTCTTTGGCGTATTCAAGCGCATCCTTGATGCTGTGACAAACGGTAATTCCCTCTTTGGAATAGTTTTGGTTTCGGGTTACCACTATGTTATGACGGTTGGGCAATGCCTTGGGTAAGGATTCAAAAGTTTTTCTTCCCATTATAATGGCATGTCCAGTTGTAAGGCGTTTAAACCGTTTGAGATCCTCTGGCAAATGCCAAATCAATTGATTGTCTTTCCCCAAAACCCTGTTCTGATCAATGGCTGCAATAAGAGTAACTTTAGAAACTTTTGAGGACTCACTCAGTGTTGAAGCATTAGCTGTTGTAGCATCTTTCATACCTTCAGAATTCATAAAATTAATGGAAGAGTTTTTTTGATTTTGGACTTAAAAAAGAAATAACCTTCAAAATATATCGAAATAGACTAATTTTGTATAAATGTACGTTTTCTAATTTATTTATGACCTTTGATAACGATTTCCCAGCTCTGAAATCAAGTACATATTTTAATACTGCATATGTGGGACTGATGTCTCGGTCGTTGTATGAATTCAGATCAAATTTTGAAAAAAATTATTTGCTCAACGCCGATCAATATAAAATTGATGCTTATGATCGTTTGGATCAGACTCATGCTACTATCGCGGCTTTTATTGGTTCAAAGAAAGAGCAAACCTATTTCGTTTCTAATTTCTCAGCAGGCATAAGATTTGTCTTGGATAGCTTTCCCAAGGGAAGTAATGTTTTATACCTAAAAGATGATTATCATTCACTGGTTGAAGCCCTTGAGGAGAGAGATTTCAATCATTTTGGCCTTAGTATTGAGGAGCGAATAGAGGAGAAAATTGGACAGGCTCTAACTCAAAATAAGTTTCATGCTTTGGTCATCAGTATCGTTCAGTTCACCCATGGCTTAAAAATTGATTTTGATTTTTTACATCATATCAAAGAAAAATACCCAAAGCTTCTTATTGTAGGCGATGCCACCCAACATATTGGTACTGACCTTTTTGATTTTGAATCTTCGCCTTTTGATGCGGTTGTTTGTAGTGGATATAAATGGTTGTTAGCTGGTTTTGGTAACGGTTTTATTGCTTTATCAGATCATTTTTTTGCAGAAACAAATTTGAGTCGGGAGGATTTTTACCAAAAGGTATTTTCTGGACATTTTAATATTCTGGGGGCGGCTTCTTTGGTATTTGCATTGGAGTATTTAAAAGCCAATGATTTTGAAAAACTGGTAGAAAAAAATAAAGTACTCAGCCAAAATTTAATAAGTGAACTAACCAATATTGGATGGATTCCCGAATATCACCAACGCAAACCTCAAAGTTCTATCGTTAGCATTTCCACGGATGAAGCGGTATTAAATCAATTGCAAGATCAAGGGATAAGGGCTTCATACCGAGGCAAATACCTTAGATTTTCTATGCATTTTTACAATTCCAATGAGGAAATAGAGAAATTAATTACTCTTCTTAAGCAATCTATTACCGTTTGATCTAAATGGCTACTTTACCCCGAATCAACGGGTGTGGATCATACCCATTAAGGGTAAAATCTTCGTATTTAAAATCAAAAATATCTTTGATTTCTGGATTTAATACCATCTGGGGCAGAGGTTTTGGTTTTCTACTGAGTTGTTCTTCCAGTTGCTCACGGTGATTGGAATAAATGTGAACATCTCCAAAAGTATGGACAAAGGTGCCAGGTTTTAGATCACAGACTTGGGCAACCATCAAATTCAAAAGTGCATAGGATGCGATGTTGAATGGAACCCCTAAGAACAAATCGGCACTTCTTTGATAGAGTTGACATGAGAGTTTACCATCGGCTACATAAAATTGAAAAAAGGCATGGCAGGGGGGAAGTGCAGCTTTGTTATTCGCTACATTTTCTGAAAACGAAACAGAAGTATCGGGCATCACACTGGGATTCCATGCCGATACCAGCATTCTCCTGCTGTCTGGATTGGTTTTCAGAGTTTCTATTACTGCTTTGATTTGATCGATGCCTTCATCGTTCCAGTTTCTCCATTGGTGACCATAGACTGGCCCTAAATCTCCATTTTCATCGGCCCATTCATTCCATATTCTGACACCATTCTCAGTTAGATAGTTGATGTTCGTATCCCCTTTCAAGAACCATAAAAGTTCATGAATTACAGATTTGAAATGAATTTTCTTGGTCGTAACCAAAGGGAATCCCTCCGCTAAATCGAATCGCATTTGGTAGCCAAAAACACTTTTTGTTCCGGTACCCGTCCGGTCTGTTTTGCTTACTCCAAAATCCTGAATGAATTTCACCAAATCTAAATACTGCTGCATATAATTAAAAATATATGATCAAAAATAAGTCATGGTGAGATTACTATGTTTGGAATGAGAAATAGTTTTCAAAAAAAGATTAACAGCTATCTTTTTGATTCTCTTTTTGAAATCTCGTCCCTAATTTTAACCGCTTTTTCGTAATCTTCTAGATTCACCAATTTATTTAAAAGTGATTTCAATTTTGAAAGAGAAAGTTTTTTCAAATCATCTGGTACTTCTTTTTGTTTACTTTGTTCTTCAACAAAATTTTGAATCCAGTTTTCACTTTCTTTGTTTTTCTGATCGTCTTTTATAGTACTTTGATCAAAACCAGCTTGTTTTAGAATGGAGTCGTATATAAAAATGGGCGCTCCAAATCTCAAGGCCATGGCAATGGCATCTGAAGTCCTAGCGTCAATGATCTCTTCAATTTTATCTCTTTCGCAAATCAAGCTAGAGTAAAAGACCCCGTCTACTAATTTATGAATGATCACTTGTTTGATATAAACATTAAACCTTTCGGCAAAGTTTTTAAATAGATCGTGGGTCAAAGGCCGTTTTGGTTTTAGTTCCGTTTCTAAGGCAATGGCAATGGATTGGGCTTCAAACCCACCAATGATGATGGGCAACCTTCTGTTTCCATCCACCTCATTCAAAATAAGTGCATAGGCACCTGTTTGTGTCTCGCTGTAGGAAATACCCTGAATATTTAATTGTATTAATTTCATAGTGTCACTATAAGCCAAATTAGTAAAATTATCGCCCATAATCTTATAAATTAATGGATTTTGTAAACACTTTAATCGAAAATTCTGAATGCTAAAACCACTTATCCGTTAGCATTTAATTAAATTTGTAATGCAAAAAATATTTAAATGAAAACGATTCAATTCAGAGAGGCTATTTGCCAGGCAATGTCGGAAGAAATGCGAAGAGATGAATCCATCTATTTGATGGGAGAAGAGGTCGCAGAATACAATGGTGCTTACAAGGCTTCCAAAGGTATGCTCGACGAATTTGGCGACAAACGTGTGATTGACACACCCATCTCCGAATTGGGTTTTGCAGGAATTGGAGTAGGTTCGACCATGACAGGAAACCGTCCAATAATCGAATTTATGACCTTCAATTTTGCTTTAGTAGGGATTGACCAAATCATTAATAATGCAGCCAAGATTCGTCAGATGTCTGGGGGACAATTTCCTTGCCCTATTGTGTTCAGAGGACCCACAGCATCGGCAGGTCAATTGGCCGCAACGCATTCACAAGCCTTCGAAAGTTGGTATGCCAACTGCCCTGGCTTGAAAGTCATTGTTCCTTCCAATCCATACGATGCTAAAGGTCTTTTGAAATCGGCCATTAGAGATAATGATCCCGTAATTTTTATGGAGTCAGAACAAATGTATGGAGACAAAGGGGAAGTCCCCGAGGGAGAATATACGCTTCCCATTGGTGTTGCGGATATTAAAAGAGAGGGGAAAGACGTAACTGTAGTGTCTTTCGGCAAAATCATCAAAGTCGCTTATGAAGCAGCTGAGTCTTTATCAAAAGAAGGCATCGATTGTGAAATAATTGATCTCAGAACCATACGCCCTATGGATTATGAAGCCATTTTTAACTCCGTTAAAAAAACCAATCGATTGGTCATCCTAGAAGAGTCTTGGCCTTTTGGAAATATTTCTACTGAAATCACTTATCAGGTTCAAAATCAAATATTTGATTTTCTTGATGCACCCATAGAAAAAATAAATACAGCTGATACCCCCGCGCCTTACTCTCCAGTTTTGTTGGCTGAGTGGATTCCCAATAGCGAAGATGTGATCAAAGCGGTTAAAAAAGTGATGTACCTAAAATAATCTACTAATCTTTCGGTGATTCCAAAAAAAAAAACTTCACTTAGGAATCATTTTTTAATAGTTTTCCAAGCGTTAGATTAACTAAAAAAAATAGTTCCTTTCTTTATTTTATAAATAAAAAAAGACCCAACATTCGGATTGTGCTGGGTCTTTAGTATTATAAATTTTTAATTTTGGAGTAGAATCTACTTTTCAATAAGATCTTCGTAACGAACACTATTGTCAGCAATATCAGATTCTTCTTCTGCTTCGATACTAATGGTATGCTCAGGTTTTACAATTTTCTCTCCCATGGTATCCCCGTTGATTGCAATGGTTGGTGCAATCACCAAGGCCACTACAGACATCAATTTTAGTAGGATATTAAGGGAAGGTCCTGAAGTATCCTTAAATGGATCTCCAACAGTATCACCAACTACTGCCGCTTTGTGAGCGTCAGTACCTTTTTTTCCATCAGATTCGATCATTTTTTTGGCATTGTCCCATGCACCTCCAGCGTTAGATTGGAAAATGGCCATCAGTATACCACAAGTGGTAACACCAGCCAAAAGACCTCCAAGCATTTCTGCACCTCCCAGTAAACCTACAGCTACAGGCACTAATATGGCCAATAGTCCGGGCATCACCATTTCTTTGATGGAGGCTTTGGTAGAAATCTCAACACACTTTTCGTAATCTGCTTTACCGTCGGCCGCGTCAAAAATAGCACGGTCTTTGGCGCTAGCTTTGGAAATATCAGCGTCGTATTTTCTCATAATTTCGAGTGCCGCTTTCAATTCGGGAATATCTTTAAATTGTCTTCTTACTTCTTCAATCATTGACATGGCCGCACGTCCAACTGCATTCATGGAGAGTGCAGAAAAAACAAATGGCAACATACCTCCCACAAGGAGTCCAGCCATTACTTTGGGCTTGGAAACATCGATTGCGGTGACATTGGCTACTTGCATAAAGGCTGAGAATAATGCTAAGGCCGTAAGGGCAGCAGAGGCAATGGCGAAACCTTTTCCAATAGCAGCAGTAGTGTTTCCTACGGCATCCAACTTGTCTGTGCGCTCTCTTACTTCGGCAGGCAATTCTGCCATTTCAGCAATCCCACCTGCATTGTCGGAGATGGGTCCGTAAGCATCAACGGCCAATTGAATTCCTGTATTGGCCAACATCCCTACAGCGGCAATGGCTATACCATATAATCCTGCGTAGTGATGAGATATTAATATCGCAGCTGCGATGAGTAGAATAGGAATCATAGTTGACATCATACCCACACCCAAACCAGCAATTATATTGGTAGCCGCTCCAGTTTCAGATTGACGAACAATTGCAGAGACGGGCTTGGTTCCAGTTCCAGTGTAATATTCAGTAATTTTTCCAACACCCAAACCAGCAACTAATCCAGATATGGTCGCTAAAAACACTCCCATAGCACCGAAAGGTAAGCCCTCTGTTGATTCAGGAATCATTATTTGAATCACAAAATAGGATACGATCACCATCAAACCTGCCGATCCAAATTCTCCTAGATTCAGTGCGGTTTGAGGGTTACCACCTTCTTTAACTTTCACAAAAAAGGTTCCAATGATAGACATTACAATCCCAAATGCAGCGAGTACAAGAGGTAGATAAACAGCACCCAATCCTCCAAATTCGGGGGTAATGATAAAAGCTCCCAGTACCATCGTCCCGATGATTGAACCTACATAAGATTCAAATAAATCAGCGCCCATACCAGCAACATCTCCTACATTGTCCCCTACGTTATCCGCAATGGTTGCGGGGTTTAGAGGATGATCTTCAGGGATTCCTGCTTCAACCTTACCAACCAAGTCAGCACCTACATCGGCTGCTTTGGTATAAATTCCACCACCTACTCTTGCAAACAAGGCAATCGAAGAGGCGCCCATAGAGAACCCAGTCAATACATTCAGTACAGTAGTCAAGTTTTCGGCACCAGGCCAAACGTTTTGATAAAAAGCGAACAAACTACTCAAACCCAATACACCCAAACCAACAACACCTAATCCCATTACGGAACCTCCTGTGAAAGCAACTTCCAAGGCTTTACCCAGTGAAGTCCTTGCGGCATTGGTCGTTCTTACATTTGCTTTGGTCGCCACACGCATTCCGATAAAACCTGCAAGTGCTGAACAAATGGCACCTACCACAAAGGAAAGGGCAACCATTCCATGTGATCCTTCTTCATTACTTCCTTTGATGTACAACAGTACAGCCAAGCAAACCACAAAAATGGATAAAATCCTATATTCAGCTTTCAGGAAAGACATAGCTCCTTTGGCAATGTTTTCGGCAATGATTGCCATTTTTTCGGTGCCAATCTCTTGTTTGGCAATCCAATTATTTTTTATAAATACAAATAGCAAGGCTAATAGCCCGAAAACAGGTAAAAAGTCAATTACAAATTTCATGAAATAATGGTTTTTTAATGGCTCCAAAAATAGTAAAACCATTCCTAATATAAAACAATCTTAAGCCTATAAATTTCTATGATTTAAAACCTAAAAATACCTTAGGCTTTGGAGGTTTAAAATAAACCGTTTAGATCGGCATCAATTTTTTCGATGATTTTACCTAAATCACTTTTGTTTTCAACAAAATCAAATTGGTCAACATCGACAATCAGAAGCTTTCCCTTGTCATAGGTAGAAATCCAAGCTTCATATCTTTCATTCAATCTACTCAGATACTCTATGCTTATGGAGTTTTCATATTCCCGACCTCTTTTGTGAATCTTGTGAACCAAGTTGGGAATACTACTCCTGAGATAAATGAGCATATCTGGTGCCTCGACCATGGATTCCATCAATCCAAAAAGTGATTGGTAGTTATTGAAATCCCGCTGATTCATTAATCCCATGGCGTGAAGATTGGGAGCGAAAATACGAGCATCTTCATAGATGGTCCTGTCTTGAATGAAATCTTTGTTTGAAGCTTTGAAATTTTTAAGTTGCCCAAATCTGCTATTTAGAAAGTATATCTGAAGATTGAATGACCAACGTTCCATGTGATTGTAGAAATCATCCAAATAGGGGTTGTCAATAACATCTTCAAAATGGGCTTCCCAACCATAGTGTTTGGAGAGTAACTCCGCCAAACTGGTTTTTCCAGCACCTATATTTCCGGCAACAGCGACGTACATTTTTTACTTTTAAGTTTTTGAAAGATAGTTACTTTTTTACTGATTCGTATTTATCAATGGCTGAAATTTTTTCTAAAAACTTATTTTTTTTGAGATCGATATCGGTCAAATAAATATTTTTTTTTGAAATTTAAAAATTAGTAATACATTTGTAACCTAATTGAGGAAGGATTTGACTGATTGCAACCTCTTAAAAAAATGCTAAAGCAGTAGTTGCTTTAAGACGTACTCTGTCAAATCCCCCCAGAAAGCAACATACAAATGTCTTATTTTTTCACCTCAGAATCTGTTAGCGAAGGACACCCTGACAAGGTCTCAGATCAAATCAGCGACGCCCTTTTAGATAATTTTATTGCCTTCGACCCCGAGAGTAAAGTAGCCTGTGAAACCTTGGTTACTACTGGGCAAGCCATACTGGCTGGCGAGGTCAAGAGTCATACCTACTTGGACGTTCAAAGTATCGCTCGCGAAACCATTAACAAAATTGGATACACTAAAGACGAATACCAGTTTAGCGGAAATTCCTGTGGGGTAATCTCTTTGATCCATGAGCAGTCACAAGATATCAATCGGGGGGTTGACCGAGCCGAAAAAGAAAATCAAGGAGCTGGAGACCAAGGGATCATGTTCGGTTATGCAACCGATGAAACGCACAACTACATTCCGTTGGCTCTGGATTTATCACATAAAATATTGATTGAACTGGCCGCCCTTAGAAGGGATAACAAAGATATTACATATCTCCGGCCTGATTCAAAATCACAGGTTACCATTGAATACACTGACCAAGGGGAACCATTGCGCATCGACACCATTGTGGTCTCTACCCAACACGATCAATTTTTAGAGGACGACGAACAGATGCTCGAAAAAATCAAAAGCGACATCATTAATATCGCCATTAAAAATGTAATCGAAAAAGAACCAGCTCACATTCAAAAGCTATTCAATCAAGAGATCACTTACCACATCAATCCTACTGGAAAATTTGTGATAGGAGGTCCTCATGGTGATACAGGATTAACTGGAAGAAAAATTATTGTTGATACTTATGGAGGCAAAGGAGCACACGGTGGAGGAGCTTTCAGTGGAAAAGACCCCAGTAAAGTAGACCGAAGTGCGGCTTATGCAGCGAGGCATATCGCCAAAAATCTAGTGGCTGCAGGAGTGGCCAAAGAGATATTGGTTCAATTGAGTTATGCCATTGGAGTGGTGGAACCAACTTCTATCAACATCAACACTTACAACACTTCCAAAGTTTCCCTCTCTGACCCAGAAATTGCTAAGAAGGTGAGTGAAATTTTTGATTTGCGCCCTTTTGCCATCGAAAATCGACTTAAACTGAGAAACCCCATCTACCTCGAAACTGCTGCTTATGGTCACATGGGAAGACAGCCAAGAGAGATCAACAAAATATTTGAATCACCATACAGTGGTAGGGTGGAGAAAACCGTTGAACTTTTTACTTGGGAAAAACTTGATTATATAAATAAAATTAAAAACATTTTCGAATTATGAGTTTAAAATTAGCAACCAATGCACTTCATGCGGGGCATGATGTGACAAAAACACAGGGAACCAGAGCCGTTCCAATTTATCAAACATCCTCTTATGTATTTAATGATTCAGACCATGCAGCCAATTTGTTTGCTCTTGCAGAATCAGGATACATTTATACCCGACTGAATAATCCCACCAACGATATTCTTGAACAAAGGTTGGCAGCAGTTGAGGGCGGTGTAGCAGCAGTTGCTACCGCATCTGGTACAGCTGCAATCGCAACCACATTGATGACACTTCTCAAGGCAGGAGATCACATTGTTGCTTCCAACAGTCTTTATGGTGGAACTTTTAATATGTTGAACAATACTTTACCTCGATTTGGAATCACTACTACATTTGTTGATCCAGATGATGTTGAGAATTTTGCCAAAGCAGTTCAGCCCAATACCAGAGCATTTTTTGCAGAATCATTGGGAAATCCCAAGTTGGACGTTTTGGACTTAAAAGGAATCAGTGCGCATGCCAAAGCGGCAAAAGTTCCTTTTATTGTTGACAATACCATTGCTACTCCAGCCTTGCTCAACCCTATAGCTCACGGTGCCAATATCGTAATCCATTCATTGACCAAATACATTACAGGAAATGGAACCACCATTGGTGGGGTGATCATCGATGCGGGGACTTTTGATTATTCCAATGGAAACTTCCCAGAATTTACGGAGCCTTCTCCCTCCTATCACGGATTGAAGTATCACGATGCATTGGGTCCCATTGCTTTTATTGCAAGAGTAAGAGTAGAAGGTCTAAGAGATTTGGGAAGTGCTCCCAGTCCGCTCAATAGTTTCCAAGTCATTCAAGGTTTGGAAACCTTAGAAATTAGAATGAAAAAACATTCAGAAAACGCATTGGAACTCGCCCAATGGCTGAAGTCTCGCGACGAAGTCAGCTGGGTAAACTATCCTGGATTGGAATCTTCTGAATACGCCGATTTAGCCAATGAATATCTTCCGAATGGAAAAAGTGGAATCGTTACTTTCGGATTGAAGAAAGGATTCGAAGCCGCTAAAAAAGTTACGGAAAACACCAAAATATTTGCATTACTGGCCAATATTGGTGACACCAAGTCATTGATCATTCACCCTTCCAGTACGACTCACTCTCAGTTGAACGAAGAGGAGCAAAAAAGTACTGGGGTAACGCCTGATTTGGTAAGACTATCGGTTGGAATTGAAAACTTGGAGGATTTAAAAGATGATTTAGATCTTGCACTTAAGAACATATAATTTTTTTAATGGCTGAGGTTAAAACCATATCCATCTATAATTTCACTACCGACTCAGGTGTTGTTTATGACAAGATCGATTTGCACTATCAGCACTTTGGTCAGTCATTCGACCATGCACCCGTAGTTCTAATTAATCACTCTTTGACCGGCGACGCCAATGTTGCTGGTCCACAAGGGTGGTGGAGTGAAATTGTCGGACCTAACCTTACCATTGATACCCATCATTATTCCATACTGGCTTTTAACATTCCTGGCAACGGTGTCAAAAATGATACCTTGGATAAATACGATGATTTTCATACTGGTGATATTGCAGAAATTTTTTGTCAAGGATTACAGATTTTAGGTGTCCAAAAACTTTTTGCCCTTATCGGTGGATCAATCGGAGGTGGTATTGCTTGGGAAATGGCTGCTTTGAACCCTCATTTGACCGAAAATTTAATTCCGGTTGCGGCCGATTGGAAAGCTTCGGACTGGATCATTGCCAATACATTTCTTCAGAAAAGACTTTTGGAGAACTCCAGCGAACCACTTAAGGATGCCCGCATTCATGCCATGCTCACCTATCGAACCCCTGCTTCATTTACAGAGCGTTTTGGGAGAACATTCAATACTGAAAAAAAGCTCTTTAATGTTGAAAGTTGGCTTGTTCATCACGGTGACAAATTGGAAAGTCGATTTCTTCTGCAGGCCTACAAAACCATGAATCACCTTTTGGCTTCTGTTGATATTACACGCAAGGGAGACTCCCTCGAAAAAATAATTGAAAACATATCTTCCAACATCCATCTGATCGCCATTGATAGCGACCTCTTTTTTACGGCCGAGGAAGATCAAAAAACCCTTGAAAGGGGTAAAAAAATTAAGGAGAACATTTATTATCACGAAATAAAATCCATTCATGGACACGATGCTTTTTTGATTGAAAACAAGACCGTATCGCAAATCTTTAGTGGCATTTTCAGACCTAAATCAAATTATTCCCAATCTCATGAAAGTAAATCTCAATAGGATCAATCAGAACTATCTTTTTGAAGTTACCAACGATAATGGACACAAAGTACTGCTGGACAATAAATCCAAAAAAGAAGGAAAAGTAGAAGGTGCAAGTCCTATGGAACTTCTCTTGGCGGCCCTTGCTGGTTGCAGTGGTATTGATATTATCGCCATTCTCAACAAACAAAAAATAAACCCTACCGATCTTAAAATGGATGTTGAAGGAGAACGAATTCCGAATGTAGCTCCTTCATTATTTTACAAAATTAAAGTCAATGTATGGTTAGAAGGGGATATTCCCCCCGAAAAAGCAAAAAGAGCCGTTTGTCTATCATTTGACAAATATTGCTCAGTGGCCAAAACACTAGAATATTCAACCCCAATTAAATATTCCATTTTCTTAAATGGCGCAGAATTATGAAAAAACATTTTGAAACAGAGGCTATACGAACGCAAATGGAGCGCTCACAGTATGCCGAGCACTCATCTCCGCTTTATCTTACTTCAAGTTTTGTCTTTGATAATGCTGAGGAGCTTAGAGCTTCATTTGCAGACGAATTAGATCGCAACATTTACAGTCGTTTCTCCAACCCCAATACTCAAGAACTGGTTGATAAAATTTGCAGACTCGAGGGTGCGGAAGACGGTTTGGCTTTTGCATCGGGTATGGCCGCTGTATATACCAGTTTTGCAGCCCTTCTCAACAGCGGTGATCACATTGTCTCTGTAAGGTCTATTTTTGGCTCTACCCACACCCTTTTTAAAAAATATTTCACCAAATGGAATATTGAAACCACTTACTTTAATGCCAATACACCCCAGCAAATTGAAGAGGTGATTCAACCCAATACCAAAATCATATACATTGAGACTCCGACCAATCCTGGTTTGGACATTCTTGATATGAGCTATCTTTCTGATATCGCCAAAAAACATCAAATAATTCTGGCGGTGGACAACTGTTTTGCAACACCCTATCTCCAAAAGCCTGTTGATTTTGGAGCTGACTTGATCATTCATTCCGCAACCAAGCTCATCGATGGACAAGGAAGAGTTTTGGGAGGTTTGATCGTGGGCCGAGAAGATTTGATTACAGAAATAAGATCTTTTTTTCGAAATTCGGGTTCGGCACTCTCTCCCTTCAATGCTTGGGTGCTCTCCAAGAGTTTAGAAACCCTAGCTGTCCGTTTGGATCGCCATTGCGAAAATGCACTAGAGCTGGCCAAACATCTCCAAAATCATCCTAAAATTTCTCAGGTCAGATATCCTTTCTTGCCGAGTCATCCTCAGTATGAAATTGCAAAAAAACAAATGCTAAAAGGTGGAAATATTATCACCATAGAATTGAAAGGAGGTATCATATCTGGACAAACTTTTCTAAATCAAATCCAAATGTGTTCTCTCAGTGCCAACCTAGGAGACACACGAACCATTGTCACACACCCCGCTACTTCCACTCACAGCAAACTTTCTCCCGAAGAAAGAGCATTGGTCAGCATTACAGATGGTTTAATAAGGCTTTCTGTCGGTTTGGAAAATATAGAGGACATCAAACAAGACATTGATCAAGCACTTGAAAAAGTTTAATCCATGATAGAGGCGCTTTTAAAAGAAAGAATACTGGTTTTGGACGGTGCAATGGGCACCATGATCCAAAGGCTTGAATTTTCAGAGGAGGATTTTAGAGGAGATCGTTTCAAAGATCATCTCTGCCCCTTGGGGGGCAACAACGATCTTCTATCCATTACACAAGCCGATGCCATAAAAAATATTCACGAAGAATATCTCTTGGCAGGGGCAGATATCATTGAAACCAATACTTTTTCTTCTACTTCTATTGCTATGGCCGATTATCAATTGGAGGATTTGGCCTATGAACTCAATTACGAATCAGCAAAAATTGCCAAAGCAGTAGCCCAAAAAATTAGCGCCAAAAATCCAGATAAACCGAGGTTTGTAGCTGGTTCTATTGGACCTACCAATAAAACCGCCAGCATGTCACCTGATGTGAATGACCCCGGATTCCGAGCTGTTAGTTTCGATGATCTTTTCGAAGCCTACTATGAACAAGTTGCCGGATTAATCGAAGGGGGTGCCGATTTACTATTGGTTGAAACCGTTTTTGATACCCTGAATGCCAAGGCGGCACTGTATGCCATCCAGCAATATTTTCAAGATAAAAAAATAATTTTACCCATAATGGTCAGTGGTACTATAACGGACAAAAGCGGTAGAACCTTATCGGGTCAAACGGTTGAAGCTTTTGCCATCTCGGTTTCCCACATACCATTGCTAAGCATTGGATTTAATTGTGCACTAGGGGCCAGCCAATTGCTAACCTACATCAAAAGATTGTCAAAAATAACATATTTCAATACCTCTGTACATCCCAATGCTGGCTTACCCAATGCCTTTGGTGAATACGACCAAAGTCCAAAGGAAATGGCTGCCTTGATCGACCCCTTTCTTAACCAAAATTTAGTGAATATTGTAGGAGGCTGTTGCGGTACTACACCAGAACACATTCGACTGATTGCTCAATCAGTTGCCAAATCAAAACCCAGAAACCCCCAAATCAAAACTCATGCATAAACCCAACCGCTTTTTAACACTTTCTGGTCAGGAGTTGTTGTTGGTGAGTCCCCAAACCAACTTTGTCAATATAGGAGAACGAACCAATGTTACTGGTTCAAGAAAATTTTTGAGATTGATTGAGGCTGGTGATTATGAATCAGCTGTAGAAATAGCCTTGGAACAAGTAGAGGGAGGTGCCCAAATTATCGATGTCAATATGGACGAAGGAATGATAGATGGGAAAGCTGCCATGGTTAAATTTTTGAACCTTATTGCTGCAGAGCCCGATATTGCGCGCGTGCCAGTAATGATTGACAGTTCCAAATGGGATATCATAGAGGCAGGCCTTAAGGTCGTTCAAGGTAAAAGTATAGTCAATTCCATCAGTCTTAAAGAGGGAGAATCCACCTTTATAGAACAAGCGCGAAAAGTTAAATTGTACGGCGCAGCAGTCATCGTTATGGCTTTTGACGAAAAAGGTCAAGCAGACAACCTCGAAAGAAGAATCCAAATCTGTGAGCGTTCCTATCGCATTTTGGTGGATCAGGTTAATTTCCCCCCTGAAGACATCATTTTTGATCCCAATATTTTTCCTGTTGGAACAGGAATGGAAGAACACAAAACAAATGCGTTAGATTTCTTTCTGGCTACCAAGTGGATCCGTGAAAATCTTCCTTATGCCAATGTCAGCGGTGGAGTTAGTAATGTCTCTTTCTCTTTTAGAGGAAACAATTCCGTCAGAGAGGCCATGCATTCGGCCTTTTTATATCATGCCATTCAGCATGGTATGACGATGGGAATTGTAAACCCCACTCTTTTGGAGGTTTATGATCAAATTCCCAAGCCGCTTTTGGAAAAAGTTGAGGACGTATTACTCAATCGAAAAGAAGATGCTACAGAGGCTTTATTGGATTATGCAGAGCGCGTAAAAGGAGACAAAAAACAGTCCAAGGAAGAAGATAAGGCTTGGCGTAATGAGGATTTACAAAGCCGAATCACCCACGCCCTGATTAGGGGCATAGATCGATACATTATCGAAGATGTGGAAGAGGCCCGAGCAGCCGCCGATCGACCCTTGCATGTGATTGAAATCAATTTGATGCAAGGAATGAATGTTGTTGGGGATTTATTTGGATCTGGAAAAATGTTTTTACCCCAAGTGGTAAAATCTGCTAGAGTGATGAAAAAGGCGGTGGCTTATTTACAGCCTTTTATCGAGGCCGAAAAAACTGGAGTTGTTGAGTCTGCATGTAAAATTTTGATGGCAACTGTCAAAGGTGATGTCCACGATATCGGAAAAAATATTGTAAGTGTCGTATTGGCTTGTAACAACTTTGAAATTATTGATTTGGGGGTAATGGTGCCCCCGGAAGTCATTCTACAAAAAGCACAAGAGGAAAATGTTGACATTATAGGCCTCTCCGGATTGATTACTCCTTCTCTAGATGAAATGGTTTATATCGCCAAAGAGATGAATCGTATCGGTCTCAAAACCCCTCTATTGATAGGTGGTGCCACCACCTCCAAAGCACATACAGCCGTTAAGATTGCCCCACAATCCAACGCACCCGTCATTCATGTCAACGATGCTTCTCGAGCTGTGACCGTTGTCAATAATCTTTTGAATAAGGATAAAAACAAAATTTACACTTCGGAAATTGCGGCGGAGTACGATTCTTTTAGAGAAAAATTTTTGGAACGAACTTCCAACAAAAAATACGTTGACATAAATACAGCGAGAAAAAGAAAATATAATATCGATTGGGAGAAATATAAGCCTGTTGTCCCCGATAACCTAGGATGTAGAACCATCGAAGATCAGGACTTGGAAACTTTAGTACCCTATATAGATTGGAGCCCTTTTTTCCGTTCATGGGATTTACACGGCAAATATCCTGATATTTTAAAAGATGAGATCGTAGGAAAAGAAGCCACCTCTTTGTTTATCGATGCTAAAAATATGTTGCGAAAAATCATCGATGAAAAATGGTTAACGGCCAAAGCCCGGTTTGGACTTTTTCCTGCCAATACCGAAGACGACGATATCCTTATTTTTGATCCCAATGATTTTCAAAAGGTAAGGAGTAGATTGATCACCCTGCGACAACAACTCCAAAAAAGACCAGGTCAGCCCAATTTGGCTTTGGCCGATTTTGTTATGCCTCTTTCAAAAGGTGTAAAGGATTATATGGGAACTTTTTGTGTAACCACAGGGTATGGTGTAGAAGATGTTGCAGCCCGTTTTGAAAAAGAAAATGATGACTACAACAGCATCATGGTTAAAGCTTTGGCCGACCGATTGGCAGAAGCTTTTGCCGAATACCTCCATCGAGAAATCCGAACAAAATATTGGGGATATGCCCCGAAAGAAAGCCTTAGCAATGAAGAACTGATCAGGGAGACCTATAAAGGAATTCGACCTGCTCCAGGATATCCTGCTTGCCCAGACCATTTGGAAAAACAAACCCTTTGGGACTTGATGGAAGTGGAAAAACACATTGGAGTTAGCCTTACAGAAAGCTATGCTATGTGGCCAGCCGCATCGGTTTCTGGTTACTATTTTGCCAATCCAGAAGCCAAGTATTTTGGTTTGGGGAAAATCAAAGAAGATCAACTGTTAGACTACAGTAAAAGAAGAAAAATACCATTGGAAGATGCCAAAAAATGGCTTAGTCCTAATTTAATTTAAGCCAATGAAAGTTACAGATCACCAAAAGAACGCAAAAGGACGTACCCAGTTTACTTTTGAAATTTTACCTCCCTTAAAAGGTCAGGACATTCAATCAATTTTTGATTCTATTGATCCTTTGATGGAGTTCAAACCTCCATTTATAGATGTGACCTATCACCGGGAAGAGTACACTTATGTTGAGCGCGAAAATGGCTTATTAGAGAAAAGAGTCATTCGCAAAAGACCCGGTACTGTGGGGATATGTGCTGCCATTCAAAACCGCTACCATGTCGATGCCATACCCCATATACTTTGTGGTGGGTTTAGTCAAGAAGATACTGAAAACTTTCTCATTGACCTTGATTTTTTGGGGATTGATAATGTAGTAGCCCTCAGAGGGGATGCAGTAAAATCTGAAACCTATTTCAAACCCAGTAAAGGAGGACATGCCTATGCCAAAGATTTGGTAGTACAAATCAAGAACCTGAATCAAGGACAGTATTTGGACGAAGAAATTTTGAATTCTTCCCCCACCGATTTCTGTGTTGGTGTAGCCGGATATCCTGAAAAGCATGCCGAAGCACCTAGTTTGGACAACGATATTCATTTTTTAAAAGAAAAAATAAAAGCTGGTTCCGATTACATCATCACACAGATGTTTTTTGACAATCAAAAGTTTTTTGAATTTGAAACAAAATGTCGTGAAGCAGGGATCAATGTCCCCATTATTCCAGGTCTAAAACCATTGGCCACCCTAAAGCAACTCAATTTGATTCCTCACCGTTTTCACGTGGATTTACCGAAAGATCTGATCGATGCTGTCGTCAAAGCAAAAGACAATACAGCCGTTTCTGAAATTGGAGTAGAGTGGTGCATACAGCAAAGCAAAGAATTAAAACAACACGGTGTTCCTTTCCTTCACTATTATAGCATGGGAAAATCCAAAAACGTCAAAAAAATCGCTTCTGCTTTGTTTTAGTCCCCTTTTGTAAGTTCATTGAATCGCTTTTCCAAGCCCTCATTTTTTTCTTGCAGATTGAGAATCTTAAGACCATTGTCGTGGGCAAAGTCAAAAACTGCTGGCCGCATATCCTCTTGCGTTTCAAAAGTCAACTCATATTCGAAATCGAAGGTATTGACCACTGTTTTGACGTGGGGAATTTTTTGGAGTGCCACATTTTCTACCCGATAATCAAAACTTACAGCAACCACCTGAAGATCGTCGGTTTTTAATGTCTTTAGCGTTTGATTCAAAACCACACTGCCTTTGTTGAGTATGACCACTCGGTCGCACATGGCCTCTACTTCTTGTAGTATATGGGTCGATAGAAAAACCAATTTTTCTTTTCCTAAAGTTTGGATCAGTTTTCTGATTTCAACCACTTGATTGGGATCCAAACCAGTGGTTGGTTCATCCAGGATTAAGTATTGGGGATTATGAAGCAGCGTTGCGGCCAATCCCACTCTCTGTTTGTAGCCTTTGGAAAGGGTTTCAATTTTATTAAGGCTGTGCTCTTCAAGTCCTGTTTTTATAATGACTTCTTCAACGGGAACTTTTTTTAATCCGTATAAATCCCCCACAAAACTCAGATACTCTTTGACGTACATCTCAAGGTAAAGTGGATTGTTTTCTGGGAGGTATCCAATCTGTTTTTGAATTTTTTGAAGGTCATTTCTCAAATCCATATTTCCAACTTGTACCATGCCTTCCCATCGACTAATGGATCCCGTTAAAATTTTCATCAAGGTAGTCTTACCCGCCCCATTCGGACCCAAAAGTCCAACGACCCCCTTTTTTTCAAAAGTCATCGACAGGCCTTTGAGTGCAGGGTTACTGCCGTAGCTTTTGGTTAAATTTTGAATTTTGATGCCCAATGTATTTTGATAGATATGGTTAAAAAAGTTTACAATGTTTTGATCTATTCATAAAACCACAGTAAAGTTAGTCAAAATCAATTTTTCAAAAGCGAACAACTACTATTTGGTGCTTTTTCTGCCAAGAATTTGATCCATTACCCAACTGGTGTGTGCTCCCGATTTTCCTGTTGAAGGATGAGAATAATCTGGGTTTAAGAGATGTTTTTTCATATTTTCCACATGAGGCATTTGAACGTGATGGGGATGTTCGATAAAAAGTTCTGTCTTTTCACCTTCTTTTTCTATGATCAGCGGATTATCTTCAAAAACCGAAAACGATATCTTTCCTAGGTTTCCGAAAATTTCTACCCTGTCTAAAGACGCCAATCCGAAATTCCATACGCCAGCACCAGTAATGCCTCCTCTATGCAACCAACTGGCGGCAATCGCATCTTTTGCAACATATAATCCCTGTTGGTTGAGGCTTACCCCAGAAACCTCTTGAATTTCCCCTAATAAATAGACAAACAAATCGAGTCCATGACTTGCCAAGTCGTCGAAATAACCACCTGGTGCTACTTTAGGATCGGTTCGCCAGTTGAAGTCTCCAGACAAATCCAAGGCGTTGGGAGGCTGACTTAGGTGCCAACTAATATGCCTGATCATTCCAATTTCTTCTTGATTCAACCACTCTTTTATTTTTGTAAACCGTGGCAAGGACCGACGATAATAGGCAACGAAAAGAGGAATGTTCTTTTTGTTAAAAACTTCTTGAATTTGCTTACTTTCCTCATGGGTGGGTGCCATGGGTTTTTCGATACAACAGGGTTTCCCAGCTGCGGCCACTTTTAGGGCGTAGAACAAATGACTGTCAGGCGGAGTTGCTATATACACAGCGTCTATTTCTGAATCACCGATCAATGCATCGGCATCTGTAAAATATTTTTCGATTCCATGGCGGTGGGCATAGTCCCTGACTTTGGCCGCGTTCCGTCTCATCACCGCTTTCAATTCAAAACCTGCTGTCTTTTGATATGCGGGCCCACTTTTTATCTCCGTAACATCACCGCAGCCGATGATCCCCCAGCGCACCGAGGGTTTTGACTTTTTTTCAGTCATATTTTTTTTATCCTTTGGGGTAATATATCATTTTTCTGTTGAGGGATAGATTTCTTCATCTTTAAATTTGATTCACTCTACCTTAAAGTAAGGTTCCTGTAACCAAAATTATAGTCATCTTTTTTTGGCAAGGTATCCAATTAAATTAAGCATAAAACCAACAAAATAGGATACGCCAGCGATCAGGTAAGCTCTATTGCTCGTGTTGTAATTAACAATAAGGTAAATGGAAAGAAAGAGGAATAAATGCCCCAAAATGCAGGTTAGAAGTGAAATTTTCATCTCAGTAATAAGATATTATTGGGTTGTATAAATCTATAAAAAAATTATAAAATGATTTGTTTTTGCCAAAAGCTATCTTAAATTTGTCCAGATTATATAAAAGATGAAAAATCAATTTTATTACAATTTTCCTTTTTACTACTTCTATTCGGAAGTAGCAAGGACTTTGTAGTAATCTATAAATATAGTAAACAAAGAGTCCTGATTTTATCGGGACTTTTTTTTTGAACCATGACACAGAGAATAGCCATACAGGGAATTAAGGGATCATTCCACGATCAAGTGGTCAAGGAATACTATGACCATACTCCCGAACTTATGGAATGCCTTTCTTTTGATGTTCTCGCACAAGCAGTGGCCTCTGGAGCTTGTAGTCAGGCAGTGATGGCCATAGAAAATTCTATTGCGGGGTCTATTTTACCCAACTATGCGCTAATGGATCAATATGAATTGGTCATTTCTGGGGAACACTATCTTAGCATTGAACATAATTTGATGGCCCTTCCCGGCCAAAAAATTGAAGACCTTGAAGAGGTTCATTCCCATCCTATGGCACTATTGCAGTGTAAAAAATTCTTTCATGCCTATCCCCACATCAAACTGGTAGAAAGCAATGATACGGCAGAGGAAGCTCTCAAAATCAGTAAGAATAAGATGACAGCTCGTGGTGCCATTGCTGGAAAAACAGCCGCAGAAATTTACGGTTTGGAGATTTTAAGTCCTTCCATTCAAACCATTAAAAATAACGTGACCCGTTTTGTGATTGTCCAAAAAGATAAATTGGAAAAGTCAAACAACATCAGTAAAGCGGCGTGGAAATTTGTTTTGGATCACAAACGCGGGAGTCTTGCAACTGCCCTAAATGTGGTAAGCGATTGCAACCTCAACCTGACCAAAATTCAATCCCTACCAGTCATTGAAACCCCAGGTAAATACGCCTTTTTTGTCGATGTTACTTTCGATAAGCCCGAAGACTACTTTAAAGCCAAGTCACTTTTAGAAATAATGGCCACCGCCTTTAAGGTTTTGGGCGAATATCCCTCTGGAAAATAATGAAGGCAAGAAGATTAAATAGCGTACAGGAATACTACTTCTCCAAAAAATTGAGAGCAGTGGCGGCTATGGTTGCTGAGGGAAAGCCCATTATCAATATGGGGATTGGCAGTCCCGATCTTCCCGCCCACCCAACGGTGGTTGAGGCATTGAAGCATAGTTTTGATCATCCCAAGGTACATCAGTACCAAAGTTATCAGGGGCTTCCTGAGTTGCGTCAAGCCATTGCCAACTTCTACCAAAAGTATTATCAATTCACTGCCGACCCCAGTAGTGAAATCCTTCCCCTTATGGGGTCAAAGGAAGGAATAATGCACATCTCCATGGCTTTTCTCAATCCTGGTGATAAAGCATTGATTCCCAATCCTGGCTATCCTACCTATCAGTCTATTACTCGATTGGTGGAGGCAGAACCCGTTTTTTATGATTTAAAAGCCGAACACCAATGGCAACCCGACTTGGAGGCTTTGGATCAAATGGACCTGACCGCTGTCAAGCTCATGTGGATCAATTATCCCCACATGCCAACGGGTGCCAATGCCCAAAAAGACACCTTTGAAAAGTTAGTTGCCTGGGCAAAGGAAAAAGATATTTTGTTGGTCAATGACAATCCATACAGTTTTGTTTTGACCAATCAACCCCAAAGCATGATGTCTGTCCCTGGTGCTATGGAGGTTGGGATGGAATTGAACTCTTTGAGCAAGTCATTCAATATGGCTGGCTGGCGAGTGGGCATGGTTTTGGGAAATGAAGAAAATATCAATGCAGTGTTAAAGGTAAAAAGCAACATGGATTCGGGTATGTTTTATGGCATTCAGCAAGGGGCTATTGCTGCACTTCAGGCTCAGGAATCATGGTTCGAAAAATTGAACGACATCTACCGTCAAAGAAGAAAGCTCATTTTTGAACTGGCCTCCCTGCTCAATACTGACTTCGATGCTCACAACAGTGGGTTGTTCGTTTGGGCCAAAATGAGGGACACCTCAAAATCCTCGGTGGAATACATAGAAGAAATTTTACAAAATCACCACATTTTTATAGCACCTGGTAGTATATTTGGCAGCCAAGGTGAAGGATACATTCGCTTCTCCCTTTGTGTAGAGGAATTACAAATCAGTAAAGCCTTAGAAAGAATCAGGAAAGCATGAAAGTAGGCATAATAGGTGTTGGGTTAATAGGAGGTTCGTTGGCGCTATCAGCACGGGAACACATTCCAGATATAGAAATTTACGGAAGCAACAGAAGCCAAGCCAACTTGCAAAAGTCTTTGGACTTGGGATTGATTGATTTCAGATTGGAGGAGACCATGATCAAGCAAATGGATATCATTCTTTTGGCCATACCCGTAGATATAGCATTGGAACGATTGGTTGATCTTCTGGACGAAGTCAACGACAATGCGTTAATAATGGATTTTGGATCGACCAAAGCCGCAATTTGTCAACAAGTAGCCTTGCATTCCAAACGCGGACAGTTTTTGGCCACCCATCCCATTGCAGGAACCGAATATTCGGGCCCTGCCGCTGCATTACCCGATTTGTTTGAAGATAAAACTCAAATCCTTTGTGAGACCCAAAAAACTCGTCCCGATTTGTTGGAATGGGCTCAAGATTGGTTTAAAAAAATAGGAATGAATCTCAGGGAAATGGATCCAGTGGAACACGACCAACACATTACCTATGTGTCCCATTTGTCCCACATCAGCTCCTATATGTTGGGCAAAACCGTAATGGAAAAAGAAAAAGATCAGTCCGCTATTTTTGATATGGCTGGGAGTGGGTTTTCTTCTACTGTACGTTTGGCAAAAAGTTCTCCCCATATGTGGGTTCCCATTTTCAAACAGAATAAAGAGAACATCACCGAAACACTATCACAATACATCAATAATTTAAATCAATTTAAACAACTTTTGGATGCCAATCAATTTGACAAATTACACGAGCAAATTCTCGAGATCAACAACATTCGTCAAATTTTAGAAGGCATTACCAATACCAAAAACAATCAATAAAATGGAAAATAGTAAAGAAATGAGCAGCTGGTTGCACGATTTTGGTCTCGACCATCCTTTGGTCATCGCTGGTCCCTGTAGTGCAGAAACCGAGGAACAAGTGTTGAAAATTGCACATGAACTGAAAGACACTGATGTAACAGTTTACCGGGCAGGAATTTGGAAACCTAGAACTCGACCTGGTATGTTCGAGGGGGTTGGAGCCATTGGCTTGGACTGGCTTAAAAAAGTAAAAGAACAAACGGGTCTATTGACGTCAACCGAGGTGGCCAATAAAGATCATGTTAATTTGGCTTTAGAGGCAGACATCGATATTTTGTGGATTGGAGCTCGATCCACCGTTAGTCCTTTTATCGTTCAAGAAATTGCTGATGCATTAAAAGGAACAGATAAAATCGTTTTGGTCAAAAATCCAGTAAACCCAGATTTAGCTTTATGGATGGGTGGATTGGAAAGACTATATTCTGCTGACATCAAAAAATTGGGTGTTATTCACCGTGGTTTCTCAACTTATGACAAATCCAAGTACCGAAACAATCCCGAATGGCAAATTGCTGTTGAATTCCAAAATAATTTTCCAGATATGCCTTTGATCTGTGACCCTTCCCATATAGCAGGACGTAGAGATTTGATTTTTGACATCAGTCAAAGAGCCTTAGATCTAAATTTTGACGGGCTGATGATTGAATCACATTGGGATCCAGATAATGCATGGAGCGATGCTAAGCAACAAGTAACTCCTACTCGTTTGGTAGAAATCATGAATGATTTGAAAATCAGGAAGAAAACAACTTATGAGGAAAGTTACCAAAGGGAACTTGAAACCTTGCGGGAAAAAATCGACGTAAGTGACCAGGCCATTTTGGATGCTTTGGGCAAGCGTATGAAAGTAGCTGAGTCCATTGGTCAACTCAAAAAAGACAATAACGTGGCAGTTCTGCAAAACAAACGTTGGAATGAAATTCTGGAAACCATGCAAGCAGAGGGAGTTGAAAGAAATTTGAGTGAAGAATTCATCACCCAAATTTTTAAAGCCATTCACCAAGAGTCAATCAATCACCAAGAAAAGGTGATCAACGGATAAATCAATAAAGCCTCCATCTGGAGGCTTTTAAATTTTTAGCTTAAAGCGTTTTTAATTCTTTCGACAGCTGTTTTGATGTCTTCTTCAGAAGCGGCATAGGAAATCCGAATGCAATCAGAATTACCAAAGGCATCGCCGGTTACTGTTGCTACATGTGCTTCTTCCAACAAAAACAAAGCAAAATCATTCGCATTTTCGATGGTTTTTCCTTTGATGGTTTTTCCAAAATAGGAGGAAACATCGGGGAATACATAGAATGCACCTTGGGGTTCGTTGAGTTTGAATCCAGGAATTTTAGAAAGTAAATTTAAGATCAATCCTCTTCTGTTGTTGAACTCGTCAACCATATATTGGATTTGACTGGTAGGGGCTGATACTGCAGCAATGGTAGCCCTTTGAGCGATACAGTTGGCACCCGAAGTTATTTGCCCCTGCATTTTGTTACAAGCCTTTGCAATCCACTCTGGAGCTCCTATATAACCAATTCGCCAACCGGTCATGGCAAAAGCTTTGGCCACTCCATTGACGGTTATGGTTCTGTCATACAATTCGTCTATGGCAGCTATACTAAAATGCGGTGTGCCGTAATTGATGTGTTCGTATATTTCATCCGACAATATAAAGATGTCGGGATATTTTTGAAGTACAGCACCCAGAGCACGGTATTCTGCTTCAGTATAAATTGTTCCACTGGGGTTGTTGGGAGAATTGAACATTACCAGTTTGGTTTTGGGGGTGATGGCCGCTTCGAGTTGTTCGGGAGTAATCTTAAAATCATCTTCTATCGATGAGGGAATGATGATGGATTTGGCCTCTGCCAAAGTAGCAATGGCCGAATAGCTTACCCAGTAGGGAGCGGGCAAGAGCACTTCGTCGTCCGGATCGAGCAAGACCATACACACATTGGCAATGGATTGCTTGGCTCCAGTAGAGACCACGATCTGGGAGGCTTGATATTCCAATCCATTATCGCGCTTAAATTTCTCACAGATGGCTGTTTTCAGATCGGCATAACCATCGACTGGCGAATAGGAATTGTAATTGTCTTTGACAGCCTGAATGGCAGCGTCTTTGATGAACTCTGGGGTGTTGAAATCGGGTTCTCCCAAACTGAGTCCGATGATGTCAACTCCTTGATTCTTTAACTCTCTGGCCTTTGCGGCCATAGCCAAAGTTGCCGAGGCCGGCAGGCTCTTGATTCGATTGGATAACATTAAAAAATTGACTTATGATTGAACATAAACAGGCCGCATGCCCATTTGTTTTAAAAATTTAAAATGTGAAAATATAGCACTTCTCGTAGTTTCATATTCGTTGTAAGGCAGATTGAATTCCCTTGCTGTTTTCTTGACAATCTCAGAAATCTTGGTGTAATGAACATGAGAAATATGGGGAAAAATATGATGTTCGATTTGATGATTTAAGCCTCCAGTAAACCAGTTGACAATTTTGTTTTTGGTTGAAAAATTAACAGTAGTCTTTAATTGATGTACTGCCCATGAGTTTTTTATGTTTCCAGTTTTAAAATCAGGCAACGGCATGTCGGCCTCACCAATCACATGTGCCAATTGGAAAACCAGACTCAAAATCAGACTTGCAGTATAGTGCATCACAAAAAATCCAATCAAGACCTTCCACCAAACAATGTTAAAAACAAATATGGGCAATACGATCCATATCGAAAAGTAGACTATTTTAGATATAACCAATCCCACCCATTGTGCGGAATGACTTTTACTGTTGGCGTAAGACAAATTTTCTTTTTGGTATCGTTTCAGTCTAACAAAATCTGAAACTATTGCCCATTTGAGGGTCAATAGACCGTATAATAGGATAGAGTAAAAGTGCTGAAACTGGTGATGAGGTTTCCATTCTGCATGTTTGGAAAACCGCAAAACGATCCCCGCTTCAAGATCTTCATCATGGTCTTTGATGTTTGTGTAGGTGTGGTGTAAAACATTGTGTTGCACCTTCCAGTTAAAAACATTTCCTGCCAAGATATAGATACTGCTTCCCATCAATTTATTGATCCAAGTGTATTTGGAAAATGAACCGTGGTTACCATCATGCATCACATTCATACCCACTCCTGCCATGCCAACACCTATTACAGCGGCCAGTAGGAGTTTAAACCAATCATTGATGTTTAAGGAAAGAATCAGTACAAATGGAGCGATCAATATGGTGAACATGATGACTGACTTTAGGTAAAGTTTCCAGTTACCAGTCTTGGCCAATTGGTTGTCTTTAAAATACTGATTAACTCTTTTGTTGAGTGTTTGGAAAAACTCTTTTGATTCCTTTCGGGAAAAACGTGGGATTAATCTTTTGGTCATAATTAATTATTGTTGGTCTTGTAAAATTATTGAATTTTAAGGCATTCTCTCTATTTTTATCAAAAAATGACTTGAATTTTATTTACGACTACTTTCCCGATTTCGAATCAAAGCAAGTTCAACAGCTAGAATCTCTATTCACAATCTACAAAGATTGGAATTCTCGCATCAATGTAATTTCCAGAAAAGACATGGATTATTTTTATTTGCACCACGTTCTTCATTCCCTGTCAATAGCTAAATTTCTCAAATTCAAGGCGGGCTCTAGGATTCTAGATGTGGGTACAGGAGGTGGTTTTCCTGGAGTGCCGTTGGCCATAGTGTTCCCCGAAGTACGTTTTCATTTGGCAGACAGTGTCGGAAAGAAAATAAAAGTCATCAATGATGTAAAAGAGAAATTAGGATTGGACAACATTAGCACCCATTACGATCGGGTTGAAAATCTAGAATTTAAAGTGGATTTTGTGGTCTGTAGGGCTGTCGCGCCATTGGAGACATTAATGAATTGGTCAGCAGACAGAATCAGCAGTCAAAATAATCATTTGATTAGAAATGGTTTTTTGTGTCTCAAGGGGGGAGACCTAAGCGATGAACTTTCGAATTTTAAAAACGCAAAAGTATTGCCACTAAAAGAATATTTTAGCGAAGCCTTTTTTGAAACTAAAAAATTGGTCTATTGTCCTTTGGACTAATTTAGAACAAAGGGGGTTGAAAGTTTGAAGGGGGGGATTTCCACGTTAAACTTTTTGGTAGAGGAGAAATCAATCATAATGTAAGCTCCTTTCATGGCTCCTAGGGGAGAGGATAGTAAACATCCTGATTTGTATTTGTGAATTTCGCCAGGATTGATGATTGGTTTTTTACCCACCACGCCATTCCCATTGACATATTGGGTTTTGTTCAAAGCTTCTTTAATTTTCCAATGACGGGTCAACAATTGTACGGAACTTTTACCTTGATTTTCTATTTCAATTCGGTAAGTAAAAGCATAGTGAAGAACATTGTCTTTGAGAAAACTGCCTTCAAAGTCCGTTTCTACAGAGATTTTTATTCCTCTTGTTACTTGTTGAATCATCTCTATTTTAATAGTGTTGTCATAGCTAATGTAGTTAAAATAAATGTTACAATCAACTCTTAAAACTTAAATAAAACCTTATCAGTCAATAATTTCAAAAGAGGAAGTTTCTCCCATAGCGATCAGTGAATCGTGTTGATTTCCAAAATATCTGTAGTAGACCAAAATCAAATACCGATTTTCGGTCAGCGCATGAGAACCGCAAATGGCATTGTACAATTCGGACTGTGGCGTTTTGGCCACAAATTTGTAGTTGTAGATCCCTTGCTTGAGGAGTATTACCCCTTCATAAATTTCCAAAGCGGGATTGTAGTAAATCCTATTGGCTTCATTCAACTCGTAATTGTTGAATTTCCCATAAACATAGATTTCTTGGTCTTTGAGTAAAACCGGAGCTGAAAGACTGAAATGAACCCAACTGTAGTCCGCTTCTATATCTCCATTTTCTGATCCTTGCAGGGTTCTGATGATAAAATCCCCATTCAGGTCTTGGGTAAAGTTGTAAGGGTATCCCCTGCGCACAAAATTGGTCGTCAGGTAAGTCTCATACAAGCGATTCAATTCTACCACACTGACATTTGCACTAGTAATTTGAATGTTCTTGGTGTCAAAAAAAAGGTATTCATTGCCTCCTTCGAATCTGCTTTTTGCGTCATAACGGTACTCCAAGCGACTGCCGCTGTTGTATTGTGGCTTCAGATGATTAAGGGCAGTATTCCACTGTTCGTTTTGGAGGATGGTAACGTGTAATTGATTTTGTGGATCACGAAAAAATTCTCCCTTGGGAGGAATGATCGAGAATTGCACACTTTGATGGGTTTGGTAAAATTCAAGATTACGAGTTCTGAAAACCCCCGCACTCACAGAAGCCCCGTCTTCATAGATCAAAAATCTTCGTGAGAAAATCATTTCATCAGCTTCGTTGTAGATTTCCAAAAGGTAATTCCCCGAGATTAAAAATTCCGTTTGTTCATTGGGTAATTCAAGTTGGTAGTGGGTATATGGTTGGAGAGTATTAAAAGAAGTCTGATAGTTTTCAATTCTCAAATTGTCAAAACCTTTGAGATATTCATTTTGAAACAAGTTTGAAGCGGTCCAATCGTGATTGAAATATTTGATTTTGTAGTAGTAATTCCTTTCATCTCCATTCAGATCATCGAAATGCAATTGAAAAGGTTCTCCGAGTTTTACGATGGGAAATTGAATTTCTAAGGCTTGATTTTTGAAAACAATAGATTTGATGGATTGATCAACAACTGTTTCTTGAGAATTTTGTGCCAAAAGCGTTTGCATACAGCATAGGATAAATCCAAAACGTTTAAGCAAGTAATTTTTAAACATATTGTAAAATTAGGAATTTAAAAGCATTTGGTGAATCATTGCCAAGCCGCTTTTGTGAAAAGTTAAACGACTATTTAGAATTGTTATAAATTATTCATTTTTGCCATTTATTCATTTTAAGAGATGGGCCTTTATTAGTAAATTTGTGTGATTTTAGAAACTTCCAAATATGTCTGTAGGCATTCGCATCCGTAGGGGTGCAACCATCCAATTGAAAGGTGAGTCTGAAAAAATTTTATCAGATGCTACTCCTTCCAAAACATTTGCGCTAAAACCTGACAATTTTTTTGGAATTGTTCCTCGTTTGATGGTTAAAGAAGGTGAGAGGATTTCGGAGGGAGCGCCTGTTTTTCATTCCAAACAAGATCCTCGAATCTTGTTTGTCTCTCCTGTGTCGGGAACGGTTAAAGAAGTCGTTAGGGGTGCCAAAAGAAAAATTTTAAAAATCATTATAGAAGAGCAAGCGGGGGATGTAGTGACCCACAAAATACCCGCTTCCAAATCTTTGAATCGCGAAAATATTAGAGAAATTCTATTGAAAAGTGGTGCTTGGCCTTTTATAAAACAAAGACCATACGGGATTACTGCCGACCCAGATGTTACTCCAAAGACCATTTATGTTTCTACCTATGCCTCTGCCCCCTTGGACGTTGACTTCGAGTTTTTACTCAAAAACAACAAAGAAGACTTCCAAAAGGGAATTGACGTTCTCAACGCCTTGGTGGAGAATCCTGTGATACTTTCCGTAGATGCTGCTTTTTCAGGATTTTTTGAAAACACAAAAGGGGTAGAGTTGTTGCACATTAGTGGACCACACCCCGCTGGAAACGTCAGTGTTCAAATCCACCATCATACGCCCATCAATATGGGGGAGAAAGTTTGGGAAGTGCGTCCCGAGGACGTGGTCAACATTGGTAGGTTGTTCGACAATGGTCAGTATAGTTCCCAAAGGATATTGGCCGTAGCCGGTGAATCGGTTTTACAACCCCAATATGTCAAAACTAAAATAGGTGCCCTAATAAGTTCATTAACAGACATTACTGGCTTTGACAAAAGCCAGCAAAATCGTTTTATCAACGGTGATGTTCTAAGCGGAAAGGCCGAGGCTCCCGATGGTCATTTGGACTTTCACAACAATTTGTTGACCATTATTCCCGAAGGAAACCATTACAGAATGTTTGGATGGTTGCCCTTTATGGATAACAAAATTCCAAGCTTGTCCAAAACTTCTTTGTCTTGGTTGTTTGGCAACAAAGGCTATAATGTTGATACCAATATGAATGGGGAAGAAAGAGCCTTAGTGGTTACTGGAGAAATGGAAAAAGTATTCCCCATGGACATTTACCCCATGCAGTTACTCAAAGCCTGTATGGCAAATGATATCGAAAAAATGGAAGCTTTGGGCATCTATGAAGTCATACCCGAAGACTTTGGGTTGATTGATTATGCCAGTACTTCCAAAATCGAAGCACAGCAAATTATCAGAGAAGGAATTGAATTAATGATTAAAGAAGCAGGATAATATTTACAGTATGAACTTTTTGAGGAAAAAATTAGACAATCTTAAAAGACCTTTTGGCAAAGGTCAAAAATGGGAAAAGTATGCTCCGGCCATCAACGCCTTTGACACTTTTCTTTTTGTACCCAACCACACCACCCATACTGGGGCTCACATTCGTGATGCGGTTGATCTCAAAAGAACAATGGTAACGGTCATCATTGCATTGATGCCCGCTTTGATCTATGGGATTTACAATACTGGATATCAGCATTTTATTCAAACTGAAGAGGCTTTTACATTTTTGGATGCATTTGTTCACGGGTCTTGGAAAATTGTACCCATGATTATCGTTTCCTATGTAGTAGGTTTGACCATAGAATTTATTTTTGCCGTCTATCGCGGTCACGAAGTAAACGAGGGATATTTGGTAACAGGTCTTTTGATCCCTATGATCATGCCTGTTGACATACCTCTTTGGATGGTTGCCATTTCGGTTGCCTTTGCCGTATTGATTGCTAAAGAAGCTTTTGGTGGAACGGGTATGAATATTTTAAATCCTGCACTGACCGCCAGAGCATTTGCATTTTTTGCATACCCCACCTATATGTCGGGAAACAAAGTTTGGGTTTCTGAAGCTTCCAACATCGATGGGATTTCCGGTGAAACCATATTGGGTACTTTAGCAGCAGGGGGTAATGTCAACTATAGTTTCTTTGAAATGTTTCAAGGATCTATTCCTGGTTCAATCGCAGAGACCTCTGCCCTTTTTGTATTGATTGGAGCAGCCATCTTGATTTTCACAGGAGTGGGCAGTTGGAGGATCATTTTAGGAAGTTTTATTGGAGCAGCTTTAGTAGGCTTCTTATTCAACCTTTGGGGTGCAAATGCCCTGATGAGCTTTTCATGGGTCAATCATTTAGTCGTAGGAGGTTTTGCTTTTGGTGTTGTCTTTATGGCCACCGATCCCGTTTCTGCCGCCCAAACCAACAAAGGAAAATGGGTCTATGGAATCCTAGTGGGTGTATTTTGTATTTTAATTAGAGTATTTAATCCTGCCTACCCAGAAGGGGTAATGTTGGCCATATTGTTGATGAATGTTTTTGCCCCCACCATCGACCATTATGTCATTCAAGGAAACATAAACAAACGTAAAAAAAGATGGGCTTCAGCCCTCAAAACTGCTTAGTCATGAATAGAGACTCCAACGGATATACTTTTCTTTTTGCTGCTGCAATGGTACTGGTGGTCGCTTCCACTTTGGCCTTTACAGCCAGTTCACTCAAATCACTTCAGGCCGATAATGTCAGAAAGGAAAAAATGCAGAATATCCTTTCAACTATTGGTATTCAGACCGATAGAGAGCAAGCCGAAACACTATATAAACAATACATTACTGGGACTTTGGCTTTGGATCATTTGGGGAATCCAGACGAGAAAGTGGATGCTTTTCAACTCAAGCTGAATAACGAAATCAAAAAACCCGCAAACGAACAGCGCTTCCCTCTATACAAAGCAGTGGTTGACAATATCAGCTATTATATCATTCCCTTGCGCGGCTCGGGATTGTGGGATGCCATTTGGGGGTATATTGCCCTTAAGTCCGATATTAATACCATTCAAGGTGCTGTATTTGACCATAAAGGAGAAACCGCTGGACTTGGTGCTGAGATCACCCAACAGTGGTTCATGGATCGATTTAAAGAAGAAAAAGTATTCAATTCCTCAGGTCAATTGGTAGGGATCAATGTTTCCAAGACCAACAACGACCCAAAGGACACCGATAAAGAAGATCATGAAGTGGATGCCATTTCCGGAGCAACCATTACGGGTGACGGTGTTACAGACATGATCATCGAGCGATTAACCCATTACCTCCCTTATTTCGAAAAGGAAAAAACCACCATGGCCTCGATAAACTAACAAACTATGGCAGATAAAGAAGCAAATCCTTCAAAAAAACCAACCCTCTTATTCCTTAATAAGGAATCAGAGCCTCTATTTTCCAAAAAAAATAGGGTGCTTTTGACCGACCCCTTGGACGACAACAACCCCATAACCGTTCAGGTTTTGGGCGTATGTTCCGCACTTGCAATTACCGTTCAACTCAAGCCAGCTTTGGTGATGACTCTATCGGTAATTGCTGTAATGGGAGCCAGTAATGTCATCATTTCACTGTTGAGAAATCTAATTCCCAATCGAATTAGAATTATCGTTCAGTTAGTGGTAGTGGCTTCTATGGTAATTTTGGTCGATCAAATTCTCAGGGCTTATGCCTATGATGTAAGTAAACAGTTATCCATATTTATTGGATTGATCATCACCAATTGTATTGTAATGGGCCGATTGGAAGCCTTTGCTTTGGGTAATGGAGTTTGGAGATCATTCTTGGACGGTATTGGGAATGCTGCTGGATATGGATTCATTCTCATTGTGGTAGCTTTTTTTAGAGAACTTCTTGGCTCGGGAAAACTCTTTGGATATCAGGTAATCCCCGATGCATTTTACGAAATGGGTTACGAAAACAACGGATTAATGTTGTTATCCCCCATGGCGCTAATTACCGTTGGTGTCTTTATTTGGATACAACGCGCTCGCAATAGAAAACTCATCGAAAAGAACTAGATCATGGAAGGATATTTGAACTTATTTGTTAAAAGTATTTTTATTGAGAACATGATTTTCGCCTATTTCTTGGGGATGTGTTCCTATTTGGCGGTTTCCAAAACCGTAAAAACGGCTGTTGGACTTGGTTTCGCTGTTATTTTTGTTCTGTCCATTACAGTTCCCATCAATTTCTTATTGGACACCTATCTTTTGCGTCCAGGAGCCTTGCAATGGTTGGATCCCTCCTATGCTGAGATTGATTTGAGCTTTTTGAGTTTTATTATGTTCATTGCCGTGATAGCCTCTATGGTTCAATTGGTAGAAATGATTGTAGAAAGATATGCTCCAGCGCTCTATGGAGCCTTAGGGATTTTTCTTCCCCTAATTGCAGTGAACTGTGCCATATTGGGAGGTTCGTTATTCATGCAACAAAAAGATTTTTCTGGGGTATCAGAATCCGCTGTTTATGGATTCGGTTCTGGAATCGGTTGGTTGTTGGCCATTTTGGCCATCGCAGCAATAAGAGAAAAAATTATTTATTCAAATGTGCCAGCTCCACTGCGGGGATTGGGAATTACCTTTATTATAACAGGTTTGATGGCGTTGGGTTTTATGAGTTTTATGGGTATTAAATTATAGTCAATTAGAGATGGATTATTCAGTTATTGTTGCGAGTATTGTGGTTTTTTTGGTCATCACCTTTGTATTGGTCGGTATGCTTTTGGGGGTCAAGGCAAAATTATTGCCCTCAGGGCCGGTCAGTCTTTTGATCAATGGAGATAATGATGTAGAGGTTTCCTCTGGGAGTACTTTGCTTACCACCTTGGGAAATAGTAAAATATTTTTGCCTTCCGCATGCGGAGGAGGTGGAACTTGTATCCAATGCAAGTGTCAGGTTGTGGAGGGAGGTGGAGAAATCCTTCCCACCGAAGTCCCACACTTTACCCGAAAAGAAATCGCTGAGGGATGGCGCTTGGGCTGTCAGGTGAAAGTAAAACAAAATATGGTCATCCAAATCCCCGAAGAAGTATTTGGGATCAAAAAATGGGAAGCTACAGTAATCAGAAACTGGAACGTTGCTTCATTTATTAAAGAATTTGTCGTCGAAATACCCGAGGCTATGGATTACGAGGCGGGGGGTTATATTCAGATAGAAATTCCCAAATGCGAGGTAAAATATAGTGACATCGATATTTCTGCTCATCCCGAAGAACATCCGGGCGAACCCGACAAGTTCAAATTGGAATGGGACAAATTTAACCTTTGGCCTTTGGTGATGAAAAACCCCGAAACGGTTGAGCGAGCCTATTCTATGGCTTCTTTCCCTGCCGAGGGTCGTGAAATCATGCTCAACGTCAGGATTGCCACCCCACCTTGGGATCGAAATAAAAACAACTGGATGGATGTCAATCCTGGAGTTGCCTCTTCCTATATTTTCTCCAAAAAAGCTGGGGATAAAGTAACCATTTCTGGTCCTTACGGAGAATTTTTCATCAATCACTCAGAGGCCGAAATGCTTTATGTAGGGGGTGGAGCTGGTATGGCACCCATGCGTTCTCACTTGTACGAGTTGTTCAGAACGCTAAAAACTGGACGAAAAGTAAGCTTTTGGTACGGTGGTCGTTCCAAGAGAGAGCTATTCTACTTGGATCACTTCAAGGCATTGGAAAAAGACTTCGAAAATTTCAAGTTCTATGTTGCCCTCTCTGAACCAATGGAAGAAGACAATTGGAAGGTTAAAGAAGGATTGGATGGAGAAGGTGATGGATTTAAAGGATTTGTACATCAATGTGTGATCGATAATTACCTTAATCACCACGAAGCTCCTGAAGACATTGAGGTTTATTTCTGTGGTCCTCCACTGATGAACCAAGCGATAGAGAAAATGTCCGACGACTTTGGCATTCCGCCCGAGAATGTTCGATTTGATGATTTCGGTGGTTAGATGCTCAATGCCCAAGAAATTCATCGATTAGCAATGAAAGAGGTGGGAGACCACCTTAGCGCAAGTGGATTTGAATTTTTGGCGGTCAATTCACAACCAAAAAAAGATCCGCAGTTTGTATGCCTAAAGGGTAAAAAACTTCATTTCATAGTGGTACGGGGGTGCTTGTATCCCGAAAATCCTAAAAATTTTGATGCTCAACTGATGGAGCAGGTCAAAGATCATGGTATCAAATACAAAGCCACCACCTATTATGCAGGGGTGGGCCTTGCCAATGCCGATGACTACGATTTACCCTTAACCCAAAACGACCCTTATGCAGTCAATTTTGATGGACTTCAAATTATGGACTAGTCTGGGCCTTTTTTGGCTGATTTTTTCGTGCAGTCCAAATCCCACAAAATCTAAAAGATTGCAAGGTTTTGCTCTTGGAACTTCGTATAATATTCAATACGTTGCTGCTGTTGATGAGCAAGTCATTCAAAAGGGCATTGATTCATTGTTTTATGTAATCAATAAATCTCTATCTACCTATTTACCAGAATCGGATATTTCTAAAATCAATAGAGGGGATACTGAGGTGATAGTAGATCATCACTTTAGGAAGGTATTCCAGAAAGCGACTGAAGTTTGGAAAGCCACAGGAGGTTATTTTGACCCCACCGTTGGTGCCTTGGTTAACGCCTATGGATTTGGACCTAAAGCCTCCGCAAATTCAATCAATCCAAAGAAGAAAGACAGTCTCCTTCAGCTTACGGGATGGCAAAAAATAGTACTCAATGAGAACAACACCATAGCAAAACAATTTCCCGAGATTTATATTGATTTTAACGCCTTGGCCAAAGGATATACAGTTGATATTATAGGAAATTTCCTACAAGCTCTGGGCAGTTCAGATTATATGGTAGAAATAGGAGGAGAGATTGTTGCCAAAGGAAACAGTCCCAAAACACAAAAAGCATGGAAAATCGCCATTGAAGATCCTCGTCAAGGAGAAGAACGTCAGTTTTTGCAAACCATAAGGCTAGATAATCAAGCTCTCGCCAGTTCTGGAAACTATCGCAAGAACAGGATTGATCCCACTACTGGAGAGCGGTTTGTTCACTCCATTAGCCCCCTTACGGGATCGGCACAAAAAACAAATATCCTCAGTACTTCCGTGAAAGCCCCTGACTGTATGACCGCAGATGCATGGGCTACTGCACTTATGATTATGCCGCTAGAAGAAGGAAAAGCACTCATCGAAAATAACCCTGTTTTGGAGGCGCTCTGGACTGTAGCTGATCAAGATGGGTTTTTAGTAGAAATGTCCAAAAATTGGTGATTCCCCATTTTATGTATAAATTAATATACTAAAGCCTACTTAATGTCCCAACCATGCAACGGCAATGTTTTCTTATTGTTGGTGCGTTCTGTTTCACCATATCTTGCTTTTCTGTCTTTTCGCAGATGGCACTTTATGGTGATGTATACATTTCTCCAAAAAACGAGTTACATATTGGCTCTGATCAACTTTATTTCGAGTCAGGAAAAATTATTACCGATAGAGGTACTTCTGGGGGAATCCTCTCTTTTGCCCAAGGGAGTAATTCTACAGGGGCAAACCACACCAACCATGTAGACGGGTTTATTCGTTTTTACAACTCCTCTGAATTTGTCTTTCCCCTGGGGCATGACAATATTTTTCAGCCTGTTTATATTTTCGATTTTACGGGAGCTAAATATCTTGATTTGGCCTATCATCATCGCCCTTATGAAGTATCTCAATCTGTTGATTCGATTGCAGCTGTTAGTAAAACTCAATACTGGAAATTGCGGAACCCCCGTGGATCAGGGAGGCTGTTAATTTCTTGGAATGTATTTTCTAATCTGGGTGAATTATTAGATCATGCTCCTAGCCCAGAAAAAGCTTTGGATTTAATTACCATCGGAGGGTTCGATGGAGACCGATGGATTCCCATTGAAAGTAAATTGACTGCTGGTTTTTACAGCGGGGAAGTTACAAATTCCCTATTGGAAGGATATATTCAGTCTAAAGAGAAGGTGGATTTTTCGAAGTTTAAGGCTTTTACGCTGATGATGCGCAAGATCCCTCTAATTGATTCCAAAAACATTTCTCAAGCCATTACCCCGAATGGTGATGGTAAAAATGACACATGGATCATTGAGGGAATTGAGCAGTATCCCAATGCCAAGGTTTCTGTATACAACCGATGGGGTGAGGTGGTTTTTTCCAAATCTTTTGGTTATAAAAATGATTGGGGTGGAAATTTTAAAAAAAATAAGGATACCGTACCCACAGGACCATATCTCTTCGCCATTGACTATAATGGAGATGGTAAAGTAGACCATAAAGGTTGGCTATATATTTCAGATTGAATCCATTGAAATTTTATTAAAAATGAAAAAAACTTGCTCTTTTTTTCTGATTCTTTTATCTCTTTTAATTTGGGCACAACAGGACATCCCTATAGCATTTTATGGGCAAAACCTGCAATTTTTTAATCCTGCAGCAACAGGTTTAGAGGATCAGGTGGTAATGAGCTAAAACTTAGAAGTCAATGGAGTGGTATCAAAGAGGCTCCTGACATCCAACTTTTTAAATTATCTATTCCTGAAGGAGAAAAAAGATTAGCTTATGGAGCCATTTTGATGGTTGACCAAACTTTTGTCGAGCGTCAAACAAACATATTTACCAATTTTTCCTATCGATTGCCATTAGGTAACGGAAATTCCTTATTTCTTGGAGTCCAAGCAGGGGGAAATCACGTCAGTATGGATTTTAGTGGTATCAATATGACTCATGATGACGATGATAAACTGGTAAGTCTCACCCGCTTTTATCCCAACATAGGAGTAGGGGTTCATTATAAAATGGATAAGGGATATCTCTCGTTTTCGGCTCCTATGTTGATGGGTCATTTAAAAGATAAGGATGCAGATGCTGTCAACCCAAGTCCAGTAGATGACCTCCATCTTTATTTTTCGGGGGGGTTGCGTTTACCTGCTTTTGCACCCAACTGGAGGTATATTGTATCTTGCTTAGGTAGATGGGTAAAAAGTGCCCCCATCAGTTCGGTTATCAATGCAGGTTTTACCTATCAAAAATCCGAGTTTCTTTTTGCCTATCACCACAACAGCAGCTTGGGGCTCTCTGCATTTTTTGACAATGGAGGTCCAATTAGTGTCGGTTATGCCCATCAATTCCCTACTCCCGATCTAATTTCTAAATTAGGTTTTAGAAATCATGAACTAATTATCCGAATCCGATTAAACAATAAAAAAGGGGAAGGCAAGGAGTTGGATACAGACGAAACATCCGAAGACAATCTTGACATGAATTAATAATCATATTGATCCCTAAAATTCGCTCATATGAAAAAAAACAACCTACTTATTTCATTCGGCTTTACAGTATTTTTTATTGCCATTAGTCTCCACGCTCAAGTTAAAATTGGAGACAATCCCAAAAATATTAATACCCATGCATTACTTGAGTTAGAAAGTAAAAATCAAGGAGTACTTTTTCCTCGATTAACTCAGTCGCAAAGAGATGTTGCCTTTGGTGGCGATGTCCCAGATGGATTGATGATCTTTAATACAGACAAGGGGGCTTTGGAGGTCTATAATATTAAAAAGGGTTGGGAGACCATAGGAGCCTCACAAGTCCCTTCTTCATCATTAGAGTTAACTTATGACCATCAGTTGATTTTGAATGGTAAACAAAGGGTGAATTTGACCAATTACTATAATGTCAATCAACAACTTACTTTAACTGAAAATATACTCTCTTTAACCAATGGAGGAAGAGTAGATTTAAGTTCTCTGAAGGTGTCATCAACTGAAAATCAGCAATTGACTCTTCAAAACAACATACTTTCTTTAACCCATGGAGGGAGTGTAGACCTAAGTTCTTTGGTAGAATCTACTTCAACTGGAAGTGACGATAATCCAGTAATATCCAATACGGACAGCCAAACCCTATCCTTAAATAACAAAGAACTGTCCATTAGTGGAAGTAATAGTAAAGTAGATTTAAGCCCGATCAATACCGATGAACAAGTCATTACATCATTTGCCATGAGCGGTACCACTCATATCAAAATTCAATTGGAAGGTGATGTAGAAAAAACCCTTAAACTACCCACTCAACTTGTCTCTGGTTCAGACACCGATCATCAAAAATTGATCCTTAACGGACTTAAATTAAGTATTGAAAATGGTAATGTGATCAGTTTACCCCAAAGCCAAACCCTTAGCTATGATAAAAACACCCATTTACTCTCAATTAGTGATACTGAATCAGTAGTAGATTTATCCGACCTTAATCATAGCAGCAACATGGGTCAAACACTTGAATTTACGAAGTTGGGAACCCTCAATCAAACTTCAATAAAATTGGAGGGTGGAAATGAAATTAGCTTACAGGCGAGTAATGGGATTCAGTTTCACAACACCTCTGATAGTTTGATGATTATTGGATCCGATCAAAAAGGAGTTTTTTCAACAAAAAAAGGGGTTGTCAGTAATTTTCAAGGAAATGTTACCACCGATGATTTCGTCTTTGGATCGGATCAATTGGACAACAAAACAGGAGGAGATGACGACACTCGAATCATTTTTGACAAAAGTAAAGGAGCTTTTCGTGCTGGTAGAGATGGAAAGGGGAGTTGGAATGAATCCAAAAGAGGGGAGTTTTCTGTAGGCTTAGGTTACAACACCGAGGCCAAAGCCGATCGAAGTGTTGCGTTGGGGAATAGTTTAATTGCTAGCTCATATGCGGAAACTTTATTGGGCAGCTATAATGAAACTTTTTCGGGAGCCTCTATAAACAGTTGGGTAGACCATGATCCATTATTGACCATAGGAAATGGAACCAGTAGTAGTAAAAAAAGTACAGCTCTAACCCTTTTAAAAAATGGTAATTTAGGAATAGGAACGATTACTCCTACAGAAACCTTGGAGGTAGTGGGTGTAGTTTCGGCTACAACATTTAGTGGAAACACGATCATCTTAAATGAGGGAGGTGCTTTCATTCCCGACAAGGCTGGTTTGTATGCTACTGTTTCCAAGACCATAATAGAATTGATCACTTTTGACAGCAAAGGGAACGAATCCACCATTTCTCCGCATAATTTTAGCCTCATTGGCAAACCAAGTGAAGAGATGGCTTGGAGTTTTTATTCGAAAAATAGCCTTAAAAACAAACAGGTCAATGTCGATATGATGAAAATGGTTCGTTTGGTAGAACATATGTCTGGTCAAAAACTGATTCATTTAGCAGATTTGGAGGGTAATGAACTTGAGGCAACTCAGCAAATAGAAGTGACACGATTGGAGCGAGAAATCCAACTACTCAAGAAGCAAAATCAACTCTATCAAAAAACTTTAGAGAAGCTACTCAAAAGAGTTGAGGTTATAGAGAATCATTCAACTCCATGATCATGATATTTGGATAGCTTTTAGAAAAAGAAAAGTTATTTACGCATTAAGGGAATCTTTTCTTGTAAGGGAAGGGCAAAACGAATTATCTCCTCTGGGGTCAAGTCCTTTTGTATAAGAATACGCTCAGTAGAAAAACCTACTGACTCCATTCGGTGGTAGTAGTCCAGCCCATAGACCCTTACGTGATCGTATTGTCCAAAAACTTTTGTCCGTTCATTTGCGTCTGTTATGCTGTCGTCTTCAAATGTTTTCGCTCTTTCTTCTTCTAATGGAACTTGTGCGATCAGTGTTCCGCCCTTTTTCAAAACCCGATACAATTCCCTCATGGCTTTAAGATCATCGGGAATGTGCTCCAAAACATGATTGCACAAGATCAAATCGTATTGATCGTCTTGAAAAGGTAAGTTGCAAATATCTGCTTTCACATCGGCCAAGGGAGAGTGGAGGTCGGTGGTGGTATAATCCCAATGTTCAAATTGTTTGAATTTGTGGTAAAAAACTTGCTCTGGAGCGACATGCAGTAACCTGAGTTTTTGGCTTAGAAACTCAGTTTTCCTATCCATATAAAGCCAGAGTAAGCGATGGCGTTCCAAGGATAGTGTCCCAGGACATAGGGCGTTGGGGCGGAGATTTTTACGATAGCCATAGGGGAGGAATTTTCGGTATTGAGAGCCATCAATGGGGTCAGTGAATCGATTCCCTTTGAAATACATTCGCAGCAGAGGTTGAAACAGCAGACTCATCCGAATCAAAAAAGATCTTGGAAAAAAGCGTAGCATCCACTTCATGCCTTAGCGGTAAGTTTTTTAAAGGGAATTTCTTCTTCGGATTCAAACCCCAAAGCCTCATAGATATAATCAAAGGTGGAAAGCAGTTGTGGTTTTCCGTCTATCAAAGCCACATTGTGTTCAAAATGAGCACTGGGCTGATTGTCGGCGGTTTTGATGGTCCATCCATCGCTAAAATGACGTATGTTTTTGGTACCCATATTGATCATGGGCTCTATAGCGATGACCATGCCGTTACTAAATTTTTTCCCCCGACCTCTTTTACCATAGTTTGGAATTTCGGGAGATTCGTGCATTTCTCTTCCCAAACCATGTCCTACCAATTCTCTCACTACCCCATAGCCAAAAGATTCTGTATAGCTTTGAATGGCGTGACCCAAATCACCTACACGGTTTCCGTGGCAAAAGGCTTCTATGCCTATATAGAGCGATTTTTTGGTAACTTCCAATAGCTTTTTGGTCTCATCGCCCACCGTTCCCAGTTCGAAGGTATAAGCGTGGTCACCGTAAAACCCATTTTTAAGTGCTCCGCAATCTACAGAGAGGATGTCTCCCTCCTCTAGGGGTTTGTTGTTGGGAATTCCATGGACGACCTCTTCGTTGGGGCTTACACAAAGTGTATTTGGAAAGTCATACAATCCCAAAAAACCTGGTTCAGCTCCGTGGTCTCGAATAAAAGCTTCGGCCAAGCGATCCAGATGGAGTGTGGTCACTCCTGGTTTAATTTCTTTGGCCAACATGCCCAAGGTTCGAGAAACAATCAATGCGCTTTCACGCATCAACTCAATTTCCTCTAAACTTTTGATTTTTACCATTTACTATTCATACGAATGGGTGTAGGACTCCCCTTTAATGATTTTTGCAATATCAGATTCGAGACTGTTTACGGGTAACTCTACAAATCTATTGATTTCGTTTCCATTTCTAAAAAAAATAAGGGTGGGAACATTGAAAACCTCTAAACCCTTTTCAAAATTTTGAGGAGTGGTTTTTTCCTCACTCATGGCATACATTTCCAAATGACGCTGGTCGAAATCCAGCGCATCGAGCAGTTTGAAAAAATGAGGAATTTCCCGCTGACTGTCTTCACACCAAGTCCCCATAAAAACTTTTATTTTCAAATCTTTAAGATAAGGTTGTAAGTCTTTTCCCCACTGAGGATCGACCGAAACCTTGTTGTATTCTTCCTTAAACCATGAGCTGACATCCGAGCTTTGTAAATTGGCCATGTTGATTTTACCCAAGAGAATCATTTCGCCACTGCTGGCTTTTATCGGTTGGGTTACCAAAGGCTTTTGAGGAGAAGTACCACAACTAACGAACAAGATGCTCAAGCTGATTATAAAAACTTTTTTCATAGTTTGAATATTTGGGGGATGATTTTTAGACCAGAGGTTTTCCTGTCATGGCAGTGGGAATCTCCAACGCCATAAGTTTAAGAATGGTGGGTGCAATGTCACCCAACACACCATCAACGATGGGGGTATTGTCTTTATCGACCAAAATCAATGGCACTGGGTTTACCGTATGGGCCGTATTGGGGGAGCCGTCGGCATTGACCATGGTTTCACAATTTCCGTGATCGGCGATGACAATGATTTTGTATTGGTTTTCTAGCGCAGCAGCAATAATTTCTCCAGCACATTGATCTACCGTTTCACAGGCTTTAATGGCGGCTTGTAAATCTCCAGTGTGGCCTACCATATCTGGATTGGCAAAATTCAAACAGATGAAATCGGGTTGCTCTTTCACTATTTTGGGGAGGATTGCATCTCTTACGTCGAAGGCACTCATTTCGGGTTGTAAATCATAGGTGGCCACTTTGGGTGAGGGACACATGATGCGCTCTTCTCCATCAAAAGCCTCTTCTCGACCTCCATTAAAAAAGAAGGTGACGTGGGGGTATTTTTCGGTTTCTGCAATTCTTATTTGGGTTTTCCCTGCTTTGGAAAGTGTTTCGCCCAAAGTGTCTTCCAAGTTGTCTTTTTCAAAGACAACCTTTATGTCTTTAAAGGTTTTGTCGTAATTGGTCAGCGTTACATAATGTAAATCCAAAGGCATCATGTCCTGTTCTGGGAAAGCACGTTGTGATAGTGCATTGGTCAATTGACGCCCGCGGTCGGTACGGTAATTGAAAAAGATCACTACATCCCCTTGCAAAATTTTACCCAAGGGCTGCTCGTTGGAGTCAACCGCAATAAGGGGTTCGATAAACTCGTCCGTAACTCCCTCAGCATAGCTGGCTTCAATGCTTTCGATCATATTTTGGGTAGGAGTACCTTTGGCGTGTACCAATGCATCATAGGCTTTTTTGACCCTTTCCCATCTATTATCACGATCCATGGCATAGTAACGCCCAGTGATGGAGGCCAACTTTGCCTTGGTCTCATCAAGCTTTTGGGATAATTTTTGAAGATAGCCGACTCCTGATTTGGGATCCACATCCCGACCATCGGTAAAACCGTGTATAAAAACTTGGGGAACATCGTATTGCGCCGCCATTTCCAAAAGCCCCTCCAAGTGATTCAGATGCGCATGTACACCTCCATCGGAAAGTAGTCCCAAAAAATGTACATTTTTCCTTTGCGTTTGTGCGTAAGTTAAAGCCTCTACCAAAACTGGATTCTTTTCAACACTTTTGTCGGCAATGGCTTTCGAAATTTTAACCAAGTCTTGGTAAACAATTCTTCCTGCTCCCAAGTTCATATGCCCCACTTCGCTGTTTCCCATTTGACCGTGGGGGAGACCCACGTTTTCTCCATGGGTCAAAAGAGAGGCGTGAGGATACTTATCGGACCAAGCATCCATATTGGGGGTATGGGCTAAATCAACGGCAGAAACCTCAGGGTTAGGGGCAAAACCCCAACCATCCAAGATCATTAAAATTACTTTTTGGGTCATTAAAAATCTTTTTTACAAAGATAGTAATTCCCTTTGCGAGTATTCTTTACAACTAGGGAAAAAAATATTTGTTGTTTCTTTGCAATGATGATCAAAAAAGGGATTGTTTATTGTTCAACTGGCAGCCATTATCGTGTAAAATCTGATGCACTGTTCTACGATTGTAGAATCAAAGGAAAATTTCGAATCCAAGGCATTAAAAGCACCAATCCAGTGGCAGTAGGAGACAAGGTTTTGTTTGAGACAGAAGGGGAGGAGGAGCGAAAAACAGGGGTGATTACTGATATCGAAGCCCGTCAAAATTACATCATCCGAAAATCGGTGAATCTATCCAAACAAACCCACATCATTGCTTCCAATATTGATCAGGTATTTTTGATGATCACACTCAAAACACCTCCTACTTACCCCGCTTTTATCGATCGTTTTTTGGTTACTGCCCAAGCTTATGCCATCAAGGTAGTTTTGGTTTTTAACAAAACAGACTTGTACAGTTTAGACGAATTAGAGAACATGAGGATTTTGAAATCCATTTATGAAAAAATAGGTTACCAATGTTATGAAGTCATTGCAACCGAACTCAATACTCTAAATGTTATTCAAAAAAAAATGGCAAATAGAGTAAGTATGTTTTCGGGACACAGTGGGGTCGGAAAATCTACATTGGTCAACACTTTGGCTCCCGATTTGGATTTAAAAACTGGCCGCATTTCAGATCAGCATCAGCAAGGGCAACACACAACGACTTTTGCCGAAATGTTTGATGTGGACGATGGTGCCAAAATCATCGACACTCCTGGGATCAAAGGATTTGGAGTGGTGGACATCCAAAAAGAAGAATTGTCGGGTTATTTTAGAGAATTTTCCGTTTTGAAATCGCAGTGCAAGTTCAACAATTGCATGCACACCAAAGAACCTCACTGCGCTGTTAAATCAGCATTGGAAGCGGGGGAAATAGCTCAAAGCCGTTATAAGTCTTATTTACAACTTTTGGAGGAGGATGCCCTCTACAGATAATTATGAGAATTGTCATTCAAAGGGTCAGTCGTGCGGAAGTGAAAGTGGAAGGAAAATCCGTAGGTGCCATAGGAAAAGGCCTTTTGGTACTGTTGGGAATTGAAAATGATGATAATTCCTCCGATGTAGAGTGGTTGGTCAACAAATTGATCAATCTGAGGATTTTCAATGATGAAAAAGGTGTAATGAATTTCAGTCTTTCTGAGGTAAAGGGAGAATTGTTGGTGATCAGTCAGTTCACGCTAATGGCTTCGACCAAAAAAGGTAATCGACCTTCTTATGTCAGAGCCGCCCGCCATGAAACAGCCATTCCCTTATACGAGCAGTTTGTACTCTTGTCAGAGCAAAAATTGGGAAAAAAAATAGCCAAGGGTGTTTTCGGTGCAGATATGAAAGTCAGTTTGTTGAATGATGGGCCTGTAACCATTGTGATTGACTCCAAAAACAAGGAATAACTCTAGAGTATATTCACCTCAAATTCTAAGTCAATCTTAAAGTTTTCCAAAACCTTGTCTTTGATCTGCTGGGCCAGTTTTTTGATTTCAGCACCAGAAGCATTGCCATAATTGACCAAAACTAAGGCTTGGTTTTGGTGGACACCAGTATCATTCTTGCGATAGCCTTTGAAGCCCAAGTAGTCGATCAACCAAGCAGCAGGAATTTTGACTTTCCCTTTTTGATCTGGATAGTGAGGCAGGTTGGGGTATTGTTGTTGCAATGCTGCAAACTGTTCTGAACCTAGCACGGGATTTTTAAAAAAACTACCACTGTTTCCGATATGACGGGGATCGGGCAATTTGGCCGACCGGATTTCGATCACCGTCTGGGCGACGGTCTGTATGCTTGGGGATTTAGACTCTATTTTTTCGGACAATCCCCCATAGGAGGTATTGATTTGATGCGGTGCCTTGGTCAGATTGAACTCAACCGAAGTAATGATGTATTGTTCTTTGAGTGTATTTTTAAAAATAGAATTTCTGTAACCAAATTCACATTCGGTTTTGTTAAAGGTTTTGATTTCTCCCGTCTCTCGAGACATGGCTTCACAGCTTTCAAAAACTTGACTTAGCTCCACCCCATAGGCTCCGATATTTTGGATGGGAGCCGCCCCCACACTGCCAGGGATCAGGGCTAAATTTTCTACACCACCAAAATCTTTTTTCAAACACCACAGTACGAAATCATGCCAGTTTTCACCCGCTGCGACTTTGATCCTCGCCCCGTATTCATCCTCCTTAAGAATTTCTATTCCACGATTTTCAATTCTGATGGTCAATCCGTCAAAATCCTTTGTAAGTAAGAGATTACTTCCACCTCCCAATAGAAGAACTTGGGCTCCTTGATTTTCGGCCAAAACCGCTTTTAATACATCAGTGGATTGAATGCCGATGAATTTTTTTGATTTAACATCGATGCCAAATGTATTATAGGTGCGTAGAGAAATGTCTTTTTGGAAATTCAAAACCATAGGGAAAGATAGAAAAATGCCTAGGAATTACGATAGGCCGTCAAAGCTTTTTCTAAAATTTCGGCGGCTCGTTGGAGTTTTTTGCTTTCCAATACAAACGCCAATCGGACTTGATCTTTGCCCAATTCGGGTGAAGAGTAAAAGCCCGCAGCAGGAGCCAGCATAACGGTTTGTCCTTGATCTTCAAAATCGGTGAGCAAAAATTTAGAAAAATCTTCGGCACTATCGATAGGGAGTTTGGCAATACAATAAAATGCTCCCATGGGATTGGAGACTTCTACACCCTCGATTTTTTCCAGTGCAGCAACGGTAACGTTTTTCCTTTTTTCGTATTCTTTTTTTACATCCTCCAAATAGGAAGGGGGTGAGGAAACGGCGGCCTCACTGACCATTAGGGCCAAAGCAGGAGGAGACAAGCGAAGGTGAGCAAATTTAAGGGCAGTGGCCATCAGTGCTTTGTTTTTGGAGATCATACAGCCTACCCTTGCTCCACATAAACTATAACGTTTGGATACTGAATCGATCATCACAGCATGTTGACTGCCTTTTTCAGACTTTAAAACAGAATAATGGGACTGTTTAGTATAGATGAATTCTCGGTATACTTCATCTACGATGATAAAAATATCGTGTGCTACGGCCAGATTAATCAAGTCCTTGATTTCCGCCTCACTGTATAGGTAACCCGTTGGATTACTGGGATTGCAAATCAGTATGGCTCGAGTCTTTTTAGTAATTTTTTCTTCTAATAGGGCTATGGGAGGCAATTCGAATCGATTTTCAAAATGCGAAACCACAGGAATCACTTCCACACTACAAGCAGCTGCAAATCCATTATAATTAGCATAAAAAGGTTCGGGAATAATGATTTCGTCCCCGGCATCACAGATCACGTTGAGGGTAAATGATAAAGCCTCACTGGCTCCTGTAGTTACAATGATATCATCGGGTTCAATGGATATATCATGTTGTTCATAGTAACGACAAAGTTGAGTTCGATAGGACAATGGACCTTGAGAGGAGCCATAGGGCAGGAGATTTAGGCGTTGATCCCTCACCACTTCCATGGCCTCTTTGGGGGCCTCGATATCCGGTTGACCAATATTGAGATGCAAAACTTCTACTCCACGAGTTTTGGCTTCATCTGAGTGAAGAACCAGTTTCCGGATGGGAGACGAGGGCAATTCTTGACCTTTTTTGGAAATTTTTGGCATCTTATAATTTATGAATGCAAATATTCAAAAAAAAAGCCCTGTTTCTCAACTGAAGGTCAAAAATTAATTGATAGGTGGATGGAAACAAATCAATCGGCCAATACGTTGCCCTTAATTTTTAGGGCGATGATACTGGCAGAAGCAACATTGGTATTCACGGTGATTGTTTTTCTGAATACCCCAACTCGATTGGTGTCATACCTTACCGTAATTTCCCCTTTTTCTCCGGGAGCAATGGGTGCTTCTGGTTTTTTGGGGATGGTACAGCCGCAACTGGATCGGACTCCTTGAATCTCCAACGGTGCATCTCCTGTGTTTTCAAAGGTAAAAGTCCGGCCCCCATCGCTTCCTTTAACAATTTCACCATAATCAATGGTATCCATGTCAAAGTTTATCATAGGGCCAGAAGCTTGAGCACTTAATGCAAGCGGAGCAAAAATCAATAAAATAAAAAGGATTGCTTTTTTCATTCTTATAAATTCTATTCTATAAATTTACAACTTTAATAAGAAAACCAAAAATGACAGGGTTTTATAATCCCTAAAGGGTTGTTACTTTTGTCAAGCATTTAAAAGGCTTACTACATTTCATGGAGATTCCATCTAAGTTTATATCCCAAGACGTTGAAGATAAATGGTATTCCTATTGGATGGAAAAAGATTTTTTTTCTTCTACTCCAGACGATAGAGACCCTTACACCATAGTGATTCCTCCCCCCAATGTTACTGGGGTTTTGCATATGGGGCATATGTTGAACAATACACTTCAAGACATCATCATTCGTCGTGCCAGAATGAAGGGCTATAATGCTTGTTGGGTTCCGGGGACCGATCATGCCTCCATCGCCACAGAGGCCAAAGTAGTGGCCAGACTCAAAGAACAAGGCATTGAAAAATCCTCACTCAGTCGCGAAGATTTTTTAAAGCACGCTTGGGATTGGACTCACGAGTATGGAGGGGTCATCCTTGAACAGCTCAAAAAACTGGGTTGTTCTTGTGATTGGAGCCGAACCAAATTTACCTTAGACGAGAACATGTCGGCTTCGGTAATTGATACTTTTATAAAGCTCTACAACAAAGGGTTAATTTACAGGGGTTACCGAATGGTCAATTGGGATCCCGAAGCCAAAACCACCCTTTCCGATGAGGAGGTGATCTACGAAGAGCGTGATGGCCAACTCTATCATATCGCCTATGCTGTGGTGGACAGTGAAGAAAAAGTGATCATTGCAACGACTCGCCCCGAAACCCTTTTGGGCGACACCGCTGTTTGTGTCCATCCCGAGGATGAACGTTATGCTCACCTCAAAGGAAAGCAATTAATCGTTCCCATTGCCAATCGCAAAATCCCAATCATCCAAGACGAATACGTGGACATAGAATTTGGTACGGGTTGTCTTAAAGTGACTCCAGCCCATGATATCAATGACAAAGCCCTGGGCGAAAAACACCAATTGGAGGTAATAGATATTTTTAATGCTGATGCAAGCCTAAACCATCACGGTTTGGAATTTGAAGGCATGGATCGTTTTGTAGCCCGAAAAAAAATAGCCAAGGCCTTAGAGGCCAGCGGTCAATTGATCAAAAAAGAAAACCACCGCCACAAAGTGGGGACATCAGAACGCACCAAAGCGGTGATCGAACCTCGACTTTCGGATCAGTGGTTCCTCAAAATGGAAGGCCTTTCCCAGCCTGCAATTGACGCAGTTTTGGAAAGCAAAGAAGTGAAATTGGTCCCCGAAAAGTTCAAAAACACCTACCGTCATTGGATGGAAAACATCCGCGATTGGAATATTTCCAGACAGTTGTGGTGGGGACAGCAAATCCCTGCCTTCTACTACGGAAAGGACAATTCCCAATTTGTAGTGGCCAAAGATAAAGCCACCGCCCTTGAGCTGGCCAAGGCCAAGGCTGGAAATGACCAACTTCAAGCCTCTGATTTACGTCAAGACGAAGATGTTTTGGACACATGGTTTTCCTCGTGGTTGTGGCCCATATCGGTATTTAATGGAGTACTGGAACCCGACAATCCCGAAATTAGCTATTATTATCCCACCCAAGATTTGGTTACTGGCCCCGATATTTTATTTTTTTGGGTGGCACGGATGATCATGTCTGGATACGAACTGCGAAACGAAAAGCCTTTTTCCAACGTTTATTTGACAGGATTGGTGCGGGACAAACAGGGCAGAAAAATGTCTAAACAATTGGGCAATTCTCCCGATGCACTGGCTTTGATAGAAGAATATGGAGCTGATGCTGTTAGGGTTGGGCTGATGTTGAGTTCTGCCGCTGGAAATGATTTGCTTTTTGATGAAAGCCTTTGCCAACAAGGCAAAAATTTTGCCAATAAAATCTGGAACGCCTACCGTTTGGTAGAGGGATGGGAGGTAAATCCAACCCTAGAAATACCTGCCGTTAACAAGGCAGCCATTCATTGGTACAAAAACCTATTTCATCAAACCCTTAGTCTGATCGATGATCACTACAGCAAGTACAGAATTTCCGATGCTTTGATGAGTTTGTATAAATTGATTTGGGATGATTATTGTTCGTGGTTTTTGGAAATGGTCAAGCCCAGCTATGGAGATCCCATAGACAGTGGTACTCTTGAGGAAGTAAAAAATTTATTTGAGGACAACCTCAGGCTGCTTCACCCTTTTATGCCCTTTATCACCGAAGAGCTCTGGCACCACATCGGTAAGCGAGACACCTCTGACGCACTGGTGGTTTCCCAATGGCCGATCTTAGAGAAAGTAGATCAACAATACATAGATGATTTTGAAAGGGTCAAACAAATCATTGCAGGCATAAGAAACTTTAGAAAAGAAAAAAATATCGGATTCAAAGAACAGTTGATTTTGATTTCCGAGGCTCAAATCCCTTATCCAGAGGTTATTCTTAAACTGGCCCAGCTGGAATCTATTGAAGCCAAAATCCAGGACGAAAGCCAAGCCCTAGGCTCTTTTAGGGTCGGAAAATCAGAATTTTTTATACCCATAAACGAAGCCGTTGACCCTGAGGAGGAGCGTAAGAAACTGACGCAGGAATTACAATATGCAGAAGGATTTCTCAAATCGGTAGAGAAAAAACTATCCAATGAACGTTTTGTGTCTAATGCCCCTGAAAAGGTAATTGAACTAGAACGTAAAAAAGCATCGGATGCTCAGGAGAGAATTGTCTTATTAAAGAAAAGCCTTAGTCAGTTTTAATCCAATGACTGCGATACGTTCTGTTTTTTCCAGACAGTTTGATTTGAAGGATTTTTCTTACTATTAATAAGTAATTTTTCAGGAGACTCTCCTCACTTTTTAACCGATGTTCGGCACTTCGCTTTTTTCTTTAAAATATTGATTTACAATGATTAACACTTTTCTATCCTTAGTCAATAATTTTTTAGTCACCTCAAAATAAAATTTGCACAATATAAGCCTACGCAATAAAATAGTGGGAGCGTATCAAAAACTAAATCGATGTCCCACAGTTTTAATTATTTATGGGTTTTGTTATGTTTTGCTTTAAATTCTTTGGGAATTATGGCGCAAAACAATAGTGGTTGTTACAACCCTGAGTTTTACTATTTTGATAATGATGGGGATGGATATGGAAATCAAAAATATACCCAAAGTATGAAAGACGACCTCATACATAACTATTATAACAATTCCAATGTTGGCTATGTTTTCGGATCCCACTTAATGTATGGCTGTATGAATAGTGTTCTTGCGGATTATCAGGTTTCATATGTGGAGGAGTTTGTTGATAATGACGATGACTGCGACGATTTAGATCCCGACATCTACCCTGGCTCTGTATGGTATTATGACAACGACGGTGACGGCGACGGAGACCCAAGCCGATCCAAGGCTTTTGATTGTGCTCCCGATCCCAAATACGTCAAAAGACGGGCAGCAGATTGCAATGACAACGACCCACAGATCCATTCCCGAACGGTTTGGTATTTGGACAATGACGGAGACACAATTGGAGGGAGTACTGCTTTTACAGGTTGTACGCCTCCATCCAATCAATACGTCCTGACTACGGACGATGCCTGTGATAACGATGCTAATACCACCAGCCTTTACACCTGGTATTACGATTCCGACGGAGATGGATACGCAGCTTCTGCCATTAATACCAAGGCCTGTCTTGCTCCTGAAAACTATTACGCCACTGCCGATGACTGTAACGACGACAACAAATTCATTCATCCCAAAACCGTTTGGTACCTTGACAGCGATGGCGATGGCTGGGGAGGAGATCAGATCAAACAAACCTGTGAGCAACCCACGGGCTATGTTTCCAATGGTTCGGACTACGATGACGATGAACCTTGTATCACCAACATCTATCCACAGATGTATTACCGAGACGCCGATGGCGATGGCGAGGGTAATTCTAAATCCACTAATTATTGCAGTTTCCGACCAAAGGGCTATGTAACCAACAACAAGGACTGTAACGACAGTAACCGTTTGGTTCACAGCAATACCGTATGGTACCGCGACAGCGATGGCGATGGCTTTGGAAACCCAAGCCAATCTAGAAAACAATGTTCCCAACCCAGTGGTTATGTATTGAATCGCAGCGATATTAATGACAGTAACGTTAAAATCACCAACATTACTCCTCAATACTTTTACGAGGATCAGGACGGAGACGGACATGGGAATCCCGACCAATATTTGTATCACAGTGTAAAACCAGATACAGGAAACTATGTTACCCAAGCCACCGATTGTGATGATACCGATGCTTTACTTCATGATTTTACCCTTTGGTACATCGATCAGGACCAAGACGGTAAGGGCTATAACCCGACCAAACTAGAGCAGACCAATCTACTAAGAGGAACACCTGACAAAAATATTGCACCATCCACCGTATCGATTACCATCACAGGTTGCTACTCTGGTAACCTCTATGTTCTCAATCAAGACGACTTTGATGATCAGGACTCTGACATTACCGATACCCTTCCAGAATACTATTACAAAGACAGCGATGGCGACCAATACGGAGTTGAAGATCAAGCCAAACTTTTTAGTCAAAAACCTAATGATAGCTACGCTGTTGCATTTGGAGACTGCAATGACAGCGATGCTTTAATCCACCCCGAGACCCTATGGTATCTTGACAGTGATGGGGACAGTTGGGGAGATTCAGAACAAACGCTCCAACAATGCGAACAGCCTGAGAACTACGTTCTGAACAAAGAAGATCATGACGACACTACGGAAAAGATCACCAACATTGCCCCCCAAGACTTTTATCGGGATCAAGACGGGGATGACTATGGCGACCCCAACGATCATTTACGCTATAGCGAAAAACCAGAGGGCTATGTGATCAACAACTTAGACTGTAACGACAGCGATACGCTTATCCATCCTCAAACGGTCTGGTACCTTGACAGCGATGGCGATGGCTGGGGGGGTAGGTTGAGTCAAACCCAATGTATCAGCTCCACTGGCTATGTTCTGAACTCCCAAGATTATGACGATTCCACTGATAAGATCGACAACATTGCTCCCCGTCGTTTTTACAGGGATCAAGACGGAGATCAGTTTGGAGACATCAACAACTTTGTTTTTTACAGCCATCAACCCCAACAAGGCTATGTTAGCGACAGTCTGGACTGCGATGACAACAATGCATCCTATTATCCCAACAAAAAATGGTATATGGACAGCGATGGAGACAGTTGGGGTGATCCTCAAGCCATAACAAATAATGCTTACGCTAACAAAGGTAGTAAAAGTATAACACAAGATAATTACTCCGACATTTTCAAAAACCACAGTCTGTAAAACCGCTAAAACTCCAAATCAGATGGCTGCGATACAGTCTTTTCCGCCTTTGACGATCTGATCGATTTCAACATTGACCTTTGTCCCTATGGGCAAAAATAAGTCAACACGAGAACCGAATTTGATAAAGCCAGCATCTGTTCCCTGAACCACTTTGTCACCCACCTTGGCGTAGTTTACGATCCTACGAGCGACTGCTCCAGCAATTTGGCGATATAAGATTTTGCCGACCGTATTATTTTCTAACACCACCGTAGTCCTTTCATTCAACTCAGACGATTTGGGATGCCATGCCACTAAGTATTTCCCAGGGTGGTATTTGCTAAAAACAACCGATCCACTGATGGCATAGCGGGTGACATGTACGTTGAGGGGTGACATAAAAATGGACACCTGTAATCGCTTGTCTTTAAAAAACTCTTTCTCAAAAACTTCTTCGATGACCACCACTTTTCCATCCACAGGCGAAATGATGTGGTTTTCGTTGAGAACGGTTCTCCTTTTCGGATTTCTAAAAAACTGAAGTACCAATATCAGTAAGACCACACTTACAACTTGAACGGCTTTTTGGATCCATAAATTTTCAATGCGATACTCAGCCAATAATGCAAGAACTGCACATAGTAAAAATGTGTTGATGATGATTTTAAAACCTTCTTTATGAAACATATTCTTTGTAATTGAGTAATAAATAAAACCAAGGGGCTACAAAAATAGCACTGTCCATGCGATCAAAAAAACCTCCGTGTCCTGGAATCAATGAACCGCTGTCCTTAACTTTTGCATATCGTTTGAAAAGGGATTGAATCAGATCGCCCAAGGTCGCCAAAACACTGGTGATCAAAGCAATGATGAGGTAGTATAGTATGGATTGATTGGCATAAAAATGATGAAAAATTAAGGCTGTGATCAAAGTGAAAATGAGTCCTCCAACAAAACCTTCCCAAGTTTTTTTGGGGGACACACGTAAGAAAAGAGGATTTTTCCCCAGCTTTTTTCCAATGAAATAGGCACATGAGTTGTTGATCCAAATCAGCACAAAAAATAATAAAATGTTTTGGGGTTGATATTGGTTGACATTTCCAGCCAGAGCAATGATAAAAAAACATCCCAAACCAATATAGAATAAGCTGAGTAGGGTTCTGGAAAGATAACCCAATGATATACTTTTGTTACTATAAAGCCAATAGATCAAAAAAACATGAGCCATAAAAACACTCAGTAATGGGTAGAATAATTCGGGTGTATTGATTTTTGATTGGTAGAAATTGTATGCAAGAAGGATGGCCAACGCAATGGGCATATAACTTTTGTGATTGACCAGTCGCTGAAATTCAACCATTGCCAAGCCTGAAAAGATCAGAATCACCAAAGTAAAGATCAACCGATCATAGTAAACAGACCCCAGTATCAAACCGACATAAAACAGTCCTGAAATTCCTCTGACAAATAGTTCTCTCATTAACTCAATGCTCTTGAAGAACTAAATATAGGTTTTTCGCACTATTCCCATACGATAAAAAATCTTTTTCGTCTTTTGAGTTTTTCACATTCAGTGTGGTGATGTTATTGGGCAGATGATCGGCATACTTGTTTTTGAGCTGGCTCATTCCTTCGCTCACATCGTTTACAAAGTTGTCCAGACCCGAAAAAACAATAAAAAAATCGGGTAGGGTATCGAGTTTAAAATCTTTGAGTTGGTGATGACAAATCAGCACTGTTCCTTTGTTGGCGATCAAATACTCACAGCTGATGAGCAGGGCTTTGAACTTTTGGGGATCAATAGAATCGGCTGAGGGTTCCAGTCCGAACCTCTGGATCAGTTGGGGATCAAAACACAATACGTCTTGACTGGACCAATGATTTTCTTCTAGAATGAGTTTAAAAAAATCATCGGTGGATTTTACATCCTCACTGTAGATAAATTTTCCTCCTTTTTGGGTAAACTTTTCGGCAAAAATGATTTCGACATCATTTTTCTTTTCAGGAAGGTAGGGGCTGTTGGCCCCTGTGTCTGGATTGTTTTTTTTTCTACCGAACAGTTGATTCCAGAACCCCACAATAGATTAGTTGACTGCTACCTTCACTCCATCTTTACCGTCTTCTTTCTTGTCGGGTTTCACATCATAGGGTCGCTCTCCCAGGATATTGAAAAGATCATCTTTGAAAATCACTTCTTTTTCCAACAACCTTTCGGCAAGTTGCATGAGCTTGTTTTTGTTCTTTTTCAAAAGATCACAAGCCCTTTTGTATTGTCGCTCGATGATGTCAGAGATTTCCTTGTCAATCACCTGTGCTGTTTTTTCGGAATAAGGCTTTGTAAAACTGTTTTCCATCTGACCGGTGGAGTCGTAATAGGTAATATTACCTAAAGTGTCGTTCAGACCATAGATAGAAACCATGGCTCGAGCTTGACGGGTAACTTTTTCCAGATCACTGAGTGCACCAGTAGAAATTTTATTAAACATAATTTTTTCAGCGGCTCTTCCTCCCAGTGCTGCACACATTTCATCCAACATTTGCTCCGTTCTGACGATCATTCGCTCTTCGGGTAAGTACCATGCCGCACCAAGGGATTGACCTCGGGGTACGATTGTTACTTTTACCAAAGGGGCAGCGTGTTCGAGCAACCAACTGACCGTGGCATGTCCTGCTTCGTGAAATGCGATGGTTTTCTTTTCCTCTGGTGTGACAATTTTATTTTTCTTTTCCAGTCCTCCTACAATACGATCTACAGCATCGAGAAAATCTTGCTTACCTACCGACTTTCTGTTTTTTCTCGCAGCAATCAGTGCAGCTTCGTTACAAACATTGGCAATGTCGGCACCTGAGAAACCAGGTGTCTGTTTGGACAAAAATTCTACATCCAAACTTTTTACACTTTTTAACGGCTTGAGGTGAACTTTGAAAATCTCCCTTCTTTCATTTAAGTCGGGCAGATCAACATATATCTGTCGGTCAAATCGACCAGCACGCATTAGTGCTTTATCCAAAACATCCGATCGGTTGGTCGCCGCCAATACGATGACATTGGTATCGGTACCAAAACCATCCATTTCTGTAAGCAATTGGTTCAATGTATTTTCTCGCTCATCGTTAGAGCCAGTAAAATTGTTTTTTCCTCTGGCACGTCCTATGGCATCAATTTCGTCTATAAAAATGATAGCAGGAGATTTGTCTTTGGCTTGTTTGAATAAATCTCTAACCCTTGAGGCACCTACTCCTACAAACATTTCGACAAAATCCGATCCGGATAGGGAGAAAAAAGGCACTTTGGCCTCACCAGCCACCGCCTTGGCCAATAGTGTTTTACCCGTTCCCGGAGAGCCAACCAAAAGGGCTCCTTTGGGGATCTTACCGCCCAATACGGTATATTTTTTAGGGTTTTTGAGAAAATCGACAATCTCCTGAATTTCTTCTTTGGCACCCTCCAATCCGGCTACATCCTTAAAAGTAGTTTTGACCTCGGTATTTTGATCGAATAGTTTTGCTTTGGATTTTCCAATATTAAAAATCTGACCTCCAGGCCCTCCAGCTCCTCCGCCAGACATTCTTCGCATGAGGAAAATCCATACTCCGATGATGATGATGATGGGAAGAAAACCAAGGATGACATCCATCCAACGATTTTCAACGGTCATAAACTCATAACGGAACTGTATGCCTTTGTCCTCAGCCTGCTCCAGTTTTCGTTGGAAAAGTTCCAAGTTCCCCACTTCAAATTCATAGTGTGGGCCACCAGTGTTTTCCTGACCTAAGATGTTCTTGGATTTTATGCTCTTGTGAACGCTTTTCTCCAAACCATAACTGTTGAGGGTAACTTTAGCCAACTTTTGATTAACCACAATCACTTGTTCAACATCGCCTTCGTTGAGATATCGCTCAAAATCCGAAATATTCGTTTTGCTGATCGATTGCCAGCTGCCATCTCCCCCAAACATACTCATACCCAGCAGTATGGTAATGATAACGGCATAAACCCAATAGGGGCTGAACTTTAACTTATTATTGTTATTGTTTTTGTTGTTTCCTTCTTTCATAGTCAATTAATAATTCGATGCGATTTTTGTGGTTTTTGCATCTCCCCAAAGTTCTTCAATATTGTAGTATTCTCTGATTTGTTTCTGAAATACATGAACGATTACATTGACATAATCTATCAAAACCCATTCAGCGTTGTCATTTCCTTCGGTGTGAAAAGGCTTCTCTTTCAAATCTTTACTTACCGTTTTTTGAATCGAGCTAACAATGGCGTTGACGTGGGTATTCGAACTTCCAGTACACACCACAAAATAGCTACAAACAGTGTTCTCAATATCCCTGAGATCCAAAAGACTTACGTCTAGTCCTTTTACATTATCAATGCCCGAAATGATGTTTGATATAAGGGCATCCTCAGTGGACTTCGGTTTTGACATTAAAAAATTTTAGTTTTACACAAATTTATTACATTTTATATTCATAGCGTTCTAAACCATGAGCTATTTCAATACAATCAAACTTGATGCCACAGCCTCCTCAAACGACTGGCTAAAGAATAAGTATATGGAGGGGGATTGCTCCGACGGAGATGTGGTGTGGGTGAGAAACCAAACCCAAGGGAGGGGGCAAAGGGATAAGCTTTGGCAAACCGAACCCATGAAAAACCTAACCTTCAGCCTGTTTAAGCTTTTTCCCAAGCTGACCCTGGAAAACGCTTTTACCATCAATTGTGCGGTAACTTTGGCGGTCACAAAGGCACTGTCTGAGATTGCGAACATTGAATTTATGTTAAAATGGCCCAACGACATTTTGTCAGGTAATAATAAAATTGGAGGAGTTTTGATTGAAAACATGGTCAAAGGAAACCGGATTAATGGCTCCATCATCGGCATTGGGATCAACATCAATCAAGAGCGTTTTGAAGGACTTCCCCATGCGAGTTCTCTGTTTCTAAAAACAGGAGTTAAACTAGAAATTGACCAGGTTCTCAACCGGATTTTATCCGCTTTGGAGGGCTATTTCAATAGGCTGTCTGCCGACAGTTTGCCAGCATTAAAATTGGAATACGAAGCCATGCTTTTTCGAAAAGGAAAAATATCTACGTTTGAAGACCAAAAAGAAAAATTCCAAGGAGTCATCAAAGGCATTACTGACAAAGGCTTGTTAATCATTCAAAAAACTTCGGGAGAAGTCCTCAACTATCCCCATGGGGCCATTAAAATAATATTCTAAGCGGGTTGCCATTCGGAAGGAGAGCGCCTCCAGGATTTAAGCACTGAAATTTCCTGAGCTTCGATATAATTGGATTTTTCGGCTTCAGTAATCAAATGATCATAATCACTCAAAGTGTGGAGTTGGATGTTTTCGGCTTTGAAATTCTCCACAGCCAAATCAAACCCATAATCGAATAGCCCCAACATACCCAAGACCTCAATCCCTTCTTTTTTGAGTGCTCTTACCGCATTGAGACTGCTTTTTCCCGTAGAGATCAAATCCTCGATGACCAATACCTTTTGGTTACGATCCAGCTGACCTTCAATTTGATTTTGTCTTCCGTGAGATTTAGGCTCTGGCCTGACATAGACAAATGGAGCATTGAGAACATCAGCGACCAACATCCCTATTCCAATCGCTCCAGTAGCCACTCCTGCCACCACATATCCCTCACCGTAAATTTCTTGGGCTTGTTCGGCTATTTTTTGAGCCAAAAAACTTCTTGTTTTAGGATGAGAAAGTGCAATCCTATTGTCACAGTAAATGGGTGACTTCCAACCACTGGCCCAAGTAAAAGGATTTTTTGGATTCAATTTTATTGCATTAATTTGCAGTAGGGATTTAGCGGTCTTATGTGCCGTCTCTTGATTATAAATCATAAGCAAATGTATAAAGTTTTTTTCAATAGAAAGGTTGTTTTACTGACCACAAAAATAGTTGATCACGACGATGAAACGCCTTTATTCTATATTAAATATAGTGACCAAAAACAGATTATTTCTGCTTTGAAATCCAAAAAAACGAAGGCCATTTATTTATATCATGCTAAGGAGGACAAGTTGTGGAAAAAGCTGTTAAAAATATTCTCTTTGGTCGAGGCTGCAGGAGGTCTTGTTGAACATCAAAGCGGTAAGGTTTTATTCATCTACAGGAATGAAAAATGGGACCTGCCCAAGGGTAGGGTGGAAAAAAAAGAGATTTTAATTGACGGAGCAGTAAGAGAGGTGATGGAGGAAACGGGAGTAAAGGATTTGATCGTCAAAAAGAACCTCAACCATACCTTTCATCTTTTTTCGAGGAATGGTAAATATAAATTGAAGAAAACCTACTGGTATTTGATGACCACTTCCTACAATGGTGTTTTGGAACCTCAATTGGATGAGGGTATTGTAAAGGCTGAATGGAAAACCAAGGAAGAAATTCCCGATTTAATGAAAAATGCCTACCATAATATCAAAATACTTTTGGAAGAAGTTGAGTTGATCTAAATTAAATCTTCACCGTGGCAGGTACCAGTTGGGTGTAATCCCCTTGGTTGGAAATGATCTCTCTGACAATACTGCTGCTGATAAAAGAGGTTTTGGCTGCGGTGAGAAGAAAAACCGTTTCGATACCAGACAACTTTCTATTGGTGTGGGCAATAGCCTTTTCAAATTCAAAATCTGCGGGGTTTCTCAATCCTCTAATGATAAAATCGGCTTGAACTTTTTTGCAAAATTCAATGGTCAATCCCTCGTACTGGGTCACGGAAATGCTTTTGAACTCGGCAAAAGTATCTTTAATAAAAGTCATTCTCTTGTCCAGAGGAAACATGTATTTTTTATCGGAGTTGGTACCCACCCCAATGATGATCTCATCAAAAAGGGGAATACTCCGCTGGATGATGTCCAGATGTCCCAAGGTAATGGGATCAAAGGAACCGGGAAAAACAGCACGTTTCATCCCACTAAATTAGTGGTTTTTTCATTGCCTCTGTCAGCAATGATTCGAAAAAGTCTGACAATTCAATTCCTGCAGCACTAACTTGTTGTGGGATAAGACTGGCGGCGGTCAAACCAGGGATCGTATTGACCTCCAACAAATGGGGTGTTCCCCCTTCAATAATAAATTCACTCCTACATACCCCGCTGAGTCCCAATTGTCGATATAGTTTTTTTACATTATTATGCACTTCTTCAACGGTGTTTGCATCCAGTCGCGCCGGGGTGATCTCCTGAGATTTTCCGTTGTATTTTGCATCATAGTCAAAAAAATCGTTTTCAGAGATGATCTCGGTAATGGGCAATATCATGACTTCACCATCGATTCCATAAGCTCCTACAGAGATTTCTGTTCCGACCAAAGCTGCTTCTATGATCAACTGATTGTCTTCTTTCAAAGCGGTAGCGATGGCTTCATTCAGGTCTTGTTTTTCATATACTTTTACGATTCCATAACTGCTTCCAGATCGATTGGGTTTGACAAAACAGGGCAGACCTACCTTCTTCGCTATGGCGTTAATGTCCAAAGGATCTCCTAGATCAAAAATGAATGACTTTGCCACTGGAATCTCCCACTCTTTGACCTTTTCCAGGCAATCTCGTTTGTTAAAAGTCAGGGCTGCTGTCTTTTGATCACAGCTGGTATGGGGGATTTGAAGTTGCTCCAAAATTTCGGCCAACTGTCCATCCTCTCCTGGAGTTCCGTGAATGGCATTGAATACTACATCAAAATGAACCGTTTTGCCATCCCTTTTGAATGTGAAATTTTTCGGGTCAAGAGGGTAGTGGTTTTCTTGTGAATCGATTACTGTCCATTGGCTTTTATCAACTACTATTTTAAAGCAGTCCCAATGAGATGGCGACATAACTTGATATACTGTGTTTCCGCTTTCAAGAGAGATTTCTCGTTCGGAGGAATATCCTCCCATGGCGATTCCCACTACCTTCTTACTCATCAAATAGCTTTTAACAAAGGTATTGCATTTAAAATTAATCCTTAAGCGCATTGATTTATTATCTTTGGGAAAGTTATTAGACAATGAACTTTTTAAAATTTCTTATCAGTAAAACATTGCTCGTCCAATTCATTCTTGCTTTTTTGGCGACCTTGTTGTTTGTTTATCTAACGCTTAGCTTTTTAAAACACTTTACCTTACACGATAAACATCAAATAGTGCCGGATCTAAAGGGCATTTCCTTGATCAATTTACCCCAAATCACAGCGGATAAAAACCTCAGGTACGAAATCATTGATTCTTCAAAATTCACTCCCAATTTGCCGCCGCTTAGCGTTATAGAGCATCAGCCAAGTTCTGGACAAATGGTAAAGAAAAACCGAATGATCTATGTCACTTTAAATCCCTCTAGCTATAGGAGAATCAGCGTCCCCGATGTAGTTCAGATCACCCGAAGAAATGCAGAAGTCACTTTGTTATCGGTAGGGTTTTCCATAGGAGAAATCAGTTATAGAGACAATATAGGTAAGAATATGGTTTTGGAAATGCGTTACAGAGGCGAACCGCTCGAAGCGGGAACATTACTGCAGAAAACAGCAGCAATAGATTTGGTTTTAGGAAATGGGAAAAGAAACTAAACCGATTGTCGGGACTGAAATTACCGACGATCAACTGTATGAACATTACGCATTTCATGCCGACCTAGGGCAAGAGCCTTTGCGGGTTGACAAGTACCTTATGAATCGGGTCGAAAACGCCACCCGAAATAAAATTCAGCAAGCCGCAAAATCTGGAGCCATAAAAGTCAATGATACTTCCGTCAAATCCAATTACAAGGTCAAAGGGGGTGATCATGTCAAAGTGGTTTTTTCCTATCCTCCTCATGAAAATTTATTGATTCCAGAGGCCATTGATTTGGACATTGAATTTGAAGACGACGATCTGATTGTGGTCAACAAAAAAGCGGGAATGGTAGTTCACCCTGGACATGGAAATTATACCGGAACCTTGATCAACGGTTTGTTGTATCATTTCGAGCAATTACCAATGAATTCAAGTAATAGGCCAGGTTTGGTACATCGGATTGACAAAGATACCAGTGGACTGTTGGTCGTCGCCAAAACCGAATCGTCCATGGCCAATCTTTCCAAACAATTTCAAGACAAAACTTCCTCGAGAAAGTACGTGGCTTTGGTTTGGGGAGATGTCAAAGAAGATGAAGGAACCATAGAGGGACACATTGGCAGGCACCCCCAAAACCGACTACAAATGACTGTTTTCCCCGATGCCAGTTCAGGAAAAATGGCCATTACCCACTATAGTGTAATCGAAAGGCTGGGCTATGTTACCCTCATAGAATGCCGATTGGAAACGGGCAGAACCCACCAGATTCGTGCCCATATGAAATCCATCGGTCATACTTTATTCAATGATGCCCGTTATGGGGGGGATAACATACTCAAGGGAACGACCTTTACCAAGTACAGACAATTTGTTCAAAATTGTTTTACCCTTTTGCCAAGGCAAGCGCTTCACGCCAAAAACTTGGGGTTTGAGCACCCCTCTCAAAAAAAATGGATGGATTTTGAGGCCCCCTTACCCCAAGACATGAAAACAACCATTGATAAATGGAGGAATTACGCCCAGCATAAGCAATTCTGATCCTTTTATCAGTCCAGACAATTCTTTTGAATTGGTTTTCAAGCGAATTCCTTATAAATTTGAAAAAAAGTCGAATATGAAAATGGTCATTTCCCCGGCAAAATCACTCAATTTTGAGTCCAATTTGCCTACCGAACATCATTCAAATCCTTGTTTTCTGGCAGAGGCCAACCGCATCAACGAATTGCTAAAACAGAAAAATCCCAGTGAACTTTCACAAATGATGAAAATTTCTGAAAAACTCGGAAACCTGAACTGGGAAAGAAATCAAAATTTCAAAACACCTTTCAATAAAGAGAATGCCCGGCCAGCAGTTTATACTTTTGATGGTGATGTTTATTCTGGATTGGATGTTTACACCCTTCCCACGGAAAAAATAAAAACCCTTCAAAACAGTCTCCGCATCCTTTCGGGGCTCTATGGGGTTCTAAAGCCATTGGATCTGATCCAACCGTATCGTCTGGAGATGGGGACTAAATTCCCAATTGGTAAAAACAAAAATCTGTACGATTTTTGGAAGCAAAAAATAACTACTTTCATTAATGACGAAGTAGAGGAAAACGAATTATTTGTGAATTTGGCCAGTAACGAATACTTTTCTGCTATAGATGCCAAAGTACTTAATACAGCAGTCATAACCCCTCAGTTTAAGGATTACAAAAATGGCACCTTAAAAATGATTTCTTTCTATGCCAAAAAGGCCAGAGGAATGATGGTGCGTTATCTGCTGGATCAAGAAAACCCTACAGCCGATTCACTACTGCGTTTTGATTATGGTGGGTATGCCTACAGCGAGGAACATACCGAATCTCCTTTAGCACCTGTATTTATTAGATAAGTCATAGCAAAGAAGGATTGATGCCCATGACATGACTCTTGATGTAGGATGCCAAAAACTCTTGATCCAACCCGCTTCTACCGTTCAGATCACTGGAGTAGATCAATTCCTTGTGGTCAAGTTCGAGATACTGCATTAACATCGGTATGGATTTGGGAGCATAGCTATAATGCCAAGGTTCATATTTAAAACCGCTTCGAAGCTCATCTTTGGTATAGGGCAATAAAAAACCATAATCTTGGGCATACATTTCCATCCATTCTCTCAAAGTATTGTAGGGTCCGTTGCCGTGAAATTTTTCAGTAAGCAAGACATCACCTTCCTCTGCTGGTCCTGCATCTATGATGTCAAGATCCGTACCCCAATGATGGCGTGAAGTACCAGGAAGGGTTGAGTATTCAATGATTTTTGCTATTGCTGCTCCATCACTCATGCCTTCGTTTTTAAATCGTAAAAATTTCCTATTCCAAATACTTTTTTGTTTTTCAAAAGAGCGGTAGGAGGAAACCACTTTCAGAGTGATACCCTGCTTTTGGGCTGCTGCCGACATTTCCCGAAAGGCTTTGTCGGCCTCGGGTAGCAAAGCGTAATTTTTTCCCACAAGCTTTGGACTTCCCTTACCAATGAGTAATTGTGGATCAGTTTTCATGCTTATATCAGATTCAAAGTGGCTTAAGCCCACTATGGCCAAGCCCGTATTGATAAACTCTAGTCGATTCATAATCAATAAACTATTGATCTATTAAGGCGTTACTTCAGAAGGGTGAATTTTTGATTTCCACACTCAGAATCAATATAAAATTACATCATTTTCTTGGAGTCTAAAAAAGGTAAAGTCATCGATGCCTAATTTTAACGCTATTTATGATCATTTGAATAAATTAGCTTGTTATCTTTAAAGAATGAAAAAAATCCACTTACTTTTTTTTCTACTGCCCATAATGCTTTTGGGTCAACAGCGAAAACTGATTAAGGGACAGTTGATCTATCGCAACCGCAATGTGGTAGCCGCCAATGTGGTAAACAATACCGCCCAACTCAACACCATTACTGATGGAGAAGGAGGATTCGAGATTGAGGTAGCTTTGGGCGATGAGGTCGTTTTTTCCTCTGTTCAATACCTGATCAGAACTGTGAAAATAACCCCTGAAATTTTAAAAAAAAATAGATTGATCATTACGGTCAATGAAAAAATAAATGCACTTGAAGAGGTAGTGGTCACCCCAGAAAACACCGAAAAGTTTCTCGACCTCAAGGAAGAAGAATTTAAAGGCTTTGACTACAATAGAGACAAATCTACAGAACTGGAGAATACCATCGTTACTCAAGGACAACTGCGAAACGGCCTAAACATTATTAACATAGCAAAATTGATCGCCAAAGCGGTCGGCAACAAAACAGAGGAAGAAAAACAAAAATTAAAACCCAGTGAAATTCTGACTTATGTCTTTAGCGATGATTTTTTTATTAACGACCTCTCCCTGAAAAACGATCAAGTCATTGGTTTTTTGGAACATATTGACAAAAGTTTACCCTCCAAAAAGTTACTCAAAACAGGTCAGCAATTTCAGTTGATTGACTATTTGATTTCTGAAAGCCAAATCTATCGTGATAAATTAAATGCAAAATGACCAAGTTGGTTTTAGGTTTTTTTTACTGTCTTTTCACAGCGGTTTCCTTCCACAATTTTTATGTTTCTACCACTTCGGTTAGGTTTGTGCCTGACGAAAAATCGCTACAAATCACCACACAGGTTTTCCTTGACGATTTTGAGGCAGTTCTTCGACAAAATGGAAATGATAAAACCCGATTGTCACCAGAGGTTGACCAAGGAGAAATAGACAGTTTGGTAGAAGAATACTTCCGAAAAAATATCACATTTATGGCCCATGGTAAAATCATGGATTTTGATTTCTTAGGTAAAGTTTACAAAAGTGATGTTTTGGTGGCCTATATGGAACTTCAATTGGATTCTATTGCGCCTCCATTGAGTATTGAAAACACCATTTTCTTTGATTATCTTCCAGATCAAAAAAACATCATTCACCTCAAACTCGATTCCAAACGAAAAAGTTTTTTGGCGGTTTCCTCCAAATCCGTTTTCGAAATTCCAAAGGACTTTTTGAATTTGAATAATTAAAAGATTAAATCATAAATTGCAATAAAATTCCCAACTTAAAAACCGATCTTATGAAAATCATCAAACTAAAACTTCTTCTCTTTTCTTTTTTGTTTTTGCAGTTTTCTTTGGATGCTCATGCCCAGAGTGACTCCCTGCCCACTGTTGGCCATTCCAATAACAATAAGTTCAAACAACTAAAAGATGAGTTGGCCACCCCCAATAGCTACAGGACAGCCTCTGGAGCACCAGGTAGAGACTATTACCAGCAAAAGGTGGACTACGTTATGGACATAGAATTGGATGACGAGAACAAAAAAATATATGGTGAGGAAGAAATTACCTACACCAACAATTCTCCAGACGACTTGAGCTATTTGTGGGTTCAATTGGATCAAAATATCCGTAAAAAGGATGCACCAGCTTTGGAAAAAAACGGTGAGGGTGCCGAACCCATTCTTCGCGTCGAAACCTTTGTTAATTCATATTTTAAAGAACCTTTTGATGGTGGGTTTAATATAGATTGGGTTAAGGATGAAAATGGAATCCCTCTAAAACACACCATCAATATGACCATGATGCGAGTGGACTTACCCCAGCCTCTGAAAAGTGGAGATCAATTTAAATTTTCAATCAAATGGTGGTATAATGTCAACAATCATATCGAAAATCGTGCCCGATCAGGATATGAGTATTTTCCTAAGGATGGTAACCGCGCATACGTAATCGCACAGTTCTTTCCCAGATTGGCCGTTTACAACGATGTAGAGGGTTGGCAGAATCACCAGTTTTGGGGCAATGGAGAGTTTGCACTCAATTTTGGGGATTATACCGTAAGATTGACCGTTCCAGCCGATCATGTGGTCGAGGCTACCGGTCAGTTGCAAAACCCAAAAGATGTCCTCTCACGTGAGGAACTCAAAAGGTATCGACAAGCACAAACTTCTTTCGACAAACCCGTAATCATTGTCACGGAGGAGGAAGCCATAGAAAGAGAAAAAAGTATTTCTAAAAAGAAAAAAACCTGGGAATTCAAAGCCGAAAATGTTAGGGACTTTGGTTTTGCAAGTTCTCGAAAATTCATTTGGGAGATGATGGCTGTAAAATTGGGAGGAAAGAATGTCATGGCGGTGTCCCTCTATCCAAAAGAAGGAAACCCCCTTTGGGAGGAGTATTCCACCAAAGCCGTTGTTCAAACCCTAAAAACCTATTCCCATCACACCTTTGATTACCCCTATCCTAAGGCCGTATCGGTTCATGCTAAGAACCAAGGAATGGAGTATCCGATGATATGTTGGAATTACGGACGACCCGATGAGGACGGATCCTACTCAGATTCCGTAAAATTCGGAATGATCAGTGTCATCATCCACGAAATTGGACATAATTTTTTTCCAATGATCGTCAATTCTGACGAAAGGCAATGGGGTTGGATGGACGAAGGGCTAGATACTTTTATGCAGTATCTCGCAGAGCAGGAGTTTGGTAAAACCCATCCCACTGCCATAGAGGGCTTGGATAAATATCCTTCCAGAAGGGGAGAACCCATGAAAATTGTAAATTATATGTCAGGGGATCAGAGCTTTATCGCCCCCATCATGTCCAACCCCGAAAATGTTTATCAGTTGGGGCCCAATGCATATGGAAAACCTGCTACGGCCCTCAATATTTTGAGGGAAACAGTTATGGGGAGGGATTTATTCGATCATGCCTTTAAAACGTATTCCCAAAGGTGGATGTTCAAGCACCCAACACCCGCAGATTTTTTCAGAACCATGGAGGACGCTTCTGCAGTTGATTTAGATTGGTTTTGGAGAGGTTGGTTTTACACTACAGACTTTGTAGATATTGGAGTCAAGGAGGTCAAACAGTTTTTTGTTTCCAATGAACCCAGTAAAGAGGTTTTAGAAATGCTTAAAAATTATGGTATGACACAGGCCGATTTACCCCCTGTGGTTTTTACAATGGTAGAGGATAACGAAGATTTCAAGTCGGAGTACAGATCTGGAAGCCCTGTAGATCATTCCCAGGCCCTAAAATCTCATATGGAGGAAAACGTCAGTGAAAAGAATGCTGTGATCAAAATTCCCAAAAACTTTTATGAGATTACATTCGAAAAACCTGGAGGTTTGGTGATGCCGCTGATCGTTGATTATACCTATGCTGATGGTAGTTCAGAACGTGTTAGGTATCCAGTGCAGGTATGGCGAAAAAATGACAATGAAATCAAAAAAGTAGTCGCTACAGATAAAGAAATTATCGGTATTGAGGTAGATGCCGATCAAGAAACGGCCGATATTGACCTGTCAAACAACAGTTGGCCCAAAACCGAGGAAATCTCAGAATTTGATCAATTTAAAGCCAAGATGAAAAACTAAAAGTCTTTTTATTTATAACATCATTTCATTTTGAGTTTTCTTAAGGTCTAGGTTGTTCACCATTTTATATCTTTGTTAAAAAAATAGTTCATGTATCTTTTTATCAGCGGTGCCGAGATCGTATTTATTTTCTTTATCGTGCTGCTTATCTTTGGGGCCGACAAGATTCCTTCTATTGCCAAATCACTCGCCAAAGGGGTAAATCAGGTAAGGAATGCTACTAACGAAATTAAATCGGAAATTCAAAAATCTGTTCACACTAAAAATCCTGCGGGCGGGATGGGCAAAGAATTGAAAAACCAAGTAGATAAGGTCAAGGAAGATTTTGATGAATTGACCGATTCAATCAAAAGAGACCTTTAGATTTTTCGACATATCATCAGACCGTCTCTGATGGGGAGTAACAAAGTTTCTATTGCTTTATCAGCTTTTACTTTATCGTTAAAATCTTTCAGCCCCAAAGTTTCGCTGTCCTTTTCGGGAATATCGTTATGGAGTACTTTTCCACTCCAGAGTACATTGTCCGCAATAATGACTCCTCCCTTATTTAACTTGGGTAGGATCAAATCAAAATAGTGACTGTAGTTGGACTTGTCGGCATCGATAAAGACCAAATCAAAATTTAAATCAAGCTCTGGAATGATTTTTTTCGCGTCGCCTTGGTGACTAAAGATTTGATTTTTGTGATTACTCTTATTAAAATACTTTTTTTGAAAATCAAACAATTCCTCGTTGATTTCAATGGTGTGGATGGCTCCATTTTTTTTCAAACCCTCGGCCAAACAAAGAGTAGCATAGCCGGTATAAGTTCCTACCTCAAGTATTTTTTCAGGGCGAATCAATTGGGAAATCATACTCAAAAAACGGCCTTGTAAATGACCACTAATCATCCTTGGCTGCAATACTTTTTGATGGGTTTCTCTTTGGAGTTCTTTCAGCAGCTCCGATTCCTCTTGGGAGTGGCTTTCTGCATATTGCATGATGTCATCATTGATAAAATCCATCGCAAACTTTATGGTTTTTTAACGATTTTATTGGGTCGAGCATATTCCAGTCTTTTTTGTAATTGAGGGAGGGCATACCCATCAAGCCCGTTGATGGCAACAACTTCTCCGGATTCTAACTTGACCCAACCATCCTCTTGCAGAAGATGATCCTTAACAAAAACATGTTCTATGGCAGCTATGATCAATACACAACCGTTTTCTTTGATTTCGTATTCATTCAGATACCTACATCCCAAACCAACGGGAGAACCTTTTACAAATGGAGCATACCAATCCAATCGATACTCAGATTCCAATTGAGTTTGATCAAATTCCGAAATATTTTCATCGTATTTAGCACTGGTGTGATGGGCTTGTTCAATTTGACCCAAAGAGACGTGGTTTACGGTAAAGACTTTGTTTTCTTTGATGTTTTTGTATGTGTCTCGAGGAACAGTATTGGGACGCAAAGTAAAGTGTAGCAATGCAGGATTGCTACCCAAGTGGGTGATGGAGCTGAAGATGGCAACATTTTCGTCGCCAGAGTCGGATTTTGTACCGATCATATTGGCGGACTTGTAGCCCGTAATGCTGTTGATCAGGTTGAGACGGTATAGTTTTGAGAATCCATGAATGTCATCGGTATTGAAATGTTGCATTATTGTTGTTTAAGAATTGGATTGTTTATCATAATAAAGGATGGCGGCCAATAATCCAATTACGATGACCACCAAGCCCGTAATAAAAAGGTAATGATCTGAAATGGTATTGGTAGATAAAAAACCGTCTTGAGTTACTTTCTGATCGACAAATCGTATGACTATTCCCAAGGGAATCAATAGTAGTAAAAATCTAAATTTTTTTATTTTTTCTTTCATGGATTTATTTTTAAATGATTTAGAATCTCATAACCTTTGATGATCAAAACAATCATTACACCTGTGTGGTTTGGAATGATTTTAATCTTATTGGTTCAACAATCGATTTTTGGGTCTCTAATGCTCTAAAATATAAAAACCAAATAACTAATTCATATCGATTTTAAAGAATCCTTTTTTATTTGAGGGTGATCGAATTTAAAAGATTTTATGCACTTGAGGTGAGCATTTTCAAAATCTTCGAATGTGTCAATACAATTTTTTACTGATGGCATTTTATTTTTATTGTCAAGAAAACTATCATTACTAAGAATTTCAGTACACAGACAAGCATCTGCATCTTTGATAATATCATCTGTTCGAATGACATAGATCAAAAGGAATAGAGAGAAAAATACAGTTAGAATTAAAATTTTATTCCTCATTTTCTTGTTGGTTGAACATTAAAGGTAATTATTAGTCTGTAAATGAATAAAAAAATTGGGCGGATTGAAGAAACCCGCCCAATTCACGAAATAATAAAAAAACCAAACAATTAAATTAACTAAACTAAGTATGAAATCTTGTGTAAAAGAATAACTTAATTATGGTGTAAAAGTATAATGCTTTTTTTAACCAGCCTACACAAAATTACTTCACAGAATTGTTTTTATGACTTACATAAAATATTTGTCTGGATTTTTTCAAATCTTTAATCACAAAGATCGAAATTGATAAATTCGCAAAGAATTGCTTATTTATATAAATTTAATATCACAAAAAAATCATTTTCACTCAATTTGATAAGAATTATCTAACCTTTCATTGATATTGGGGAATAATTCACATTTGCTAAAATGGTCAAACTTTATACAAACAAGTAAAGCTATTTATTTTGGTACTCTTTATTGATTGCTTAATTTTACGCCCCATAGGGTGTTTAGCTCAGTTGGTTTAGAGCGCTACCTTGACAGGGTAGAAGTCGGGGGTTCGAATCCCTCAACACCCACAAGGGTTCACAGAGATTGTGAGCCTTTTTTTGTTTCCCTTACTGAACTTTTACTGAACTTTTTTACAAATTCCTCACTTTTCTCTTTCAGTATTTTGCATCATAGAAAAGATATGTCGAACATATGTTACACATGTCTAATAACCCAAACTAAACCCAAAAAAAGGGTTGGGTTTTCTATTTCATCAGAACAGATGGGAAAAAAGATGTTAAAATCTGACCGAATTGTACCTCCTCAATTGTTTATATAGTATAGGGCTTCAATGTACCGAAAGCGATAAGTAAGTACAGGATTCATGAAACCCAATAAAAACTGGGCTTGACAGAGGTTGAGCTGTCGTTTACGCTACAACAATATGAAATATAATAATGTAATAGAGTACTCAAATGCAATAGCAGGAATGTTTGATTGGAATTATACCACATTCATTCGCACCTACAGATACATTACCTCATCGGTAGCAGCTAAGTGGGGTCAAAAAATTGCAAACCGTAGAAATGTGAAAGCAGTTTATGTTTCGGTTGAGCGTGATGCAGAAAAAATGAATCATATGCATTTAGCAATAGCATCTATTGAAGATACAAATCTCAAAAAAAGGATTGCATCTGCTGTAAACATCAGAGAAAATAGCATTGGAAACATCGAACCAATACGAGGCAAAAAACAAACATTACAATACATCAGCAAACAGCTGACCCGTCAGGAACGGTACATTGACGCGTACCACGATTTATTTATTAATTCTAAAACACGAATATGAAATTTAATGACAAGATTACG
>DGPN01000029.1 GCA_002390455.1 Flavobacteriaceae bacterium UBA4439 | reverse complement strand
CCAATACAGAATTTACTAAAGATATTCCCCAATAGTTCATCATTGGTAATTTCACCTGAAATCTCTCCCAAATAATTCAGAGCTTCATTGATGTCAACACTAAGTAAGTCACCGCTCAATTCATCTTTCAGTCCTTTTTTTATGTTAAGGATGGCTTGGAGTGCATTTTGTAGGGCTTCATAATGTCTGGCATTGGAAACGACAATATCTCCTTGAATAGCGATCTTCTCGATCTGATTGTAAAGTGTTTTTTTGAGTTGTTCAATGGTGTCGCGATCAAAAGTAGAGATACTAGAAAGTGCGAGGTTGGGAAAATGGTCAGATTCTCTCTTTAATGCATTCATTAGCGATGATTTTCCTTGCTCTTCAATCAAGTCAATTTTATTTTCAACCAACAAAATGATTAGGCCTTCCCTTTTAAATTCGTTAAGTGCGGTATTAATTTCCTCAAGTGAGGTGTCATTGGCATCAAAGAGATAGATCATTACTTTTGCCAAATTCACCTTCTCTTTGGCTTTGGCCACCCCAACGGCTTCGATTTGGTCATCGGTTTCTCGCAAACCAGCGGTGTCAATAAATCTGAACTCAACACCAGAAATGGTCAGGGTGTCTTCTATGGTATCTCTTGTAGTTCCTGGAATCGCAGAGACGATAGCACGGTCCTCGTTCAAGAGCGCATTGAGAAGAGAGGACTTTCCAGCATTGGGTTTACCCACTATGGCGACTGGGACTCCTTTTTTGATCACACTACCGTATTGGAATGAATCTAACAATGATTTAATCTTTGATTGCATTGCTAAGAGTAGTTCAGTCAAGGCAGTTCGATCTGCAAAGGCTACATCCTCTTCTGCAAAATCCAATTCCAGCGTAATCAAGGAAGCAAAATCCAATAGTTTTTGACGTAATTGTGCAATCTCAGCGGTATATCCTCCTCTCATTTGATTCATGGCTACCTCATGTGCAGCTTTGGATTCCGAAACAATCAAATCAGCTACTGCTTCGGCTTGACTCAAATCCATTTTTTTATTTAAAAAAGCTCTTAGCGTAAATTCTCCTGGTTTTGCCGGTTGGGCTCCTTTGGAAATAAAGAGTCGTAATATCTCTTCTTGAATATAATTAGATCCATGGCAGGAGATTTCAACGATATTTTCTCCTGTATAGGAATGTGGAGCTTTAAAAATACTAACCAATACTTCGTCCAAAGCATCTCCATTGTGTTTCAATGTGCCCAAATGTACAGTGTGGCTTTTTTGATCCAGAAGTTTTTTTTGAGATTTTGGCTGAAAGCAGTCAGATACCATCTCGATGGAGTTACTGCCAGAGAGTCTGAACAAACTGATGGCTGAGCTACCCGCGCCTGAGGCTTTGGCAATGATGGTTCCTTGATTGATCATTTTTTAAAAATTTTGTATATTGTTTTCCGAAATAATAAACCAATTAAACAATTATGGGAGTTTATGACGTTATGTCTAGGCTCCCTTTTTTAATTTTTGAGTTACGGTTAGCCTCTTTTTGTGTTGACGGTGCTCATAATTTTTCCACAAATTCTGGATTGAACTGTTTTCATCTAGTTCAGGATTGGTTTCCACTATATGATACCCATGCTTGTTAAAGCTCTTCTGCATTTCATTGAAGATAATGGCCGTTACCCCTTTGTTTTGAAATTTCGGATGTACCCCGATAAGATAAAAAGAGGCTCTAGAATTAAAATATAAGGCTTTTAAGAGGTGTAAAAATCCAAATGGAAACATCTTGCCATTGGCCTTTTTCAAAGCCTTTGTAAAAGAAGGCATGGTGATGCAAAAAGCGATCAACTCATCGTCCTTACCGGTAATACATTTAATAAATTCAGGATGGATATAACGAAAATATTTTTCTTTGTACTGCTTTATTTGTTCCTTCTGTATGGGTACAAATGTTTGGAGTTTGCCATAGGTTTCCTCCAGCAAAACAAACATTTTTTCTACATAAGGAATGATCTGCTTTTTAGATTTAAAATCCAAAATTTTCAATTTGTAGCGTTGGAGCATCAATTCTGAAAATTTTTTGATTTTTTCTGGTGATTCCTCGAAAGACTTTAAAGTAATTTCATATTCCACCCAAACGGCAAGATCTTTATAACCCAATTTTTTGAAATGCTCGTAGTAATAAGGGGCATTGTACCAAGTAATCATGGTATTGCTTTCCTCAAAGCCTTTGACCAGCATTCCCGCTTTATCCATATTGGAAAATCCTACAGGACCTTCAAGGAATTCCATTCCATTTTCAAGACCTATGGCGTGTACCTTGTCCATCAGGGCTTTGGTTACATTGATGTCATCTATAACATCAAACCATCCAAAACGAACTTTTTTCTTTTTAAGTTTTTTGACTTCGATCCAGTTGATCATCACTGCAATTCTACCAACGATCACCTCATCTTTAAAGGCCAAAAAATAATGAGCTTTAGCATTTTTAAAAACGGGATTTTTGGTTTGATCCAAAGTGTTAATTTCTTCTTTGATAATGGGGGGCGTCCAATTCGGATTTTGGCCATAGAGTTTAAAGGAGAAATCCACAAACCTTTTGAGGTCATTTCTGGTGCTTATTTCAACAACATCAATCATATGATTATTCATAAGTCAATTCCTTTTGGCCTTACGAGCTCTTTTCTTTTCTGCTTTATTGTTTTTCTTCATCGTTTTTTTCAATTGTTTTTCTTCCTTCATAGATTCTTCATACTCGATTTCAGCCGCACTTTTAAAATCTTTGTGGAAGTTCAATCGATAGGAAACTCCTAAATTAACGAATAGTGAACTGGGTTTGGTGTTGGTGTTAACCCCTATTGAACTCTCTATCTGTATATTGTTTGAAAAAAGATAGGCAGCTCCAGTTCTAAAAATGATATCCTTGTATCGTTCGCTATTTATTCCCTCGTTTTCTAGGTATACCGACCACAAGGGGTGAAAGGTATGGGTAAGGGTAAGGATATAGCTTCTAGCGGCTTGTTCGGTCAAATAACGGTCGTAAATAAAGTTGGTTACAAAGACCCAACGGTCTAAAAAATGGGATTGAGTGGCCAAAACTCCTCTAAGAGACAAAAAGGGTTCTTTTTCGGTGGGTATTCCCAAATTTTGATAGAAAATAGGCCGATAGAACAAGTCGAAAACATCACCATAAGGGTAGGGGTGATTTTGATCAAAAATAAAATTTGCTCCAGCGGTAAGTGACACTGCTGGTATCAAGTGTTTTATTTTAAATCCATTGTTGGCTTTCCAACTGTACATGTTTATTTTCTCTTCCTTTTTAAAGGGATCGTATATCAAATATTTGATTCCCAAAAAATTCTGAAGAAACCCTTTTCTTTTAAAGACAAAGTCTTGACTTGATATTTTATTGGTCAATTTGTCAAACATAAAAGCCCCTTGATAGGTAAGTTCCAATCGTTCTGATAAAAATCCCCATCGTACAGAGAGGAAGGCGATAGATCCTTCAAGAGTAGAATTGTTGTAAGCTTGATGCTTGAATTTTCTGTATTCAAAACCACCCTCAAACTGAACAATTCCTTTTCCTACAGCAAAGGCACCAATAGAGGCGCCAGGTCGGTTGGAATTGATTTGGTCAGTATACTGTGCATGAATCACACTTGGTAAAAAAAGAAAAAAGAGTCCTAAGCCCCTAAGCATTTATTTTTTTTTGCAAGATAAATCATATTTTATTTTAAAGACTTACCCCCCTCCAAAAACCTCAAATTAGTCATAAGTTTTAATTACTTTTGAACTGTACTTAATCTAATTGTTGTGGTCGGACTGCTTAAGTTTTTTTTGATTTTGACGGGAATCGTCTATCTCTTGAGATTTATCTCTCCATTTATTGTGAAATATTTAATACATAGACTCTCCAAAAAAATGCAGCATTTTGACGCTGATTCATCCTCTTCTACTCCCAATAAAGAGACCAAAAAATCTAAAAAAGAAATGGGAGAATACATAGACTATGAAGAAATTGATTGAGCAGTTTTTCAACAAACAAAACCTAAAGCACCTTATGCTTATAAGTGGTTTTGGTATATTTTCTGTTTTGTTTTTTCATCCTGTTTTGTCGGGTAAAAAATTAATTCAATCCGATATCAGACAATACACTGGAATGTCAAGACAGATTCAGGAGTATAGAGAAAATAGTGATGAAGAAATTTATTGGATTGACAATGCTTTTGGTGGGATGCCTACTTATCAGTTGGGTGCCCGATACCCTTATGATTTTTTGACCCCTATCCACAAACTTTTTCAGTTGATCCCGCAACCTGCTGAGATTTTGTTTCTCTATCTTCTAAGCGCCTACCTTTTTTTATTGATCATTAAAATGCCCATCCCCATTGCTGTTTTTGGTGCTTTTGCATACGGTCTATCTACCTATTTGTTGATTATCTTACAGGTTGGTCACAATACTAAAGCTCAGGCACTGGCCTATATGCCATTGGTTATTGGAGGAATGTATATGATCCTTCACGATCAACGCAGTAGGGGTTTTCTCCTAACAGTTTTCGCCCTTTCTATGCAGATTCGGGCCAATCATTACCAAATGACCTATTATATGCTTCTTTTGATGCTCGTCATTGGAATTGTTTATGGAATCCATTCTCTGAAAACCAAAACCCACCCCAATTTTTTACGTCAGTCCCTACTCCTTGTATTGGCTGGGGTATTGGCCTTGGGGCTTAATGCTCCACCACTCATGGCGACAGCAGAGTATACCCAATTCAGTACCCGTGGAAAAACAGAGTTGACTCAAAATCCCGATGGAAGCGTTAAAGAAAAAACGGGAGGACTCAGTACAGACTACATCACTCAATTCAGTTATGGGATTTTTGAGAGTTTTAACCTGTTGGCACCCAGAATCCAGGGGGGAGGTTCCTCAGAAAATTTGGGAGAAAATTCCGAACTCTATGAATTTTTGATCCAGAACGGATTGGGTCGATCTCAAGCCAAAAGTTTTGTTTCAAATGTTCCCACTTACTGGGGAAGTCAGCCGATACTCGAAGCCCCCGCCTATGTGGGGGTCACTGTAATATTTATGGCTTTTTTGGCTTTGTTTATTGTCAAAGGCCGATTGCGGAATGGACTGCTGGCAGGAATCATTCTTTCACTATTGCTTTCATGGGGAAAAAACCTTCCCTTACTGACGGAATTTTTTATCGATTATTTTCCATTTTATAACAAATTTAGAGCCGTGAGTTCTATTCAGGTGATATTGGAGTTTTGTTTCCCTGTTTTAGCTTGTTTGGGCTTGTATCGTTTGTTTCAAAAACCAGAAGAAACAGATTTTAAAAAACTATTAAAACCAGCCATTGGTTTTGTGTTTATCCTATTGATATTGTTGCTCTCCAAAGGTGTCTTTGATTTTTCTGGTGCAATGGATGCCTACCTCAGAGAGGCCTACGGGTCAGTTCTGATGGATCAAATCATTACTGCCCGCAAATCAATTTTCGATTACGATTTGATCAGGGCTATTGTTTATTGTGTGGTGATATTTTCGTTGATTTTCTATTTCAGCAAAGGAAAGGTTTCCAAAAACCTGTCTTTGATTGTTTTGATTGGACTGATGCTCAGTGATTTGATAGGTGTATCTCAACGTTATATTGATCGAGATATGTTTGTACGTCCCAGACAAATGAAAAATCTGTTTACCGCCCAAAAAGGAGACCAAGAGATTAAAGCCGATACGAGTCGATTTAGGGTTTATGAACCGGGATTAAAACTCTCTGGAGCCAGAACCTCCTTCTTTCACAATGCAATTGGAGGATACCACGGTGCCAAACCAAGGCGATTCGAAGAGTTGTACGACTTTTTCAGCACCCACCAAATTGCAGGAGTGATGGATATGCTCAACGTAAAATATCTTTTGATTCAGCAGGATAACGAACAAAACCTGATCAAAAATCCTAACGTTTTGGGAGTCGCTTGGGCGATCGATTCAATTTTGATTTCAGACACCGCCGATGGGGTACTTGAGTCTATGAAGCGCATTGATTTTTCCAAACAAGCGGTTGTCTTGAAATCAGAGTTTCCTGCCGATATGCCCGTCAAATATGATGCCCGACAGTTGGATAAAATTGAAATGATTAACAATCATCCCACCAAGCTAAAATACGAATATGAAGCCAGAGAGGAGCAGTTGTTGGTCTTCTCAGAAATGTATTATCCCCATGGATGGAGCGTTAGCATTGACAATCAAGAGGCAAGTGTTTTTCCAATCAACTATGTATTGAGAGGCCTAAGGGTTCCCTCAGGAAAACACTTCATCGAATTTACTTTTGATCCTCCAGTAGTTCGATTGGCTGGAACGATCCGACTCTTTACTTTATTGGTGTTAATTTCCATAGTGTCCTTTTTTGGATACCAGAGATTTAAAGAAAAATCTAACTAACTTCCACAACCATGGGAATTATTGCAAAACAATCGTTTTATAATAGCGTCAGCATTGCACTGGCCTTTCTTATTGGTGCATTCAATACAGTCTATCTATATCCCACTTACATGGGAAGTTCACTTCAGGGGTTGGTAGTGGCATTGTTGGCTTTGTCAAATTTGGTTCAGCCGTTTATTTCTTTTGGAGTTCAACATGCTGTCATCAAATTCTTCAGTAGTTGTGAGACCAAGGAGGAAAAAGACAAGCTATTGAGTTTCTCTCTTTTATTCCCACTTATCGTTTTTATCATCCTTTTGATAATTACTTTTTTTTTCCATCATCAAATCACTGATTTCATCGCCACCGAAAATGAAGAGATGGGTAAGTATGCCTATTTGATTTTGGCCGTTGCCTTTTCTACAGCATTATTTGAAGTTTTTTACAATTGGCTTAGGATTCAATTGTATTCTGTTTTTGGAAATTTTTTAAAAGAGTTCTTTCCGAGGGCTTTGATTTTCACTTTACTGCTGATCTATGCTTTTGGAGGATTAGACCTTGATGGATTTATCATGGCTTTGATCTTGGGTTATTATCTCAGATTACTTTTAGTAGTGGTTTACAGTTTAATCAAATACACCCCTAAATTTTCTTTTGCTCTTCCGCTTCAGTTTAAATCTATTTTACGATACAGCCTGTTGATTTTTATGTCAGGTACAGCCGCAAGCTTGATTTTGGATATTGACAAGTCAATGATTTCCAACATATTAACCGTTGAGAATGTGGCTTATTATAGTGTAGCTATCTTCATTGCTGCAGTCATTGAGTTCCCAGGCAGGGCCATGTTTCAAATCATTAGCCCGCTTGTGGCCAAAGCCCTGAATGATGAGGATGATCCAACCTTACTCAAATTGCTGAAAAAAAGTGCAAACAACTTATTGTTGATTTCAGGATTACTTTTTTTACTGATTAATTTAAATTTGAATGACTTTTACGCTTGGGTCAATTTGGGAGATTATACCGTGGCACTGGAAGTGGTGTTCATCGTGTCCATAGGCAAATTGTTTACCATGTCTTTGGGTTGTTTGAACAACATCATTACCAATTCAAAATACTATGCTTATGTGTTTTGGTTTTCAACTACCTCTGCTGTATTGGCGGTTGTACTCAATCTTTACCTTATCCAGTGGTATGGCATTATTGGCGCGGCTTATGCGACTCTAATGGTTATTGTATTGATTAATTTTTTAAAAATCTTATTGGTGCAGCTTAGATTTAAAATCAATCCTTACAGCAAAAAAACCTTTCTTACTTTGGGAATCATTCTTATACTCTACCTAACCATTTCTGAAATCTCATTTGAGTTTGATCCTTTTGTGTCTTTGGTATTAAGGTCAGTCCTCATTACAGCGGCTTTCTCCCTATTGGCTTATTTACTTAAACTAACGATAGATCTGCAACAGTTTTTTAGTAAAATTTTACCTTTTATCAAAAGAGGTTAATTCCCAAGCTTTTCCTTAAGATATTGGCCTGTATAAGAATCTTTGATTTTGGCCACTTCCTCTGGGGTTCCCATGGCTAGTAGTGATCCTCCATTTTTTCCACCTTCAGGACCGAGATCAATGAGGTGATCAGCACATTTGATCAAATCCAAATTGTGTTCTACGACAATAACCGTATGACCCTGATCGATTAGGGCATTGAAGGAACGCAACAGTTTGTTGATGTCGTGAAAATGAAGACCAGTAGTGGGTTCGTCAAAAATAAAAACAATCTTGTCATGAGTAGTTCCTCTCCCAATAAACGAGGCCAGCTTTATTCTCTGCGCCTCACCTCCGGAGAGAGTAGTGGAGGGTTGTCCCAGTGCTACGTATCCCAAACCTACTTCTTGAAGGGGTTTGAGTTTTTGAACCATTTTGGTTTGATTTTCTTTTTCAAAGAAGTCAATGGCGTCGTCCACACTCATTTCAAGTAATTGATCTAAGGATAAGCCCTTAAACTCGACTTCCAAAACTTCCCTTTTAAATCGTTTTCCCTTGCAGTGCTCACATTGTAAGACAACATCGGCCATGAATTGCATTTCGATGGTAGTATTCCCATCCCCTTTACAGTGATCACAGCGTCCACCATCGACATTAAAGGAAAAATGTTTGGCTTGATATCCACGGTTTTTAGCCAAAGTTTGTTTTGCAAATAAATTTCTGATTTCGTCATAGGCTTTGATGTAGGTTACGGGATTGGATCGGGATGATCTTCCAATGGGGTTTTGATCTACAAATTCTATGCTGTTTATTTTCTCAAAAGGGGCTTTGATGTTATCGAATTGTCCTGGTTTGTTATTGAAAACCCCCTTCTCCCGCTGGAGAGCAGGATAGAGTATTTTTTTTACTAAAGTTGACTTTCCACTTCCGGAAACCCCAGTTACGACTGTCATACAGCCCAAAGGAAAGCTTACATCAATGTTTTTCAGGTTATTTTCTCTACTCCCGTTCAATGATATCTTTTGGCGACTTTTTCTACGTCTGAAAGGGATCTGAATGAACATTTCGTTGCGAAGGTATTTTGCGGTTAGACTTTCTGATTGCCAAATGTCCTCCATATTTCCCTCTGCGACTATTTCACCTCCATAACTGCCTGCCTCAGGCCCCATGTCAATAATCTTATCGGCGGCATTCATGATTTCCTCATCGTGCTCTACGACAATTACAGTATTACCAATATCTCTAAGCTTTTTTAAGACCATAATCAAACGCTCATTGTCTCGAGGATGGAGTCCAATGGAGGGTTCATCCAGTATATACATCGACCCTACTAGGGCACTGCCTAGAGAGGTCGCCAAATTGATGCGTTGGGATTCTCCTCCAGATAGCGTATTGGCTTTTCTATTCAGATTGAGGTATCCTAAACCCACGTCTTTGATGAATTGAATTCTTGATTTTATCTCCTTTAGTATCCGTTCCGATACGCTTTTGTCATAAACCTCCAATTGGAGCTGGTCAAAAAACACACCCAATTCGTCCATGGGCAGATGAAGGAGTTTGGACAAAGTTTCACCCCCGACTTTAACATTGTCGGTGTCTTTTCTCAGTCGCGAGCCATTGCACTCATGGCAGGAAGTTTTCCCCCTGTAGCGGGATAGCAGTACACGGTTTTGTATTTTGTAGTTTTTGGCCTCTATTTTTTTAAAAAACTTATGGATTCCCGTAAAGTAGGAATTCCCTTCCCAAAGGGTAGTGACGTCACTTTCACTGAGTTGGTAGTAGGGTTTGTGTATGGGGAAATCGAATTTATAGGCATTTTCAATGAGCTGATTTTGAAACTTCCGCATTCCAGCTCCTCGCCAAGGAGCAATGGCATCTTCGAAAATAGAACGACTGGTATCGGGAATCACCAATTCTTTGTCGATTCCAATGATATCTCCAAATCCCTCACATTTCTTACAAGCCCCAAAAGGATTATTAAAACTAAAAAAGTGAATATTTGGAGTAACAAAAGAAATCCCATCCAATTCAAATCGATTGGAAAAAGCAACCCTTTTTTTCTGGTTTAATGACCAAAGAGAGCAGCTTCCTTTGCCTTCATAAAATGCAATTTCTATGGCATCGGCTACCCGCTGATAGAAATCTTCTTCATGGCGAACAATGATACGATCCACAACGAGATCATATTTTTCTTTAGGTGCTTGAGTTAACTCCTCTATGCGAAGTACTTCCCCATTGATGAATATTCTTGCAAACCCCTGTTGTTTTAGAATACCAAGGCGATCGTCTTTGTTTTCTGAGCTGTGATCAATGGGAGCGAGTAGGAGGAGTTTGTCTCCATCTGAATAGTCGTTTTTGAGGCATTCTAACACGTCTTTTACGCTATCGCTTTTGACTTGTTTACCCGAAATAGGAGAGAAGGTTCTTCCTATTCTGGCAAAGAGCAATCTCAAATAATCATAAATTTCTGTTTTGGTGCCAACCGTTGAGCGAGGATTGGAGGAAGAAATTTTTTGTTCAACAGCAATGGCAGGAGCAATGCCTTTGATTTCATCTACCTTTGGTTTGTTGAGTTTCCCCATAAACTGCCTGGCATAGGAGGAAAGACTTTCTACATAACGACGTTGACCCTCAGCATACAAAGTATCAAAAACCAAAGAAGACTTTCCGGATCCAGACAAACCGGTAACTACTGTCAATTGATTTCTTGGGAATACAGCATCAACATTTTTAAGATTGTGGAGTTGAGCTCCCTTAATGATGATGTATTTTTTGGTGTCTAAATCAAGAATATGCTCCATTGAAAAAATCTAACGACAAAATTACAACTAATCTTGGCAAACCTTCATGCCAGTGCATTAAAAATAGATGAAAGTTGAATCATTTGATTTTTATTCAAAATATAACTATATTTGTTAAAAAAATTATTGCCTATAGCACAAAACTACTTTTAAATCGTATTGTTTCGTTTAAATCAGCTTTGCTGACAAAAAAAAGTAGTTTATGCAAACCACCCAATTTTCTCAACAAACTGATGCCCACTTGGTAAGTGAGTATATTTCAGGGGATGAAAAATCTTTAGAGATTCTTATTTACAAGCACAAGTCAAAGATTTATAACTTTATCTTTTCCAAAGTTCTCAATCGAGATATCGCAGAAGATATCTTCCAAGAAACTTTTATTAAGGTCATTAAAACCCTCAAAAATGGTGTATATAATGAAGAAGGTAAATTTCTTTCATGGGTAATGCGTATTTCCCATAATTTAGTTATTGATCATTTCAGAAAATCCAATCGTATGCCCAAATTTGAAGCCAGTGATGACTACGATGTTTTTCAATTCATTACGGACAATTCTCCAAATGCAGAAAATAATTTGATTAAAGATCAGGTTGTTAATGACTTGCATAACCTGATTACTGAGCTTCCGGATGATCAAAAAGAGGTTTTAAATATGAGGCTCTATAGAGATATGAGTTTTAAAGAAATTGCGGAAATTACGGGTGTAAGTATCAATACTGCTTTGGGCAGGATGAGATATGCCATCATCAACCTCAGAAAGATGATTGAGGACAATCAAATACTTCTGACCCACTAGGCAATTTTTAGTTTATTTTTTCGTTTTTAGAGTAAATGCCAATGTATGCAACAACATTACTCTAAGAAAAAAAATACTGAAAACGAACCTAGACCAATCGTCATCCGACGTATAATGGCTTTTTCAAAGTATTACGAGCAAAATAAAAGCTTGGTCGAAGATTCGGTGAGAAACAACTGATTCTATTTTTTTATCTGCTTATTGATGACGGATTTCCGTCCAATAGCAGTTGTGATGATGTCCTTATGGATATTCCAACCTCTTGCTGGACAGTATTCTCTCCCATACCAGATCATTTGAAGGTGTAATTCATTCCATTTGTTTTTTGGAAAAAGACGTTTGGCATCACGTTCGGTCTGAACGACATTTTTACCGTTGGAAAAGCCCCATCTATACATCAACCTGTGTATGTGAGTATCAACGGGAAAAGCAGGAACGCCAAAGGCCTGGGACATTACCACACTCGCCGTTTTGTGCCCTACTGCAGGTAGCGCTTCTAAAGCTTCAAAACTTTTGGGAACTTTACCTTGGTGTTCATTTATCAGTATGTGGGACAATCCATGAATGCCCTTAGATTTCATAGGAGAGAGTCCTACGGGTTTGATGATGTCTCTGATTTGATCAACGCTCAGCTTGATCATTTGCTGTGGAGTATCTGCTTTGTTAAATAAAATTGGTGTGATTTGGTTGACCCTAACGTCTGTGCTTTGAGCAGACAGTAATACTGCAATCAATAGGGTATAGGGGTCTTTATGGTCAAGCGGGATGGGGATTTCTGGATATAATTTATCCAACTCCTCCAAGACAAACAAAACCTTTTCCTTTTTAGTCATTTAGATTTTTCGTTATTTCGATTAAAATAAAAAATTAATATGAATACACTACAACCCGGAGACGCTATTCCTCCATTTACTTCCGTCGATCAAGATGAAAATATTGTTAGCTCTACTGACATGGCAGGAAAAAAAAGCATCGTATTTTTTTATCCAAAGGCCAACACACCCGGATGTACGGCTGAGGCTTGTAACCTAAGAGATCATTATAAAGTTCTACAAGACAAAGGCTTCCAATTGTTTGGGGTTAGTGCTGACAATCCAAAAAAGCAGAAAAATTTTGCGGACAAGTATGAATTGCCTTTTCCTTTACTGGCAGATGAGGACAAATCGGTAATCAATGCCTTTGGTGTTTGGGGGCTTAAAAAGTTCATGGGAAAAGAATATGACGGGATTCACAGAACCACTTTTTTGATTGACGAGAAAGGGATTGTTGAGAAGGTAATCAGTAAAGTGAAAACGAAAGATCACGCAGCACAAATATTGGAAAGTATTTAGACTTTCACCTTTTTTCCTTTAAAGCCAAACATTTTATTTTTCATAATCATCTCCGCAATTCCTTCAGGGAGTTTGTCTTTCCAGTCGCCTTTATCTGATTTGATATCGGAGAGTATTTCCCTTGAAAATATAGAGAGATATTCACTTTCATAGTCAAAAATATCAACCACCTTACCATTGTACTTGAAGAATTTGTAAAAATCCTTCATACGGGGGTGTAGCTTGAGGTTATTAGAGTTAATGATTTCACCAGATTCGGCATGTTTCATCGGATAAAGATAAACCTTGAGGTTGTTGTGGAACATTTTCCCAAAAGCCTCTAATATCCCCCCTTTTACATCTTTGTAGTATTGTTCATCGAAAATTTCAACAAAGTTACTGACCCCCATAGTCAAACCTATTTGCTCTTTGGTGTATTCTGAGAGGTAGTCCACCATTTTGTAGTATTCTTTAAAATCTGAAATCATTACTGTATGTCCCAAGGAACACAATAGCTTGGCTCGATCCATAAAGTCAGATTCATCGATCTCACCCTGCGAGGTGAGATTGGAAAGGGTAATTTCAAAAATCACCTCGGTTTTGTTTTCGTCAACATTCTGTTCCTTTATGAATATGTCATAAGATTTTTTAAACATGTCAATATTGACTTTGGTAACAGGTCTAAAACTTCCCCTCAGTACCAAGATGTTTTTTTTGTAAAGTACCCGCGCAGGAAGTATGTTGTTTCCCTTAGGATTGAACATTACAGCATCGGTCATGTCATTTTTGAGGAGAAACAGACTTAAAATACGGTTGTCGACTCCTTCAAAAACAGGGCCTGAAAAATTGATGGTATCAATCTCGATGGCTGTTTTGTCAATGTGGTCATAGAGGTGTTTGATGATTTTTTCGGGTTCATCGTGATTGTAAAAAGCACCATAGATCAAATTGACACCCATAATCCCGACGGCCTCCTGTTGGAGTCTGGCCTCGGTTTGGTGAAATCGAAGGTGAATTAAAATTTCATTAAAAGGCTGCTCTGGAGCAATTTGATAGCGAATACCCATCCATCCATGCCCTTTGTATTTTTTGGCAAAATCTATAGTCGCAACGGTGTTGGCGAAAGCAAAAAACATTTTATCGGGATGATTGGCTCTTGGAATTCTAGTTTCAAGAAGCATGATTTCCCTTTCCAGCATTTTATGGAGTCGAGTTTCGGTAACATATCTCCCGTCATCTTCTTCACCGTAAATGGTATCACTAAAATTTTTGTCGTAGGCACTGATCGTTTTGGCAATTGTCCCAGAAGCACCTCCGACCCTGAAAAAATGACGAGCTACCTCCTGACCCGCACCAATTTCAGCGAAAGTTCCGTAAATACGGTCATTCAAATTTATTTTTAAAGCTTTTCGTTCGATGGAAGGTCGCTTCTCAAACTCTTTATCTCCTGGAAGAATAATTGGCATATTATAGTTTATGATATAAAATTACAAAGTTTGTTTTATATCTCCCTAAATATTTACTTTTGAATTCGACATATGATCAAAATAACATTTCTCGGCACAGGTACTTCCCAAGGAATTCCCGTAATAGGAAGTCAACATCCGGTTTGTTTGAGTGATAATCCAAAGGACAAGAGATTGAGATCCTCCGTTTTGATCCAATGGGCAAACAAAAACTATGTAATCGATTGTGGTCCCGATTTTCGCCAACAGATGCTGAGGGTAGGTTGCAAGCATTTGGATGGTATATTGTTTACCCATGAACACGCAGATCACACCTCTGGTATCGACGATATAAGACCTTTTTTTTTTAAACAGGGCAATATACCCCTCTACGCTACCGATAGGGTGGTGAACAATCTTTCACGTCGTTTTTCGTATATTTTTCAAACGGATAATAAATATCCCGGTACCCCAGCTGTGGACATTCACACCATTCAAAAAAATACTGTCTTTGCCCTAGAGGGAAAGAAAGTGATTCCCATTGAGGTAATGCACAATCAACTTCCTGTCATGGGTTTTAGGATAGATGATTTTGCCTATTTGACAGATGTTAAATCAATTGATAATGATCAATTGAAAAAATTAAAAGATTGTGATGTTTTGGTATTGAATGCACTCAGAATAGAACCTCACCCCACCCATTTAAATTTGGAGGAGGCACTAGAAATGGTCGCTCTTCTCAAACCCAAACGGGCATATTTTACCCATATTAGCCATTTACTGGGTTTTCATGACGAATGCTCTAAACAACTCCCTGATAACGTATATTTGGCCTACGATAAGCTTGAAATTCACTCAAATTGACATCAATGAAAAAAAATATTATTCTCTATCTGTTTGTATTTACTGCTTTGATCCTCATTTTTCAATTGGTTAACTCCAAAAAGATATTTGATGACTTACAGGCTAAATGGAGCGAAACCAAAGTTAGAAATGAAAATCTAAAGGATTCAATTTTTCAACTTCAGGATCGCATCGACGAACAAAACGATTTTGAATTGGAAGGCAATGAGTATGCCTTGCGGTATTTTGAAAACTTAAGTCTTGAAAACATATCCAGCTATGTCAAGGATCAGCTTTATGAAACAAATTTATTAAGAGAAAAGAACGATTTAATCCCCTATGCTGCAATGGATCGTACTTTTTTGATTAACAAAGTAAAAATTCTCAATCATCGATGGATCATAGCAGATTTTTCTGATGGAACCCATTGGGGAGAAATATTTTTAACTTATCAAATTGACAAAAACGGAGGCCTCACATTTGAATTAAAAGAACATTTTCTATACCCTAATCCAGATTAGTTTTTGATATCCATTCCAGTAAATCTTTAAAGTTTTCTGGGGATACATTGTGCCCATCGGGATAGGTGTTGAACACTATTTCTGGGTTGTTTATCTTCAGTTTAGTAATACCTGATTCTGCCCATTGGTATGGAACAGTTGGGTCATTGGTGCCATGTGAGGCGTAGGCCAAGACATTTTGATATTCATCTAAAGGTTTTTCCAAAAGTTGGGTGTTAATGTAACCACTCATACAAATTGCTCTTCTGAATCGCTTGGGATGATCCAACAAAAGTGACCAACTCAATATGGCTCCTTGGCTAAAGCCCATTAGACTAATGTCTTTGGGGTTTAAATCATATTCTTCAATAAAATATTCCAATTGCTGAGTGATGGCCTCTAAGGACTTTTTTGCCTCCTCAATGTCAGACCATTTGTCTTGTGCCGCATCGAAATGAATCGAGTACCAAGCTTTTCCTCCAAATGGAGTATTTAAGGGAGCTTCGAGAGAAATAACAGTAAGTTGTTGCGGTAAATAGTTGGCAAAAGAGAAAAGATCTTCGGCATTGCTTCCATAGCCGTGTAAAAGGACGATACAGGGGTGAGAAAGCTTAGCAGTGGTTGCTTTTCTAATTTTATAGGACAGCATAACCCTTAGTCGTTAAGTGTAAGGATTCCATTGTTAAAACTGCCCAAAACTTTCCCTTGTAATTCTAATCCGAGGTAAGGACTGTTCTTTGAGGTCGATTTTAAATCATCAACACTGTAACGATAGGATATTTCGGGATTAAAAAGTGTTAAATCTGCAGTTGCTCCAATGGCAATGGTAGGAGAAGGAATACTAAAACACTTCACTCCACGGGTTAGAAAACTCAAGACCTTGTCCAGTGGAAAAACTTTATTGAGAATACCAAAGCAACTTTCCAGTCCCAGACTCCCGGCTGCTGCGTTTTCAAACTCCAATTTTTTGAATTCAATATTCATGGGTTCGTGCATACTACTGATCATGTCAATAGTGCCTTCCAATAATCCTGACCGCAGAGCCTGTTGGTCTGCTTTGGATCGAATGGGAGGGAATACTTTGAAATTTGGATCAAAACTTTCCAATTTAGTATCATCAAAAATCAAATGTGGCAGCCCAACACTACAACTGACTTTGAGTCCTTGCTTTTTTGCTTTTCTGATCAAATCTAAGCCTGCTTCAGTACTGATGTTGGGTATATGGAGTTTACCTCCAGAATATTTTAAAATTTCAAGATCTCTAGCAATCTGAACCGATTCGGCCATAGAGGGAATACCTTTCAAACCAATTCGGGTGCTGGTGATGCCCTCATGCATGACCCCTTTGCCGGCCAACTCATTGTTAATAGGGTGTGAGATGACCATTCCTTCAAAACTTTGACAGTATTGCAGTGCTATTTTGAGTAAGTTGGCTTTTTGAATAGGGCGCTTGAAGTCACCAAAAGCAATCGCTCCCCCACTGATCATATCGTAGAGTGAGGCCATTTGATTTCCTTTGGATTCAACCGTTAGTGCTCCTATGGGATATAATGTTGTGGTCAATCCCCTGCTCATTTTGATCAAATGCCCAATAATGGATTTAGAATCTGGAATGGGATCCGTATTGGAATTCAGCAATATTTTAGTAAAACCAGATCTTGCCGCGACCTCCAGACCGTTGGAAAGTGTTTCTCTTTCTTCGAAACCGGGCTCTCCAAATGATACACCACTGTCAAACCACCCACAGGAAACATGTAGATTTTCAAAGGTATATACTTCGGTTTCTTTGTCTGCTTCGATATTCTCCGCTATTTTGGAGATAAGGCCCTGAGAAATGAGAATGTCTTGATTGGTGGAATTGTAGGGGCTTTGGTAATTTAGTATTGTAGCATTTTTTAGAAGTATCTTCATTAAGACATCGCTGTTCTACAAAAGTATAAAATCAAGCGTAAAAAACCTCTGATACAGTAATTATAATATTTTAGAATTTTTCAAATGCCCCCAATCCAAAGAGTGCAAAGTCGTATTTTACTGGGTCATTTGGATCAAATTTTCTGAGTTTAGTATCCAATTCTAATAGGGTCTTAGCATCGTTTTGTTTCCTTTTTAGAAGTCCCAGTTTTCGGGCTACATTTCCAGTGTGTACGTCCAAGGGAATAGATAATTCGGAACTGGATATATTTTTCCAAATTCCGAAATCAACTCCTTTTTCACCAGATCTAACCATCCATCTCAAAAACATATTGATTCTCTTTGCAGCGGATCCCTTTAAAGGGTCAGACACGTGTTTTCGCGTTCTGGGGGGGTGATCGAGTTCAAAAAAAGTGTTTTTGAATTGGTGAATGCGTTCTTGTAGGCTGATCTTGTCTGAAGAGAAAAGCTTATCGAGTCCTCCGTGGTTTTTATAGATGTTTTCCAATGCTCCTACAAAATACTTTAAATCCTGTTCGTTGAATGTCCGATGAACAAAGCCTTTAAAATTTTTAAAGTCCTTTTGTTGATGATTGAGAACAAAATCATAGGGTGAGTTGTCCATAATATCCATCATCTTTTGGGCACTTTTTAGAATACTTACACGGTTTCCCCATGCTATGGAAGCACTGAGAAAAGCAGCAATTTCTATGTCCTCTTTTTTTGAAAACTGGTGAGGAATCTGAATGGGGTCGTGAGTGATAAAGTCAATAGATTCGTATTGTTGGGCCTTAAAATCCAGAAAAGATTGTAGTTCTTTTAGGTTCATGAAATGATCTTGCCGTCTTTTAGTAGAATCTTGCGATCGGCCATTTCTGCCAGGGTATCATTGTGGGTAACAATGACAAAAGTACACCCCGTTTGATCCCTGAGTTTGAAAAAAACTTCATGTAATGAGGTAGCATTCTGAGAGTCAAGATTCCCACTGGGTTCATCGGCAAAAATAATTTTTGGGTCATTGATCAAAGCTCGGGCTACAGCAACCCGTTGTTGTTCGCCACCAGACAATTCTTGAGGTTTATGATGGATACGATCCGACAGCCCCATTTGGCTCAGTAAGCCTGCCGCTTTTTCTTTTAGTGTTTGGGTATTGTTGTTTGCGATCCAACCTGGCATGCATACATTTTCAAGGGCTGTAAACTCTGGTAACAACTCATGAAACTGAAAGATAAAACCCAGATGCTCATTTCTAAATGCTGCCATACGAGCTGGTTTCATTTTTTGCAATTTAACCCCTTCGATTTCAATGTTAGTTTTTTCATTGGCATCGGCATTATCGAGCGTCCCTAATATTTGTAATAGGGTAGTTTTTCCGGCTCCGGAAGGCCCTACTATGGCAACAATTTCTCCAGATTCTATTTCTAAATCAATTCCTTTAAGCACTGGTAAATCACCGTAACTCTTAAAAATGTCATTGCAAACGATGCCTTTTTTCATACTTTAAAATTAGTTTTTTAAATACAAAATTCATTTATTCTGCACCTGATATTTATTTTTGTTTTTATTCAAATTTATTTTGTTCAATAAATTTGTATATTTGATAAACAAAACTTAAAAAATTGATCAAACAAGCATATTTTGCTGGGGGTTGCTTTTGGTGTACAGAATCCATTTTTCAGAGAATTAGAGGCGTAATAGAAGTCGTTCCAGGTTATATGGGAGGTCATATTAAAAACCCCGCTTACAGAGAGGTATGTAATGGAAATACTGGACATACAGAAACCATTAAGGTTTTATACGAACAGGATATAATTTCTTATGGTGAGTTACTCGAAATATTTTTTTTAACACATGATCCTACCACCCTCAATAGACAAGGAAATGATGTAGGATCTCAGTATCGCTCTGCTATTTTTTACAATGATCTAGATGAAAAAAAGCAAATTGAAGATTGTATTAATCGTCTGGATAAAGAAGCTGTCTTTGAAAACCCAATTGTGACCGAAATTAGTACGGCATATCCATTCTATGCGGCTGAGATAGAACACCACAATTATTACAATCAGAATACAGAACAACCTTATTGTCAATTTGTGATCACTCCTAAAATAAAAAAATTAAAATCTTATTTTAATCAATACACCATATCAGAATGAAGGATGATTTCAATATCAATACTTTCCCCATTACAGAAGAGATAAAAGTTAATTTCTCAAAAATCATCGAACTATTGGGAGAAGACACCGGTAGAGAAGGATTAGAGAAAACTCCTTTACGTGCTGCAAAAGCAATGAAATTTCTTACGGGGGGATACGAAAAGGATCCAAAGCAAATTTTACAAAGTGCTATGTTTAATGAAGATTACAATGAAATGGTCATTGTTAAAGACATAGAGTTGTATTCCCTTTGCGAACATCATATGTTACCCTTTTTTGGAAAAGCACACATTGCATACATTCCCAACGGAAAAATTGTTGGTTTGAGTAAAATACCTAGGGTTGTGGATGTTTTTTCAAGAAGGTTACAAGTTCAAGAGCGGTTGACTGAACAAATACTCGACTGTATTAACGAAACTTTGGAACCAATTGGAGTGGGTGTAGTGATTGAGGCATCTCACATGTGTATGATGATGAGAGGGGTTCAAAAACAAAATTCTACAACGACTACCTCAGGTTTTAGGGGAGCATTTAAAGATACTGATACTCGTAATGAGTTTCTAAAATTGATTACTTCAGGATAGATCTAATTTTTGTTATTTTTCTCAAAGAGAAACTTTAATCCCATTCGCTTGAGGATTTTCTTCTCAAATTCCCAAAAGAATTTGAATTGAAAAAAGAGGGTTGCCACAATAATAAGTAGCAGTTGATAGATGGGAAAAATGATCAATATCCTCAAAAGGGTATAAAAAACCTTCCCCAACGGAACCTCAATAAAGTCTGAGGGTTGAACACCCAAAAACTCTAGCAATGGTGCTGCCAACTTTGCACTGGCAGATCCTGTGATGGCAAAAACGATAAAGATTACAGCCAATTGAGCGTTGGAGGTAATTCCCCATTTTTTTTTGAGGTACCTGATCATCGAGACTTAACCTAGGATTGAGATAATCTGCTGTCCTAACTCCTCACCAATTCGGTCTTGTGCTTCTAGTGTAGCGGCTCCAATGTGTGGCGTCAGCGATATTTTGGGATGCATCAGTAATTTGACCTCAGGCTTGGGTTCGTTTTCAAAAGTATCCAAACAGGCAAAAGCCAATTTGTTACTGTCCAAAGCACTTACCAAGGCAACTTCATCTATGACTCCCCCTCGTGCAGCATTGATGATGGCAGAACCATCTTTCATCATGCCAAACTCTTTAGAACCAATCACATAGTCCTTTTGTGCGGGAACGTGTAAACTGATAAAGTCAGATTGCTCTAAAACACTTTCCATTGAAATGGTTTCAATCGATACTTTTAGTGAGGCTCCATTAAATAAAGAAACTTCAATTTCGGCAGAATCCATATACTTGTCAGCTGCGACAACATTCATGCCCAAACCTAAGCCTATTTTGGCCACTTCTTGTCCAATTCTACCAAATCCAATGATTCCGATGGTTTTACCTCTCAGTTCAATTCCTTTAGCATAGGCCTTTTTTAAGTCTTTAAAGTTTGATTCTCCTTCAAGAGGCATATTACGATTGGAATCGTAAAGAAACCTAACACCGCCAAAAAGATGGGCAAAAACCAACTCGGCAACAGAGGAAGAGGATGCAGCAGGGGTATTGATCACACTCAATCCCTTTTCACGTGCATATTCCACATCGATATTATCCATTCCTACCCCACCACGACCAATGATTTTTAAACTCGGGCAGGAGTCGATCAAATCCTTCCTTGCAGTGGTGGCACTCCTTACCAAGAGGACTGTAATTTTATTCTCATTGATATAGTTGATCAATTGTTCTTGAGCGACATTGGTAGTGATGACTTCAAAACCACCTTCGGTTAAAACGTCAATGCCGGATTGAGAAACTCCGTCGTTTGCTAATATTTTCATTCTAGATTTATTGATTAAGCTTTTCTTTCAAATTCTTGCATGCAGTCTACCAAAACTTGAACACTTTCGATGGGCAATGCATTATAGATGGAAGCTCGATAACCTCCAACAGAGCGGTGCCCTTTTAGTCCGCTGATGTTAGCTTCATTCCAAATTGGATCAAAAATTTCAGCGTGTTGATCATCTTTTAGGTTGAAAGTGGCATTCATATGACTGCGATCATCGGCATGTGCGAAACCTTCAAAGAGAGGATTTCGGTCGATTTCATTATAAATTAAGGCTGCTTTCTTTTCATTTTGTAAACCTACACCTTCCAAACCACCTTGATTGGCAATCCAACGAAGGTTTAACAAGACTGTGTATACTGGAAATACAGGAGGGGTATTGAACATGCTTCCAGCATTGGCCTGTACTTCATAGTTTAACATGGAAGGAATAATCCGACTCACTTTGTTGAAGGAGGATTCTTTGATGACAACCAATGTAACACCAGAGGGCCCCATATTTTTTTGCGCTCCTGCATAAAACAGATCAAATTTTGAATAATCAAAGGATCTTGAAAAAATATCAGAACTCATATCTGCCACCAAAGGGACTTCGGTTTCGGGAAGTGTTTTGTATTGGGTTCCAAAAATGGTATTATTGGTAGTGAGGTGGAGATAATCCAAATCGTCGGGAATCTCAAATCCTTTGGGGATATAGTTAAAATTTTGGTCTTTAGAAGAGGCCAATTCAATTACTTCTCCGAGGATTTTTGCTTCTTTTATGGCTTTTGTAGACCAGGTACCAGAATTGACATAGCCCGCTTTGTTTTCTAACAAATTGAAGGCTGTCATTAAAAACTGCATACTGGCACCTCCCTGTAAAAACATGGCCTTGTAACCTTTGCCTTCCAAACCTAAAAGTTGGAGGGAGAGGGCACAAGCTTCTTCCATAATGGCCTTAAATTCGCTGCTTCTGTGGGAAATTTCTATCAGTGACAAACCGATATTGTCCAGTTCTAAAACTGCTTTGGCGGCTCCTTGAATTACTTCTTGAGGAAGAATGGCGGGGCCTGCACTGAAATTGTGTTTTTTCATATCAATTTTCAAAGTGCAAATATCAAAAGATCAGTTCAATTAGCAATTGAATAAAGATTAATTTTTATCAATTTTTTTAACAATATCGTAAACGTAAAAACAGAAAGGATTACAAGCTTTTGATAAATTCCAATGTGTCCACCCCGTCGGCATAATCCCAAAGTTGTGGATTTTGAGCCTCACCAAAAGGAATAGCTCCCTCAATGTCGGCATTTGAAACGACACACTGTATCTTTTCTTGCTGTTCTTGCAAGTGGCTTTTCAGAGGATCGAGTGCGTCATAAAATTCGTAGTGACCCGTGGCAATAGGAGAGGAGATGGTGTGTTCTTCTCTGAGCATAAAAAACCCATTTTCGACAAATTCAAATTCGCTCATTAAATAGACCGCTTTATTGTAGTCATAATTGTTGGCGTACTTATTCATTTGTATGATATTGGCGAAGGGAAACAAACCTCCAAAAACCATATTGAGGTCAAAACCTTTGGGTAAATAAAGCTTGGAAACATTGCGACATCCCAGACCGAAGTATTGCAGCATATCTTTTCCTAGATTTTTCATATCATCTTGGGTTTCAGCGCCGTTAAGCACCGCAATACCGTTTTTGTTTTTCCTGATGATGTGTGGATATTTTGAAAAATAATAATCAAAATAGCGTGCTGCATTGTTACTTCCTGTTGCAATTACAGCGTCAAACCCTTCCAATTTCTTATCGGTAAATGAAGTGAGGGATTGGAATAAAGGGTCAAAATCCACGATAAAAGGGATCAATATACTGTCTTTGGAGGCACATTTGACCAAAGCTTTATTTCCAGAAATCCATATCGAAACAAGATCGTGAAACCCTACCAGCGGAATATTTCCTGCCATGATGACGGCAATGGTTTTGGGGTCATTATTTTCCTTCAGTTGGTATTCACTTTCCCATCGGGCTATATTTTCGGGCTGAAGAGCAGCGCCCCAAGACTGAATGGCCAGAATACAGGCTTTTTTTTCAAACCAAGGATTTTGCAACTGGGCGCGGTCAATCGCATCGAAAAAAGGGTCGTATTGAGAATCTTCTTTAGAAATATTGCTTAAATAGTACCCCAATTTTTCTAAAGCCTTAATTCTGTTTTTCAGTCCACTCATTATTTGTAAAGAATGTTTATAGGTCTTACTTTTGTAGTCAAATTTAATTAAACATATTCATTATGGCCATCATCATCACTGACGAATGTATCAATTGTGGCGCTTGCGAACCCGAATGCCCTAATACAGCAATTTATGAGGGTGCTGATGACTGGCGATACGAGGATGGAACCGATTTAAAGGGAGATGTTGTTCTGCCTAATGGAAAAGCAGTGAATGCTGAAGAAGCCCAAATTCCAGTATCCGATGAGTTCTATTATATTGTGCCTGATAAATGCACTGAATGTAAAGGATTTCACGATGAGCCTCAGTGTGCTGCAGTTTGTCCTGTTGATTGTTGTGTGCCCGATGATGATAATGTAGAAACCGAAGAAGTGTTGTTGAGTAAACAGCGCTTTATGCACGAAAATTAATCTTTTTTTTTATGAAAGCTGGAATTGTAGGCTTGCCCAATGTGGGCAAATCCACCTTGTTTAATTGTCTTTCCAACGCCAAGGCACAAAGTGCTAATTTTCCTTTTTGTACCATAGAACCCAATATAGGTGTGGTAAATGTTCCTGACAAGCGTTTGGAT
>DGPN01000034.1 GCA_002390455.1 Flavobacteriaceae bacterium UBA4439 | reverse complement strand
CACAAGATGAGATTTCTTTTAAGGGTCGTAGGAGACGACTACGTTGATAGGTCATAGGTGTAGAGGCAGTAATGTCTTAGCCGAGTGATACTAATTACCCGTAAGCCTATCGTAGAACTTTTTCTTTCAAATTGCTTTTATTAATTTCTTTATTTTATTTGTTTCTCAATACGTCACGATATTATGTAGTGCAAAAACGCTACGGCAATTAAGGTGGTTATAGCGATGGGGCTCACCTCTTCCCTTTCCGAACAGAGAAGTTAAGCCCATCAGCGCAGATGGTACTGCCACTTGGTGGGAGAGTATGTCACTGCCTTCTTCGAGACCTCAACAGCAATGTTGGGGTCTTTTTTTGTATCACTTTATCTTATTCTTTTACAAAAAAAAACAGCCCTAGGGCAAGGGCTGTCAAATAATTAAAAGAACTATTTGGGTAAAAAAATAATAGGCTAAGCTGAAAGGTTCATGCAGTGAATTATTAGATTTTTAGATTAAAGAAAAGGGGTCTTACACTGTTTGGGGCAACAAAAATTCGTTCTATCATAAAGAAAAACAAATTTACAGTGTACCAAAAACTAAAACCAAGGATAGACCCCTTTGAAGAAATACTTTTCAAAAACAAATCAAGTGCTTTTATGCGACCATAAACTAAATTTAGGAAATGGTTGTGATTGATTTCCACGTAGGGTTTATAAATCATTTTTATAAAATTTGGACGCATAAGCCTTTTTATATTTATTGTAAAGTTCACAAAATATTTTGACACTTCCGTTATGAAAGTAAATACTGGCAAGGATAAATTAATAGACGGTATTAATAGTGTAATAATTGGTAATTTATGACCAATTTTATCCCTAAATGAAGTAGGCCAATAGAATTGCTAAAAGTATTGCAATGAGTTTATTAAGGTTAAACCTGTGGTTGTCAGTGCTTTCAAATAGAATTGTAGTGGAAATATGGAGGATCATACCCATTACCCATGCAGTGATCTCAAGCTGATGTTCAATCAGATAGGGGGTGTGGGTCATCAACAGGTTTCCCAAGGGTGTCATCAATGAAAACAGTATCAATGCAGACCACTTGATTTTATCACGAATTTTTGTTTTTTCCATCATTAAATACAAAATCATTCCTATAGGGATTTTGTGGATGATGATGCCGTAGGTCAATTCCATTTGATTAGACAAAGGCATTCCTTCTATCAATGCATGTATGCTCAAACTCAACCATAAGGTCAATATATTTGAGCCGCTTGGATGGTAATGTCCATGCTCGGCACCTTTGGAAAAATATTCCAAAACGATTTGAAATAAAATGCCTCCCATAACATAAAGAGAAAGTTGTTTGCTTCCCGTAGAAAAAATCTCTGGAAACAATTCAAACACAGTAATTCCCAAAAGAAAAGCTCCGCTAAAGGATAAGATTAACTTTAATCCTAGGGTTTTTTTAAGGTGAAAAAATTGACCGAACATTATACCTGTCATAGCTCCCACAAAGGGGAGACTTAAGAGCCAGTAATCATAAAGCGACATACCGTAATTTAAATCTTTTAATCGTGCTAAAAATAGTACTTTTAGCCCGAATTACTTACGATGGAGAATAATTTTAAAATGATGGCCAAGACATTCTATGGTATGGAAGAGCTCTTGGTTGCTGAGTTAAAGCAACTTGGAGCAGTAGATGTTTCCAAAGGGAATCGATTGGTTCATTTTACTGGGGACAAAGGTTTTATGTACAAAGCGAATCTTTGTTTGCGAACAGCACTGAAAATTTTGAAACCCATTTTTCAATTTCGAGCAGAAAACGAAAGTGTACTTTATGAAAAACTCTATCATTATGACTGGAGTACTTTGCTCTCTCCTGATCAAACCTTTGCCATTGATAGCGTCGTTCATGGAAACGTATTCAATCATTCGCTCTATGTTTCCCAGCGTTGTAAAGATGCTTTAGTAGATCGTTTTAGAAAAGATTATGGCAAAAGACCAACGGTCGATACCCGTCATCCAGACATTCGTTTTCACCTCCATATCTTTGACCAAAAATGTAGTTTGTCTATTGATACCTCTGGTCGCTCATTGCACCACAGGGGCTATCGATCCCTGACCAATATTGCTCCAATCAATGAGGTGTTGGCAGCGGGGATCATCATGCTATCCAATTGGGATCAAACAACAGATTTTTTGGATCCCATGTGTGGTAGTGGAACTTTCTTGATCGAAGCCGCAATGATGGCTTGTAAAATTCCTGCTAATATCAATCGCAATATTTTTGCTTTTGAAAAATGGAATGATTGGGACGAAACCCTTTTTGATAAAATCAAATCTTCAAAACTCAATGGCGTCGTTTCCCCTGCTGGAAAAATTTATGGTTTTGACAAAGCTCCCTCTGCTATTGAAAAGTCGATCACCAACATCAAAAATGCAGCACTTGAGGATTTTGTTCAAGTCAATAGAGCCGATTTTTTTAACTCTCAAAAAATGGGAGATAGCCCGCTTCACCTTTTGACCAACCCTCCTTATGGAGAGCGTTTGGAAGGAGACATTAATACTTTATATAAAAATTTCGGAGATACCCTTAAGCAATCCTACCCCAATACTCAAGCATGGATCATCAGTTCAAATTTTGAAGCTTTAAAGTTTTTTGGACTGCGACCAACTAGAAAAATCAAACTTTTTAATGGAAAGTTGGAGACCCGTTTGTGTAACTTCCCCATCTACGAAGGAACCAAAAAAATCCATAAACTTAAAAATCAGGAACCTTCGGAAGAAGGCTAGAGTTTTACGGGGATAGAATAGGTTAGAGTATAGTTGAAGCCAGCCCCCCAAACATTTTCATCGGTCTTTTTATTAAAGCCAGGGATGTAAAGATTATCAAAATTGTCAGGTCGGGTGTCATTCATTAGCCTGTTAAGCCTTAGACTGAATCCCATGTAAAGGTTATTGATCATTTTGACTTTAATTCCCGCTACAATCTCCACCCATCGGGCAGTTAACGCATCTTGTTCTCTAATTTGTGGGCCGCTTTTTATGATTTCTGTTGGCCAATAGTGATCTATTTGGTAGGGCTCGTACTCATTTACTTTTTGCTTGAATAAACTATTTCCAATGCGCATGCCCAAATAAATGGCATTGTTCATTCCCTTCCAATTTTTGTATAAATTGTAATCAAATCCCAATTTGAGATAGCTTCCCGAACTGGTCAAATTAATTTGCTCAGATTGTTGTGTCTTTTTCTCATTGCCCAATTCAATAGCACCATAGAACTCAGAAAAAAGCCTGATGTCTCCCACCAATTCCAATCCAAAAAAGTCTTTGTTAAATTGAGCCATTACAGGCTTTGACAAATCCAGACCAAATCGAATGGTGTAGGGTTTTTTTTCCCTTTTTTTGAGGGTATCAACCACTACCTCTTCTATTTCATCCACAAGTTCCTGTGCAGTAGTCCCACAAACAGGTGTCAATAGACTAATGATAAATAGCCAGATGTAAACTTTTTTCATCGGATAGGGTATCTCTTATTTTTTCTATGTTTTTGATCCAACCTTGACCCTTTGTGAGTTCATAATAGAAAGGATTTTCGAAAATAAAAGTGGATTTGTATCCACAGGCTCGATTTATATAGGTGTCAAATTGACGATGGTTGATCTGTAGTGAGTCACTAAGGGTTGGGGAGGAGGTACTTAAGGTAAATTCATACTGGGTAAACTCATAATTATTTCTCAAGGGAACTGCGATTGAATCTCCGGAGTAGGTGGTCAGATTTTCCGAAAGACCCAAACCTTTTATTACAAGTTTAGTAACTTCTTTTTTGTTCTGTGGATTTTCATGATCCTTGAATAAAATAATCATTCTTGGAGTGGCTGGAGTCCCTTCCAGGCAGATGTCGTCCTTTTCGCAAGAAAACAAAAACAGTAATATTAGGAAAATTAAACTTCGGGGAGTCATTGGCTTAAATCTTTTCCAAAAGTACGACATTTTCGACATGTTGGGTTTGGGGAAACATATCTATGGCTCTTGATCTGATAAGCTTGTATTGATCTTTCATCAAAAACAAATCTCTGGCTTGGGTGGCATGGTTACAACTCACATAAACGATTCTCTTGGGTTCTAACAAAAGTAACTGTTTTACTACAGCTGGGTGCATCCCATTGCGAGGAGGATCGGTTATGACCACGTCGGCTTTCCCATGTCGATTGATGAAATCTTGGTTAAAAACATCACGCATATCTCCCACTTCAAAAAAAGCATTATTAACCCCATTTTCTTTTGCATTGGTTTGAGCCGCTTCGATGGCTTCTGGTACAGACTCTATTCCTACTACCTTTTTACAATCTTTAGCGATAAACTGAGCAATTGTACCTGTACCGGTGTATAAGTCGTAAACCAGTTCGTCACCTTTGAGTCCTGCAAAGTCTCTGGCTATTTTATACAATTCATAGGCCTGCTCGCTATTGGTTTGAAAAAAAGATTTGGCATTGATTTTGAATTGTAAGCCTTCCATTTCCTCTACTATATAGGTTTTTCCATCATAACATATGATTTCTTGATCATAGAGCGAGTCATTGGCTTTGCTGTTGATACAATAGAGTAATGAAGCGATATCAAAATGTTTTTTAAGATGATCCATCAGGGCCTCCCGTTGGACTTTATTTTCTCTAAAAAACTGAATCAAAACCATAAAGTCCCCTCCCTTGGTGTTTCGAATCATTAAGCTTCGCAAAAAGCCTTCTTGATCCCTAGGGTTAAAAAAATCAAGTTGGTGTTCTAGCGCAAAAGCTTTAACCGTATTCCTGATTTCATTGGCTGGTTCTGCTTGCAAATGGCATTGGTGAATGTCGACTACCTTGTCCCACATTCGGGCTTTGTGAAAGCCCAAGCCTTTTTTTTCAATGGTTAACGATTTGTCTGCGATTTCATCGGCTGTAAGCCAGCGCTGATTGGAAAAGGCGTATTCCATTTTATTTCTGTAGAAGTAGGGTTGGGGAGCAGCCTGTATATTGTCAATTTCCGGAAGGCTCATCCCTGACATGTTTTTGATGTTGTGCAATACTTCTTTTTGCTTGAATTGCAGTTGAGCCTCATAACTCATGTTTTGCCATTTACACCCCCCACAAATACCAAAATGCTCGCATTGCGGTTCAATACGATTTGGAGAGGGGTCTAGAATCTCAATCAGATTGGCTTCAAAATATCCTCTTCTTTTTTTATAAGTCTCTATGGTGATTTTATCGCCTGGAACTACTCCGGGAACGAAGATCACTTTGCCATCTTCAGATTTGACCACTCCCTTTCCTTGGGCGGTAATATCAACTACCTCCAAGTTATTATATTGCTCTGAAATGAATTTTTTTGCCATCTTGCAAAAATAGGATTGTTTTTTTACCCATTTCACAGAATTTGAGGAAACCATTAGCTAGAAATTTGATTTCCTTTGATCAATGAGTTGGGAAACAGATAATGTGCAATTATATTCTTATTTTTGTCTTGAATTTTTCAAAGACATTAACAATCATTGAAAATTAATCATGAATACTACACAAAAATCACTGCAAGATTATCATTTAGATTTAGAGGCTAAACACGGCGCACACGATTATCATCCTCTGCCGGTTGTATTGGCCAAGGGAAAAGGTGTTTTTTTATGGGATGTAGAGGGTAAAAAGTACTACGACTTTTTATCTGCCTATTCAGCGGTAAATCAAGGTCATTGCCACCCCGAAATAGTGGAGGCTATGAAAGCACAAGCCGAAACCTTGACGCTAACCTCCAGAGCTTTTCACAACAACAAGCTAGGGGAATTCATGAAGTATATCACCGAGTATTTTGGTTTTGAAAAGGTACTCTGTATGAATACCGGGGCCGAAGGTGTGGAGACCGCCATAAAGATTACCAGGAAATGGGGTTATCAAAAAAAAGGGGTCTCTGAAAACCAAGCTCAAATCATTGTCTGTAATAACAATTTCCACGGTCGTACTTCGACCATCATTTCTTTTTCTACCGATCCCAATTCCAAAGAAAACTTTGGCCCCTATGCCACAGGATTCATCCATGTGCCTTATGATGATCTCGAGGCCTTGGAATCTGTATTGGAAACCAATCCCAATGTGGTAGGATTTTTGGTGGAACCCATACAGGGAGAGGCTGGGGTGTATACCCCTGCTGAAGATTTCATTAAAGGAGCCAAAGCCCTTTGTAACGAATACAATGTCTTACTCATAACGGACGAAATTCAGACTGGAATAGGGCGAACAGGTTCCTTGTTGGCGGTATGTGGCAACTGTAGTTGTGAGCATGCTTGCCAAGCACAGGCCGACACCTATGTCCGTCCAGATATGTTGATCTTGGGAAAAGCCATCAGTGGTGGTACTTATCCCGTCTCTGCAGTCCTTTGTGATGCTGAGGTGATGGATGTGATTCAGCCTGGTCAACACGGTAGTACTTTTGGAGGCAATCCTTTGGCGGTTACCATTGCCAAGAAAGCTCTGGAGGTAGTACTTAATGAAAAACTAGCGCAAAATGCGAGACGTTTGGGAGCCATTTTTAGGGAAGAAATAAATCGCTACATAGCCAATAGTGAGATCGTTACTCTGATTAGAGGAAAAGGTTTACTCAATGCCATTGTTATCAACGATTCTCCAGAGAGTAATACCGCTTGGAACATTTGCCTTAAATTGAGAGACAACGGCCTTTTGGCCAAACCCACCCATGGAAATATCATTCGATTTGCACCTCCATTGGTTATGAACGAAGAACAGCTCTATGATTGTATTGAAATCATCGTAGAAACCCTCAAAACGTTTGAACCTGATCATTAGATTTCATTCTTGCAGACCTTAAATAATCGATGAAAGTATATTTCGACAATGCGGCTACGACTCCACTTCGAAATGAAGTTATTGAATTGATGACCCAAAGTATGTTGACGACTTTTGGAAATCCCTCCTCTACCCATGCTTTCGGGAGGTCAGCAAAATCCTTGATAGAAACTGCTCGAAAAAGCGTTGCTAAACATTTAAATTGTGAACCCCAGGAGATTATTTTCACTTCTGGAGGAACGGAGTCGGATAATATGGTATTGCGTTGTGCCGTAAAAAACTTAAATATCCAAACCATTATCTCTTCTGCTCTAGAGCACCATGCCGTCTTACATGCTTTGGATGATTTGAAAAAAGAAGGTGTGAATATTCGTTATGTTGATCTAGACGAAAACGGTTCTCTCAATTTCGAACATTTGGAAAATATTCTCAAAGAGGACGATACACCAAAATTAGTCAGTTTGATGCACATCAATAATGAAATCGGGAATATACTCGATCTGGATAGGGTTGGGGGGCTATGCAAAGCTAATGGAGCTTATTTTCACACCGACGCTGTTCAGGGTATTGGGCATTTTGCTTTTGATCTTCAATCTCAACCGATAGATTTTCTGTCGGCTGCAGCCCACAAATTTCACGGCCCAAAGGGAGTGGGCTTTGCATTCATCAGGAAAAACATCCTTTTAGATCCCTTTATCGTTGGGGGGGCTCAAGAAAGAGGACTCAGAGCGGGAACCGAATCGGTTCACAACATCATTGGTTTGCAAAAAGCCTTAGAAATTGCCTATGAAAATTTAGAGGAGGAAAGGACTCATATATCAGGTTTGAAAAAATATTTTATCAGCCAACTGAAAGTTCTTTTTCCTGAAGTGCATTTTAATGGACTTTCTGGAAATATGGATCAAAGCACCTATACCTTAGTCAATGTTGCACTCCCATTGGACGACTCCAAATCCCAATTGCTAAATTTCCACATGGACCTCAAAGGGATTGCCTGTTCAAAAGGAAGTGCTTGTCAAGCAGGAGCAGATTCCGGATCACATGTTTTGGGTAGCCTCACCCGACCTAATGCCATTAAAAAGTTCCCTTCGTTAAGGTTTTCTTTTTCTTCATTTAACACCATGGAGGAAGTTGACTATGTTATTCAAACACTATCCGCACTGAGAGAATAAACCCAATTTAATTCAGATTGTATTTCTTAAAGAAAGTGGCCTTGTAAACCGACTTGTTTCCCACATTGTCCTCCACTTCTATTTCGAGTTCATGTTTTGCCAGCTTAAAAGTTTTATCCGAAAAATCATAAGTCAGTAAATTTCGTTTGGGATCGTATTCAAACAATATCCATTTCCCATTGATGGTTCCTCTGTAGGATTTGATCCCTGAAAAGTCGTCCGAGATTTTAACCTTCATAAACCTGAATTTACTAAGCCATTGATTGGCTTTAAAATTGGATGGAACTATTTGGGGCGGGATAGAGTCCTTTGCTAAGGTATAGTCACCCATGTCTTTTAATTTTGTTGTCCAATGCCCGTTATCGATTACTGTGGGTAGAAATGATATTTTTTTTCCAATTTTCTTGGCGATAAAGGTTTGTCTGAGTTTTAAGGTATCCTCCTCATTGATTTTGAAGCGGATTTCATAAGGTTTTTGGAATGGAAATAAATTCGGACCAATACTCAAGTTGTTTTGTGCTTCTTCAATTTGAATGAAGGCGTCTTGAAAAAAAGTTTTTTTAGGAAAATAGACCTCTTTGTCATTCAACGAAAACAGGTAATCCAATCGAGGTTCAATCAGCTTCCCATCTAATTTCTTGTTTGGAATTTGCTTTTTTATCCCTTCAATATACATGACTATGTAGGAGGTGTTTCCCGAAAAGTCTTCTACAACGACCTTGACTTGATATGACTTTCCGGGTTCAATATTGAAAAGTCCTTCTGTAGTCATTAACTTCATAAACGTTAAGGGTTTGTGATCTTGAAAAAACAATTTTTGAATTTTGTTTTTATTTTTTTTGAAGGTGGGGTAGTCTATATTGATGAATAATTTATCAGAATCGGAATAATTGAGTTGATCGAACTGGAATTGTGTAATAGTTTTTCCATTGATCTCCAATTTTGCTTTGTAAATCCCGTTTTTATTGTAGCTCAAATCTTGTCGGTCAAACATTTGAAGTCCCAATCCCATTTTTCCAGAGGAACTGACTACGGGGGTGTTATAAGTGCTGTCATTGACTTTATGAAGAGCAATGGGTTCTGAATGGGTCAGAACAGCATTGTTTTTTGGGTAGAATAAAAATAGTTTTTGAATTTGGGGTCTTTGACTATCACTGATTGGCAGGTCAAACAGCAGAGGGTTTAAAGGTTTTTGACTTTTGGCATCTCTAATTTCAAAATGCAAATGGGGTCCGGAGGAGCTCCCTGTGTTTCCAGAGTAACCAATTACCTCTCCGGCTTCAATTGTAAACACCTCTCGTTTGAGAAATTGCTGGAGGGTATAGGACTCTTTTTCGTATTGCATGGATTTGATGTAGGCTTCTATTTTTGGAGCAAATTTTTTCAGATGTGCGTACACCGATGTGGTTTCGTCGGGATGGTTGATGTAAACTGTTTTTCCATATCCCCCAAGTGAAACACGGATTCTACTAATATATCCAGGAGCCACACTTCTAACTTCCCAACCTTCTTTTCCTTGGGTTTTAATGTCGATTCCCAGATGAAAATGTGTGCTTCTTGGCTCTCCAAAAGTACCCGATAAGGAAAGTGGAATGTCAAGAGGAGGAACCCATTCGATCTTTTTTTGACTCCATAACTGAGATGCCAGCAGCAACACAGTTAAAAAGCAAACTGCTTTTATTTTCATTTTTAAAACATGAATCTAACAAAAATACATTTTTAAGGATAGTGATTCAAGTCTTACCAAATGGTTTTTTTTAAATCATTTATTATTATTGTCATTATTTTTACCTAAATTTAAATATGCTCCAAAAACTAACCGAAGAGCTCCGTTTTTCTTATAATCCTTCTTACACAAAAATTCAAATGATATTTTTGTTTATTTGGTCTTGTATGGGTCTCTTTATGATTCTTCTTACCCCCCATTTTTTTGTTAGCTATATCGTTCCCGTTTTTGGGTTCTCACTTTTTATTTACTTAATGAAAGAATTCAAAGGATCCTATTTGACTGTTAGAGGTCATCAGCTAAGTTATGGTGTTCTTTACAAAACAGTTATAGACCTTAGGACGGTAAGGAGAATTAAAAATTTTGGAAAGGATTATATCATCAAGACTGATCACAAAAACTTCACCTTGCGTTCCGATTTTTTGAAGGAACAAGAAAGACCCTTACTCTATGAGTTTTTTGATCGATACGCTGATGAAGAAGAAATTATTTTTCCTTAAGAATTAATGGTCATCACCTTGTTAAAGTTTTTAAAATAAATTTCACAGAGTGATATTATCGGAACTAATCCCTACTTTTGTATAGGTAGAGTATTGACCGTCCAAAATTTAAGTTCAAATGAATAATTTTGATGTTTTAGAAGAAAGAATTGTTCAGTTACTCAATAAACTAAAGGAAAACCATTTGTTAATCAACAAATTACAATCGGAAAACCAGCAGTTTAATCAAGAGTCTTCATCTTTAAAGACACAAATTACGGAACTTAAAAAGGAGAATGAATCCCTTAGGATGGCCAATTCCTTACTTGGCAGTAAAGAAAGTAAAGCGATTACCAAGCGTAAAATAAATAGTTTAATCAAGGAAGTAGATTTTTGCATCCACCAGCTCACAGAGGTCAGATAAATTATGAGTGAAAAAATAAAAATAAAATTAACCGTCGCAGATAGGGTGTATCCTTTGACCATCTCACCCGATCAAGAAGCTTCGTTAAGGATTTCATCAAAAAAAATTGATGATATGACCAAACAGTTGGAGCAAAACTATGCCGTCCGTGACAAACAAGATGTTCTGGCAATGTGTGCCTTGCAGTACGCTGCTCAATTGGAAAATCAGCTTAAAAATAATACTACGAAAGACGACTTGTCAACCAAAACCAACGAAATGATTGAGTTGATTGACTTGCATCTTTCCAATTACTAAGTTCTTTAAAAAAAATACATACTGCCTGTATTGGTGATTTTTTGATAAACTCAACGAGCTTTAATTTAGAAGAGGTGAGTTATGATTGTAAAAGCAAGCTGCCTTGAGCAGATCCTTGATCAGTTGTGTAGCCTCAAACCTGTTTATTTAGGAGTTTATACAAAAACTCTTTGCCGATACAGGCTTTTTTAATTATTTAAAACCAACCAAATGGAAGTAAATACTAACATGATAATTTTCATCACCATCGCAATTCTGATTGGGGTCGGCTTGGGTATCTTTATTCAGCGTAGAAAAAACACAAAAAAGCTTGATGATGCCAATGTTGAGGCGAAAGAAATCATCAATGAATCCAGAAGAGAAGCAGAACGTATCAAGAGTGAAAAAATGTTGCAGGCTAAAGAACGCTTCATTGAGTTAAAGTCAGATCACGAAAAGGTAATTTTTCAACGGGAAAAGAAAATCTCTGATTTAGAAAGCCGATTGAGAGATAAAGAAAACAAACTCAATAATGACCTCAACCGCAATAAGAATCTATCTCATTCACTGGAACAAAAAAATGAATCCCTACAAAAACGTTTGGAAAAGTTAGACGTCAAACAGAGAGAACTTGAGGCTTCTCATAAAATTCAAGTAGAAAAACTGGAGACCATTTCAGGTTTATCGGCTGATGAAGCCAAAAAAGAATTGATCAGTTCCCTTGAGAAGAAAGCAGAGTCGGAAGCAATGGCCTTTGCCCAACAGAGCTTAGAAGAAGCGAAATTGACAGTTGAACAAGAAGCTAAAAAAATCATTATCAACACCATTCAACGAATCGGAACAGAGGAGTCAATTGAAAACTGTGTGTCTGTATTCAATTTGGATTCAGATGATGTCAAAGGAAGAATCATAGGAAGAGAGGGAAGAAACATCCGTGCAATTGAGGCTGCTACTGGTGTTGAAATTATAGTTGACGATACCCCAGAGGCCATTATTCTCTCTTGTTTTGATCCAGTTCGAAGGGAAGTAGCTCGTTTGTCTCTGCATCGACTGGTAACCGATGGTAGGATCCACCCCGCCAGAATCGAGGAAGTGGTGAACAAAACTACCAAACAAATACAAAACGAAATTGTGGAAGTTGGAAAAAGAACCGTTATCGACTTGGGCGTTCACGGTCTTAATCCCGAATTGATCAAAATCATTGGACGAATGAAATATCGTTCCTCTTACGGCCAAAACCTGTTGCAACACTCTAGAGAAGTGGCCAAATTATGTGGAGTGATGGCTTCAGAGCTGGGCTTGAACCCCAAATTGGCTAAACGTGCCGGACTCCTACATGATATTGGTAAAGTACCTGAGGAAGAAACAGAAACTCCCCATGCCATTTTAGGGATGGAATGGGCCGAGAAATACGGAGAGAATAAAGAAGTTTGCAATGCCATTGGCGCCCACCACGATGAAATCGAGATGACTTCCTTGTTCTCGCCTATTGTCCAAGTTTGTGATGCCATTTCGGGTGCCAGACCCGGAGCAAGACGACAGGTCTTGGACAGTTATGTACAACGTCTAAAAGACTTGGAAAATATTGCTTATGACTTTAATGGGGTTAATAAAGCCTATGCCATCCAAGCGGGTCGCGAACTTAGGGTTATTGTTGAGAGTGAAAAGGTCACCGATGATCAATCGGCTGAACTGTCCTTTCAGATTTCTCAAAAAATTCAAACCGACATGACCTATCCCGGACAGGTAAAGGTGACCGTTATACGAGAAACACGAGCGGTAAACGTCGCAAAATAATCATTGTAACAATATTGCCAACCCCCCGAGGCCCGTCAGGATAAGGATCAGTTTTCGGTATTTTTCATTGTTGATTTTTTTGACCAGATAAACACCCAAACCAAAACCTGCGATTACGGCAGGAATCAAACTTATACTGATTTGAAATGAAACCCAATTGATGGTGCCCCAAGACCAAATGTGAAAAGGAACCTTGAAAAGGTTGATGATGAAAAATAACCATGCTGCGGTTCCTATAAATTCATTTTTAGGCAATTTGATGGCCAAAAAATAGATATTGGAAAAGGCACCAGCCAAGTTACCTACCATGGTAGTAAATCCAGCCATCATTCCCATTAGTGCTGCAAAACTCCAGTGGGTAGGTATTTTCCTGTCTTTTTTACGTTCCCAATAGTACATCATGGCCACACTGATCAGAATGATGGTGGCCATACCCGATTTAAAAAGATCTTCCGGTAAGTCTTTACCCAAAATAACTCCTATCAACACACCCAATACCATCCAAGGCAGAAGTTTGATCAAATACACCCACTTTACGTGACGCTTGTAATAGATTACTGCAAAAATGTCTCCGCAGATGAGCAAGGGCATCAATATTCCAGTTGATTCTTTGGCTCCATAGACCAATGCCAGAACTGTAACGATCAATACTGCCAAACCTTTGATCCCGGACTTTGCGATGCCTAATAACAATGCACAACCCATAGCGATCAAAAAAGCAAAACTCAGGTAGGGGACAGCGGATTGAAGAACCAACAGCAAGTGAATTAATAAACACTCAAAGCTATTGAATATTTTCTGTAAAGAATAAAGATCGCCTGAATTTAAATGAACGATTAATAAGGATATTCACCAGTGGCAACAGTTTTAAGATGATATTAAAGGAAAGCCATAAACAACACCTTCTCCATTTTGGTTTTTCTTGATTTTTATCCTTAAAAGAATCAACTAAGCTTTGCTGGAAATAATATCTCTGTTTTTAACTTCAATTCGTCTGTATCCTTAGGACTGTTTAAGTAAATTTCTATTGGAGGATATTTTTTGGAGGGTTTAAACTTCTTGGCTCTTAAATGCATTACCAATGCTGCCCAACCATTGGCAATGTGCCTGTATGGCCCAAGATGAATCAATCCATAGGTTTTCAATGCGGGGCGTTTTCCCGAGATCATGTAAGAGGAAATATCGTCTGGGATGCTGATTACAGGAATCGCAGCAGTATAAACTGCTTTTTTTTTGACTACATCAAATTTGTGATATACAGAGAATGGAAAACCACTGATTAGTTTTTCCCAATTTTTATGGCATTCTGTCACTAAGGTATTAAAATCATCTTCCATACATTGCCCCATTTCTGAAGTAGAACATTTCCTTTTGATTCCAATGAATTCACATGCTTCAAGTTCTTGAATTCCCAAAAAATCTATTTTTGAATTGGTTTTTCCAGTTTCTATCCAATCCTTCAACAGACCTAACCCCCGATGGTAATCTTCACCGATGTAAGCTTCCATCGATTTTTTCATCCAAAAAAGAAAAAAAGGTAAGCCTCCGTCCATTGTCCATTTGACTTCAGTACCCTCTGACTTTTCAACCAAGTGAAAATAAATCATAGATTTTGACTTCCAAGGTTTTATAAATTCCAATTCGGCACTGAGATAGTCGTGCTTGTCAGATTTTTCTGAAATCCTCATCTTACCTTCCCCTACAATATCTCCTTGCCAATGATACAAAGATCCATTCTTGCTGGTATGGACTTTACAATCTGGCTCTGCCAATAACCATGGAGACCATGTTTGCCATTGACCGAAATCACTGATAATATCGTAGATTTTTTTTGGTTTTTCTTTAATAATTATAGATTTGGAAATATTGATTTTGGGCATAAAAAAAAGGTTTAGTTCTTGAGATTTGGATTAAAAAACTTTATTAAGTTATGAAATTACTCTGATTTACTTAATCCTTGGTTTACACTAATCATTTGCCAAACTTTCGTAGAGGCCTTTATTGATTTTCAAAACCTAATGAAAGTTCTAAACTTTCCGAAAAATCAAATGACCAAACGATGCTTATTCTAAAAACTTCTAAAATTTTAGATATCCCTAATTTTTATTACATTTAAAAAATCACAGCCGAATATGGAAAATTTAAACACCAGACTTTTATCTCTGGATATATTAAGAGGATTGACCATCATATCAATGATTATTGTCAATGACCCTGGTTCGTGGGATCATGTATATGCCCCTCTTTTGCACGCTGATTGGAATGGTCTGACACCCACGGATTATGTATTTCCAACTTTTATATTTATTGTTGGTGTTTCCATTGTACTTTCTCTTACCAAACAAAGTGAAAGAGGATTGGATCGTAATCAATTGGTCAAAAAAGTCCTTTGGAGGAGCTTGAAAATTTATCTGGTAGGAGTATTTTTGTGGTTATGGCCATCTTTTAATTTTAGTTCCATTCGTTGGGTAGGAGTATTGCCTCGTATTGCTCTTGTTTTCATGATCTGTGCTTTTCTTTTTTTATATACCAAAAGAAAGGTTCAAGTCATTATTGCTTCTGTCATTTTAGTGCTTTACTGGTTGGTGATGAAATATCTTCCGTTACCCACCATAGGGATGCCCGATTTGAGTGAACCCGGGAAGAACTGGGCGAATTATATCGACCAACTTTACTTACCTGGTTTTCTGTGGAAGAAAACTTGGGATCCAGAAGGCATACTTAGCTCTTTTCCAGCGGTGGCCAGTGGTTTACTGGGGATGATGGCAGGTTTTATATTGGTATCCAAAGCCGATCTTAAAGACAAACTTCTCAAGCTTTTTCTTATGGCAGGAACCCTGCTTGTTTTAGGAGATGTTTTCCAATATCTTATGCCGATTAACAAGAGTCTTTGGAGCAGTTCCTTTGTGCTCATGACAGGGGGGATTAGTTGTTTGCTCTTGGCTTTATTTGTTTACTGGGTCGACATAAAGGGCCATGTAACTCGATTTAAAATGGCTCGGGTTTTTGGGACTAATGCTATTTTTGCATATACCCTGGCGGGTATCTTTTATACTTTTTTTTACAGCAAAAAACTCTGGGGATTTTCTCTAAGTGCCACATTTGTAGAACAGGCCATCAATATTGGAGTTGCACCTAAATTAGCCTCCCTTGTATATGCTTTATTATATGTACTAGTCATATGGATTCCAACACATCAGTTGTACAAAAGAAAAATCTTTATCAAACTGTAGAATTTATTTTTCTCACTATTCTTTCGACTTTTTCAGCTCAGTTTTATTTGTATATTTAGCGAATTAAACCTAGACAATGGATAATAAAAACAATTATTGGAAAACCAATTTAAAGTATTTGGTAATCCTTTTAACCATATGGTTTACCGTTTCTTTTGGTTTCGGAATCCTATTGGCAGAACGACTTAATCAAATTCAAATGGGAGGATTCAAACTTGGCTTTTGGTTTGCCCAACAAGGCGCTATTTACGTTTTTGTCATTTTGATATTTGTATATATTTATTTGATGAATCGTTTGGATCAAAAATTTAAAAACCAAAAATAATGGAATTACAATATTGGATTTGGATTGCCGTAGGACTCAGTTTTACATTATATATCACCATTGCGATTATCACTAGGGCCTCCTCTACAGGAGAATTTTATATTGCTGGTAAAGGAGTTCCTCCCATTGCCAACGGAATGGCTACTGCTGCTGACTGGATGTCTGCTGCTTCGTTTATTTCTATGGCCGGGATTATTTCTTTTAACGGTTATGACGGATCGGTCTATTTGATGGGTTGGACAGGAGGCTATGTTTTATTGGCTCTTTTACTGGCTCCTTACTTGAGAAAATTTGGAAAATTTACGGTTCCCGATTTTATTGGTGATCGCTACTATTCCAACGTAGCTCGTGGGGTGGCCGTATTTTGCGCCTTGATCGTTTCCTTTACTTATATCGCAGGACAAATGCGAGGTGTAGGTGTAGTCTTCTCTCGTTATTTGGAGGTGGACATCACCACAGGTGTCCTTATTGGAATGTTGATTGTCCTTTTCTATGCTGTGTTGGGAGGAATGAAGGGCATCACTTATACTCAGGTTGCACAATACTGTGTATTGATTTTTGCGTTTATGCTGCCTGCCATATTTATCTCATTGATGGTCACTGGGAATGTGATTCCTCAAATAGGTTTTGGTTCCGCAGGTAGTGATGGGGTTTACTTATTGGATAAGCTAGATGGTTTGCATCGCGAACTGGGTTTTCATGAATATACCACAGGAAAAAAATCAACCCTAGACGTCTTCTTTATCACTGCCGCTCTGATGGTAGGAACTGCAGGATTACCTCATGTGATCGTTCGATTTTTTACGGTTAAAAAAGTGAGCGACGCCCGAAAGTCAGCTGGATGGGCCTTGCTTTTTATTGCAATTTTATATACTACAGCTCCGGCCGTAGCAGTTTTTTCACGAACTAACTTGATTGAAACGGTAAGCAACAAACCCCACGCTTCCCTACCCCAGTGGTTTGACAAATGGGAAGCCACAGGCCTGATTTCATATGATGATAAAAACCAAGACGGTTTGGTTCAATATGTTGCAGATCCTCAAATCAATGAACTTAAAGTGGATGCTGACATTATGGTATTGGCCAACCCTGAGATTGCAGATTTACCCAATTGGATCATCGCTATAATGGCGGCAGGGGCACTGGCTGCCGCATTATCTACAGCAGCAGGGCTATTGTTGGTGATTTCTTCCTCTGTCTCCCACGACTTGATCAAAAAAATGATCAAACCCGATGTGAGTGAAAAACAAGAATTGATTGCTGCACGTTTATCTGCAGTAGGAGCTGTGATGTTGGCGGCTTATTTTGGTATAAATCCCCCAGGCTTTGTAGCGGCCACAGTTGCACTGGCTTTTGGTCTGGCGGCGGCTTCCTTCTTCCCCGCCATTGTTATGGGGATTTTTAGTAAAAAAATGAACAAAGAAGGTGCTGTTGCGGGTATGGTGGTTGGAATTTTGTTAATGTTGTTTTACATGACCAAATTCAAATTCGGATGGTTCGGTGGTGGATCCGAAAAAGACTGGTGGTTCGGTATATCTCCCGAAGGCTTTGGCTCTTTTGCCATGTTGGTCAATTTTATAGTATCTATTACCATTTCCAAATTTACTCCTGCTCCCGATGAAGAAATTCAAAAATTAATTGAAAACATTAGAAAACCAGATGATGAATAAAATTTATTTTTTTTTATGTCTATTGATAATGTATCCAATGCAAAGCATCAATAGCCAAGAAAAAACCCCCTTAGATGGGGTCAATGTTTCCGAGTTACTCATGCATTTGGATTGGCCCAATATGGCCCGATTCGATGCTCAAAACAAAGAAGTCGATTCGGATAATACAGACAATAGAGTGGTGTTTATGGGTAATTCCATTACCGAAGGCTGGGCATCCTATATGCCTGAAATGTTTGATAACCAAACTTATATCAACAGAGGAATTGGTGGTCAGACCACTCCTCAGATGTTACTGCGTTTTCGACAGGATGTAATTGCACATCAACCCAAAGTTGTCGTCATTTTGGCTGGAACCAACGACATAGCAGGGAATACTCCCCTGAAGGATTTGGAAACCGTAGCGGGGCACTTGTTTTCAATGGCCGAATTGGCGCGACAACACGACATAAAAGTGATATTATGTTCTGTCGTTCCTGCCGCAGAATATCCCTGGAGAAAGGGAAAGCGTCCCGATGTCAAAATACCACAACTAAACAAAATGATCCAAGACTATTGTAATGAAAATAAAATTCATTATTTGGATTATTTCAGTGCCATGACCGACGGTAATGGCGGTTTAATTGAAAGCTATGGTTATGATGGTGTACATCCCGATGAGGATGGCTACAAGGTGATGACCAAATTGGTAGAAAAAGCGTTGGATCAATTGCTTGACCGATAGTTGCCAGTTGATTAAGCGAATTTTTTAGCTGAAGACACTACCTTTTGAATGATTTTTAAATCCGATATGGGCTCACCTGACTCCATTTGGTCCGATCCTTTGGCAGAAAGGTGAATTTCTTTAAAACCCTCCTTAAAAAAGTTTTCGCAATTTTGATCGTTGATACCCCCACCTGGCATAATTACCATTTGATCTTTGGCAATATTTTGAAGTTCAACCAATAAACCTAACCCTGCTATTGCTGTGGATTGTTGTCCAGAGGTCAACACTCTGTTAAAACCCAAATCCATTATTTTTTTTAAGGATTCTTTGGGCTTGGAAACCTGGTCAAATGCTCGGTGAAAGGTCATGTCCAAGGGATGGGCTATTTTAACCCAGTCTCTAAGTACACTTAGGGGTAGGGTATGGTCTTCATTGAGAGCTCCCATTACAACCCCTTGAGCTCCCATAGATTTGGCCATTTCGATATGTTTTGTGGTTGTTTTAATTTCCTCCAGTGTATAGACAAAATTTCCAGGACGAGGACGTATCAATACATGAAGAGGAATGGTAGAGTGATCCAAAGCATAGCTGAGAAATTTTGTAGATGGGGTAAGTCCGTCTTCCAATAAATTTTCACAAAGTTCTAGCCTTGAAGCTCCTCCCTTAATAGCGTTGGAAAGGGAGATTTTTGAAGTGCAACAGATTTCAATAATCACAAAATTAAATTTTCGTTGAAGGTGTAATTTTAGTGTTTTTTTGGTATACTATTATAATTTCTAAATATAAAATTTAATAAAATACATCTATCTTTGCATTTCAAAACATTCTTCTAAAACTAAGCTAATCAGTGAAACAGAAAAAAATTTCATATCAGTCTCCAGGAGCTTTCGAAGAGCAGCGATTTGAAAAACTCCACAACGTTACTTTCGATTCCTCTTTATCGGGTTCTGAAGCAGTAGCTCAAGAAATAGCGTCACTAATTAAAGAAAAGCAAGCCAAAGGATTGCCTTGTGTTTTGGGACTGGCAACAGGCTCTTCCCCGATCAGTGTATACAATCAATTGATCAGACTTCATCAAGAGGAAGGTTTGAGTTTTAAAAATGTGATTTCGTTTAACCTCGATGAGTACTTCGGGCTAAAACCCAATGACATCAACAGTTATCACTTTTTTATGCATGAAAATCTTTTTGACCATATTGATATTCCTGCCGAAAACATCAATATTCCCTCTGGTACATTAGAAATAAAAAAAGTAAGAGACTACTGTAAAGCTTATGAAAAAAAGATAGCCGATTTGGGAGGACTCGATTTTCAATTGTTGGGGATTGGAAGAACTGGGCATGTTGGTTTCAATGAACCAGGCTCAAATGTTAATTCACAAACCCGTTTGGTCACCCTAGATCATCTTACGCGTTATGATGCTGCTGGAGCTTTTTATGGTATTGAAAATGTCCCTAGAAAGGCCATTACCATGGGCATTAAAACCATACTTTCGGCCAAGCGAATTGTTCTTTTGGCATGGGGAACAAACAAAAGTGAAATCATACAAAAAGCAATTGAAGGCAATATAACTCCCACCATACCTACCACCTACCTTCAGGAGCACAATAATACCACTTTGGTTTTGGACCAACAGGCAACTTCGGGATTGACTCGAATTAAAACCCCTTGGATTACTGGAAACTGTGATTGGAGAGATCTTTCCAATCAATGCAAAGCGGTTTATTGGTTGTGCGAAAAAACAGATAAATCCATTCTAAAACTCACCGAGGAAGACTACAATCAAAATGGAATGTCTGAGCTTTTGAATTTGGAGGGTAATTATTACGAGCTGAACATTAAAATGTTTAATCGTTTACAAAACACCATCACAGGTTGGCCAGGAGGAAAGCCCAATGCCGACGACAGCAATCGACCCGAACGTCATACGCCAGATAAAAAGAGGTCCATTATTTTCAGTCCTCATCCCGATGATGACGTAATTTCGATGGGAGGAACTTTTGATCGGTTGGTTTCTCAAGGCCATGAGGTTCATGTGGCCTACCAAACTTCTGGAAACATTGCAGTATCTGATGAAGAAGCACTAAAGTACATCGAGGTAATCTCTGATGTTAGCCATGACACCACAGTCTATGAAGCGATCAAAAAGGAACTGTTGCACAAAGACAAAAACACCATAGACTCTTTGGCTTTGAGAAAGTTAAAAGGAACCATTAGAAAAAGAGAGTCCTTGGCGGCTACCCGTTATATCGGAATTCCCGACGACCAAGTTCATTTCCTAAATCTTCCTTTTTATGAGAGTGGTAAAATCAAGAAAAACCCCCCTTCTCAAGTCGATATTGACATTACCAACCAATTGATCGAAACGGTAAAACCCCACCAAATATTTGCTGCTGGTGATCTGGCCGATCCTCACGGAACCCACCGCATTTGTTTGAATATTCTATTTGACTCCATAATTGAACTTAAAGAAGCGCCCTTTATGAAGGATTGTTGGGTATGGCTCTACAGAGGAGCGTGGCAAGAATTCGAAGTACACGAAATAGAAATGGCCGTTCCCATGAGTCCCGACCAAGTTTTACGAAAACGCAAAGCTATATTTTATCACCAATCCCAAAAAGATAGTGTCATGTTCCAAGGAAGTGACGACCGTGAGTTTTGGGTACGTGCTGAGGAAAGAAACCGTTTGAGTGCAATAAAATACAGAAACCTAGGCCTTTCTGATTATCAGGCCATGGAATTGTTCAAGCGCTACCATTTTTAGAAAAATTATTCTAAAAACTTCCTGTAGCTGAGAATCTTATTACTTAACCGTTGGATTTATACATCTAGGATTTAGGACAATTACCCTCCAATATATATGGGTAATTATTGATTAAAAAAGTGATTATTAAATACCACAATTCGGATTCTTATCCATAAAGCTTGACCAAGTGAATCGAGGGTATTTTTAAAAATCACAAAAGGGAATAAAGTGTAAATCTATTGAAACCAAACTATTAGAGTAATAATTTTGAAATTTTTAGGGTGATTTCAAATGAAAATATTATCTTTTATATCCAAATAATAACACTCATGAATCGTAATCAATTTATATCCTTAACAGGATTTACTGCGCTTGGGATGGCTTTGCCAACTCCACTTTTTTCAAACAATAATATTGTAAAAAACAAAATTTCTTTAGCCCAATGGTCTATGAATAAATCTTTTTTCTCAGGAAAAAAAGATGCCATGGATTTTGCAATTCACGCTTCTGCTATGGGTTTTGAGGGAATAGAGTATGTAAATCAATTTTATTTTGATCAACTCAAAAATGGAACAACATCTAGCAAAAATGTGAGTAGTCTTGCCAAAACACTGAATTCACGAGCAAAAGACAATAATATTTCCAATGTGTTGATAATGGTTGATGTAGAGGGTAACCTTGCAGACTCTTCTTCAGCGGAAATCAAGACTGCCATTGAACAACACAAAAAATGGGTTGAGTTGGCCGCTGAAATCGGTTGTCATTCGATTCGGGTTAATCTAGCAGGTGAAAAAGACTCTCAGAAATGGGTTGATCAATCTGTAAAGGGGCTTACAGGTTTGTGTGAGTTTTCTAAAACCATGGGAGTCAACGTAATCGTTGAAAATCACGGTGGACTATCTTCCAACGCTGCCTTATTGGCTAAAGTTATGAAACAAACCAATCTTGACAATTGTGGTACTCTTCCAGATTTCGGGAACTTTTGTATTTCTAGTGGTTGGGGAAATGACTCTGGTTGTAAAGAAAGTTATGATATGTACAAAGGTGTTGCAGAGCTGATGCCCTTCGCAAAATCCGTAAGTGCCAAATCCTATGATTTTGACGACAATGGAAATGAAACAAAAATCGATTATGCTAGGATGATGGGAATTGTAAAAGAAAACAATTACGATGGCTATATTGGTGTTGAATATGAAGGCAGCCGTTTAGGAGAAAAAGAGGGCATAATGGCCACCAAAAATCTAATTCAACATTTGCTTTAATCTGACAATATGTCAAATTTTATAAAAAAAATATTTTTTGTTTCCAGCTTTATACTCGTCACGATGAGTGCATGTAATCCTCCAGAACCTATTTATGTATTGGATGAGGCTCCTCTGATTCCTCTTCCATCATCAGTAGTGACCTCAGATGTTGTTATGCCTCTTGATGTAATTCGATCTGTAAGAACCATAGGCGCAGACGAGCGACTCAATCCAATAACGCAAAACTTTATAAGTTTTTGGAAAAAACACACCCAACAGGAATTGCTTTATGCTGTTGATGCCACCGATAGTAATGGTGCAATTACATTTGAAATTGATAAGGGTTTTAGTTCAGATCAGGAGGCTTATAAACTAGTAATAGCTTCGAATGAAATTACGGTTAAGGGGAAATCAATTGAGGGAGTTTTTAGAGGATTAAAAACTTTAGAGCAGTTAGTCGTTCTTAGTAAGCTTCAAGGGGAAAGTCAATTTTTGTCCCTTCCTGGAGGCGAAATTACTGACCAACCCACCTATGGATACAGAGGTGCAATGCTGGATGTTGCCCGCCACTTTTTTTCGGTTGCTGATGTCAAAAGATATATTGATCTGTTGAGCATTTACAAAATCAATTTTTTACATTTTCACCTATCCGATGATCAAGGTTGGCGTATTGAGATCAAATCTTGGCCAAAACTGACTGAAATCGGAGGACAAACCCAAGTGGGAGGAGGAGAAGGTGGTTTTTATACCCAAGAGGATTTCAAAGAGATTGTCAAGTATGCTGCCGATAGATTCATTACAATAATTCCCGAAATTGACCTCCCTGGTCATACCAATGCTGCATTGGCATCCTATGCCGAGCTGAACTGCAATGATAAAGCTACAGAGCTATATACTGGTATTGAGGTAGGTTTTTCAACCTTGTGCGTCGACAAAGAAGTGACTTATGCTTTCGTAGACGATGTGATCCGAGAAATCAGTGAAATGTCACCGGGTCCTTATTTTCATATTGGAGGCGATGAATCCCATGTTACCCCCGAGAAGGATTTTAATCGTTTTATGGATAGAACGCTAGCCATCGTCAAAAAATACAATAAAATCCCCATGGGATGGTATGAACTCATCACTGCCAAGATCCCTGAGGAAACTCTTTTGCAATATTGGGCAAAAACTGAAGATTTTTCCAAAGTGATTCCCAAAAAATCAAAAATATTGATGTCCGCAGCTTCCTATAATTATTTGGACATGAAGTATGACAGTATCACCCCTTTGGGCCTTTCATGGGCGGGATATTTACCCCTTAAAAAGGCCTATGATTGGGATCCTAAAAACTTAGTTCCAAATCTAGTTCCTGATCAAATTATTGGTCTGGAAGCTCCCCTTTGGACGGAAACCATTGAGGATTTTGATGACATTGCTGTTATGGCTTTCCCAAGAATCATTGGTCATGCCGAAATCGGATGGACGAATGCTTCACAAAGAAAATGGGAGGATTATGCCCATAGACTTTCCTTTCACGGTCGACTTTTGGAAGCCTTAGAAGTTAAGTACCATCCTGCGACTGAAATAGATTGGAAATAAAACTTCGCTTACAAAGAAATTGGGCTAAAGTGTTTTGATCTTTAGTTTTCTCCATTTTACTTTTATACCCCCTCCATCGTGGATTTGTAGTGCAATGGATCCTTTGCCTTGGCCGATTTTCTCATCCGAAAAAGAAATCATTTGAGTACCGTTAATCCAAGTGGTCACTTTGTTACCGACTACCTTGATCTTCATTTGATTCCAATCCCCCATTTTTAGAGCTTTGTCTTTTTCTGGGTCGGGTTGGATCAGCCAACCCCTTCCATAGGATTCGTAAATACCACCACTGTTACTTCCAGGTGGGGCAACTTCTACCTGCCAACCACTAATTTTGGTGCCTTCTAATGTTGAACGGAAAAATACACCGCTGTTCCCATTAGCTTCTTGTTTGAATTCCAAAGTAAGAATAAAATCATCGTAAAATTTTTCAGTAGAGAGGTAACCGTATTTTGCTTCTGGACCACTTTCACAAACCAATAAACCGTCCTCAACATACCATAGTTCGGTCCCGTGGATATTCCATCCACTCAAATCTTCTCCGTTGAAGAGCGAGGTTTTTTGGGCGTTGATGCTTATTGTTGTCAATAGAAATAATAATAAGGAAATGTTTATGTGTTTCATTTTGATAAGATTTAACGATTGAATTTAATCAAATTTACAAGAATTAATATGCGTTTTTATCAATTAATAAATATTATAAAATCTATTAATTCACATAAACGAACAAATCTTTTAAAACAAGTAATTCAAGTTTATCTTAAAAACAATAGAAATCACCAAATTAAAAAGATTCGAGCTACCCTAAAAAATCTAAGAAGGCATCATTTGGTGAGAGGTAAAGTAAATGATTCATAAGTAGGTTTTTAAGATTAGGAATTTTTAATACATAATTTTTTTGTGCCCACACCAAAGATATTATCAGGATTAAGATCTTAAAAAATCATATTTAGAATCTGAAAAAAGTAAAAACCGCCGAGAAAATCCTTACACACTCTTTACACTCAGCCCAACTTCGGAGGGGTTTTATATAAAAAACAACAACAACAAAAGACTCGTTTATTAAACAAATGTTTATTTTATTTACATTGTAATAATTAATCAGATATAATAAAAAAAGAACTAACATACACAGAATGGGAATTGATTGATTCCATTAGGAATTACAGCAAAGCCTATCTAAAGCCTATCCAAGATCTATTGAATTAGAAATTTACATTCAATACTTATTAGACAAGTTAATTAATTAAAAAAACGTCCCTCTACGGAGGGGCAAAATTTAAAAGTTATGGAAATCACAGAAAAAAAACAAGTGATGAAAGTTTTAATGCGAGATATTATAGTTGATATTTCATGGGCTAATATTTCAAAAAAATATTTTGGTAAGTCAAGGAGTTGGTTAAGCCAAAAAATGAACGGATTTGACGGTAATAAATCTGAAACAGAATTTTCGGAAAAAGAAAGTCAAACACTTAAAAACGCATTACTTGATTTGGCGCAAAGAATTGAAGTTTGTGCCGATAAGATTTAGGTTCTTTCAATTATTTGATATTTATTACGCAAATCCTATATTGAACCGTATAGGTAAGCCCTTCTTCGGAGAGGTTTTTATTTTAAAACAACATAAACATGGCAAAAGTCAAGATAAGAACGGTGGTATAAGGGGTGTTCAAATCTATGGTCTAAAGAATTAAGAGAAGCGTAGCGCTTTATTGTGTCTCCCGCTACAACATAAATATCATCCCCTGAATATCTTGGAGGGGATATGATGCTGTCGTACTTATCGACTATCTTATCGTCTATAATGTCCTCAACGCCAATTCTGGTTTCATAAAATTTTAAGTTGTAGGAAGAATCGTTCACTTTTTCAAACTCATATTCATGTTCAACGTAAGTGAAAAAAGTAGCAAAGCCGTAGTCTTTATAAAAAAAACTTGTTATTTTCCTATCCTCCCAGAGGAAACTTCCCACGTTTTTTGGATAAAACGAATCACCATTGTCGCAAACCCCTTGGGAACAAGTCTGAGGTTTGTAGCTATCCGTAACCCCACCATTCCAATCGTCATAAAACTTTACGAACTTCTGCGTTTGTGGGTCTTGAAGCATATAGTAAAGTCCCCTCCATTCACCAACAAAGGGGTTTTCTGTTGCGATTTCGTCTTTGACACAACTGACAAAGATTAGTAAAGCCATAAGGGACTGTTTCATAAGTAGGTTTTTAAAGTTTGGAATATAAATTTAGCAATTCCACAATAAATAGGATTTAAAGTACATTATCTAGAGCTATTCTAAATAAATTTATTTCTTTGTACTTTTACATCCATGATAAATATACCATCCCTTAATGATCGAGTTCGTTACACCTTGTAACACAAGGATCAGGGACGATTGATAATCGAGGAACCTATAGGGTGGAAAGAAGATCAGAAGGAGTTTGCCAGACACAATAAGTACCACGGGATAATGGTAAAGTTTTCCGCAGGACTTACTTTTATCGAAAAAGGCGCTGAGTTTATCAAAACCATTTATGACGTATATGGGGTGAATGCTGAACTGCGAATCATCAAGGAAGAGCGGCATCCCATTACTAACGTTTGGGAGGCGCAATACAGCGGATATTTAGACTTTCGTTCTTACAAATGGGACAACCTAAAGACGGAAATCAAAATTAATTGGGAACAATTACAATCTTTGATAAAATCGGGGATAAGCGATGAATTTGAAGTTGACAGAAAAAACATCGTGATATCCTTTGTGATAGGACTAGCTGCTCTTGCTTTTTAAATCGTATTCTGTCGCTCTTATTATGGAAAACAAACTCATTGATTTTCGGATTTAATTAAATGAAAACCAATGAGTTGTGATTGTAGCGAGAGGGAGACTTGAACTCCCGACCTCCGGGTTATGAATCCGACGCTCTAACCGGCTGAGCTACCTCGCCATTTTCGATGGGCAAATATAAAATTATAATTTTTAGTGAGCCTTTGAACTTTCAAAAAAAATTAGCACTTTGGACGACACCTAAACTTTTTTGTATATATTACCAACAAATGTTCACTTCTATGAGTAAAAAAACCTTCTTTTCTGTAGAGTATGATTTTCAGGCATCTCCTCAGTTGTTATATCAATACCTTTCCACTCCCTCTGGTTTGTCAGAGTGGTTTGCCGACAACGTCAATTCTAGAGGTGAAGCTTTCCTTTTTATTTGGGATGATACGGAAGAAAAGGCAAAATTGATTCAAAATAAATCCAATGAAAGAATCCGATTTCAATGGGACAATGGCGAAGAAGATGATGCCGATTATTATTTTGAATTTAAGATTGAAGTTGATGAAATTACAAAAGATGTCTCTTTGGTTGTCTCTGATTTTGCTGATGAAGATGAATTGGATGAATCCAAACTCCTTTGGAATAGTTTGATTTTTGACCTGAAACAAGTTCTAGGTTCTGCCTAATTCTTTTTTGATGATTAATTTTGACGGGAAATGTTTCTCCAGCTTCAAGGCTGTTCCAGAGGAATCACTCAGTTGCCTGACTTTTCTCCCCATTCATACCCATCATTTGATTGCATTCGGGGGTAAAATAAGTCTTTTGGAGTCACATTACTTTTCGATCATGGCCTCCCTTAGAAGGTTCAGAGTAGAAATTCCTATGCATTTTACCTTGGACTTTTTTCAAGAACAAACCGATCTGTTGAATAATTTTAACAAAAGCACTCCTGATATTCAGCAATTGAGTCTAAAATTTTACAGAAAAAAACCACCAACACAAGAGGAAGCAGTTAGTCCGATTTGTTTTTTAATGCAAGGGAATGAATCTACTTGGGAAAATAAGACGCTAGACTTGACCTTATACAAAGATCATTATGTCTTTGCCAGCGCTTATTCCAATCTTTTTCAAACCAATGCTTCTTTACGTCAATTGGGTGAAGTATTTGCCTATGAAAATGGATTTGGAGCAGCATTGCTCCTTAACGATCACAAAAGATTGGTGGAGAGTACCCATGGGGCTGTTTTTCTGATTCAACCCGATGGGATTCAAACTCCAGCACTTTCGGAGGGAACGGCCAATACTGTAATACGAAATGCTTTTATAGAATTTCTAAAAAAGGAAAGTGAAATCCAGCAATTCGAAACCGAGATAGCTGTATTTTCAATCCAACAAGCCGAAGAGGTGTTCTTGATTTCCTCAGCATATGGTTTCCTCCACATCGGACAATTTAGGAAGAAAAAATTCGGTAAAGAAAAGTCAGTTTCTTTGCGCCTGCAATTCTTGGATTACTTGAAAAATCAGTTGTGATATGGGTTCTCGGGGGTATTGGACCAAATAACATACTTGCCTCCAAGAGCCTTCATTTGATCTTTCCACAAACCCTCTGTTTGGTGAGATAAAATGTTGGCCTCAAATGAATTTTCTACGACTACCCAAGAGTTGGCTTCGATTTCTTGTTTCAACTGATTATTGCTCCAGCCTGAATAGCCCAAGAAGAATCGAATGTCCTTTTGACTGAGCACGCCATCATTGACCAATGCCAAGACTTTTTCAAAATCACCACCCCAAAATAGTTTGTCGTCAATTTTAATGCTCCCGGGGATCAAATGTCCAGCATTATGGATAAAAAACAAGTTGTCTTGTTCCACTGGTCCTCCATTATAGAGTGGGAAATTTATTTGAATTTCGGGTAGAATATCCTTGATTTCATAGCTTAAGGGCTTATTGATGATAAAGCCGAGAAAACCCGTGGTTTTTTTTTCAACCATAATCACAATAGATCGGTGAAAATTTTGATCTCCAAATATTGAAGGTTCTGCAATAAGTAGTTTTCCTGAATCCATTAATTGTAAAAGTGTAGGTTTTCGAATTTTAATTTAGTCAATTAATGATTTATACCCAAAAAAAAAGCCTCCCAAAGGGGAAGCTTTATTTGTTTTTGGGCTTAAATGTTTAGTTGACAGAGCCAGATAATTCAGCACCAGCTTTAAACTTAACAACATTTTTGGCAGCAATTTTAATAGTGGCTCCAGTTTGAGGGTTTCTACCTTCTCTTGCAGCTCTCTTGGAAACAGACCAAGACCCAAATCCAACTAGGGAAACGCGTCCTCCTCCTTTTAGTGTTTTACCAACACTACCAATTAATGATTCTAGCGCTGCTTTTGCAGCCGCCTTGGAGATGCCAGCATCTGCCGCCATAGCATCAATTAATTCTGATTTGTTCATAATCTTAAAGGTTAATATTTATAAACACAAATTTATACGCTTTCCCTAAAGACCAATGAAAAAACAGCTGAAATGCGCATTATTGTTAATAAAAACCAATATTTGTTGATAATGGAGGGGTTTGAACTCAAGAAACTTCTACTTTGTTGGAAAATGAACTGCCATTTAATAGATCAATGACACTCATTTGTTTTTTGTTGGGAAACTGTAATACCTTGCAATTGATAAAGCCAGTGGGGTGTGCGACCCGTATTGTTTTGTCTTCAATGATGACTTGTTTCGGTTCAAACGGATGATTTTCTTTAACGATTTCTGCCTCAAAGATTTTGATGACTGCCGTTTTATTTTCTTCGATCCAATTAAATCTTGCACCAGGGTAGGGGGACAAGCCCTTTATTTTTGCCTGTATGGCCTCAAGAGGTTGATCCCAATCGATAAAAACATTTTCTTTATTGAGTTTGGGCGCAGCTTTTTCCGTTCCCTTGATTTCTTGTTTTTGCGGACTTATGGTTCCCTCAAGAATTCCTTTGATGGTTTTACAGATCAGTGCACTTCCCTTTTCAGCCAGTTTATCGTGAAGGCTACCTGCGGTTTCTTGTTCCTCAATTTCTACTTTTTCCTGCAAGAGAATGGCTCCTGTATCAATTTCTTCATTAATAAAAAAGGAAGTGACACCACTGTACTTTTCTTGATTGATGATTGCCCAATTGATGGGAGCAGCACCCCTGTAGTCGGGCAACAAGGAGGCGTGAAGATTAAATGTTCCCAGCGAAGGAATTGACCATATCCTCTTAGGAAGCATCCGAAAAGCAACCACGATCATCAAGTCTGGCTCCAACGCCTTCAATTGTTCAATAAATTGTAGGTCTTTGAGGTTGGTCGGTTGTAAAATGGGTATATTTTGGGTCTCAGCAAACTGTTTTACCGCAGAGGTTTTTATTTGTCTGCCCCTACCTGCAGGCCGATCTGGTGCGGTCACCACAGCAACGATATTGAATTCTTCCTCAACGATTTTCTCCAAACACTTAACTGCGAAAGGAGGAGTACCAAAAAAAATTATTTTTTTACTCATTTCAGGTAAAATTGATTTATTTCATTCAAACCTATAATGTTATCTTCCATCATATCGTGCAAAGCTATCACAATGGAATCGTTTGATGTTTCTATTTTTAAACCTATTTGATATGCACTTTGGGCTTCTTGCTCTAAAATTTTTTTGATTTTTGTTTCCACCTCTGTATTCGGCTCACTGTTTTTATGACAACTTTTTGCACTACATTGATTACAGTTATCCGATTTTTTTTCTCCGAAATACCGCAATATTTTATTGCGTTTGCATTCGGCTTTTTCAAAGGCATAGTCCAGCATATAAGCTATTTTATCGGCTTTTAGCTGATTGTGTACTCTGATTCTTTTGAGAAAAGGATTTAGGGTGTATCGGTCTTCGCGTGGAACTTTCCAGTAGAGTTTGATGTCTGTATTTGACTGTTGATACTCCAGAACATTTTCTTTATTCATCAAACTCAGTTGCTTTTGAATTTTATCAAAACCCAATCCCAGAAGGTCAACGAGCTGTCCAAGATTGATTTTCTTTTCTTTTCTAAAAAGTTCTTCATAAGTGCGCATCAAAAATTGAAGTATTCGAGCGGCATCGTCTCCCTGTTCTGTTCTTTTAAGTGCTTCGGAGGGGCTGCATTTGATCCTTAAATGGGTTTGGGTTTCATGCATGTATTGCATTTCCAAAACTCCTTCTCTGTCCAATATTCCAAAACAATGCTGAGCCTTTTTCGGGTTGAACTGATAGGCAGCGCAAAAGTTTTTGAAGTTGAGTTTGTATTCCTCTCCTTCACCCTCACCGAGGGCGATATGAAGATAGTCACAAAGTTTTTTGAAAAACCGTTTGATATCTTCTGTGGTTGGAAGATGACTCAGAAACTGATTTTCTAATCGGTCTTTATCAGAAGGATGAACCAAAAGAACAGCTTCCGAAGGAAGGCCATCCCTTCCGGCTCTTCCTGTTTCTTGATAGTACGATTCCATACTTTCTGACATGATCAAGTGAACGATTTTCCTGACGTTACTTTTGTCAATACCCATCCCGAAAGCACTGGTGGCCACCATAATGGGCTGGACTTCGGTTTTCCAATCTTCGAGCATTTGTTTTTTTTGACGCGCCTCTAAACCACCGTGATAAAACCCCGCTTTTAGACCCCATCTTTGGAGTTGTTGGGCAGTGTGTTCTGTTTTGGAACGCGAACGACAATAGATGATGACCGATTCGCTCGGGGAGGAGATCAGTAGCTTTTTTAGTGTTCCCATTTTATCCTCTACCTGCCGTACTTCGTAGTGTATGTTTTTTCTTTCGAATGAGGTACTGAAGATTTTGGGATGGATCAAACCTAGCGCCGAGTTGATGTCTTTTAACACTTTTGGAGTAGCGGTTGCTGTAAGGGCCATAAAGGGGATATGGGGAAACAAGGGTCGTAAATTTTTTATGAGCCTGAAGGCAGGTCTAAAATCGTGTCCCCATTCCGAAATACAATGCGCCTCATCAATGGCAATTCCATTAAGGGGTAATTTTTCGATTTGATTTAGAAATTCCGCGCTGGTCAATCTTTCGGGAGAAGAGTAAATCAATTTAAAATTGCCGTTACGGGCATTTTCCAATTGACGATAGATATCATTTTTACCCCCCTGACTCTCAAAAAACATCGATTTTATCCCACGTTGGTTGAGCTGATTCACCTGATCTTGCATTAGCGAAATCAGAGGTGAAATCACCAGAGTTTGCCCCTCCTTAAGCAAGGCAGGGAGCTGATAACAAACGGATTTTCCACCTCCAGTGGGCATCAATACTAGAGTGTCTTTTCCCTTGAGATAATGTTGGATCACTTCCTCTTGTAGTGGTCTAAAGGAGTTGCTTTTCCAATATTGCTTTAAATAATCAAGCATTTTATCCATGATTCAAGTAATCGAGTAGGGTCGAAATCCTTGCCTCTGGGCTTTCAAAAGGAATTTCAACAATGGGAATATTATATTTTTGATAGGTTTTTTTGATGTAAAAATAGAGTTTTTCAGCTTCCTCAAAATCTTCCTTTCGTTCATTGTCTTTGGTATAAATGGCTTCCCAGGGGGGAAGGAGCATGGCCATGTCATAAGGAAAAGCTGATGGGTCAAACTGATGGGGATCATAGGATACTCCAATGTAATCCAAATAAGCTACAACATCGTGCAAAGCTCTATCGAAGAACACATATAGATTTTGTGTTTTGTTGATTCCTGATATGTATTTTTCATATTGTTTCTTTCTTACTTTCCAGACTTCCTTACTAAAATAGAGAGGCTGAGTATTAAAAATATTATTTTCCCCTTTTTTTTGGGCATTTTCGATGAGAGTTCTCGAAAATTCGTCAACGCATTTGTATCCCCTATTACGCAACAAATTGACCAAGGTGGTTTTTCCACTTCCTGGTCCGCCGCTAATTACTATTTTTTTATTTTCAAACAGAGGCATCAGTACTTCTTAAATAATAGAGATATCGACTATATTTGTACAAAATAATATTCCTTGATGAATTCAAAGGAAAAACCTGATGATTTTTACGAAAGATTCCAAAAACAATTGGAGGAATCACAAAACTGGCCAGGTCTGTACATGTTCAAATTTATTGTAAAGTCGGACAGCCATCAAATCGATAAACTCAAGGATTTATTCAACAATCCTACTGAGGGTGTTTCATTGGTCAATTCTTCTAAAAATAAGTTTCAAAGCCTCACCATAACTATTGAGATGAAATCCCCAATGCAAGTAATCGCTATTTATAAAAAAGCTTCTGAGTTTAAGGGGGTTATCATTTTGTAATTAATTATGCAATTGAATAGTGGATTATATGAATTTTAGTAAATTGCGCTTTTCCAACTTCACTTAAGATAAATAATTTCCCTTCATGGAAACATTACAATACAATACCAAAAGAACTCAGTTGATCATTCCTGAGTATGGCAGACATGTTCAAATTATGATCAACCAAATCATGGAAACTCAAGACCGAGAAGAGCGCAATAAAATGGCTAGTGCGGTCATCGGGATTATGGGTAATATGAATCCCCATTTGCGTGATGTTCCTGATTTTCAGCATAAAATATGGGATCAGCTTTTTATCATGTCCGATTTTGAGTTGGATGTTGACAGTCCTTATGAGAAACCCCAAAAAGAGGTTTTGGCACAGAAGCCTGACCGTTTGGCATATCCCCAAAGAAATCCCAAATATCGATTTTACGGCAATAACATTAAAAGTATGATTAATGTGGCAATGAACTGGGAAGAGGGAGACCTCAAATATGCGCTGGTTTACAACATTGCCAATCATATGAAAAAATGTTTTCTCAACTGGAATAAAGATACGGTTGAGGACGAGGTCATTCTCAATCACTTAAAGGAATTGTCAGACAACAATCTAAAGGTGAGAGAAGAGGATCTACCATTGACCGACTCCTCCGAATTTCTTAAAATTCGATCCAAAAACGGCAATGGTTCCAAAAGCAATCAAAAACAGCGGAATAAAAGAAACAACGGTCGTAAAAGATATTAATTTACAGCTTTAATGGGTAGTTTTCAAATTGAAGGAGGTCATCGTCTAAAAGGTAATATTACCCCTCAAGGGGCAAAAAACGAAGCTTTGCAAATTTTGTGTGCAGTTTTGCTCACAGAAGAAACTGTTACTATTTCCAATATTCCCGATATTGTTGATGTCAACAAACTTATAGGACTACTCAAAAAAATGGGAGTAAAAGTAACATTCCTTGAGAAAGGAAAGTATGCTTTTAATGCCGAAGCTATTGATCTCAATTTTCTAGATACCCAAGAATATAAAACTGATGCAAAGCAACTAAGAGGTTCGGTCATGCTTGTGGGCCCCATGTTGTCAAAGTACGGAAAGGGATCAATTCCCCGTCCGGGTGGAGACAAGATAGGAAGAAGAAGGTTGGATACCCATTTTGAAGGTCTTAAACTATTGGGTGCTCACTTTAAATATAGTAAAGAAGACTATTTTTACACGGTAACCGCTGACCAACTCCTGGGACAGAATCTCTTGTTGGAAGAAGCTTCTGTAACTGGAACGGCCAATATTGTAATGGCTGCTGTTTTGGCCAAAGGAACCACCACTATCTATAATGCTGCCTGCGAACCCTATCTACAACAATTGTGTAAAATGTTGAACAGTATGGGGGCTAAAATTTCGGGTGTAGGCTCCAATCTACTCTCTATTGAAGGAGTAAGCTCTTTGTCAGGAACAGAACACAGCATATTGCCCGATATGGTTGAAATAGGCAGTTGGATTGGATTGGCAGCGATGACCAAAAGCGAAATCACCATTCAAAACGTCAGTTGGGATGACTTGGGTCAAATCCCCAATGTCTTCTCAAAACTCGGCATAAAGCTTGAAAGAAAAGGCGATGATATTTTTATTCCTTCCCATGAAAATGGCTATGAGATTCAAAATTATATAGATGGTTCAATATTGACCATTGCGGATGCCCCTTGGCCTGGTTTTACTCCCGACCTGCTCAGCATTGTATTGGTAGTAGCCACCCAAGCCCGAGGAAGTGTATTGATCCATCAAAAAATGTTCGAAAGCCGTTTGTTTTTTGTCGATAAACTTATTGATATGGGTGCTAAAATTATTTTGTGTGATCCCCACCGTGCAACCGTTATTGGCCATGACTTTAAATCCCAACTAAAGTCTACGGTGATGACCTCGCCCGACATCAGAGCAGGAATTTCCCTATTGATTGCAGCACTCTCGGCAAAAGGAATGAGTACCATTTTTAATATCGAGCAAATCGATCGTGGTTATGAAAATATTGTCCAACGACTTCAAAAAATAGGTGCCAAAATAGAACGCATTGATTCCTAAATAGCTTTTACTTACCCCCATGTATAAGTCTTTTTTCCTCCTACTCCCTTTTTTTATTCTCCCGCTTTTTGGCTTTGGACAGACCTCAGTTGCAGGTCAAATAATTGATGCTGATAGCGAACTGCCACTGCCTTATGTAAACGTCGGTTTGGTCGATCTCAATCTGGGAACGATATCTGATGAACAAGGATTTTTTGAATTCGATGTGCCCTCTGGAGTGGATGGGTCGGCGCGCCTGCGTTTTTCTATGATCGGTTTCCAAACCCAAGAATATTCACTTAATGATTATTTAGATCAAGATGTTTTCTCTGTCTCCATGTCCGAGGAAACCACGGCCTTGGATGAGGTGGTAGTCAGCTCCCAAAGAACAAAATTTGAAACCAAAATATTGGGTAACAAAACTAGGTCGCAGATGATCTATGCGGCTTTTACCACCAACCGGTTGGGAAATGAAATGGGATTTGTGGTTCGTCAAAGAAAACGTCCCATGATCCTCAAAAAATTCAATATTTCTATCGTTCAAAACGATTTTTTCCCATTGCGATTTCGACTCAATTTTTATAATCTCAAAAACGGATTGCCCAATGAGACTTTACTTAAAGAAAATATCATCATCGAAACCGATATTGATTCTGGCATTGTGACTAAAGATTTGAATCCTTATGAAATTGTCATTGATGAAGACTTTTTTGTTGCGATCGAATGGATAGAGGATTTGGGACCCGGAAACCTCTTTTTTTCCGGTGGTTTTTTTGGATCCCCTTTGATCGCCCGCGAAGTCAGTCAGGGAACATGGGTCAAAGTGGGCGCTGCCAGTGTGGGTATGAATGTAGAGGTAAGGTATTGATTTTTAGTTGAGCTATTTTCTTTTGGAGACTTTGTTGTTACTGATTCCCCTTTGACGACTGCATTTGAAACGATCCACCCCAATTCCTCGTTGTTTGAGGTGTTTGGTTTTTCGACCTTGAACCCTCTCTCGCCACATTTTAAAACTACTGGTTTTCATTTCCCGTCGCATCATTCGAATGACTTCTTCTTCCTTGAGTCCAAACTGAAGCTGAATGGCATCAAATGGTGTTCGGTCTTCCCAAGCCATTTCAATGATCCGGTCTATTTGTTCCGGTTTAAAATCGATCTTCTTTTTCATCTTTTTTTATGTCTTATGCGCATACTCTATCTCATCAAACTGTTCCGATCAACAAGGGTGTGTCTGGCCAGTATCCTCTTTCCTTCTTTTCTTACGGTTGTACTTTTGGATAAGGGCCAGAGAGAGCTGGTTGCGTGTTTTCGGGCTTTTTGTAAGTCAACAATGGGATGGGGGTATGTTTTACCGAGTTCGAATCCATAAACACTTGCTTCAATGGGAGTCAGTTCCCACGGACTATGAACCATTTCATCGGGAAGCATCTTTAATTCCGGTAACCATTGTTTTACGAACAGCCCTTTAGGGTCGTGTTCTTGACCATTTTTGACAGGATTATATATCCTCAGCATATTAATACCCGTAACGCCCGCTTGCATTTGCAGTTGGGGGTAGTGAATGCCTGGCTCAAAATCCAAAAATTGTTTGGCTAGAAAATGGGCGCAAGCCTGCCAGGGCTGCCAAAGGTGATGGGTGAAAAATGACACTACCAAGGAGCGCATTCTAAAATTCAAATAGCCTGTTTCGACCAAACACCTCATGGAAGCATCGACCAAAGGCACGCCTGTTTTCCCACTTTCCCAGGCTTCAATGTATTCTTTGTTAATGGGTTTGTCCAATTTTTGATAGCCTTTGTTGATGCTTTCAAATTCCATGGAGCACTCCATTTCAAATTTTTGGATAAAGTGGGATTGCCACCGCAAGCGAGAACCAAAAGCTTTAAGTGCAAAACTTCTATTACCCTTTACTGTTTCATACTCAGTTTTTTGTAAAACTTGTCGCATCGAAAGGTTCCCAAAAGCCAGATATGGTGATAGGCGACTACAACTCCTGCGAGACAGATCGGGTTTGGAGATGTGCTTTTGGTAATAGAGGTAACGATCTTTGAAAAATGAATGGAGATAACGGACTGCACTATGGGTTCCCCCTGCTTGTCTAAGGGCGTGTTTTTGGCTTTGGAGTGCCGTTTCATCTAAACCTATTGACAATCGATCAATTTCTCTTTTTGAAATCAAAGACTCCTTTTTCAAGGGGGTTTTTTGTATGGGCTGATTCATCAAATCATCCCATTTCTTCAACCATTGCACACGGTTTTTCAACCCTCTAAACACGCCTTGTTGGAGTTTTTCTTCAAAGGGAATTTTTTCTTTTTGGCACCATTTGATTAGGGTCAAGTCTCTATGGTAGGTGGACATGACACCTGTTTCTTGATGTGCCCATATTTTTTCGATTTGGTACTTTTGTGAAAGAGATTCCAATGCGCTGATGACCTGTCCCTGGGTCGTTAAGATTTTGCTGTTAAAGGTTTTTAACTGCTCATTCAGCGCGCAAATGGATTGTTTGATAAAGTCAATATGCCGTGGGCTATAATGGGGGTCTTCCAACAATAGCTTCTCGAACACAAATAGTAAGAGTACCCTCCGTCCTGATTTTAGAGCATGGGTGAGGGGAGGGTGATCCTCGAGTCGGAGATCCCTTTTTAACCAGACTATTTGTATGGGTTCCAAATCAGAATTCATCGGGATTTTCGATTATGGACAAAGCTCTATTTTTTATTTCTTCTTTTTCCAGTTCGGGAATTTTATCCAAAAGCCTTAACATCATACTCATGCGGTTGTTTTTACTAAAGTGCTCTCTTTTATCATCTAAAAAATTCCAGTATAAACTATTGAAAGGACATGCATTTTCACCAGTTCTTTTAGTTCGGTCATAATGACAACCTTCACAGTAGTTGCTCATTTTGTGGATGTAGGAGCCCGAAGAGACGTATGGTTTTGTTGCTACAATACCACCATCGGCCCATTGACTCATACCACGAGTGTTGGGCAGTTGTACCCATTCTATTGCATCGGCATAGATGCCCAAGTACCAATCATCTACCTCATCTGGATGGCACTGGATCAATAACGCAAAATTACCAGTTATCATCAATCGCTGAATATGGTGGGCATAGGCAGTTTCAAGAGAATCTTTAATGCTTTCTTTTAAACAATTCATTTTAGTTTTCCCCGTCCAATAGAAGTCGGGAAGTTGATTAAAGTTTTCGAGTTGGTTTCGAGTTTTGTAGTCAGGCATTTCCCGCCAATATATGCCTCGCATGTATTCGCGCCATCCCAATATTTGCCTAACGAATCCTTCAACTTGTGAAAGTGCAATGGTTTCTGGATTTTTGTGATAGTGATTAATTACTGAATTCATTACCTCCATGGGGTTTAGGATTTTGGTATTGAGGGCAAAAGAAATTCTGGAATGGAAGAGATTGCGTTGGGCCGTATGCATGGCATCTTGATAATCTCCAAAATGAACCAGTAGGTGTTCACAAAAATAGGTCAACTGTTCCAAGGCTTCAGACCTATTGGCTGGAAAAAGATAGTTATTAGTATCGTAGGTTCCTATGGATTTGATCTTGGCTTTGGTGATGGAGTCATACACTTCTTGATTTCCCTTTTTTTTAGTGATGTAGGGTGGGGGGATAACGGGATCGCCTTTCCATTTCTTACGATTGTTTTTGTCAAAATTCCATTGTCCTCCTAGGGGTTGACCTTGGATCATCAATAGATCGTATTTCTTGCGCATATTGCGGTAGAAAAACTCCATGATGAGTTGTTTTTTACCTTCAAAAAATGATTTTAAATCCTCTCTGGTGGTTAAAAAATGTTCTGTATCAATACTGTCTGAAGGTATATCGATGTTGTTACAGATGGACTTGAGTTGTTGATCCAAACGATACTCATCGGGGAGTTGATATTCGAATTTTTCAATCTTTTTTTCTGCTATGAGGTCTTTGATATTTTCTTCAAGTGATTTTTTTGAGGCATTAGTATTAATGTCAAAATAGAGTACTTTATGACCTTGTTTTTGAAGGTCTGAGGCAAAGGCTCGCATGGCAGTAAAAAAAGCAACTATTTTTTGAATGTGATGAACCACATAAGACGTCTCTTGTTGCAGTTCATATAGCACGTAAAGGGTGTTGTCATCTTGCTTGTCAAACCAAGAGTGTCTCAAATTCAATTGATCGCCCAACAGCAGTCTGAGTTTCATCAAAATAAGGTTTTTTGAAGCCAGAGGTTCTGATATTTTCCCTTAGCATCGTATCGTTCGGCTTGCCATTGTATATCAAATTTTCGATCTCGAGGATCGTTACCCACACCTGAAACATACATCCAATTACCATAATTACTGTGAACATCATAGTCCACTAACAGCGATTCAAAGTAGGCTGCTCCAATGCGCCAGTCGATCTTCATATCTTTTGCTAAATAGCTGGCCACATTTTGTCGTCCCCGATTACTCATCCATCCCGTTTGTTTTAGTTCAATCATGTTGGCATTTACAAAAGGCTCGGAAGTGCTGCCTTCGACCCATTTCTTGAACCTTTCTAGGTCAGCATCCCAGTGGTAATCTTTTTCTAAAATCCCTCCGAGTTGAAAGATTTTGTTTTGGTGTTTTAGGGAGATGTATTTAAAATAATCCCTCCAAATTAGCTCAAAAATGAGCCAATAGGTTGATTGGTTTTTTTGGATTTCACTTTCATAGCGTTTGATCTCCCAGTAAATCATTTTTGGAGAAAGGGAACCGTTGGCCAACCATGGGGAGAATTTTGAACTGAAGTCCGTTCCTAATAGTCCGTTGCGAGTGTTTTTATAATAGGACAATTTTTTACTTTTCCAAAAGTAGTGCTCCAAGCGTTGGATGGCATTTTGGGTGCCTCCCCGAAAAGGGAAAGCAGATCGAGCATCTGTTTCAAAACTTTCCAAACCCAAATTGGAAAGTTGAGGGAGCGGATTCTCTATTTCAATTTTATTATTTTTAGCGAGAGGCTGGCATGGAGGAATAAGGGGTCTTACAGCGACCTCTTTTTCACATTTTCTTCTGAAATTACCAAATACTTCCGGCGTTTGTTGACATGGAAAAGGAAGGTCATCAGGATGAAATAAAAATTGCTCGTAATGTCGAATCCATTGGATGGATGGACTGGCTTTTGATGCAACTGAAATTTCTTCTTTTTTTTCTTCGTCTGTCCATTCCTCCTGCATATAAACGGTTTGGACCTGGTATTCTTTGAGGTACTTTGCCAAGGAGTCTTCAGCGGCGTTTAGGTCTATGATCAGAGAAATATTTAATTCTTCCAGTGCAGTTTTGAGATTTGCTACACTCTCGATTAGAAATTGAGCTCGGTATTTTTCAGTTTTTTTGAATCCCCATGCAGTGGGTTGAAAAAGTCTAGGGGAAAAAGAGTAGTAAGCAATCACTCTTTTTTGAGACACCAATGCCTTTTGCAGTCCCTGATGATCTTCTACCCTTAAGTCGTTTCTAAACCAAACCAGAACTGATGCTATGTTTTCTGACATTTTTTACTGCAATATTTTACGTTTTCCCAATCTCTTTCCCACTTCTTTCTCCAATGAAAAGGGCGTAGGCATTGTGGGCAAATTTTTGTGGGTAGATGCTCTTTTTTGACCCCTCTCATTGATTATTCAAAGCCAATTTATACATCTTCAAACATCGTTCTCGGGCAAATTTGTGCTCTACTATAGGTTCTGGATAAGTAGGCTGCTCCAAATCCTCAACCCACGTTTTGATGTACTCTAGGCTTTTGTCAAATTTCTTGATTTGTTCATGAGGGTTGAAAATCCTAAAATAGGGTGCCGCGTCGACTCCACAACCTGAACTCCATTGCCAATTGCCAATATTGCTAGACATTTCATAATCAAAAAGCTTCTCGGCAAAGTAAGCCTCTCCCCACCGCCAATCGATGAGTAGATGTTTGCACAAAAAACTGGCTGTTAACATACGAACTCGGTTGTGCATAAAGCCAGTACGGTTCAATTGGCGCATGCCCGCATCAACCAGTGGATAACCAGTTTTACCTTGACACCACTTTTCAAATTCTTCCTCATTATTTCGATACTCTATTCTGTCGTATTGCTTTTTAAAACATTGATTTACGGTATGTGGGAAATGCCATAATATCTGCATAAAAAACTCTCTCCAAATAAGCTCTTTAACAAATGTTTGATTTTCTCTGGAAGCACTTTTAGAAATTAATTTCCTGATGCTTTGGGTACCAAAACGCAAGTGAACCCCTAGACGAGAAGTTTTGTCTATGGATGGAAAATTTCGAGTTGCTTCGTATTGGTCGATCAGTTCATCATCAAATTTGTATGCGACAGGAGTTAGAGATGAGGATTGCATGCCCATTTCTTTTAGATCAGTTTGGGGCAATGGATTTTCGTTGTAAATATTATCCAATAAGTCTTCTGAGGGAAAATGTTCCAGCCCTTCTGCCTGATACTTAGCCAGCCATTTCCTAGAGTATGGAGTGTATACTTTATAAGGGGTTCCATCGTCTTTGACCACTTCATTTCTTTCAAAAATCACCTGATCTTTATAGGTTATAAAGTCAATATCTTGTGCCTTGAGAAGTTGTTTAATCGCTTCGTCTCTTTCCATCGCATAAGGCTCATAGTCGCGATTGGCAATGACTTTTTCGATGGGAAATTCCCGAATTATTTTTTCAAAAACAGCCTCGGGAGACCCCCGATAAATTCCTAGCGTGCATCTGTTCCTCTTCATAGCGTTATTGATGCCACCCAAGGCGTTTTGAATAAATGTCAATCGATGATCGTCTTTGTGCAATTTATCTATGATTTTTGAGTCATAAATAAATATAGGGATCACCTTATTTTTTCCATTTAGGGCTTCGAAAAACCCCTTATTGTCGTTGATTCTGAGATCTCTTCTAAACCAAAAAATGGAAAATTTCTCCATCAGAGTTAACTTTTAATTGAACCAATACCACCGTCTATAGTTAGTGTTTGAGCAGTCATCCAACTGCTGTTGTCATTCAATAAAAATGCTGTCATCTGAGCAATTTCTTCAGGGCGTCCCACTCTTTGTAGGGGGTGTCTTGCTGCAGCATTGCTTTTTTTGGTGTCGTTGTTGAGAAATTTTCCAGCCAGTGGTGTGTCCACCAAGGAGGGGGCTATAACATTAAACCTAATTTTAGGAGCCAATTCTGCTGCTAGAGAACGCGATAATCCCTCTAACGCACCTTTGGCCGCGGCTACAGAAGTGTGAAAAGGCATACCCGTCTGAACAGCGACAGTGCTAAAAAACACCACACTGGAAGGAGTCTCACTGTTTTGCAACCGTCCTAAGACAGATTGAAGTGTTTTGACCGCTCCCAAAACATTGATTGAAAAATCTTTGGAGAAGACTTCTGGTTTGATACCCTTGAAAGGTCTGAGATTGATGGTCCCAGGGCAATAGACCATTCCGTGAAGGGTCTCAGGTAAACTGGAAACATCGAGTTCGTCGTTTTCCACATCGTAGGGAATATAACTAACAGAGAGCCCATCCAAACCTTCATTGGTTCGATTGGCTACAATTATATTGTGGTCTGCCTGAAGTTGTTTCACCAATGCCAAGCCTATTCCCGAGCTTCCTCCTATAATTAAAATATTTTTTCTCATTCTAGTTTTGATATGTTCCGAACAACTCTGTCAATTTCTTTTGTCGGTATTCAAATATTTCTTTTAGTTTGGGCTTTACGATTATTGGGTGAACCATTTGGCCCAATAGGCCAAAAGGTATCTTATAGTCAATAATATCTTCCATCTCTACCCCATTTTCTATGGGACGAATAAAGTGTTTATGGTGCCACAAATCATAGGGGCCATACCTTTGTTCGTCTACAAAATACTCCCCTTCCTTGACGTGGGTGATTTCGGTAACCCATTGGGTAGGAATACCCATTAGTGGGGTGACGATGTACTTAATAATCTGGCCTGGATACATCATTCTTTCGTCCCCTCCCAAGATTTCAAACCCCATATAATCGGGAGTTATGATTTTTAGATTTTTTGGGTCACTGAGAAACTTCCATGCCCGATCCATGTTGATGGGCAACTGTTGAATCTCTTGAAATCGATATATTTTCATAAATTATCTCTTCCCCAAAGGTACAAAATGTTTAACTATTTGTCAAAAATATTAAACAATATATAAACATTTAAAAAAATCTTATAATTGGATTGGGTTTTTTAAATTTGGAAAAAAAATATCATGAGACTTACTTATTTTTTACTTTTCAATTTCTTAGTTGTGAGTGCCTATGCGCAAGTAACAACCCCTCAACCGAGTCCCCGCTCCAGTATCACTCAACAAGTTGGATTAACTCAGATTGAAATTGATTATTCGAGACCTTCGGCTCGAGGAAGAAAGGTAATGGACGGTTTGGTTCGTTATGGAGACATTTGGAGAACAGGTGCCAACAAAAACACTACTATTTCTTTTTCTGATCCAGTAATTATTGAAGGCCAAACTTTGGCAGCAGGAAAATACGCCCTTTATACCCGACCTTCTGCCAATCAATGGCAAGTTTATTTTTACAAAAAAAATGATTTAGGGGATGCTTCTAGCAATTGGGAGGAGGATCAAGTGGCATTAACGGTGAGTGCTTCCTCCGTTTATTTTGATCCTATGATAGAAACTTTTACCATTTCATTAACTAATTTACAAAGTAATAGTGCTACTCTGGTTTTGATTTGGGAACATACTTTGGTACCCATCTCCATAGTTGTCCCCACAGAATCCAAAGCCCAAGAAAGCATTGACAAAACCCTATCTGGAGAACCCAAGGCGGGAGACTATTATCAGGCAGCGGTGTATTATCTTCAAGAAAATAAAGACCTCAAAAAAGCACAATCCTGGATGGAAACGGCCTTAGAGATGCGTGAAAAACCAGCCTATTGGATGTATCGTCAGTATGCTTTGATACTGGCCGAACGCAATGATAAAGATGCAGCACTAAAAGCGGTAAAAAAATCTTTAGCCTTGGCCGAAAAAGCAGGTAATAAAGATTATGTAATTATGAATAAGGCCTCCATTGCGGAATGGAGTAATTAAAAGTTCATTGATTATTTGATGATCCTTTGAAAAAGTTGGGCGATGATAACACAAGTAACAGCCCCGATTACATTCAGCCAAAGGAAACTGACCCACTCTTGGCTATAGATGATAAGTACAATAATTTCCGTTAGGAGTGCTGCATAGAAGACTGCGTTAGCCCGAATGGATTTTAGAAAAATGGCGATCAGGAAAATGCCCAAAATGGTACCGTAAAACAAGGAACCGATGATATTGACCAATTGGATCAGGTTTTCAAAGAGGTTACCTACTAGAGCAAAGGCAATGGCAATGATGCCCCAAAGCAGTGTGAACCCTTTGCCTGCCCATACATAATGTTTCTCGTTTTCTGTGTTGTGAAAACGTTGGTACAAATCAACCACAGTGGTGGCAGAAAGGGCGTTGATCTCAGAAGCTGAAGAGCTCATAGCTGCGGAGAGGATGACGGCGAGCAGTAGTCCTATCAAGCCTTGTGGTAGATAGTTTAGAATGAAATAGATAAAGACATAGTCCTTGTCATTGGATTCAATTTGAGGTTGATTGACTTCCATGATTTTTTTGGCCTCGGCTCGATTGATTTGAGCTTGATTTTCCAGTTGGAGGTATTTTTTTTGGGAAGCCTTGTTGGAGAAAAAATCTTCTTTTTGGAGTTGTTTTTGTTTTTCTTGATGAATGATATCGTTGGCCACTTCCAAGGCCTCAAATTGTTCACTCCCTTCGGTGGTTTTTATTTTTTCTGAAGCGTAGGGATTGAAATGCAAGGGTGCCTTTTCGAATTGAAAAAAGACAAAGACCAATACTCCCGTCAATAAGATGAAAAACTGCATGGGAATTTTTAGAAAACCATTCATAATCAGTCCCCTTTGACTCTCGGCCAAGGATTTCCCGGAAAGGTAGCGTTGCACCTGACTTTGATCGGTACCAAAGTAGGAGAGGGCCAAAAATAGCCCGCCGGTGATACCACTCCAAAAGGTATAACGACTGTTAGGGTCAATACTAAAGTCCAGTACGTTGAGCTTTCCGTTTAAACCCGCCACATGAAGGGCGTTGGAAAATGATAGGTTTTCGGGCAGGGCTTTTACGATAAAAATAAAAGCAGCCACCATACCCGAAAAAATAATAATCATCTGTTGTTTTTGGGTGACATTGACGGCCTGTGTTCCTCCGATTAAAGTGTAAAAGACCACCAATAAGCCGATCACCACAACCAGTAATTTTAGATTCCAACCCAATACTACACTCAGTATGATGGCGGGGGCATAAATGGTAATTCCCGCAGCCAGTCCTCGTTGGACAAGGAACAAGGCAGCGGTTAGGGTTCGGGTTTTAAGATCAAAACGTTTTTCTAAAAATTCATAAGCGGTAAAAACTTTGAGTTTGTGATAAACTGGAAGAAAAAACAAACAAATGATGATCATCGCAAAAGGCAATCCAAAATAGAACTGCACAAATCCCATCCCGTCGTTGAAGGCTTGTCCGGGGGTGGACAAAAAGGTTATCGCACTGGCTTGGGTGGCCATGACCGAAAGACCTACCGTAAACCAGGTCGCTTTATTCCCTCCACGGATATAATCTTCAATATTTTTGTGTGAGTTGTTTTTCCAGACCCCATATACAATAATGAATAGGAGGGTGAGACTCATTATGGCCCAATCTATCAGTTCCATCAACTAAAATTATTCATAAACAGATAAAACAAGCCCCAATAAACCAATTGGGTTGACAGCAATATCCAATAAACTTTAGGCAGTTCTTTTTTCATGGTTTTGCAATAAGGTTAAAAAACAACCGATAGGCTCCGGGGACACCTGCAGGTAGTTGCCGGAAAAAACTTAGGCCAGTATAAACGATCCTGCCTTTCCCATAAGGCGCAACCAGTAGTGATCCTTTTTTGGGAGATTCCCCGGCATCATTCATTTGTAACAAAGGGGTGAATTGCGCATCCCATTGATTGGGAAAATACAACCCCCTTTCCTGAACCCAGCCTTCAAAATCTTGGGATGTAATTTTATTGGGATGATTCAAAATCGGATGTTTTGGATTGATGATTTGGACCTCAGCTTTTTCATTGGATACACGATCACGAGAAAGGTTTAATTTCAGAGGTGTCAATTCCGTGGTCTTTAACCTTCTACTGGTGTTGTATTGAATTAAAAGGTTGCCTCCAGCGGCAACATATTTCCAAAGGATTTTATTTTTATAGGCCAAAGCCTCTTCGACATTGAAGGCTCTAATCCCAACGACCACTGCATCAAAGGGGTTTAGTTTTTCAAGGGTAATATTCTTGGCTTTCAACATTTCTACTTCGATTCCCAAGGGAGTCAAACTCTGAGGAATATTGTCTCCTGCACCTTCGATATAAGCTACTTTTTGTAGGCCTGTTTTTAAACTTAAGGCCACCACTTTGGATGCAGCGGGGGAGATAAGAAATTGTTTTGGAATGTGGTCGTATGCTATTTCTTGAAGGGTGGCTTGGAGTTTTTTTGATTGGGTTAGAAGGAGGGGTTTTAATTGGCCTACCGTTGTCTCTGAAGGAGCTTTAATATCAAAATAATAATCGTTTTCATTTCCTTTACCCGATATGGATACCTCAATAGATTTGGGGCTCACCTCCCATGATTTCGGGGTTTCCAATTCTAATGTTCCCGCCACAGCAGGGCCCAGATTTTTGACACTTACTTTTACCTTGCGACTTTGATCGGTAGCAAAAAGAAAGACAGGAGCTTCAAGTTGAAGTGTAGCTTCAGGTAGGATGTGGAACGGGGTGATTACTTCTCCTCTTACAGGGTCAGTTTTTCTGAATTCGAGCGGTAAGTTTATCATTAACTTTTTTCCTTCAATTGTCATGTGAAGTCTTGCTTGGAAGGCAGTAGGACTTTTTGCAGCTCCTATCCATGCTGATTTGTCAGTGATATACATCCCCTGGCTCCCTTTTTGGGTAAGCCAATATGGACTGCTGATCTCACCCTCTACTTTGGTATCAAAACTTTTACTGTACAGTTGATTGGTTTCAAGAATTTCGTTTAAATCATGCGATTGGTCTTTCCATTGTATTTGATTTAAACTTACAGCTAAGGGACTGGGATTGTTGACCAAGAATTTGATCTGGAGATTTTCCCCCATCACTCCGTATGGGATTTGGGCATTGAGTTGCAACTCTATTCCCAGACAGTTGAGGATTAGGGTGTTGATTTCATCTGTTTTTACATTTCTCCAATGATTGTTTTCCAGAAGGTTGATCATTGATTTGACTTCGAGTAAAGGAATCACACTTTTGTAGGGAGCAGAGAAATCAAAATCATCAATGATTTTATCGATTGCTTTTCCAATGACTGTTCCTCCTTTTACCCTCGACCACTGGGTATTGATACCATCAAATGGGTCGTTTTGGGTCAGTTCTTTTCCCTTGACCAACTCCAAATATTCAGATCTTTCCCCCAAAGCCGGAGCACTTCCAAAGCCCTGAGATTTGTGTTGGCTTCTGCTTAGCGCAGCTATTTGTGAATTGGTTTTTCCCGATAGTGGATCAAAAACTCCCATATCAATGGCAAGCATCCCTCTTTTGTTGGCTTTTTCGAAATTTTCTTTACTCCCATAAAAATACCATGAGGTATTGTGGAACAGACGTTTAGGGTGCCAAGCATTTTGATCAGCATTCAGTTGGTCAAAGGCCCATTCACTGATCATGGCCGAGGCAGTGTGGTGGCCGTGGGTTCTACCAGCACTTTGGCTATTAAAGCGGTTGATGATGATGTCGGGCTTGAATTCTTGAATTCTGGCTTTGGTTTGATCCAAAACCTGTTTTCTGTCCCAAATGGAAAGGGTTTCGTCAGGATTTTTGGAGTATCCAAAATCATTGGCCATGGTAAAAAACTGTGAGCCACCGTCAATTTTTCGAGCCGCCAAGAGTTCTTGTGTTCGGATCAATCCCAAAGCTTCTCTAAGCTCTGCTCCTATAAGATTCTGACCACCATCTCCTCGGGTCATAGACAAATATGCTGTTCGGGCCAATACATGATTGGAAAAATAGGAGATCACTCGAGTATTTTCATCATCGGGATGAGCAGCCAGATAGAGTACTGAGCCCAAAAAGTTTAACTTCTTGAGTTGTTTGTATACATCTGAAGAGGATTGCGCCTTTAATGTTACAACGAAAAGTATAAGTACTGATAAGATTATCCCTTTTAACCCATTCAGCCTTTTGATCATTGATGTTGAAATTCTCCCAACCATTTTGTGAATTTTAGAAAATCAAATTTTAGTCAAGTTAATCTATTCTTGAATCATTATCTCAATTTTTTCTTTCACTTGCGCTAAAGGCAACCCCACTACATTGGTATAACTTCCCTCAATCTGGGTAATTCCTATGGCTCCTATCCATTCCTGAATACCGTATGCTCCTGCTTTGTCGAGTGGAGATGATTCCTCTATATAATAATCGATTTCTTGATTTGTTAAGTCTTTAAAAAAAACTTTAGTGGTCTCCGTTATCATTTCAAAATTTCGACTGGTGAAAAAGCCTACTGAGGTAATGACCTCGTGCGATTTCCCAGATAGAAACGTCAACATTTCTTTGGCTACTTTTTTATTTTCGGGTTTTCCCAAATATCGATTTTCACACCAAACGATGGTGTCTGCAGTGATGACGATTTGACGGTCTTGAATTATTTCTGTAAAAGGAGCGTTTTTTTGTTGGACAATGTATTGAGCGATTTCTTTTCCTTGAAGTTGGGGTGGGAAAGTCTCATCGACTGAAAAAGTCTTGATGGAAAAAGGAATTTTCAAACTTTCCAAAAAAGCCTTTCTTCGTGGAGAGCCCGAGGCTAGAATTATTTCAAAACCATTGAGATCAATCATAATGGAAATTAGGGATTTGTGTTTTCAGAAAACATCCACTTATTTTGAACCCTCATCACTTGTTCTACGATTTCCCTTACACATCCGTCTCCTCCGTTTTTGTGCGAGACATAGTCAGCGATCCTTTTGACATCAGGGACAGCATCTTGTGGACAAGTTGCTACTCCTACTTTTTCCATGACAGGCATATCTGGAACATCATCTCCCATATATAGCACCTCGTCTGGATTGATATTATAGGTATTGATAAAGTCATCTAAAGCAATGTCTTTTTCATGAATCCCTAAATATACTTTATTGACCCCTAGGTTTTCAAGTCTCTTTTTTACCCCTTGGTTTGTACCGCCAGAAATAATACCAATATTAAAACCTTTGAGCAAGGCATACTTGAGTGCAAAACCATCTCGAGTATTCATCTCACGATACATTTCTCCTTCGGTAGTTACTAATATTTTACCATTGGTCAATACCCCATCGACATCAAAAACAAAGGTGGTGATTTTATTCAGTAGTAATTTATAGTTTTTACTGCTCATGTTTTTTTTGGATTGAAGTAGATAAATTTAAGTATAGTTTTTTAATGTCTTGGTCTGTTATCAGATCGAGGTGCTTTTCTATGGTTTTAAGATCCTGTCTTAATGCGGGGCCAGTTTGGGTCTTTTGGGGTCCCATACTCATAGCTTTTTGAAAAGTCTCTTCTATCAAAGGACGGAACATCTCGAAAGGGATTTGATGCTTTTGGGATAAATCATTTCCTAAATCCAGCATGTGGTTGCTGAAATTATTAACCCATACTGCAATCATGTGTATTTGGGCTCTTTTTTCTGTATCGATTAAATGCGGGATTCCTCCCAACTGTTTGGCGAATTCACACAAAAGTTGCTGGTCTTTTTTTTCCAAAGCTTCTACACAAAAAGGAAGTTGGTCAAAACTTAAAAATCTTTCTTTGGTAAAACTTTGAAGAGGGTAGAAAACTCCTTTTCTGAAGGTGCCTTTTAGTTGATCGATGGAGATACCCCCAGCGCAATGAACCACCAGCCCACGGGTCTTGATCTTTTCGCTCAGGGGCTCTATGGCCTCGTCTTTTACACAGAGTAAATATAGATCCGCATCTTCCAATTCGTTAATTTGATCAGTGATTTTAATTTGCTCTTTTGCAAAATAAATTTTCTGAATAGATCGGTTGTACCATTGAATCAAATGAACTTTAGGACATGCGGTAAATTGCTCGTAAAAATGAACAGCCAAATGACCTGCTCCAAGTAGCACAATTTTTGTCATGTTTCAAAAATACATAAAGTTATTTCTCTAATTTTATATAACCTAAATCTTATTGTCATGAATATTATTAGTGCTTTTCGTCAATTATTTTTTTCCAAATTCTATTTGTTAATTCCGACCTCAATTATCGTATTGGCTTGTTTGGGCTCTGCAGCAGTTTACTATATTGCAATCAAGGGTAATTCCCCTTTAAATTCTTTTCAAATGTTTCTTTGTGTAGCAGCTGCCATGAGCTATTTGGCGGTATTGTTGGGACAATTCCAAAAAGAAAGTTTATTTAAAGTATTGTTGTTTGCGTTCTTGATTGAAACGATTCTTTTGGTGTTTAATTTAACCTTTTGAAGTTGCTATAATTAAATTTCAACAGGTATCTTTGTACATCTATTGATGAGGTGAGATGAAAGAAAGAATCTACAAATACTTATTTTCTAACCAGTTAATGGCCATGTTGTTCATCGCCTTTTCCACTGCAATGGCATTTGGTACATTTATAGAAAGCTGGTATAGTACTGATACCGCCAAAATATGGGTGTATAATGCTTGGTGGTTTGAATTGATTTTGGGCCTTTTTATAGTTAATTTTTCCGGAAATATTTTCAAATACAGATTGTTAAGAAAGGAGAAATGGGCCATACTGATGATTCATTTGTCTTTTATCTTAATTATTTTTGGAGCTTTCATTACCAGATATTTTGGATACGAAGGGGTGATGCCCATTCGAGAAGGAGCTTCATCCAATAGCTTTTTGTCCGATAAAACTTATTTAACTGTTTTTGTCGAGGGAGAGATTCAGGGCGTTCCACAACGTAAAACTTTGGAAAAAGACTTTCTTTTTTCTGAGCATGTAAATAATAACTTTGAGTGGGAAAATGAATTCAACGGTCAAGCTTTCGCCATAAAATTTCAAAATTATTCTGAAGATGTCAGCGAACAGTTGGTCATAGATGACAGTGGAGATCGCTATATTAAAATTGTGGAATCTTCTGATGGCACCCGCCATGACCATCCCCTTAAAGAGGGCGAAGTGGCCAACATACACAATATCCTTTTTACTTTAAACAATCCTATTGCTGGTGCTGTGAACATTCGCTCCGAAGCAGGCTTGCATTACATCACAACCCCTTTTGATGGAACTTACCTCAGAATGGCCGATCAACAAACAGGTACTGTTCAGAATGGGGAAGAACAGGAGTTGCAGTTAAGATCTCTCTATAACCTCAAAGGTTTTCAGTTTGTCATTCCAGAACCGCCCTTGAGAGGAAAATTTGATTGGGTTAAGTCTGAGGAAGGAGCTCCTGGGGTTCAAGATGCCTTAAAGCTCAATGTGGTTTCAAATGGAGAAAATTCATCTATCACTGTTTTGGGGGGCAAAGGAATCGCCAATAATATGAAAAAAATAAGTGTTGGAGGATTGGACTTTTATTTCAAATTTGGATCCAAAAAGTTAGAGTTGCCTTTTGCCATTCGCCTCAATGACTTTATCGCAGAAAAATATCCCGGTACAGACAAAAGTTATTCCTCCTTTATGTCCAGAATTACTGTCGAAGAAAAAAAGGCTTTTGATTATGACATCTACATGAATCATGTTTTGGATCACAAAGGATTTCGTTTTTTTCAGGCTTCATTTGATCCCGACGAAAAAGGTACTGTACTTTCGGTCAATCACGATTTTTGGGGGACTTGGGTCACTTATGTAGGCTATATTCTTCTCTATTTGAGTATGATGGGTATTTTCTTTATTGGAAAAACTAGATTCAAGGATTTATCGAAAGCCTTGGAAAAAATTAAACAAAAAAAGAAAGCGCTCGTTTCCGTTCTGTTTTTTGTGGTTTCTATGGGTCTAAATGCTCAAGATCATGGTCATGTCCCATCCAATAATTTTGACTTTGACTCCGTAGTCAGTGCCAATACCATTGCCAAGAAACACGCAAAAAAGTTTGGGAGTTTGGTCATTCAAGATATGGGTGGAAGGATGAAACCGGCCAATACTTTTTCTTCCGAACTGCTCCGAAAGGTGAGTAAAAGAGATCATTACGGGGAGCTTAACGCAGACCAGGTAATGATGTCGATCATTGAAAGTCCTGCTCTGTGGTACAATGTTCCCATTATTTATCTCAAAAGAGGCAATGACAGCTTGCGTAAAATAATTGGGGTAGATACCCAACAAAAGTACGCCTCATTGGTTTCCTTTTTTGACAACAAGGGTAATTACAAAATTTCCTCTCAATTGGAGGGCGC
>DGPN01000066.1 GCA_002390455.1 Flavobacteriaceae bacterium UBA4439 | reverse complement strand
AGAGGCCAACTTATCAAAATTGGCCATGACCAAAGGTACAATCAAGGGCTGAGGATCCATACAACAAGCCAGTTTAAAAATCCCATACCTAAAAATCCCAGGAGAGTCCCCCGTTTTGTATGAATTTCCCTCTGGACTGAAAACCAATCCTGATCCTTGTCTTAAGTGGTTTATCGCTTGAGGGTAAAACTCTTTATTGACCGACTTGATCTCTTTTTTGTCTAGTCCTTCTGGCAAAAAATTTTTGGCATAAACCCTGAGGTATTTCAAGCGTTCGTAATAAGTTCTGTGGTTGTCTTCATCTGGAAGCGAATGACGTACCACACGTACACCAGAATCTTTGTAGTATTTGTCCAATATTACACTGCTGATAAAATGACTGTCCAGCGTAATCTGAAAGCCCTCATCCTCGGTATAATAGGGGTGATTGTTTAAATGATTGTAAATAAAAATGACGTTTTTTTCGTAAGGCAAATATTCCGAACCCTTGATCTGGAAATTGGTTATTGCAAAGGCTTGGCGAACATGGTCGGTACAAAGAGATCTGGCCTCCAAAGGAGAAATGGTCTCTGGTGCTTTGGAAACAGATCGATAAACACTTTTTAGCGCCGATAGAAATTTCCTGTCTTTTTCTTTTACCTCCATTCATTAATTTCTGCGCCAAAAATAAAAACTAAAAAAAAACAAATAGAGAATTCTCTAAATTGATGATAAAGAAAAGCATATTCCTTAAAAAAGACTTCCAAATATTGCCAATTAATCAATTTAGTGTCAATACTTTGTGGAATCCCACAAAAAAAACACATTATTTATATATATGAACTATATTAACTATATATTTTATGAAAAAAATCATCACAATCACAGTATTGGTCTTGGCTATTATTTCTTGCGCCACGCCAGAAAATTCCTCCAAAACAATTGGTTTACAAGGTGTTTAGGATCGTATTGGAACCATCTATTTCGAAGATGGAAAACCAAAAGATACTGTTCCTTTTGATGCCAAATCCAAACAAGTAAAGTTTTACACAACCGAAAATTTTATGTTTGTGGCCAATGGGAAACAACTCGATTCCTTAGGCGTCGATCGTAACATAGGCTTTGCTGGAAACGGAACTTACAAAGTCGAAAACGATTCTTTATTCGAGTTTATGAGCCACGGAACGGACAATTACCTCAAATGGATCGAAGCTGGTAATAAGATCTATAGCGTCAAAATAAGCCTATCAGAAAATCATTACACACAGTACGCTCTTGATTCTCTGGGTAAAGGTTCAGGAGAACTCTACAAAAGGGTGGAATAGCCTTCTTTATTCGCAACATCTCCCCAATTGGGGAGATTTTTTTAATCCTCCATAGATTTTTGGTACATTTAGATAAACCTTTAAGGATGAAAAAACTGTTGTGTATATATGTTTTAGGATGGGGATGGGCCATGGCTCAAGACTCTTTTGATGCCATATCCTTGGCCACTAATTTGCTCAATGACCTTTCTGACTCCCAAAAAGAAGTGATTTCTTTTCCCTTAGATGACCCCGCCAAAACCCGATGGCACTACCTGCCCCATGATTCCTTTGCTCGCGAGGGACTGCCATTCTCCGACATGACTCCCGCCCAAATCGAAAAAACCTATGCCCTACTGGAGGCCTATCTCAGCAAGAGTGGTTATGACCAAATGCAACAAATCATCGATCTGGAAAACTACCTCGCCGTGGCGGAAAATAATCCTTATAAAAGGGACGCCAGCAAATATTATATTGCCATTTATGGTACCCCCCACAAAGACTCCCTTTGGGCCTGGTCTTTTGAAGGTCACCACATCTCTCTTAACTTTACCGTCTCCTCCGAGGCCATTGCCTTTGCCCCCGCCTTCTGGGGCTCCAATCCAGGGATTATACCCACGGGACCCGAAAAAGGAAAAATCGTATTGAAAACCGACCATAATCTGGGGTTACAACTTGTAAATTCCCTCTCCCCCCAACAACTGAAAAAAACCCTCGTCAGCTCCAAAACCTATGGAGAAATTCTCACCAGCAACCAAGCAGCAGTCCAATTCATTCCCAACAACGGTATCTCCTACAACGATCTCAAAGCCACTCAAAAAAAGCAACTTAAACAAATCATTTACCACCACCTCGATCGTATGGAAAAACCAGTTTCCCAAAAAGCACGGGACTTGCTGAAAAATGAAAACTGGAACAATATCACTTTTAGTTGGGCAGGAAAAACCGAAAAATTAAAAGCGCACTACTACCGTATCCAAGGCCAAAACTTTTTGATCGAATACGATAACTCTCAAAACAACGGTAACCATATTCATGCGGTTTGGAGAGAATTTGATGGTGATTTTGGCAAAGATATGATCAAAGAACATTATCAAAAGGGAGGGCACTAAAAGTGGAAAAGGGATCCGTTTTATAAAGGTTGTGTACACTGGATTTTCTTCCACTTCCTTAGTCAAGTAATTCAACCTCAAAGTCCAATTGTTTAAATATTTCAGCGACAAGTTTTTACGCGAGATCCTAAGTTTGATCAAATCGAATCCGTTTGATACTCTCTAAATTGAATCCAATTATTTTTGTCATCTTCTTCGGGGACGGACTCATTTACCATCAAAATAAGGTTGGCGTTAATTTGGCCTATTAATTCCATTTTAAAGTCATATCCTACCTAGGGGGTGGTAAAGCTTCTGTCCAGTCCTTGGACGACATGCTGTACTTCGAGGAGGAAGGCTCCTCTAGCATCCACCACCAAGGACCATCCCAACCCACAAACCCATTTCACCCTTACTCTCTTGTAAGGTTTTTCCTTCAATATCTTTTTTTTGACTCGTTCCAACAGTTTTTTAAGCAAGGGAATTTGAGCCATCCTCTCATTACCAAACAAACCATTCCCTTTTTAAATCTACAAAATATTGCTTGTCAACACTTCAAATTATTTATTTACTATATTTATTAATGTAATATATAAAGTTTTAGATGAAGTAGTAAATAATAGTATATTGATTAACAATTAATTATAAAATTTAATTTATAGGAAATAATAATAAATTTTAAGGCATTGAACTTTGTATCCCTTCGATTTTGGGGAGGCTAAGCTTTTCGGTTTTGCCTAGGATTTTGACCTCCAGCTTCAGTGCGGAGGCTGTTTCGGTCCGTTTAAAATCAGCGTCTAGACCAAGGGTGTTATCTCCGGCTTTAACCTTAAAGTCCTGTGGGTTGACTTGATAGGATTTTAGTCGGTTCCATTGTGCGTCTAAAACCCACAAACGATCTCCACCATTGTATTGGAAGCGTTGTCCATTTTTCAAAGCCGTGGGCAGTTCTATTTTTTTATAACGATTGATCTCCAAGCTGATCGCCTCGACGTCGGTCTTTTGGGCGGTAAGTACAAACTGTAGGGATTGAACGGCAGCGGGGTTATGGAATTCAAAAGTCGAATGTAGCGGCTCTCCCGGTTGGCGCACCTTTTTGGCATGGGTAAAGATCTGGGCATGAACTTCTTGCCAGTTCCAAGTTTGGGCATCGATTTTATGAAGGGTAAACTCTCGGTCGTTGTCGCGCATGGCTTCTTTTTGAGTTTCGCTAAAAGCTTGGGACAAACGTAGTTGTTCCCAGTCGCCAACCTTTTCCAAGATGCGGTCAGTATTGCCATTTTGTGCCACACTTTCGGTGTCGGCGACCAAGGCATAGCCAGCGGCATAGCCTGCCGATTTGGCCAGCATCCATTCCATGTCTTCCAAACTGGTTTCGGGGGTCATTTTAAACCAACCCAACATACCGGGCATAAAGTTGCGTTGGAAATAAGCTTGATTGTTGAATCGGTATTGGGTTTGGCTTTCTCTAAATCCGGCATACCAAGGTTCTCCCCAGTTCATTCGGGAATAGATGTGCCAGAAAAAGTGGGTAGTTCGGCTGGCGTCTATAATGAGGTGGTCTTTGAGTTCGGGCTTTAAAGCATTGTACCAAGTATAGGGCATTAGCGACTCCCCATAGGTTCCTAGTCCAGTAGAACGGTTGCCCTCAAGTCCGTCGAAAGAAATCTGCCGCAGACCCGTTTCATTATAGAGCTTGGCCAAGGTGTTGGACATCTCAATGGTCAAATCGGCATCGGTTAAAAAGACTTTGTAGCCGTGATCGAGCAGTTTTGATATTTTGGCCTCGGCCGGATGGGCAGCGGCGGCGGTGCCAAAAGCCCCACGACGGCAATCGAGCAAGCGCCAAGGGGCGGCCTCGGATATCCCGCCATAACGAATGAGTTCGTTCCCCACTACTACGGTTTTGAGGGTGTTGTTTTTCATTTGGTTAAAAAAATCGGGGGAGGCAATTTCGATTTCGGTATCGCTTGATCCCACTGCTTGTATCAATTGGGAACTGCCCACCTTGGCCAATCGGGGGTCTGGAATGGGGGTCACATAAGGGTCGTTGGTGGTGATAAAGTTGGACAGGCAGTGTGTTCCCATTTTGATGCCCTTGGCGGCGGCTTTTTCTACACATTTTTTAAGGCCTGTCAGCCCGTTGGGAAATTCCCCTTTATAGAGGTCAAAATGTCCCCAGTTTTCAAAAGTTTTCCCATAGTGGTAGAGGTGTTTGAGCCCTGCTTTTTGGGTGAGTGCAATGGCTTCGTCCACATTTTCCTCAGTAAAACTGGAGATAAGGTAGGCGGCATTGGCATAGGGGGAGGTTTTGACCCATTGGCCATCGATCATGGGATGGGGCAGTCCTTCGCCCAGTTCTATGATGCCCAAAGTCTCCAGTGCTTGTTCGACTGGACTCCCAAAAAGCGCAATTTTGGAACCAATCACCCCACCATCATCGTAGGGAGGCGCCACGATTTTGTCGTGGGAAAATTCTTCGACAATTCGGGCTTGGTAGCGGTTGCGGGAGTAGGCTTGTAAACTACTGCCAGAGGGGGTGGGCATGGCGGCTTCCACGCGGTATAAGACCCCATCATCGGCTTGGGTGGCCATATCGGTAGCGTCACCAGCACGGAAAATATCCAACTGCGGCATACGGTCGCTTTCGTGCCAAGGGTATCCGCCCAAGGTTTTAAGGTTTAGAGATTGAATGCCCAAGGCAAAAGTTTCCCCTCGAACAACGCCCACAGTTTCTCCAATAATTTTATTAATTGTGGTGGGATAGGGCCCCCAAAGGATAAGGTCGATCGCCTCGGCTTGGGTCAGTGCAATAAGCTCAAAAGTGAGGTAGGCTTCTTTTGAAGTGATTTTGATTTGGGCTTCCCGCTGTTCTGCAAACTGCAAATAAAGAACGTCGTTTTTAAAGGTGGCAGACTGTGGTTTTTGGAAATTACCTTTGACCCTGAGAGACAGCAGTGGTGCAATGGAATCTTGGGCAAAGTGATTTTTTCCCGTTTCGGGATCGATCAATGCCATGACGTTGCCCTGATGGTTGATCTCCATCCGAAATTGGGCGGTGGAAAATTCAGCTATGGGGGTTTCAGAAATCAGAGAACAAGAGAAACAAAAAAGGAAAACTATGGTACTGAACCAAATATACTTTTTCATCTTAAGGGTTTAAAATTTATCATCCTACATCTTATGGTTAACAATCTGCTCGGTTTTAATTTACGATAATTTCGGAAAAGTGATTTGAAGTGTGGGGTGATTGTTTTCTAAAGTTATAAATTTTGACACTAAATCTAATCCGACTTTCATCCAAAATAATTTAAGCGAAATTCCAATGAATTGGAATTAGGGTTGACATGGATTTTTGATTCGTTGATTTTTATCTTAGTTCTAACGACTCGAAAAAATTATTTCCCTTTCCGTATGGGATTATTTTTTTATGTTGTAGTCTTCCAATAATTATTGCTGGGTGGGTTTTAAATTTTTCAGCATACTTTAGAATGTCATCTGATGTAATCTTAGGATGCCTCAATATTTCATTTTCTTGATTTTCAGTTAAAAGCCAATTTGAGGCAAATTCATTTGCTTGATCTTCAAACTCTTTATTTTCCCCAACAACATCAATGTTTTCGATCGATATATATTTTTTTCCGTGTAATAAAATATGACCTATTTCGTGAAAAAATGTAAACCAAAATATATCATTTCTTTTATACCTTCCACTTAATTGAATCAGAGGATTGCTTTTTATCCAACGAGTAGAGCCATGAATAGATGTCTTTGGCAAACATGGAGTGAAAACAAGCTTGATCCCAGCAGAAAAACACAAGTTTTGTAATTTTAAAAAGTAATCCTTGGGCTGTTTGGCCATGATTTTCTTTATATGAGGTAAAATTTCTTTGAGTTTGGTTTTACTAAATTCATTGATTTGAAAATCATCAGCTTGAATTTCACCCTGTCTCAACCAAGCTGCAATTAGAGATGCGTTTTTTTGGTCTTTTAAAGAAATCCTAAAAGCAACTTTAGTGCGTTGATTGTAATAATAATCTTCAAATCCTTTTTGAGAAGCAACATTAAAAAAATTGAACAGGTTAATGACCTTTTCTTTAGCAACTCGGGTTTTTGGTACCCACCCAAAACTAGCCATTTGTGCATAGGGAAAAGTAGATGACCAAGCTATTGCGTTTTCGATATTGATTTGATAGCCAATACGTGCTTTATATTCGTCATAATTTTTTTGGGCTTCAAGCCAAAAATTAACGGGTATTCTTAAAACTTGTTCGAATAGTACAGCCATATCGGGAGTTATCGAACTTTCCCCTTTAAGAACAGCAGTGATTGTTTTTTCAGGTTTACCCGTTTTTACAGCAAATTCTTTAGCTCCAAGATTGTTTTCTTCTAAAGATTCTTTCAAGATTTCTCCCGGATGTGTTACGCTTTCTGGATAATATTTATTGATGATCGCCATGATGAATTGACTTTTAAAATCACTCTATTTTAGTGGTAATTTTTAATTTCAATAATTTCTGTTGATTTAATTTTCGACCAAATATAATTTCCGTTTTCATCGTTAGGAACTGGATTTTCTTGTGGTCTAAAAATCAATCTATAAGGATGGTCAAGGTCACATGCCCATTGTCCTTTCCTATCATTTTTTAATTCATGAAATCTGCCCGGTTGATTTCTTAAGTCTTCTAAAGTTTCAGAGGCTTTTAGTTGATCTAGCCTTTGTTTAAATTTTTTAAATCGTTTTAATCCTAGTTTTCTATATCCATATCGATCCTTATTTGCATATTTTTCTAAATCATTATTTATAAATACAATTTTCATCACAAATATACATAATTTATTAACACTTAATGTTAGTTAAAATGTTAATAATTTTGCTTTGGTTGACCGTGCCAATCATCATATGACTTCAGTCAGTTTAACACCAGAATATTCTTGATTCCATACCCAAAAAATTCCGTGATAAAATAAGCAGGTCATGGTAGTAGTATAGATCTGGGGTCTATTGTCATTAAATATAAAAAAAAACCTTACTTCAAGGGTCGATCAATATTCACAAAGGGAGTTCTCCGCTTTTATAAAATAAGTTTTGTAGTTTTTGGCTTTGGGATCTTTACAACCACAAAGGTCGAGCAGTTGGATGTTTTTAAAATCGATGGGGTGGCTTTCGGCTTGAAGGGAGATATAGCCTTGGGTGAGAATTTGTCCGTCTTTGGCGATCCACTCGTCTTTACTCTCCACTACTCCACGAGAAGTCCAATCGTCTTCCCTATTGGGATTGGTAAATCCACCACCAATCTGTGGGCTTTGGTATTTCAGTACGGTATCGTTTTCGATCAGGTGGGTAATGCTTTCTCCTCCCAAGACTATTACTTCAGCGCTTACCCACCCATCCCCGTGATAGGTTTTGGAATTGGAGGAAATGCAGTGTCGGTAATCGACTTTTCCGTCCATGACCAGTGCGGTTCCTGGGGTACAAACATTTCCAGTGGTGCGATCCCCTTCACCCAATCCGCCGAGTAGTTGGATTTCTATGGAAACTGGGAAATACTGACCGTAGTCGTTGCTTTCTGCGGATTGGGAATGCAACATGATCCCGCTGTTTCGGATATTCCAGTCTTCCCCTCCTTTCACTTGCTCGCCCGTAAACCGATAGTCGAAGCGCAACTTATAATAGGAATAGGGGGTTTTATAATACATATGGGCATAGGCATTGTCAAAGGTGTCATAGGTGTCGTAAGCAATGCGGATCATACTGTCTTGTACACGAAAGGTATTGCGGTAATTTACCCCTAGGTCTTGGTTGGCAAATTTGATGGTCCAGCCTAACAGGTCTTTGCCGTTAAACAAGCTGATCCATTCTTCCTGATCCATTTTAGTGGGAGATATGCAAGCGCAGCACATCAAAAACAATAAAAATATGGGTCGAATCATCGGCTTAAGTTAATAAATTAGAGACAATGACGCTCTTAAAAGAGAAAAAAAAGGTTTTTTTATAATGGAGCATACTCATAATTATATTAACGATACCGCTATTATAAGTTTTCATTTATAGCAGGTTCATAAAATCTAAGCTTGTTTTTTTGAGATTCCTAAAAAGTAACCGATGGTCACAGCAAATCCCGATAATAAAAGTGACAAATCCCTAATTTAGTTTAGCAATTGTTTTCCTATAAGGAAATTAATTATTTGTTTTTGTTAGTCCCCGCTTCTTTGAAAGCGGGGTTTTTTTATTCAATTGCTATGACCAAACGCTGGCCCTTAGAGAGTTCGACTGGGAGGCCATGCAAGAGTATAGCGCCGCTGTAGGTATTTGATAATTTTGGATCTGAGGCGGTAATCTTATATTCCAATTTGGGATCCACGGTAAACCATTCGGGAAACTGATTGATTCTGGGGTAGTCCAGGGGTAAATTCAGTATGGTTTTGTGTCGAATGGGATCAAACATTAGTTTTCCATTCCAATCGGCGGCCGCACGGATCACAAAATAAGTTCCCTTTTTAGTCGTAGCTGCTCCAAGTCGCAACGAGGGGTTCCAAGAAGAGAGCCTCGCTCCCTGGGTTTTCCAGAGTCCATACATCAGCGCTGTTCGGGCAAAATTTCCATCTCCGTGCCAACCCTCGATGATGCCATCGGGTTGCTGCATCCCAAACATAACTTGGATCTCACTGTCGATCCACTGATGGAGGTCGGAGTCATTTTCACGATTGAATAAATTGATCCCACTTTCTATGGCGTCGGCATAACCGTCGTGACTTCCCAATGGTCCGCGATGCTTTCCAGGTTCCCAGTTGTAGTTGCGATAGTTAGCATTGAGTGCCCGAAAAGGTTTTCTTACTGCTTCCAGGTATTCCTCTTTTTGATCCACCAACCAAACGGTATAATAAGCATTGAGGATATAACCCCAAGTATCTGCAATACGTTCATCTATCAGGCTTTGATCTTGAAGGTTGATGGCGTTGTAAAACAAACCGTCGGCATTTCTGCCAAAAACCAGTATTCGATCCAAAAGCCGATAGAGCGGGGGTCGATAAGCAGCTAGTTTGGGATGCTTTAAATGATGTAAACTGAGGAAAAGTTCACTCAGTCCTCCGATAATCTCACAACCGTGATCCCTGAGTTTGAGGTAATTGGTTTCTGAAAAATCGGTTTGCAATAAATATAGATCGGCTATTTGAATTGCCCAGTTCAAATACTTATTGTCGCCTGTCATCCAATACACACGACTGAGGGTTTGCAACATCTCTCCGTGAATTTCCTCTACGGAAGAGGTGCGTTTAAAATACTTTTCCAAGTCGGTAAATTCATCTGTATAACGAAGAAGTTCCTCCAAGATTTCCATCATACGGTCTTGCCAAGGAGACGGGCCAATCAATTCATTAAGGGGAATTAGTCCGTCTTTGATGTACTCGGAGGCCCCAAAGATGACATGTCCCATATTGATTGGGTTTTCGTGAAAGCCCTTTTTGGAAAACGAATACACGTCGGGAAGGACACCCAAACGGGAACTGAGCTTTTTTTCTTGATGAAGCATCTCTAGGAGTTGACCACGAAAAAGGTCTTCGTCCAGCAAAAAAGCGGTCAAAACCATAAAAGGGTAATTGTCGGCGGCAGCGTTGGCGGGATCCCAAAGATCGGATTTGGACTGGAGGTTGGAGGGAATCAATCCACTTTCGGGATCGATTTTTTTGAGCCAAGCCTGGGTAAAATCCAAACTCCGTTGGAAACTTTCATGAGCCAGATCACCATTTTCTGTGGCTTGTTCTACCGTGACTGGGTCAAAATCGGTTGGGAATTGACAGCTTAAAAATAGAAATATAAGACTTAATAAAATATTGTATTTCAATTTACTATACATTTTAAATTAAACCATTAGTTAATATATATTCTTTAAGATATCCAATGCCATCGATCAGGTGATCTGGACGGATGTGGGATTTTTGATAGAGGGTGTTTCTGAATTTTCCAGTTTTGACCAAAATGGAGGCATATCCCATTTTTTGCGCCCCGCCAATATCGTTGATCAGATCGTCGCCTACCATAGCAATTTCATGGGCTTGACAATCCAATCCTTGAGTGGCTAGCTCGAAGAAGGTCGGCTCAGGCTTTCCCACCACGAGTGCATGAGTTTCGGTGGCGTGTTCCAATGCTGCAACAAAAGCACCACTGTCGAGTGTGAGTCCTTTCTCTGTTTGAAAATAGCGTCCTTTGTGAAGGGCTACCAATTGTGCACCTTCCAAAATATGATTCATCAGCCCATTGAGCAGGGGGTAGTCCCATTTTTCGCCTATATCGCCCACTACGATGGCTTCGGGTGCATCCGTAGCCTTATCAAAGTCTTTATAATCGGCTTGTGCCACATCCCTAAGGACCAATCGGCAACTTTTAAAGCCTTGTTTTTTGAGATACAGAACCCCAGCATAGTTGGCACTGACCAGTTGGTCTTCGGATAGCTTTAGGCCCAAACGTCGGAGTTTTTCGGTGAGTTGCTTTCTGGGTAAGGTGGTATTATTCGTGATAAAACGAAAAGGAATTTGCCTTTCCTGCATCCATTCTAGGAGAGCATTGGCGCCAGGGAGCAATTGGTCGTCCACATAAAAAACGCCGTCTAGGTCAAATAAAAAAGCTCGAATCATGAGGGTGTTTTTGTTTTAATAAAGTTACTGTTTTCAAAACTGACAGGAAAATGGACAAAGGATCACCCTCCTCGAAGGACTTTTTGAAAAATCATATTTTGGCGATAAATTGACCTTTTTTTGGCAAAAAAGCGTCATTTTTAGTCTTTTTTGGTCAATTTTAGTCAATTTTGGCGTTTTTTTGAAATTCAAATGATGTGGTTTTTTAAAGTTTTTGACCTCCCCTGTTGATCTGAGCAATTTTATTAATTTAGTACTTTCAATTATGGGCAAAAAAATCATTAAATGCAGCCAGTGTGATCAGGAGTTCGAAACGGGTTTCGACTATCGTATGCATTGGGAAACCCATTTGGATGAGTACTTCAAAAAAATGAAAGAAGCTGATCCTCCCTCCAAGGAATAGTCCCTTTAAGTTTTGCTATTTTATTTTCTACCCAAGCGATGTGACCAGTCTTGTGACTGTTGTTCATTGTGGATGCGTTCGACCACTTCGGGCTGGTCGAGTAAAGGGTGTTGTGGCCCTCGGGAGGTAAGGTGAAACTGGGCACATTCTGCACAGAGGTAATAGCTCAGCGCAGGTCGGGCAAATCGAATGTGGGAGCGGATCAATGCTTCTGCGGCTTCGTCTTCGGTGTAGTATTGTTTTTTTTTACTGCTGCAGTCCATAAAGAAAATTTCCGTACTCCAAAAGTAAACAAATCAGAAAAGGTATTAGCGTTTAAAGGGGTTTTTGAAAAAACAAATCATATATGTATCTAAAATCGTTGTTAAATTCTCAATATGGGCTAGTTTAACTATTCTGCGGGGGGCTCCTCTGCTACTGATGCTTCGGTTGGACTGCCCAATTTGAATCTAATACCAATTTCATGGGCCTTGAAGTTTAGACCGGACAGTTGATCGTCTCCGAAGGTGTCATAGGCATATCCCAATGAGAAGTTCTCATTGATGTTGATCAGGGCTTGTATGGAGAAAATCGAACCCGTTCTGGTGGATAGTCCCAATTCGAATGTATTGTTATATCCTGCTTTGATCCCCAGATCGGTAACCGCTCCAATGCCTTTGGTTTTTCGGTACATCAGATTGGGTTTGAGGGTGAATTTGTCCATGAGCGAAAACATGGCTCCTGCGGCCAAATAGGTGTGTATTCTGTCCCGAGATTGAATTTCAATGTCACCATCTCTTTTGGCGTTGAAAAGTCTTGGCATGGCTCCCGAAAACCAATAATGTTCACTTTGGAAGTAAAAACCAACCCCCACATTGGGATTGAATCGGCTGAGGGGCCGTTTGACTGGATCGAGCTCTGGCCTGTAGGATCTCAATTGACTGGGGTCGGCATTGTAGGAATTTCCACCGGCTTTGATGCCCAAAAACAGGGCAGCATCATTGGCCATGTTCAAACGATAAGAGAAATCGGCGGTGATGATGGTTTGTTTTTCAATAAAAATTTGATCGGATACGATCGAAATTCCGAGACCAACATTTTTGCCCCCAGCCACACTATAGGATAGGGCTGTGGTTTTGGGACTGTCCTCAGCATTGCTCCATTGATTACGGCTGTTTAAGGAAATGACATGTCTCCCCTCGGCTCCTGCATAGGCAGGGTTGATCAAGGACATGTTAAACTGGTAAAGGGACAGGTAGGCGTCTTGTTGTGCACTGATGGTCCAAGGAAAAAACAATATGATGATTAATAATTTTTTCATCTTGTTATCGGGTTAAATAGAGCCATCCTTGATAATCTGGATTACCATCGGCATTAAAGTCGATTATATAATAGTAGCTTCCTTCGGGAAGTGGTGTGCCTTCAAATTCTCCGCCCCAGTTGTTTTGATAATTGGTTTTTTCGAAAACCAATTGACCAGATCGGGTGTAAATCCAAACCTTATTGTCCGAGTATCTGAGGAAGGCGTCGTCTTGCCATTGGTCGTTGATTCCGTCTCCATTGGGGGAGAAGAATTCGACAATTTCGAGTTTGATGTCGGCAAAATCCTGACAATAACTGGCAGGATTGTTGGGATCTGTTCCACAACGGATTTCATCCGAATTGGAGAAACCATCCCCATCGGTGTCGTTGTAAGGATCACAATTTTTGGCGTCATTTTCGTCATTTACTCCATCCTGATCACAATCCAAAAGGGTGGACTCATAGGCGTCGAAAATCCCGTCGCCATCGGAGTCGTCATCGGTGGTATCACCGTTTAGGTTGAGGTCTTCGTCTATGGATTTTTTGGAATCACCATCATCTTCTGTATCGAGGTAATTCGGAATGCCGTCACCATCGAGATCGCTCAACTTGTCTTCCAATTCGGTGGCATCTGGGTCAATTTCGACCAGAGTGGGGATGCCGTCATTGTCATCATCGGGATCCAAATAGTCGGGGATGCCATCATTGTCGAAATCTTTGTAATCCCCTTCTTGATCGCCCAATTCGTG
>DGPN01000065.1:16014-22057 GCA_002390455.1 Flavobacteriaceae bacterium UBA4439 | reverse complement strand
TACTGCCCAAGTATCTAAAAACATGAGGATAAAAAACTAATTTTTCAAACGCATCAACCTGATAATCCCCTGGTTCTATGGTCAATGTGCCGTCTCGGTCGATGAACAATACTTTTTTCATTGATCTATGGATTTACATACATTCATAAATTTAATGTTTTCTTGGGGCGTTCCTATGGTTACTCGAAGGCTGTTTTCACATCCGATGAGTGAAGATCGATTTCTGACAACAATGTCATTTTCGATCAGTTGCTTGTATCGCTTGTCGGCATCGTCCACTCGAATCAGGAGGAAATTGGCATTACTGGGAAAAATTTTCTTAACAAAACTTAAATTCGACAACGCCTTTTCCATATTTTTTCGCTCAGCAATCAATTCTTTCACCTGAAGTTCCACTTCATCAGAAGCATCCAAGGATGCTAAAGCCCTTTTTTGGGTCAGTATATTGACATTGTAAGGGGGTTTTATTTTATTAAAAAAATAAATAATTTCAGGGTCTGCAAAGCCAATACCCAAACGTATCCCTGCCAGCCCATAGGCTTTGGAAAGGGTTTGACAAATCATCAATTTGGGATAGATTTTCAGAAGGCTTGATGCGCTATTTTGTTCGGAGAAATCGACATAAGCCTCGTCCACTACTACCAACCCTTTAAAGCGCTTCAAAAGCGCTTCAATTTGCCACAAGGGGATGGCATTTCCTGAAGGATTGTTTGGGCTACAAACAAATATAACTTTGGTTTTTTCATTAATCTGCGCTGAAATTGCCTCCAGATCCAATTCAAAATCCTCATTGAGTGGTACAGAATGCGTCCTGACATTATTGAGTTGGGCCAACACTCCATACATACCATAGGTAGGAGGTAATAAAATTACTTCGTCTTCCCCTGGCTCACAAAAGGTACGAAAGATCAGATCCAATACTTCATCACTGCCATTGCCGAGCAATATTTGATTGTCCGCTACCCCTTTGAGCTTTGCCAAAACTTTTTTTAATCGGCGTTGCAAAGGATCTGGATAACGATTTACGTCGGTATCATAGGGATTTTCATTGGCATCCAAAAAAATCTTTTGAGCCTCAAAATCCTCAAATTCATCTCGAGCCGAGCGGTAGGGAGCCATCTCCCTTACCAAAGGTCTTACCAATTGTGTTATTTCAGAATCACTCATTATTAAGCTTTTTGAGTCGTATTGAAACAGCATTCTTGTGGGCCTGTAAGCCCTCAGCACCAGCCATTTCTTCAATCACAGGCCCCAAATCTTGTAAACCCTGAGCCGAAATTTTTTGATAAGTAATGGCTTTTAAAAAACTGTCCAAATTCACCCCACTGTATTGTCTTACATAACCGTTGGTGGGCAAAGTATGGTTGGTGCCAGAGGCATAGTCTCCAGCACTTTCTGGGGTATAGTTGCCAATAAATACAGAACCAGCGTGTTTGATGTGATTCACAAAATCGTCCTCGTTTTCAAGGCAAACGATCAGATGCTCTGCTCCATAAAAATTGGTAAATGCCAAAACCTCTTTCTCTTTGTCAAAATAGATGATTTTGGAGTTATCCAGTGCCTTTCGGGCGGTATCTTTACGTTCCAAGACGGAAATTTGCTTTTCTACTTCTTCGTCAACTTGTTCGATCATCTCCCGGTCTGTTGTGACCAATAGGACTTGACTGTCTGGGCCGTGCTCCGCTTGAGATAATAGATCAGAAGCGACAAAAGCCGCATTGGCTGAAGCATCGGCAACTACCATCAACTCACTGGGCCCTGCGGGCATATCGATGGAGACCTGATATTGGGTGGCCAACTGTTTGGCAACGGTTACGAATTGGTTTCCAGGACCAAAAAGTTTATCCACTTTGGGTAGTGTGGCTGTTCCCAAGGTCATTCCTGCTATGGCTTGCATACCGCCTAGCTTAAATATATTATCAACACCACAGAGGTTGGCTGTGTAAAGTATTACATCAGGCAACTTACCCTTACTATTAGGTGGTGAACACATTACAACTTCACTACATCCTGCGACTTGAGCGGGAATGGCCAACATCAAAATAGTAGAAAACAAGGGGGCAGATCCCCCCGGAATGTATAAGCCTACTTTTTCGATGGGTAATTTTTTTTGCCAACAATTAACCCCTTTTTGTGTCTCAACTTTGACTTCGTTGGTTTTTTGAGCCATGTGGAAACGGTAGATATTGTCTTTTGCTTTTCGAATGGCCAACTTTAATTTTTCTGGTACACGAGCCTTGGCATCCTCAATTTCTTCAGTACTCACAGAGAAATCCTTCAATTTGACTTTATCAAATTTTTCAGTATAATTCATCAATGCTTGATCGCCGTTTTGAGCGACATTGTCAAAAACTTCCTTGGCCAAAGGCTCCAGGGAAGTATAAGAGGCAGATCCCCTTTGGGCCAAAGCTTTCCATTGATCAGGGTTGGGATTGATAAAACGCTGCATTACAAAACCATTTTTTCGATAGGACAAACCAAGATGTCTTCTGCCCCAGCAGCTTTCAACTCATCAATGACTTCCCAAAAAGAGGATTCGTCAATTACAGAGTGCAAAGAAGACCATCCTTCTTTGGCCAAAGGCAATACGGTGGGGCTTTTCAGTACTGGTAAAATATCACCGATCAAATTAATTTTGTCATTGGGTGCATTCAATAGAATGTATTTTGATTTTTTGGCCCGTATGACCGTTCCCAATCGAAAAAGTAATTTCTCAACAATTTCAAGTTTCTCTGCGGATAAATCTGGTGATTGTACCAATACCGCTTGGGATTCGAGAATTTTGGCAACCTCCTTGAGATTGTTCTTAAATAAGGTACTGCCGCTGGAAACGATATCGCAAATGGCATCCGCCAATCCAATATTGGGGGCTATTTCTACAGATCCATTGATGATGTGTAGATCAGCCGAAATTCCGTTTTCCTCCAGAAATTGTTGGACGGTATTGGGATAGGAAGTGGCGATGCGTTTGCCATTGAGTTGTTGAATATCGGTAAAATCAACTTCTTTGGGAACAGCAATAGAAACGCGACACTTGGAAAAACCTAAGGTTTCAATAATGCTTAAATCCTTTCCTTTTTCATGGATCAGATTTTCACCGATAATGGCCAAGTCCACCACTCCATCTCTGAGGTATTGGGGGATGTCACCATTTCTGAGATAAAGTACTTCCATAGGGAAATTTCTGGCGGGAGCCTTGAGTTGGTCTTTGCCGTTGTCTATTGAAATACCGCACTTTTTGAGAATGCCCAGTGACTCATCGTTGAGTCTCCCTGATTTTTGAATTGCTATTTTTATCATTGTAAATATATTTTATAAAAAAAACCCGTTTGAAATCAAACGGGTTTTTTAGTATGGTCAATACACATCCTTTACCTCATTTGATCGGTTGAAAGAAAATGTATGTGATGATTTAACTTATTCATTAGGCAAATATAATAATTTTTTCAATTATAAATTAAATCAATTTATTGTCCTCCCAAAATAATTGGCATCCCATCTTCTCCACTACCAATCACAATTATTTTTGAATTGGGAGAAGTAGCAAGTGATTTGGTGGCCTCGATTCCTTTTTCTTTAAGAATCATATTGGTGATAGACGCACTTAAAATTCTATTGGCTGCTGCTTTACCCTCGGCGTCAATTCGTTGTTTTTCAGCCTCCTGCTTGGCTTTTTCTATACGAAATTCGTATTCTAGTGCTTCTTGCTCTTGAATCAATTTACGTTCTATACCTTCTTTGATCGCCAATGGCAAGGATACATCTCTTACCAAAACAGCATTGAGTTGAATATGTTGATTCTCAACGACTTTTTGAGTTTCCTCATAGATTTCGTTTTGAATAGCATCCCTCTTGGTGGAGTATAATTGTTCAGGAGTATAACGTCCCACTACACTTCTGGCTACTGCTCTAATCTGAGGAATCAAAACAATATTGACATAATTTTCACCTTTGGTTTGGTGTAATAAACCCAACTCATTATAAATAGGCTGATAAAGTACAGAAACATCCAAAGATATTTCCAAACCATTGGAAGACAAGACTTGCATATTGCCTTCAAAAAATTCTTGTTGTTTTACATTATAAATGTAAACCTTGTTCCAAGGAGCAATGATGTGAAATCCTTCAGAAAGCGGGGCTTGATCTGTAACAACTCCTCCTCCAAAGGTTTTAAACAATACACCAGCTTCTCCATATCCTATATTGATTGAAGATTTGGAAACGAAAATGATCAGCACAAAGGCCAATAAAATAATGGGTAATCCAATTTTGGGTAATTTTTGCATGATAAGTTTTTTTTTAAGTTAGCATTCCTCCATCTACTTGGAGGACTTGGCCGGTTATATAATTAGATAAATCTGAAGCCAAAAACACACAGGCATTGGCAACATCTTCAGGAGCTCCCCCTCTTTTTAGGGGAATTCCTTCGCGCCACTTCTGGATGATTTCTTCTGAAAGCTTTTCAGTCATTTCAGTTTCTATAAATCCAGGAGCGATTACGTTACTTCTGATATTTCTTGAACCCAATTCTAGGGCGATGGCCTTTGAAAAACCAATAATTCCAGCCTTTGAAGCTGCATAATTGGATTGACCCGCGTTTCCTTTGATCCCTACCACAGAACTCATATGAATCAATGAACCGGATCTTTGTTTTAAAAAAGTACGCTGAATGGCTTTGGTCATATTGAAAACCGATTTGAGGTTTACTTCAATCACTTGATCAAAGTCTTCCTCCGAAATACGCATCAGCAAATTGTCCTTGGTGATTCCTGCATTGTTGATCAATACATCAACACTACCAAATTCCTCCAAAACCTTATCTACCAATGCCTGAGCCTCTTCGAAGTCGGCGGCATTACTTTGATAAGACTTTGCTTTTACCCCCAAATCACTTAATTCCATTTGAAGAGACTGAGCGGCTTCAACGGAACTACTGAAGGTGAAAGCCACATTGCACCCATTGCGCGCAAAGGTTTGGGCAATACCCCGACCAATCCCTCGAGTAGCCCCTGTAATAATGGCTGTTTTGTTTTCCAGTAATTTACTCATATCTATTTAAGCTAAGACTTCTGCAACTTTTTTACCGATTTCTGCGGGAGAATCCACCACTTGTATTCCACAAGACCTCATGATGCTTTTTTTGGCTTCGGCAGTATCGTCTTTACCCCCTACTATAGCCCCAGCATGACCCATGGTCCTGCCTTTGGGAGCGGTTTCTCCAGCGATAAAACCAATTACGGGTTTTTGATTGCCATTGTCTTTAATCCAATGGGCTGCATCGGACTCCAACTGACCTCCAATTTCGCCAATGACCACTATGGCTTCAGTTTCAGGGTCATTCATAAATAGTTCTACCGCATCCCTAGTCGTGGTTCCAATGATGGGGTCCCCTCCTATTCCAATGGCTGTGGTAATTCCCAATCCCTGTCTGACTACTTGGTCGGCAGCCTCATAGGTCAAAGTTCCCGACTTGGAAACAATTCCGACATTTCCTTTTTTGAAGACAAAACCAGGCATGATCCCAACTTTAGCTTCTTCGGGAGTGATCACTCCAGGGCAATTGGGGCCTATAAGGGTACAATTTCTTTTTTTAATATAATCCGAAACTTTGGTCATATCAGCAACAGGTATTCCTTCGGTAATGGCAATGATGACTTTGATTCCGGCTTCAGCGGCTTCCATAATGGCGTCGGCGGCAAAAGCTGGGGGAACAAAAATAATTGAAGTATCTGCTTGTTCCTTTTTTACAGCTTGGGCTACTGAATTGAATACCGGCCTGTCCAAATGGGTTTGCCCTCCTTTTCCTGGGGTTACACCACCTACCACATTGGTTCCATATGCGATCATTTGTTCTGCGTGGAAAGTTCCTTCACTTCCAGTAAATCCTTGTACAATTATTCTTGAATCCTTGTTGACCAATACACTCATTTGTGCTTTATTATTTTTTCTTAAAATTAAGTTATTTAAAGGGGTTGAAGGACAAATGTTTTATTATTCTTTTATTCTTTCTTGGTAATTCCCTTTGTCGGTGTCCACCTTTATT
>DGPN01000065.1:0-15874 GCA_002390455.1 Flavobacteriaceae bacterium UBA4439 | reverse complement strand
ATACTTACAATCTCGCCCTCTTTCATTAGTCCAGGGTTGTCAATGGAATTTTTGTTGACCATGATTTGGTTATAATCATCAACATTCATGAAGTTATAGTCGTCTCCATCATTGTATAAATATTGATATTTATTGGTTTCTACACGAATATCTTCAATTTTATGTCCAGCGGAAAAAGTGTTGTCCACCACCTTACCTGATGTGACACTTTTCAACTTTGTTCTAACAAAAGCAGGACCTTTGCCCGGTTTTACATGGAGAAACTCCACAATCTTGTATATGTCATTGTTGAATTTGATGCACAATCCTTTTCTAATATCGGAGGTAGATACCATAGGGTTTAGTTTTTTTGAAAATAACCTTTCATGATTCCTCTTTGAGAGTTTCTGATGAATTGTAAAATTTCATCTCTTTCGGGAGAGGCTACCATTTCAGCTTCTATAATGTCAACAGCTTGACTGTTGTTCAATTTTTTTTGATATAGGTTTCTATAAATATTTTGAATCTCTGTAATTTTTTCAGAGGTAAATCCTCTTCTTCTCAATCCAACGGAATTGATCCCCACATAAGAAAGGGGCTCGCGAGCCGCTTTTACATAGGGAGGGACATCTTTCCTAACCAGTGACCCCCCTGCAATAAAGGCATGGTCACCTATGGTTGAGAATTGATGAACCGCCACCAATCCTGCCAAGATTACGTGGTTACCAATGGTAATGTGCCCAGCAAGAGTACTGTTGTTTGAAAATATGCAATTGTCCCCAACAAAACAGTCGTGGGCAACATGGCAATAGGCCATGATCAAACAATTGCTTCCTATCTTGGTGAGTTGTCTATCTAAAGTACCTCTGTTAATGGTTACACACTCTCTGATGGTGGTATTGTCTCCAATAACAGCCAAGGTGTCTTCACCCTTAAATTTCAAATCCTGTGGCATTGCTGCAATAACAGCCCCTGGAAAAATATTACAATTTTTACCTATTCTGGCTCCTTCCATAATCGTAACATTGGAACCTATCCAAGTTCCTTCACCAATTTCTACATTGTTATCGATAGTAGTAAAAGGTTCAATAACTACATTTTTGGCTACTTTAGCCTCGGGATGGATATAAGCTAAGGGTTGTTTCATTAAAATTATTTTCGTTTGATGATTTGTGCCATGAGTTCACCTTCAGTTGTCAGATTTCCGTTGGCAAAAATCATTCCTCTCATATGACATATGCCTCTCCTGATGGGCGAAATCAATTCCAATTTAAACAGGAGCGTATCACCAGGCTTAACAGGTCTTTTAAATTTTACGTTGTCCATTTTCATAAACAGCGTAATGTAGTTTTCGGGATCGGGAACAGTATTAAGCAAAAGTACCCCTCCTGCTTGTGCCATGGCTTCGATTTGCAAAACACCAGGCATAACAGGTGCACCAGGAAAATGTCCAACAAAAAAAGGCTCATTCATGGTGACATTTTTGAGACCAACAACGTGGGTCTCCGAAAGCTCAAATATTTTATCAACCAAAAGAAATGGAGGGCGGTGTGGCAACATTTTGATGATATCGTTGACGTCCATTAATGGTTCAGAATTCAGGTCAACTTTGGGAGCATTTTGTCGTCTTTCTTGTTTGATAATTTGAGAGAGTTTTCTTGAAAAATTAGCATTTACTTTATGTCCAGGTTTGTGAGCAAAGACTTTACCTCTTATGTGTTGTCCCACCAGTGCCAGATCTCCTATAACGTCTAAGAGTTTGTGTCGAGCTGCCTCGTTGGAAAAATGAAGGCTCAGATTGTCCAATATCCCATTGGGTTGCACTGCGATATTGTCTTTACCAAAAGCTTCCTTCAAACGATCCATATTGCTCTCAGAGAGAGGCTTGTCTACATAAACGATGGCATTGTTCAAATCCCCACCCTTGATCAGTCCGTTTTCCAATAGCGTTTCCAGCTCATGTAAAAAACTAAAAGTTCTAGAGGGTGCAATCGTATCTTTAAAATCAGAAAGGGTATCCAATGATGCATTTTGAGTACCCAAAACTTTTGTCTCGAAGTCAACCATAGTTGTGACTTGGTACTCGTCGGAGGGAATTAAAGTGATTTCACTTCCTGATTCCTCATCTTTGTAGGTAATCAGCTCGGTTACTACATATTCTTCCCTCAGTTTGTTTTGTTCTACAATACCAATAGACTCTATGGCCTCAACAAAATATTTGGAGGATCCATCCATGATTGGTGATTCTGCGGAATCGAGTTCGATGTAACAATTGTCTACACCCATCCCTACTAATGCCGCCAACACGTGTTCTGAAGTTTGAATTTTGGTGCCCTCTTTTTCTAGGTTGGTGCCACGATCAGTATTGGTTACATAATTAATGTCTGCAGGTATTTCAACTGAAGGGCTTAAATCTGTCCTAACAAAAATATAACCAGTATCTTCTGGAGCAGGGCTAAAGGTGAGTTTTACGGTTTTACCAGTATGAAGCCCTACGCCCTCCAAAGTAACCCTATCTTTAAGTGTTCTTTGTTTAATTTTTTTTTTTGTCATAGGTCAAGTTTCTTTACGATTCGGTTTATTTCTTTAACAATATTGGGTAAGTTTTTAAAATAGACATAGGATTTGTTGTAGTCATTATAAGAGAATGCTGGCGTACCCTGTATTACCGAATTGTCTTTGATGCTACTAATAACTCCAGATTGACCTTGAATTTTGACATTATCCCCGATATTGATATGACCAACGACTCCAACTTGACCTCCGATCACGCAATTTTTTCCGATTTTGGATGATCCTGCGATTCCGGTTTGTGCTGCAATAACAGTATTCTCTCCTATCTCTACATTATGAGCAATTTGAATTTGATTGTCAAGCTTGACACCGTTGCCTATAGAAGTAACTCCCAATGTCGCCCGATCAATGGTTGAGTTGGATCCTACCTCAACACGATCTCCCAAAACGACTATTCCCGTTTGGGGTATTTTTTTATAACTTCCGTTTTTTTGAGGTGCAAATCCAAATCCGTCTGAGCCAATAACAGTTCCACTATGGATTACACAATTTTGCCCAACAATGGAGTCTTCTAAAATTTTCGCACCAGGAAATACAATTGTCCCTTCTCCGATGGTAACATTACTGCCTATGTACACTTGAGGATAAATTTTTACATTGTCACCGATCTCTGCATCCTCTTGAATACAAGACATATCCCCAACGAAACAATTCTTTCCTATTTTGACCGAAGGATCAATTACAGCAGATTTAGCAATACCAGATTTGGTGGTTTTTGCCTTGTGGTAGTAGTCCAAAAGAACAGTGAAGGAGTCATACGCATTGTTGACCCTTACCAATGTGGTGGAAAGATCTTCCTCAGCAATAAAATCCTGATTGACTATTGTTATCGAGGCTTGTGTTTTATAAATAAAAGGGGTGTATTTGGGATTGGATAAAAAAGTAAGTGACCCTTTTTGAGCTTCTTCAATTTTTGAGAGTTGAAAAATCTCAACATTGGGATCACCCTCTACAGTTCCTTCGAGTTGAGTAGCTATTTGTTGGGCTGTAAATTTCATCGATGCAAAAATATGAAATTTAAGTTAGATGTCGATTTCTAGGAAAGCATAAATAATACTTCTGCTGAATACGGGAAAGTTCTTCTGAATCAAAAAAAGCGTCTGCTTCCCTAAGTTCTTTCAGTTTTCCATTTTTACCTAGTATCCATATTTGTTTATCTTGAGGAACGTAGGTCTGATTGGAAACCGCTCCGGTAAAGACAAAATAGGGGTAATCTTCTTCTGTGTAGTTGAAGTTTTTCAATCGGTGACGCTTACGCTCAGCTGCTTCGGACTCAAATGGATGGTCTTGAATCTTGATCTTTAGTAGCTTTCTATTCACCAGCATATTAGAAAGCTTAGACAACACCTTGTCCTTATCATTTTGCCAAGATTTTAATCCTTGAATGATATCTGAATCATCCAAAAGAAGAAAATTTTCAAGCTGAATATTGGTGGGATGAGTATTCACATCATTACGTGATAAAAAATAGGCCAAAGGGTCAGAGGCCAAAGGTTGAGCTCCATTTTGGTAACAAAAACGAACCCTTTCCAGTATTCGGGTCAGTAAAAATTCAGCGGATAGGCTTGTTTTGTGCAAATAAACTTGCCAATACATGAGTCTTCTGGCCATTAGAAACTTTTCTATGGAGTAAATACTCTTTTCCTCGAAAGCCAATTGATCATCCACCACCACCATCATTTCAATGATTCGCTTGCTGTTGATGTTGCCCTCAGTAGCTCCCGAATAAAAGCTATCCCGTTTGAGATAATCCATTCGATCCAGATCGATCTGACCCGCGATAAGTTGATGCATGAATTTTCTTTTGTATTGATTGGTGAAAATGGCAATGGGCAGATCTAAGGCTCCATTTAATTCATCATTCAACTTTTTCATGACTTCGATTGAAATTTCCTCATGCATGACCTTTCCCGCCAAAAGGGCCTCTGTAGTATGTGAAAAGGGACCATGTCCAATGTCGTGGAGCAATATGGCCAGTTGCATGGCTTCAGCCTCTTCCTCGCTGATCTCAACTCCTTTCTTTCTCAATACCTCAATGACTTCTTGCATCAAATGCATGGCTCCTAAGGCATGTTCAAATCGGGTGTGATGCGCCCCTGGATAAACATAATAGGAAAATCCCATTTGAGAAATCCTTCTCAAACGCTGAAACCATGGGTGAGAAATTACCTCAAAAATTAATGGAGAACGAATACCAATAAATCCGTAAATTGGGTCGTTCAGTAGGACTACCTTTTTTGTTTTCAAAATTGTCAATCTAAGTGCAAATATATATAATATGACTCCAATCAAAATCTTGTGGGTAGATGATGAAATTGAGTTGCTCAGACCCCATTTTTTATTCCTAGAGGGTAAGGGCTACCAAACCACTGCTTGCAATAATGGCCAAGACGCCCTTCTGATAATCAAAGAAGAAGCCTTTGATGTGGTGTTATTGGATGAAAATATGCCTGGTCTGGGGGGGTTGGAAACCCTTAACAAAATTAAGCTGAGGTCTCCCAACCTTCCAGTAATTATGATTACCAAAAATGAAGAGGAGCAAATCATGGAAGAAGCCATTGGAGCCAAAATTTCAGATTATTTGATCAAACCCGTCAATCCAAATCAAATTTTGCTTGCGCTCAAAAAATTATTCGAGCACAAAAATCTGATTGCCGAAAAAACCATCAATAACTACCAACAAGCTTTTCAAGAGATATCATTGTCTCTAAATGAATTATACTCCCACCAAGACTGGTCAGATTTTTACATCAAAATGCTCTATTGGGAGATGGAATTGGAGGGTTTAGAAGATTTGGCCATGTTGGAAATTTTTCAAAATCAAATGAAAGAGGCCAATCGCCTTTTTGCCAAGTTTATCGAAAACAACTATCAAGAATGGATTGTCAACGATTCAGGGCCTTTGATGTCGCATCAAATATTAAAAGAAAAACTCTTTCCCTTTCTCAAAAAAGAATCTGGGAAAACAACACTCATGTTGGTCATCGACAACCTCCGTTTCGATCAGTGGAAAATGATTGCACCCATCATTGAAAACCATTACCAAAAAGAGGAAGAATCAAGTTATTTCAGCATATTACCCACCGCTACCCACTTCGCTCGAAATGCCATTTTCTCTGGAATGATGCCGCTTGAAATGCAAATTAACCACCCCGAACTGTGGGTCAATGAAAATGAAGAAGGTGGAAAAAATCTCAATGAAGCAGCATTCCTCAAAGCACAACTGCAAAGAAACGGCATCGATTCACAGTTCAGTTATTCCAAAATTACCAACCTTAAAGCAGGGAGGGAATTTATACAATCACTAAACAATCGTAAAAAAGATGACCTTTTGGTGGTCGTTTACAATTTTGTAGACATGATATCTCATGCCAAGACAGAAATGGAAATCATTAAAGAATTGGCTTCTGACAATAAAGCTTTCAGATCGCTTACCCTTTCTTGGTTTAAAAACTCTCCCCTACTCGAAATCATTCAACAAGCAAGGAAGTTAGGTTTCAATCTGATTGTCACTACTGACCATGGAACGATCAACGTCGATCAACCACTGGAGGTCAAAGGCAATCGTGAAGTCAGTATGAATCTCAGGTATAAAACAGGGCAAAGTTTGAGCTACCCACCCAAATCAGTCATGGAAGTCAATGCCCCCAAAGGAATACAATTGCCAGCATCCCATCTCAACAGTAAGTTTATATTTGCAAGAGAACATCAGTATTTTGTTTATCAAAATAACTTTAATCATTATGCCAATCATTTCCGAAATACCTTTCAACACGGTGGAATATCTATGGAGGAAATGATCATCCCTTTTGTTGTAATGCGTCCTCGATAGTGTTAAATTTGCAATATGTCATTTCGGTTTAATTTGGATCAAATCGACCAAGCTGTCGACTTTTTAGAAGAGCATTTAAAAACTCCTGTCATCTGTTTTAACGGCCCAATGGGGGCGGGAAAAACAACCCTAATTTCGGAGTTGTGTAAAAAATGGGACGTTACTGATCCCATCTCTAGCCCTACCTTTTCCATTGTCAATCAATACATAAGCCCCACTAAAGGGGGTATTTATCACTTTGATTTCTATCGACTTAAAAACATATTCGAAGCCATGGATATCGGTACTGAGGAATACTTGGAATCCGATAATTATTGTCTTATCGAATGGGGAGAACGAATCCTCCCCATGTTGCCTCCCCATACCAAGGTAAATCTCAGTATTAATGAAGATCAATCAAGAACTATAAATATAGTAAGCATATGAATTTGTTGTACCGACTGGGTTTCTACTTGGTGGGCTTTTCCATAGGGCTGGTTTTTTTAACTGTAATTTTGAAAGGCAAAAAAACAAGTTGCAACTATGGCCCCAACGATAGGGTAATCAGTAATCTCTCCAAAAAATCTTGGAAAGATCAAAACCGAGTTAATTCAGCTTTTGATTCCATAGCATTTCAGGCTTTTCTTAATAAAGCCAGTGTGGATTTTGGGAAAAGCGATACCCAAAAAGACAGCTGCAAAATCTATTTTATCAATGGTTACTGGAAAGACAAGCCCATTTCGATAACCGTAGAGAATTGTGAAAAGACCGTTGAGGTACTTTTACTCGACTACCGTAGCCAATGATGCAAATCGCCCACCAATTCAATCTAATGTTTTACTTTTGCAAGCATGAAAAAGGCATTATCTGCAATTAAAGGTAAGGGGTATAAGGTTTTGTTTTCCGATGAAGCCTATGATTCACTTCGTTCAATACTGAAAACAGAAAACTTCTCCTCCATTTTTATTTTGGTGGATAAGAATACCGAAATACACTGTCTGCCGGTATTCTTGAAGTTATTTTCAGAATTAAAAGACGCTGATGTTATCACGATCAAAGCTGGCGAAGAAAATAAGCATTTGGAAACATGTCAAGAGGTATGGCATCAGCTTTCGGATTTGGGAGCGGATCGAAAAAGTCTTTTGATCAATTTGGGAGGTGGTGTCGTTACAGACCTTGGAGGGTTTGTGGCCGCAGCCTTCAAAAGGGGAATTGATTTTGTTAATGTTCCCACTACCCTACTGTCCGTGGTTGACGCTTCTGTAGGTGGAAAAACAGGCGTGGATTTGGGAGGCTTAAAAAACCAAATCGGGATCATTATACATCCCAGAATGGTCATCATTGATATTGACTATCTGAATACCTTACCAGAAAACGAATACAGGAGCGGATATGCAGAAATGTTGAAACACGGTATCATTAGAGATAAGTCATATTTTGAAAAAATGTCTGATTACAAGACGTTGAAAAACAATGAAATAGAAGATTATATTCATCATTCCGTTTCAATAAAGAATGAAGTAGTTAGCGAAGATTTGTACGAATCCAATTTGAGGAAAATTCTCAATTTTGGTCATACATTGGGTCACGCTATCGAAACGTATTGCTTAAATAATTCTAATAAAACAACCCTACTCCACGGAGAAGCAATTGCCATAGGAATGATTACCGAAGCTTTTATGGCCACCCAACTTTGTGGACTTGACCTGGCCGTTGCTGAGGATATCAAGAAAGTGTTTCTCGGGATTTTTCCAAAGTCGAGTTTCACCAACGAAGATTTGGAGGCCATCATGGACTTATTGAGGTACGACAAAAAAAACAGTCATGGGAAAATAAAATTCGTCTTACTGCATGCACTAGGAGAACCGGCCATTGACATAGAAGTCCCCTCCGAAAATATTATGGACGCATTTAAATTTTATCAACGGGCTTAGGCTGAGTTTCTACTTGCATTAATATTTCCAAACAAGGAGCGTGTTACCATTTTCTCGAAAAGCTCCATAGTTTCCTCCGACATATCACCCGATTTTTTGGCATCCAATATGGTCATCAGTGCGGACTGCTGAATGGTTAGTAATGGCTGTACAATTTCTTCCCTTACTTTGATAGAAGCTTTTCCAGCAGGCTCATTTTCCATCAATTCCTCAAAACCTGTAAGCTTCAGAATCATTTCGCGGGTCAATAAGTACTCATCGTGAATTAAATTCCAAAAATCTCCAAAAACTTTGTCGTGCTGCATATAGGCAGTCAGTGCAAAAAATGATTTGGTTAAACTCATCATACTATTGGCAATCAAAGTTCTAAAGAAAGAAGATTGTTTGTACAATTGGGTAACCTTCTCAAATTGGTTTTGATCTTCAAAAGACTTGAGTGCAGTTCCTACTCCGAAGAAACCAGGAACATTTTGTTTGGATTGACTCCAGCTTCCCACAAAAGGAATGGCTCTTAGATCAGAAAAATCAAGTTTTTTGGAACTTCCTCTTTTTGAGGGTCGGCTTCCGATATTGGCTTTTGCATAATATTTGAGCGTAGTCATCTCTTCCAAATAAGGAATAAATTCTGGTCGGGCTTTGAAGTCTTGATAGGCTTTATGACTCTGGTCTGCCAGTTGATTCATAGTCTCCCGATTTTCGTCAGAGAGTACATTTCTCTCCGAATTGAACACCTGATTTTGAATCCCTGAACTGAGCAACTGCTCCAAATTGTATTGACAAGAATCATTGGTGCCAAAATTAGAGCTGATGGTTTGGCCTTGAATGGTGAGTTGAATGTCATCAGCTTGAATTTTTTTCCCCATCGAGGCATAGAATTCGTGTGTATTTCCACCTCCTCGAGCTGGTGGCCCTCCCCTTCCGTCGAAAAAGGCAACATTGATGCCATAGCGGTTTGAAAGTGCAGTCAAATCTTCTTTGGCTTTGTAAATACTCCAGTTGGCCATAAAATAGCCCCCGTCCTTGGTGCCATCAGAAAAACCAAGCATAACGGTTTGTTTGTCACCACGAGAAGACAAATGTTTTCGGTATTGTTCGTTTTCGTAGAGGGTTTGCATTATTTTTTCACAAACTTTCAAATCAGGAATGGTCTCAAAAAGCGGGATGATATCTACAGTAGGTTGATCCCAATTACAAATTTTGTGCAAAGCAAATAATTCCAAGATATTGTCAATCGTCTGACAATTGCTGATTATGTATCGGTTACAGCCTCTTTCTCCATTGCGTTCTTGAATAATACGCATGGCGCGAATACTGCCTAATGTTTCTTTGGTTATGGTGGTTTCAAAAATCTCTGCAGGCACGTCACCTTTGAGAGTTGTCAGGACATGGTGTCTGGAGGGGGTGTCCAATTCATCAAAGTTTTCTGGCAATCCCTCAACATAGTTTCTGATTTCAGGATGAGAAAAAATCTCATCAAACACTTGTTTGTGAATTCTAGAATCCTGACGGATGTCCAAACTTGCAAAATGAAAACCAAATATTTTTACTTTGTGTTTCAGATCCAATATCAAGGATTCGTATAGTCCATCTGTTTGGTTGACAATGATTTCGTGTATTTCGTCCAAAGCCTTTTCAAAGTAATCCATATTGAAATAATCGGGTTTGTCTTTGGAAAACAAAGTAGCATATAAATCACTTTCCAAAGCATCCAATCTTTCTTCCAATCCATTGAAAGTGAGACTCCGTTTCATCTTTCTTACCTCTCTGAAATAATTTCTGAGTATGGAAAACTTTAAACTTTCAGCGGTTTTAAGGGTTATTTCGGGAGTGACATAGGGATTTCCATCTCGGTCACCACCAGGCCAAAATCCAAAATCAAAAATGGAGTTGTCCAAAGCCGCCTTGTTGAAGATATGTCTTTTAATATAAGTATAAATGGTGCTTGCAGATTGATAAAACACATTTTCCAAATACCAGATCAAGCTGATGGCTTCATCATAGGGCGATGGTTTTGTTTTTTTGTAGAATTTGGTTTTACCCAGTTGGGTAAGTAATAACTTAACGGTTTCCAACTCTCCTGCGTCGATAGCTTTTGCCAAATCATTGATGATCCCCAATACACTTCCTGGATAAAATTGAGTGGGATGGGCAGTAAGTACAATTCTTACTTTAAAACGATTGAGGTAATCCTTTAGCTCGTCAACTTTCAGATCGTCTAAAGCATCTTCTTTGATGTGCCGAATGGTTCCCCTACCGTGCATGTTATTAACAAAACCAAAGGCAGCATCTTCTATGGCATCGAACAGAACAACCTGACGTTCAATGTATTGAATGAAACGAAAAAGTAAATCAATCTGTTCCTTTTCGTCGTATTCGGGAAGGTACCTATTGAAAAAACTAGAAGTGATTTCTCGTGGATCTAATTTCTGATCATAGCCGTTTCTACAATGATCTGCAAAAAGAGGAATGAGAACAGAGGTGTTTCTAATGGAATCAAAGGGAAGGGTAAGAAAAAGGCTGTTGTAAATTTGAAATTTAGAAAGAACATTTTCGTTAAATCTTTCGATTTTAGGTTTTCGAGCCATTAGATATTATAGGTATAAAGTGGATTTATAATTCATTAAATATTCTGTGCATTAATCGTTTTTTATCATTGATGCTTTCTTCGAGTGAAATCATCGTTTCTGTTCTGGAAACGCCCTCTATGTCATCAATCATAAAAATAATATCTTTAGCATGTTTGGTGTCATGCGCCCTCACTTTACAAAAAATATTAAACTTTCCTGTTGTGATGTGTGCTACAGTGACAAATGGAATATCGTTAAGACTTTTAATTACTTCATTAATAATTTTAGTTTTCTCTAAGAAAATACCAATGTAAGCGATAAAAGAATAACCCAACTTCACATAGTCAAGGTTTAAAGATGAACCTTTAATAATACCAGCTTCTTCCATTTTTTTTACCCTTACATGAACGGTCCCTGCTGAAATAAACAGACGCTTAGATATGTCTGTAAAAGGGACACGGGTGTTGTCTATAAGAATATCTAAAATTTGATGATCGACCTCATCTAATTTTACCTTATTCATAATTGTTAGTTTTTTGGCAAAATTAAGCAAAAAATTTAATAATTTTTAAAGAAATCAGACTCTTATTACAATTTTAATACTTAAAATGTGTTTTTTAGGAGATATCAATAGTTTTACCCTCCATAAATTCGACTTCAGAATCCTTTAAGATGTCCTCTGCATTTAAAACACGGTGACCCAAAAGCGCAATTTTTTCTGAAAAACTGTGGTAAACAGGTCTGAAAAACACACTTTCTCCCATTTTTTCTTCCTGATAAAGCACCGCTAGCTCTTGATTCTTGAAAAATCCGGACTCCGTTTTTATATTAACGTTCTTTATGATGATGTCCACATAGTCTTTTTCATTTTTTGGAATTTGATCGTATTCTTCGGTGGAATGATTCAAATAATCTCCGTCCTCGATGGCATTTAGGGCTGTAATGAGTGCATTGAGAATCATTTTTTTGGTGAAATCTCTATCGTAATCCAAAGCGTTGTGACCAGCTTCATACAAAAGCGTAGGCACGCCTAAGGAAGTAAAACAATCTCCGACACAATTGGGATTAAATGTATCGTCATAGCGGCCGATCTGATCTGGGATTTGTAGTCGTAGGTTTTTATGAATTAAAGCAATTAACTGCATGGCCTTTACACGGGCAGGAGTATAACTTCTTTGCTCATTGGCCGAGGGTGATAAAAAAGATAATGTGGCGGGTTTTCCGCGTTTTCCTGCAGCAAATATGCTGCGTTGACCATGAAGATTAAAACAAAAATCGGGAGAAAAGGAGTCAAAAACCTTTCGCAAAGCAATACTTTCTGGTTGGGATAAATCTAAAGCATCGCGGTTAAGATCGAGCTTATTAGCATTAAGACGGGTATAGGCCGATGATCCATCGGGGTTTAACTGAGGGATAATCATCAAGGATAAGCCTTCAAGTAGTCTAGTGCCATCAGGAGACCTTAAATGGGCAAATAAATCTAATAATGCACGCGTAGTAGTGGATTCATTTCCGTGCATTTGGGACCATAAGAGTACTTTTGCGGAACCATTTCCCAGTCGATGGGCATAGATGGGTTGATTCATAACCGAGTGCCCAATAATAGTCGTTGGTAATTGATAGGGCAAAGCTTTGAGCAAAAGATCCCATTTTTGGGAGGATAAATACCGATTTATTGAAACCATAGCATTAAATGTTTTACAAATGTAAACAAGTCAAAGTTTACAAGTTTATACAATCTAAATTTACAATCTTATACAAATTAGCACTTTCTGAGGGCGTAATTGTAAACAATTGTTTACATTATTAATTATTTTAATACTATATATATGTTTATCAATTAATTATGTTATAAATTTAAATAATAAGTTTAAAAATATGTTTTCAAAGAACCGCTATTTTATTTCCTTTAAATTTAATATATTCGTTAGAATATACACTTGTTTACAATGTTAAACACTGCCGAGATCGTTGAAAGAATCGAAGAAATCAGAAGGAATCATCAGCTTTCTGCAGCTGGTTTTGCTTCAAAAATAGGAGTTCAACGTTCTGCTATGTCTCACATTCTTTCTGGAAGAAATAAACCGAGTTTAGAATTTTTGATGAAAGTTTATGACGCTTTTGATGAAGTGGCATTGGACTGGCTTATTATAGGTACTTCCACTCCTACTCCTCCAGAAGACAAAGGTGATTTATTTACTCCTATAGAGGTAGAGTCCAATCAACCACAAATTACTGCCGAGGAATATCCCAACCCTCAAAAAATTGAAAATCAAAAACAATCTACTATTCCAACTGAAGAAAGTGCATCTCCTCGAGAAATCATTTATCTTTACAGCGATGGAAGTTTTGAAAGATTTTCGCCCAAAAAATAATTTTTTCCTATCAGTTTGCATAGGGTCATTACTTTTTTATTCATGCTACTCTGTTGAACGAAACTGTAAAGAATTTCATACCGGCTATTTCGAATTCAGTTCACTTATTAACGGTGAGATCAAAACTTCTTATTTCTCCCGAACAGAAGGTCTGGAAATTGAAACCTATGAAGGGAAAATCGACTCCGCTCGAATTCGTTGGGTCAATGACTGTGAATGTATTTTAACCAAACTTAACCCCAAGTCCAATCAGGATAAACGTCCGGTGCAAATTAAAATTCTTTCAACCGAAGGGAACTCCTACACGTTTGAATATTCTTTGGTGGGTGAATCGGATAATACACAGCGGGGTACAATCCAGAAAATCAAATAATTTATGGAATCTTTCTTTACTACGGAAATCATATCCGCATTGCTGACGCTTACTTTTTTGGAAATCGTTTTGGGGATTGACAATATTTTATTCGTATCCATCATCGCTGGAAAATTGTCTACCAAGGACCAAAAAAGAGCCACAGGTATTGGATTGGCCATGGCCATGATTCTCCGATTAATTTTGTTATTGGGTATTTCGGTATTGATGAGCTTACAATCTACATGGATTATATTGGACAATCGTTTTATACATGCCGATATTTCTGGTCAATCGATCATCCTATTTTTAGGAGGGCTTTTCTTATTGTACAAAAGTACCAAGGAGATTTACGAAAAAGTTGAATTGAAAGTAGATGAAAAAAATCAACCCCAAGGACAGTCATCACTCACCAAGGCAATTGTTCAAATTACCTTAATCAATCTTGTTTTTTCTCTGGACTCAATCTTGACCGCTATGGGAATGAGTAACGGACTTCCCTACGCAGGAATGGTCATGGGAATTGCCATTGTAATTTCGATTTTGATCATGATGCTGTTTGCTCACCCTGTGGGAAATTTTGTAAATCAACACCCTTCCCTTCAGGTTTTGGGACTTTCTTTTCTATTGTTGATTGGTTTTATGTTATTGGCAGAAGCGGCTCATTTGTCGCATGCCGAAATTTTGGGTCAAACAGTGGGCTCAATCCCCAAAGGATACCTTTATTTTGCCATTGCTTTTTCGTTGGGTGTAGAATTTATCAATATGAAAGTGAGGAGAAAACCCAAACAATCATAGATTCAGTTTGATTTGTGAATCCTCGTCATCGCCCTTGAGTTCCTCCTGATCGTTGACTTCAATTTCCTCAACCGATTTTTCATCCTCCTCCTCATAAGGCAGGGACTCCTTGAGTTCAATATTTTTCACTTTGTGTTGTGTCAACTGATTTCCCAACGCTTTAAAACCTTTAACAGCGATAAATTCCTCCGCATTGATTTCCAATGGAGGAATAGAATCTTTGTCTCGAGGCTTGGCAAAGTTGACAGTAATCAAAGGTCGCCAGTCGGTATTGAGGAAAATCAATTCTCCTCCTTCTTTGATGAATCGGTCTTCTTTTGACTCACTTTCAATAAGAAACCTTTTGATAAAGTAACGCTGTTTTTCAGTATCAAAATACACTGAGGTAATAGGCTTGTTGGGCTTCCACTTCTCAATACAAATCAATTTTTCGTCGAAGTGCAAGGTCATTTCAGGGATCACCACCTTTGCATCCCCATCTTTGTTGATCAATAATATTTTGTCTTCTCCTTTGAAAGCACCTAAAAGCTCGCCTCGTTCATCGGTATTGAGTCTTTTGATGGTTGGATCAAACCAAATTTTTCTTGGCTTAAGGGTAGATACACCCTTTTCTTTGAGTTCTACTCGGAGAATATTGTATTTGGTGACAGTATTCCCCCTTACCCCTCTGCCTTTGATTTGTAAATCGGCAAAATCCAAATCCCATTTTAGCTTCTTAACTTTTCCAGTGTTTCGCAAAAGAATGGTCACTACTTCAGCCTCGCCATTGGGATTGGCTGAAAAATACAAAACGTTAGAACCAGGACTGCCCTGAGTCATTTCGTATACTTTGTCACGGGTAATTCCTTTGACCGCAAATCTTTTGATAAAGGCACTTTTTTTGCCATCCTTGTAGATCATGTTATAGATGGTACGAGTATCATTTTTCTTAAAAATAGCCGCGTGGATGATATCTTTTCCCACAAATACCTTACTGTCCACCCTAACCACCTGCATTTTCCCTTCTCTGGTAAATACGATGATATCGTCAATGTCTGAACAGTCGCAAAGGTATTCGTCTTTTTTGAGGGAAGTTCCAATAAAACCTTCCTCTCGGTTAAGATATAGTTTCTGATTTCTAACCACCACCTTTCTCGCATCTACATCATCAAAAATTCTAATTTCAGATTTTCGTTCCCTTCCTTTGCCGTAGGTTTTGATGAGGTGTTTAAAGTAATTGATGGCATAGTCCACCAAATGCACCAAATGATTTTTCACTTCGGCAATCTCTCCTTCTAGGGCTTCTATTTTTTGTTGGGCCTTGTCAATATCGAATTTTGAAATACGTTTGATCCTAATTTCTGTCAATTTGACCAAGTCTTCTTCTACAATAGCTCTTTTTAGAATCGAAACATGAGGCTCAAGCCCTTTTCGAACGGCCTCTAGTACACCCTCCTAAATGTTTTCTTCTTCAATGTCTCGGTAAATTCTATTTTCAATAAAAA
>DGPN01000024.1:18847-35078 GCA_002390455.1 Flavobacteriaceae bacterium UBA4439 | reverse complement strand
TAAATGAAATGTCCCAGATGGCTTTCTGATATAAATGTTACCAAGATTATGTCCCCCTGAAATAATAGAACCTGTAGAGCTGGAAACAAATGATAGAGTTCCTACACTTTGAAATTGCATGTTAGGATCATATTCAACTTTACCATGGACTTCAAAGGTTTTACCAGACATGTTAAACTTAGGATTATCAGTCACACCAACCCATGACATATCTTTAAAACTTTGATTGTCTGAATCTAAGTTGACCGTTTGGTTTGCTTGGGAAAATGAATTGCTGTCAAAAATCACTTTATCATTTGAACCTGGAGATGTTGTATGAAAAATATTTCCCCCAGAAGAAGTAGCCCAATGAGAAGAATAGTTAGACCAGTTTCCAGTTCCTCCTACCCAATAATAGTCTGATTGTCCAAAAAGTTGAAGTGAAAAAAATAGTATGATTAATTGAAAAAATGTCTGTTTTAAATTTTTCGTTTTACAGAATTTTGGACTTCCATTCGATTGATTCAAACTCGCTTGATTTTAATTATAAGCTTAAAATTAATTGATAATTTAGTAAATAAATAGTAGTGATCAGTATTGAGTACTGAATTTGTCAAAATCGATACAAATATTTTATTTTTGAAACATGATTTTAGATTTAATCTCTCTTTTTGTTTCCTTTTTGTGCCTTGCAGTAATGTTGATGATCATACAACCACTTCGATTCAACAAAAAGATCAACATCCCCTTTTTTATCATTATTTTATTTGTAGGCATACAGCGATTTCAGAGCTCAATGACCAACCTTAATTTGGCTGATCTAAAATCTCCTTTTGAAACATTCCCCTTTTATTCCCTAATTTTTATTCCTCTTTTTCTCTTTTTTTTTAAAGAATCTATCCAAGAAAGGTCGACTTCTGTCAAAGACCTTATTCATTTGATCTTGCCCTTCGTTCTTGTCATTATTAGAAAACTTGGGCTTCTCTCAGATCTTTTTGGCAAGATTGTATTCTTCTTATATACTTTGTCCTATTGGATGGTGATTCTTTTGATGATTATTAAGTATTATAAAAAAATATTATCGAAATACTCCTTCAGCAAGATCAATTTCAGATGGCTCATTTTAGTATTTTCAAACGTCTCCTTAATTCTGTTTTTTTTAAACTATCTGGTTATTTATTGGAAGCTGAACCAGTCGGACATATCCCTTGACAACTTTTATAAAGGAAGTTCAGTTCTATGGGCAGTTGCCCTATTATATTTGGTTTTGAATCCAGTAATCATATTTGGTAAAGATTACCTTCTACATCAATTGATCCTCAAATCTAAATTATCTAGCCCCTGGAGTTATAAACCCTTAAAAAAAGTATACACTAAAGATCTAATTCTACTAAAAAAACTCAATGAGTCAATTCCTGAGCTCATTTTCGGGCTTAAACTTTTGGAACAAGATTTTGATTTTTTAATTCAAAATAAAATTAATGCCAAAAACTTGTCAAATAAATTAAAAATTCCCAACACACATTTAAAATTCATTTTTAAATATCACTGTAAATTATCCTTTCACGAATACTTAAATCTGCTCAAAATTGCTCTTTCGATTGAACTAATTACTCAAGGATACTTAAATGAAAGAACCGTAGATTCTCTATCCAATATTTGCCATTTTGAATCGAGAATTACATTTTATAAAAACTTTAAAAAGTTTACGGGCTTAAGCCCCACTGAATTCTCCTAGTAAAAAGGAAAAATCGCTAAAAACAGTACTCATCACCGACCTCATACTGATCGTATATTTCCTGAGATACTTTGCCAGAAGCAAAGTCCGTGGTCAAGCCATTACCGCCTATATCATTAAGCTGTGAGTTGGGAAAATAATTGGGCCGAAAATAAAAATAGTAATCGCCCTTCATTTCTTCCTTATTTCTAATAATTACACACTCCTCCTGCTTACTGCAACAAACGGAAATTAAAAAAAACAAAAAGAGAATTACTCTTATCATGGACTATGAATAATAAATATTAAAAAATGAAAAAAATAAAGTCTTTATTTTACAAAGTTAGTAAATTCACAATCTTTCGATACGGCTCATTACAGCCTTTCAAAAAATGAAAAAAATATGACAGACAGCATTCAATTTGGCGAAGGGAATTTCCTCAGGGCTTTTGTAGATTATTGTTTACAAATCCTCAATCACGAAACTTCCTTTTCTGGCAAAGTGGACATCATTCAACCCCTCCCCAATGGACTGATTGAGCAACTGAAAAAACAAAACGGGAAATACCATCTGTTTCACGAAGGTGTCCTCCAGGGAAAAAACATTAGAGAAGGACAACAAATCGACTGTGTCGATGAAATGGTCAATCCCTATAAAGAGTTTGATCATTTCTTAAAACTCGCTGAGAATGAAAATTTGACTTTTGTTTTTTCCAACACCACCGAAGCAGGTATTACCTTAGATAATGAAGATCAATTCACCGCCAGACCAGCCCACTCTTTCCCGGGCAAACTTACCCAATTGCTCTATCATCGTTTCAAAACATTTAATGGAGATAAATCCAAGGTCCTCCAAATCATTCCCTGTGAACTGATTGATAAAAATGGAACTAAGCTCAAAGAAATCATTTTAGAACTCTGCGAAATTTGGAAGCTTGATAATAACTTTATATCATGGATTCACCTCAACCACTTTTACAATACTTTGGTCGACAGAATTGTTCCTGGTTTTCCCAAAAAAGATCTGAATTTTTATAAAAAACAACTTCCCTTTGCCGATAAATTGATCGTCACTTGTGAACCCTTTTTCCTTTGGGTAATTGAAGGAAATCCCAAACTACTCGAAATTTTTCCTGTAGATCAATTGAATAATATCGACGTCAAGGTCGTTCCAGACTTAGGCATCTACAGAACTCGAAAAGTGAGAATACTCAACGGAAGCCATACAGTACTCGTGCCAGTAGGATTGCTCCATGGCACTCTTACCGTTTCGGAAACTTTACAAGACGATTTTCTAAAAAATTATCTTTCCCAAACCCTTTCTCAGGAAATCATCCCCAGTATAGATTTTGACCGACAGCCATTAGAAGACTACGCCCAATCTGTTTTGGAACGTTTTTCTAATCCCTTCATCGTTCATCAATTGGAATCCATTTCCTTAAATTCCATCTCGAAGTTCAAAGTTAGGGTATTGCCCAGCCTACTTTCCTATTATAAAAAAGAAGGAAAGATTCCCAAAAATTTAACTTTTGCCATGGCCGCCCTTATTTTCTTCTATGGTAAAGAAATTTCGAAACATCCCCATCCTCTCAAAGATGATCCTCAAAACATTTTATTCTTTGAAGAGATTTGGAAAAACAATGAAATTGAAAAAATAGTGAGCGAAACCCTCTCCAATATTGCCCTTTGGGATCAAAACTTGGCCAAAATCGGCCCTCTTAAAGATACCCTCACACAAGCGCTATATGCCATTGTCACGCACGACAAAATAAGCGAAGCCTATCCTGTTTTTAAAAGTCTTACATCATGAATAAAGCCATTAAAATCAATCGGCAAGACAATATGATTGTTGCCCTTGAAAACCTTAAAAAAGGGGAAAACATCAAAGTTGAAGGACAGCAAATCACTTTGGTAGAAGACATTAAACAAAAACACAAATTCACTCAGTGGTACGTAAAAAAAGATGATCCATTATTCATGTATGGAGTCAAAGTGGGCATTGCCAATCAAGAAATTCCCCAAGGAGCGGCATTGACCACCCTAAACATGAACAATGCTTTCAACAATGACATCAATTTTGATAAGGCCGGAAAAACGCTGACCGAAAACCCATCCAAACAAGAAAGAAGTTTTATGGGTTACCCCCGCAAAGACGGTTCGGCAGGGACCCAAAACATCTGGCTTTTTTTCCCTTTGGTTTTTTGCGAAAACAGAAATGTCGAACTTCTAAAAACCGTATTTGAACGAGAATTCTATCCCGATAAATTATCCGAACATCAGCATTACCTGAGAACTTTAGTTCAAGGAAAATCAGCAACCATCCAAGCCCCTGCCGCCGTAAATCCCTTTCCCAATGTCGAAGTCCGGTTCATCACCCATCACTCAGGTTGTGGCGGAACAAGAGCCGATTCCACCATGTTAGGAAAGCTCTTGGCGGGCTATGTCAACAATCCCAACGTGGTCGGAGCCTCAGTGTTGAGCTTGGGTTGTCAAAACTTACAAGTCGATCTTTTCCTTGACCAACTCAAAACAATCAATAAAAATTTTGACAAACCACTGCTTGTATTCGACCAACAAGAAATAGGAAGCGGTGAAAACTTAATTCAAAAAATAATCAAAGACTCCCTGGTAGAAATAAAAAAAGCCAATGACATTCAAAGGGAAAAAACCCCTATTTCCAAGCTTAGCATTGGTTTGGAATGCGGAGGCTCTGATGGCTTTTCAGGAATTTCTGCCAATCCAACTTTAGGAGCTGCCACAGACAAATTGGTAGCACTGGGAGGAAGTGCCATTCTCTCAGAGTTTCCAGAACTTAGGGGGGTAGAGCAAGAACTCGTTGACCGCTGTGTCGATCGAGCCAAAGCACAAAAATTCATAGAACTTATGGCCTCCTATGAAAACAAGGTCATTGCTTCAGGAACTGATTTCAGTACCAATCCTTCTCCTGGCAATATTAAAGACGGACTCATTACCGATGCCATGAAATCTGCCGGAGCCGCCAAAAAAGGAGGCAACTCCCCAATTGTAGATGTACTGGATTACGGAGAATATTTTAGCAATTGCGGCTTGAATTTACTTTGTACCCCCGGAAACGATGTCGAAAGCACCACCGCAATGGCAGGCTCTGGTGCCAATTTGATCCTTTTTACTACTGGCCTTGGAACACCAACAGGGAATCCCATTACCCCTGTTATCAAAGTGTCCTCCAACACTGCCCTGTATCATAAAATGGAAGATATCATCGACTTCAATACCGGTGAAATTATTGAAGGTTCTAAGTCTCTTGATGAGTTGTCAGAGGATTTGCTTGAGTACATCATCAAAGTAGCCAGTGGAGAAACAGCTACCAAAGCTACACAAAACAGACAATTTGACTTCTTACCTTGGAAAAGGGATATTTCTTTGTAATGAAAAAAACATGAGGCTTATGTGTAATCTAAAAAAACTTGATTATTTTTATATAATTCAAAATTTAAGAAATGAGCAAAAAACAATCCAAATCACGTAGAAATTTCATTAAGAAATCAGGAATGATTGGCACTGGAGTATTTATCGTTCCCCGCAACGTTTTGGGTGGAGAAGGCTTCACCGCTCCAAGCGACCAATTGGGCCTTGCCGCCATAGGTTCTGGAGGAAAAGGAACTTCAGACATTAAAAATGCTTATCAAAATGGGAAAAACAGAGTCATTGCGCTTTGTGATGTTGATCCGGCCAATGCCAAAAGCGCTTACACTACGCACAACAATGCTAATAAATATGTAGACTACAGGGAAATGCTCGATAAAGAAAAAGACATCGATGCGCTTACCATTTCTACACCCGATCACAATCATGCCAAAATTGCCTATGATTGTATGAACAGGGGCATACACGTGTATGTTCAAAAACCCCTAACCCATACCATTGCCGAGGCAAGACTTCTGGCTCAGACCGCTGAAAAAAACAAAATTGTTACCCAAATGGGTAACCAAGGAGGATCCAGTATTGGAGTGCCCAAAATTCAAGAGTGGATTGACCAAAATAAAGTTGGAAAAGTACACACCATATATGCGTGGACCAATAGACCCGTTTGGCCGCAAGGGATTAATCACCCCAGTGCCGACATCGCCAAAAAACCCGATACATTAAATTGGGATTTGTGGTTGGGAACCGCACAATCTAAACCCTACAGTCCAGGCCTTCACCCATTCGATTGGAGAGGTTTCTGGGAATACGGAACAGGTGCTCTAGGTGATATCGGCTGTCATACACTTGATGCTCCATACAAAACATTACAGTTGGGCTACCCCAGCAGTGTAGAGTGTACTGCAACCAATGTATTCAAGAAAATGTGGACCCCTGAGTACACACCAGAAGGATGTCCAATTTCCTCTATGGTAACTTTACAATACGATAACTCCCCTCACAACAAAGACGGAATCAAACTCATTTGGATGGACGGAGGACTTACTCCCACCATTCCTGAAGAAATTGAAGAAGAATTCATCATGAACTATGATGTTGGAAATTCCAGTGGAATCATGATGTTAGGTTCTAAAGGAGTGATTACCGCAGAAATTTATGCCAATAATCCCACCTTGTACATCAAAGGGGAGAAACCTGTTGTCTTCGACACTAGTAAACAACCCAATGTCAATGACGTTCATGCATCCACATGGACTGAAGCCTGTAAGGTTGGTTTCAACAGCTCAGAACACAAAGCTTTGACTTCCTCATTTGATTATTCCGGACCCTTTACCGAGTCCGTAATCATGGGGAATCTTGCACTTCGCAGCAGAGACCTTAGAAAAGTCAATGGAACCAGAGGTAATGGTAGAAAAATCCTGAGTTACTCCGGAAGGAAAAAGCTCTTTTGGGATGGTGAAAATATGAAAATCAAAAACTTGGAAGAAGCCAATGCCTTTGTGAGTAAAGAATACCGAAAAGGTTGGGAACTCCCTATTTAAAATTTTGATTCTTTTTTAAACAGGAATAGTAAACATATTGCTATTCCTGTTTTTTGTATTTATAGAATGAATAAAACCAGAAATTTCTCAGAAGTAAAAAGCCATATAGAATCCTTCGGTTACCAAATTGTTGATTTCGATTTTGAACGACCTTGGGGTGGATTCTTGGTGATTGACGAAAATCAAGCGCAAAAGTTTGCCGATCAATTTTTTGAAGGAATCTCCATTGAAAGCTTGAAAATTGGAGGAAAATTAAGTCCCAAGACCCTCATCGTCAGCCCCCAAGCCAGACTCTCCTGGCAATACCACCATCGCCGAGCAGAAATCTGGAGGGTCTACCAAGGGACTGTTGGAATCATCCGTTCCAATGACGATAATCAAAAACCTATTATGCAACTCAACGAAGGAGATCAGGTAAGGCTTCAACAAGGAGAACGTCATCGATTAATTGGCCTTGATCAACAAGCTTTGGTCGCCGAAATTTGGCAACACACAGACCCCGAAAATCCCTCCAATGAGGAGGACATCGTTAGACTTCAGGACGACTTTGGACGATAAAAAACATTTTCTTGTAAGTTGTCCAGCGATAGTAGACAAATTTCAAAAAAAGATTGAGTATCTTTTAATTGGAAATTTTTAAACTTGTAACAAACTCTTTTGGGCAATAGTTCTCAACAACTTAATCACTGGTAAAACAACTATCATGAAAAAACAATCTCGAAAATTTATTTCTCTATTATTAACCGCTCTCCCCATTTGGATTTCGGCTCAGGAAAAATCCTTTTTCAAAGCACCTGATGGGCTGTCACTTATCAGTACAGATCTTCACATCCACACTACATTTTCCGATGGTTCTGTATGGCCCAACATCAGAGTAGAAGAAGCTCTGAAAGAGGGACTGGACTTGATCTCGATTACGGATCATTTAGAATACCAACCCCACCGAAAAGACCTTCCCAATCCCGACAGGAATCGATCCTTCCATATTGCCGAAGACACTGCAAAAGAATCAAAACTTACCGTAATCAGAGGGGCAGAAATCACCCGCTCTATGCCTCCAGGACATATTAATGCTGTATTTATTCAGGATGCCAATAAACTATTATTTCCCGACGATCCCGAGGCAGGTATTACAGAAGCCAACCGTCAAAAGGGCTTTGTTTTTTGGAATCACCCCAATTGGGAGGCACAAAGAAAAGACGGAATCGCAAGACTCGATCCGATGCATAAAAATCTAATTAAAAAGAAACTCCTTCACGGAATTGAAGTCGTTAACTTCGACACCATGTCAGAAGAAGCCATAGAAATAGCATTGGAAAATGGACTCACCATGCTTGGAACCTCTGATGTTCACAAATTAACCGCTTGGGACTTTGACATTCCTATGGGAGGTCACAGACCGATGACATTTATTTTGTCCGAGGACAACAGTCCCCAAAACATCAAAAAAGCCCTATTTGCGGGCAAAACAGTGGTTTGGTTTAAGGAACTGATTATCGCTAAAGAAGAGCACTTATTCCAACTGGTAAAAGCCAATCTATCCGCGTCCACCCCCATCTACGATGGAGATAAATTGATTGCCAAAGTCACCCTAAAAAATCACTCTGCCAATACCCTACACCTAAAATATAATGGCCCTTTTACCTTCCATCAAGATGCAGCCATTTTCAAAATCGAACCCTATGGCGAAAAAGATATTGATATCAAAACCCTTGTAGTAAAATCAGTTATTGAACTGCCATTCGAACTGCTCAATGGAATCATTGGACGTAAAAAAAATCTTAACTTCACCCTTAAAACTCAATAATCTGAGCACTTTTATTAAACTTTGCCTACTTCTGACCCTTTTCTTTGGTCCATATAATAATGGAAAATTGTGCGCCCAAAAAATAATCTATAAAACCCAACTTCCCAAAAAAATTGAAGAAAGCTCTGGTTTAGAATATTTTAAAAATGACTTTCTCACCCACAACGATTCCGGTGGAAAGCCCATCTTGTATCGATTTGACAAACAAGGCAATATCGTTAACCAATACCTCATTGAAGATGCAGAAAATAATGACTGGGAAGACATCGCTCAAGACAAAAATTACGTTTATATCTCAGACAGTGGAAACAACTATGGAAAAAGAAAAGACCTCAAAATCCTGATCGTTAACCCTAAACGGAATTTTAAAAAAGTGGGGGAAATTACATTCCGCTATCGAGAACAAGTAAATTTTGAAAAAAGAAAAAAACACCCCTTTGATGCAGAAGCCTTGATCGCCACAGAAAAAATGTTGGTGTTGTTTTCAAAAAATCGAAAAAAATCGACCACTGAGCTTTACTCCATCCCTAAGTCCTCTGGAGATTATCTCTTGAACCCCAAAAAATCTTTTGATGTTCAATCTCTGATTACAGGAGGCGACTATCACAACAAACTCAAATTGGTAGCCTTGGTAGGTTATAACCGAGCCGAAGAACAATTTCTATACACCCTCCATTCATTTAATATGGAAAACCTGAACCAAATCAAAATGAAAAAATTCAAATTGCCTTTGGACGGAAAGCAAATTGAAGCCGTTAAAATTATTGACCAAAATACCTTTTGGATCACCAGTGAAGACGAAGGGATTGGTTTTCCTATGCTCTATAAGATCAAACTTTAGACCTTCCTTATCATATCAAGCTCCTGACCTTTGGACTTTTTTATATTGGGTTATTCCATTCAACGTTTCATTTAAAAAAAATTACTTTTACAAAAATTATATTTATATGGATTATTCCAGAAAACCAGAGGACTACTTTAGTCATCAACGAGTAGAATTACTCGAATTTTTACCAGAGCAATTCAGCACTGTTCTTGATGTTGGTTGCGGAGAGGGCAGTTTTTTAAAACTTCTTCAGGGAGAAAATAGAGAGCTTTGGGGAATTGAACTCATAGAAAAACAAGCAAAAAAAGCTAAAGAAACATTCAAAAACATATTCTCTGGACCCGTTGAAGATAACCTATCTAAATTGCCCGAAAATCATTTTGATGTTGTCTTTTTTAATGATGTATTGGAACATTTATCCGACCCTTACAGTGTACTCGAACAAATAAAAAAACATTTGAAAAAAGACGGAGTAGTTATCAGTTCGATACCCAATATAAGATATCACAGTGCGCTAATGAGTTTACTTTTTAAAAAAGACTGGAAATATGAATCCCACGGAATTATGGATAAAACCCATTTGCGGTTTTTTACAAATAAAAGCATCGTTAGAATGTATGAGGAGGCAGGGTACAGTATTATTTCTCATAAAGGCATCAATCTGACAAGATCATTAAAACCTTGGTTGTACAACATTCCTTTGTTATTTACCGCCTTAGATATGCGAATTCTTCAGTATGCTACCTTAGCCAAAAAAAATAGCTGAATTTGACGTCAATACGGTCCAAACCTATAGATGTATCTATCATCATCCTCAACTATAACCAATCAAAACTTAGTCTTGATTGCGTTTCATCAATTTTGAAGGTTGAAAAACAATTAAGTTTTGAACTCATAGTCGTTGACAATGGATCAAAACAGCATGAAGTCAAAATGCTTGAGCAAAGTGATTTGAAAATTCACTACAAGTTTGTAAAATCAGATAAAAATGGTGGATTTGGTTATGGGAATAATTTGGGTGCAAAACATGCAAAAGGCATCTATTTGGCTTTTATTAATAACGATACCTATTTTGAAAAACCCTGTTTTTCCTTCCTAAAAGATTATATGTCAGCCCATTCAGAAGTTGGAGTTTGTGCTCCGCAACAGTTGGCTCCCAACCATGTTCCCAGACCCTCATTTGATCACCACCACGGCATTAGAAAGTTTTTCTTTGGAGGTTCTTTTATGGAAACAATCTTCCGAAAACCAAAAAAGAAAGCACGTTACAGTCATCCGCTGGAGGTTGATTTTATCCAAGGGTGTTTTATGTTCTTTCGAAAAACTGTTTTTGAAGAAGTAAGAGGATTTGATCCTAATATTTTCTTGTATTATGAAGAAATGGACATCTGTACTCGACTCCAAAACAACAGACATAAGGTTATCTATAACCCCAATATTGATTTTTACCACATACATGAAGCTTCTACAAGTGTTTCTATAAAAACTACAGGAGCCAAAAAAGTACAAATTCTATACTCTTACCTCTATGTACTATATAAAAATCATTCCTTAATTAAATTTTTAATCATTAAAAACGCACTGCTTTTTTCCTATTTCTTGAAAAGTCCATTTCGATCCAAAGCTAGGGTCGTTTTCAAAGCATTACTCAAATACAACCATAACGAAGCGGGCAAACTTTTTCGGACTTAAAGATTGAAAACACATATCGATCTTTTCCTTTGAGCCAGATCAAGGATTAGAAATTAATTTAGATGAAATATTACCTTTAAATAAATTTTCTGGTTATAAGAAAAAATAATTCTATAAGTAACTTTGAGTTATTATTGATTCAAAACAGTGGCATTAAATTTTTAAAAAAATAAATCTGACAAAATGCGAATATTAGTCATTCAACAAAAAATGATTGGGGATGTGCTCATCAGTAGTTTGTTGTGTAAAAATCTGAAGTTGTGGAACCCCAATATCCATGTTGATTTTGTGGTCAACCGACACACCTTAGACGTTATTCGGCATAACCCCTACATAGACGAAGTCGTCATTTTTGAAGACCATTTCAAAAAAAATAAATTTGGCCTTTTTCAATTCTTACTCCATCGCCGAAAGCAAAAGTATGATTACATCATAGATGTCTACGGAAAATTGGAGAGCTTTTTGATATGCCTATTCACTCCAGCTACTCAAAAAATTGGTTATAAGAAAGCCCTCTCCCCCTTGTTTTATGACAAAGAAATCAAGATTTTAAAAGTTCAGGATGATGCTCTTCAATTGTCTATCAAAGATCGGCTTCGATTGTTAGCACCCATCATGGGAGATTTTCCAAAAAATAGTGAGGTGGAAATTCATCTGACCCCAGAGGAAATTGAAATCAGTAGGAAAAGATTGGATGCTGTTCTGGGAAAAGGAAAAAAAGCCATCATGGTTTCAGCCTTGGGAAGCAGTGAAAACAAAACCTATCCTTTTGAATACATGGCGCAACTGATGGATACTGCCTTTCGAACCACAAATCTCCCATTTATCCTCAATTATCGACCCAATCAGGAGGGACTAATTGACCTATTGATCAATCAACTGCAACCCACTACCCAAAAAGCAGTAATGAAATCTTTGACTCCAAATTCGTTAAGGGATTATATGGCTACCGCCTATCACTGTATTGCGGCAGTAGGCAATGAGGGAGGAGCCATCAACATTGCCAAAGCTCTGAACAAGCCCACCTTTGCTATTTTTTCTCCCTTAATTGATCCTTCGGGTTGGCACACTGAAATTCACAATAAGTGTATGGCAGTCAATCTCAATGCATTTTTCCCCAATACTATTGATTATACCAAACAACGAAAATTAGCAAAAGACACAGCAAAATTGGAAAAACTCTACAAAATGCTAAAGCCTGAACTTTTTGAAAAAAAATGGATTGGTTTTTTCCAGTCTTACACAAAAATTTAATATTATTATTTAGTAAATAATTTAATGGACATTTTTGCAGATTTTGAGCAAAAAAACACTTTCCAAAAAAAAAAGGGGAAATTAATGCTAAATAAAATTTTTTGAAGCTAAATTTGAGATACTTGATTCATTCTTTGAATTGATTTATGGTTAATATTAGGGCATCGTGATTTAGATGCCCTTTTTTTTAGATCATATTTAACTTCCATTTAACCTCTCTTTACCAATTCTTTAACATATCAAAAAGTATCTTTACATTGAGACTTTAATAAGCTTCATTTTTGTTTGTTTAATTGGTTTACCCGTCGTAGTTAACACTTGGCGGGTTTTTTTTTGGAAAGCAAGATAAAATCTACTGAGAAATTTCGTACTCAAACTCCCAATTGGGGTTGTCCAATTTATTGATAATGTATTTTATGGTAATCTCTTGACCTTCTGCGATAGATTCGAAGGCCTCAATGCGGATGTGTCTTAATTTTCCCATTTCCTTATCCTCTTTGGCAACAATTGCTTTGCAATTTGGGATTTCGTGGTGGTTGATAAATCCCCCCAATGGCAGTCGGATATAACCATCCGGAAAACGCTCGTCGAAAATATGAGAGATGCCCAAGTCAAAACCTTTGGGTAAATCCCTAGTAGCAAAAACCCCCAAGCCTTCAATCTTACTGTCCTTAATAGTCAAAAAATCTGGTAACGGACGCCAAGTCGTTTTCTTTATCATAACTCTATTTTTTTAGTATTATATGATCTTACTACTTTTTCTCTAAATGTATTATGCTCAATAAAATTTAGAAGTAATTCACAATCTAAACCTTTTCGTATTCATCTATTAAAATTAATCATTTTACCTTATACTCCGCTTTTAAAACTGCTTGAGTATCGCCCTCAATACAGGCTCATAGGCATCGGCATAGCGGAGCATTCCGAGATCACTGGGGTGAGAGCCGTCTGTTGCTCCTTCACCATCTTCGCCCAATAGATGATCCCCATCCAAATAATAGAGATTTCCTACTCCTGCATCGGTCAATTCAGCATAGGCTTTTTTGAGTGCCGCTCGACTTTTCTGATGGTGTGATTTCATTTCAGGAAAAAATTCAGAATTAGTAAAACTTCGATCTTCCACCAATAATATTGGGGTTTTATCATGTGTCGCTCTTATTTTTTTCACCAAGGGAATCGTTCGTTCCGAAACCGTTGTTTCGTTCATATTGGGCAAACAGTCGATCACATAGGCACAAGGATCCTGTTCGGCCAACAAAGTAGCGACCTCAATCTCCATTCGTCCATTACCAGAAAATCCTAGATTCAGGGTCGGACGTCTTAACCTCCTGCCCAAAATAGCAGGAAAAGCCATACCAGGTCGCGATGCACAAGCACCGTGCATTATAGAAGTTCCGTAAAAAAGAATGGGTTTCTCCTTACGGGGGGCAAGTGGTTCAAAAGATTCCCCTTTGGGAACACCTACCTCCAGTGACTCAACTCCATTGTACAAAGGCAAATAGATTGTGTAGCGACGAGAACCAGGACTGAGGTTCTTAGCAATGATCGTTTCCATTTCTTTTTTGTCGGGCAATACCACTCCAGCCCAACGATCTATTCCATTACCATCGTTGGCATACAAATCCAAACCACTCACTCCTGTGGCAGGCATATGGGGCATAGACAACCGATCCAAGAATAAGCGGTAGCGAACATGTATATTGGGAGAATCCGAAACAAAACGCATACACATTCCAGCAGAATGACGCGAAAGATTCCATACCTCGTCTCTTACCATTCCTTCTGCTTTGGAAGGAAATCGGTCAAAATATCTTTTGGTATCCGTCCAACCTTTACCCTCTACTCCCATCTCTTTTACATCATACCAATCTATTTCGTCTTTCGATAGGGTGGGCTTTTGAGCTAGTAATGTCGGGGAAAAACCCATAGCAATTGCCCCTCCGATGAAGTGAGTCGTGAATTGACGGCGGCTGTAATGCTGTGTTTTCATAAGTTAAATTTTTTGGTGTAATAATAAATTTTATTCAATATACGATGATTTGCTCTATCGTATTTCAGGATTCTTTCCCAAAGATGGTTCGGCAGATCTGGTGCTAAACATGGCAACAAAAATACTACCGTAGAGGGAGTGAACCAAACTGGAAATGGCTGCGGGAATGGCTACTGCAGGATTGATAAAATTCTCTTTGGCCAAAACCACGCCCAAGCCAGAATTTTGCATCCCTACTTCCACCGAGATGGTTCTACTGACTGCTTCGTCCTTCAATAAAAATTTACTTATAAAATAGCCCAGAATAAATCCTGCCAAATGAAGAATCATAATTGATAAAATTAAAGAAACCCCCGATCCGAGAATGATATCTTTACCCTGTCCAATGATACTGGCCACGATCAGTGTAATTAATAGGACGGCCACAGAGGGAGAATAAAATTGAATCTTTTGGGTGTAACGGGGCAATCGGGCATTGAGAACTACCCCAAGGACAACTGGAACCAAGACCACCTTGAGCGTGCTGTAAAACAAGCCCAAAGCATCCACATCAATTTCATTACCCGATAGACTGCTGGTCAGTAATGGGGTCATCACAATGGCCGCCATAGTCGAGAGGGCTGTCATACTAACCGATAATGCCAAATTGGATCTGGACAAAAAGACAATTACATTGGAAGCCGTTCCGCCAGGACAGCTTGAGACCAAAATCAATCCCACCGCAAAAAATGGAGGTAAGTCAAATGCTTTTCCTAAAAACCACCCCAAAAAAGGCATGACCGTAAACTGTAAAACTAAACCCGTGATCACCCATCTTGGGGTTTGGGTTATTCGTTGGAAATCCTCCAATCGCAAGGTCAAACCCATTCCCAACATAATACCCCCCAATCCAAGCGTTATCCAATTTCCAGAAAACCAAGTAAAAATAGGTGGATGGAAAAGAGCCAAACAAGAGGCCGATAAAACAATCCAAGGAAAAGCAGCAGGGATGTGGTTGAATATTCGCAAGGCCTATGGTGTTCTGTAAGTCCATATTTCGTGCAAAGGATCACCTTTGCTACTGAATCCCTTGTGATGCCAATCCATTCCCTTTTTGGCATATTCAAAGCCCAACGAAATTCCTACTTTATTGTTATCCCTTGAAAAATAATCAATGCTTTCGGTATAAGTTCCGTCTGCAGCACTATAGCTTCCACCCCCTGTTCCGTGAAAAGAAAAACTCGCCGTATTAAAGGCAATCCACTGGAAATATCCATCTACCAAGATTTTCATCGTTTTTCTGGCTCGGGAAATATCTCTTCTTTGTTCTTGGTCACCCTTGACCCTTCCCGCCATCAACCACTTGCCCTGAAGCGGGAGCGTACTTTTGGAAATTTTTTGCCATTGATCGTGATTGTTGATCACAATATTTTTTAGACTGTCTTTGGAAAAATTGGAGTTAAACTCCAAGGCCACCAAAAGCTCGTTCCCTCCTTTTTTATAAAAACCCCCAAGGGTTTTGATGAACTGATTGGGATTGGAAGTGAATTGAGTTTCCACAAAATACTCTTCATCCATCAATACTCGGTGTTCTATCTGTTGACCATTTTCTTGACTTGTAAAGCTATATGCCTGGCCCGACAAGAGATGGTGAGAAAATAATGCGAAAAAGTAAAAGATAAAAATTTTGTGTTTCATTTTAATAATTTTTTAGAGTTTAGATTTGAGGGTTAGAACATTTTTTATCCTTATTAAAAAACAGAAATAATAGCAATTTTTGTAGGCCATTACAAGCTGACTTAATTAGGATAGCTTATAAAAAAATTTCATTTCCAAAACTAATAAATTGAAATTTACTAAATTGGTTTAAATTAAACCTCAACTGTAATATGAAAAAACTTAACCTTAGCCTTTTCACCATCTTATGGATGGGATGTCTATTCATTTATGGCCAGAAAGTAGCCTTTGAAGAATTCGATCTCGACAACGGTCTTCATGTAATACTACATCAAGATAATTCAGTACCCATCGTCACAGTTGC
>DGPN01000024.1:0-18837 GCA_002390455.1 Flavobacteriaceae bacterium UBA4439 | reverse complement strand
CATTTTTTTGAACACCTCTTGTTTGAAGGTACCCAAAATATTCCCCAAGGAAAATGGTTCAGTATCGTCACTGGTAACGGTGGTTCTAACAACGCCTACACCACGGATGATTTTACCTACTACTATGAGAATTTTCCTTCCAACAATCTCAAACTCGGTCTTTGGATGGAATCAGAACGTATGCTCCACCCCATCATCGATCAAACTGGTGTGGATACCCAAAACGAGGTGGTCAAAGAGGAAAAACGAATGCGGTATGACAACAGTCCTTATGGAAAATGGAATGAAGAAGTGAAGTCTTATTTGTATAAAGCACACCCCTACAGTCAAACCACCATCGGTAAAATGGAACATTTGGATGCCGCCACTCTTGAGGAATTTATGGCCTTCAATAAAAAATATTATATCCCCAACAATGCAGTATTAACTGTGGCAGGAGACATAGACATTCCACAGGCCAAAAAATGGATCAATGATTATTTCGGTTCCATTCCCAAAGGACCAGATATTGTAAGAAAATTCCCAAAAGAAAATCCCATCACCCAAACCATCAAAGAAGAAGCCTTTGATCCCAATATTCAAATACCCGCCATCTTTTTAGCCTATAGGACTCCGGGGCGAAATTCCAGAGACGCCAGAGTACTCGACGTAATTTCGACCTACCTCAGTCAAGGAAAAAGTTCTAAACTCTACAAAAAATTAGTCGATGATCAGAAAATGTCACTACAGGTCGCTGCTTTTAATATGAACAACGAGGACTATAGCACCTACGTCATTTTAAGTTTGCCACTGGGGGAGACCCAATTGGAAACTTTGATCACCGAAATTGACGAAGAAGTGGTGAAAATCCAAAAGGAACTGATCTCTGAAAAAGACTACCAAAAATTACAAAATCAGTTTGAATCTGACTTTGTCAACTCTAATTCCACCATAGAAGGGATTGCCAATTCACTTTCAGAATACTATGTTTTTTACGATGGCGACACCAACCTCATCAATAAAGAATTGGAACTCTACAAATCCATTACCCGAGAGGAGATCAGAGCAGTGGCTCAAAAATACCTCAGCCCCAATCAACGATTGGAATTACATTATTTACCCGAACCCCAAAAAGAAGAAAAATGAAAAAAGCCCTAATACTATTGACCAGTATTGCCTTTTTTGGTCTCACCCAAGCGCAAGTCGATCGATCCGTTCAGCCACAACCAGGGCCTGCTCCAGTAATTAACTTCGGAACACCCCAAGAACACCAATTCAAAAACGGGCTAACCTTGATGGTGGTTGAAAATCACAAACTACCGCAAGTTTCTGTTTCCCTCAAGGTCGACAATCCCCTTTATGTAGAGGGCGAAAAAGCAGGTATGTCAGGTCTGTTGAGCAGTATGATGGGAAAAGGATCAAAAAACATTCCCAAAGATGATTTTGATGAGGAAGTAGATTTTATGGGGGCAAGTCTGAGCGTAAGTTCGGGAAGCGCCTATGCCAGTTCATTAAAACGCTATTTCCCTAGGGTTTTTGAAATGATGGCGGATGCCACTTTAAATCCCAACTTTCTCCCTACTGAATTTCAGAAAGAAGTTGACAAAACACTTGAAGGTTTAAAAGCGTCTGAAAAAGATGTCAAAACTGCAGCACGTCGGGTGGAAGACCTGCTCTCCTATGGAAAAGATCACCCTTATGGTGAGTTCACCTCCGAGGAAAGCGTCAAAAGAGTTTCTATTGAAGATCTTGAAAAATTGTACCAAAAAACCTTCCACCCTCAGGAAACTTATATCACCATAGTAGGAGATATCGATTTTGAAACTGCAAAAAAACTCACCAAAAAACATTTTGGTAAATGGGCCAAGGGCACGGTTACTTCCTCGTCTATTCCCAAACCGGAAAACGTTTCCCAAACTCAAATCGCCTTTGTCGAAATGCCCAATGCCGTCCAATCTGAAGTTTCGGTGGTCAATACTGCCAACTTGGACAGAAATAATCCCGATTATTATGCCCTGACCATTGCCAATCAAATCTTGGGTGGCGGTGGAGAGGCGCGACTTTTCCTCAATTTGAGAGAGGACAAGGGCTATACCTATGGTTCTTATTCTCGATTTAGCATCAACCACAAAACCAAATCCCGAATGCGAGCTTTTGCAGCAGTGCGCAATGCCGTCACCGATAGTGCTGTGGTGGAATTACTCAATGAAATTGAACGGATGAGTAAAGAAATGGTGACCGAAGAAGAACTGAAACTGGTTAAAGAAAAATATGCAGGTTCTCTGATCCGATCTATGGAAGACCCAGAGAATATTGCCAATTTCGCTTACAACACCAAGACGCAAAATTTGCCCCCAAATTTCTACAACAACCTTTTAAAAAACATGCAAAAGGTGACAATAGAAGACATTTCCAATGTTTCTAAAAAATACTTTGACCCCAGTTCAATGCGTGTAGTTGTCACTGGAAAAGGGAGTGATATATTGACCCCATTGGAAAATATAACCTTCAATGGACAAAAGTTAAAAGTGCTTTATTACGACAAATACGGTAATCCTACGGAGCGACCCGAATTTTCTAAACCCCTACCAGAGGGCATCACCGCCAAGAGTGTTATGGACGGCTATGTCGAAGCCATTGGTGGAAGAACAAAATTGGAAGGCGTAATGACCAAGTCCACCATTTCCGAGGCCAGTATGCAGGGCATGACCATACAGGTTTCCAACCGACAAACTGCCAAAAAACAAATGCGGGTGGAAGTCAGTATGATGGGCAACGTTATGCAAAAAATGGTCATCAATGCTTCCAAAGGCTACAACGAAATGCAAGGCCAAAAAATGGAGCTCAAAGGCAAAGAGTTTGAAAATGCACTAAAAGATGCAGCCTTATTCCCCGAATTGGAGATTGATCCCGATCAAATCTCTTTGAAAGGAATCGTTGACGTTGACGGAAAAGAAGCCTATGAAATCCAGTGGTCGGAAAACAAAACCATTTTTTATGCTGTCGATGATTTTCTTAAAATCAAAATGGTAGAAACCATGGAAATGCAGGGACAAATTCAATCCTCTGCTACCTCTTTTGGAAATTATAAGACCGTAGAAGGCATTAGCTTTCCACACTCCGTCCAACAAAATATGGGGCCTCAAAAGGTAGATTTTCAGGTAAAATCCATTATCCTTAATGAACCTATGGAAGACAGTTTGTTTGAATAAAATATCATATTAAAAAATAAATTAAAGTAAGTAACTCTAGTGTTTATGGATAACAGAAAACGCTTGAGCAGACTATAAAAAGTAATACAAGCCTCAAAGCTATTTTTCTTTTTAAACCTACAGTTTCTTTTTTAAAAGTTTGTGTGGCTAACAATGCAACAATACCTCCTTTTTAGGGATGTATTGTTGCACTCCGAATTAAACATAAGGAATATAAATACCATAAAAGTCAATATATACAGTAGTTGTAAGCAAACTGAAAAACGCGAGCAATATGAAAATCGAATTTAAAGAAAAACAAAAAATCACCCAATGGTGGCTTTGGCTGATTTTAATCGGAATCGGAATTTTACCGATTTTCGGGATTTATAAACAATTAATTCTCGGAGAAAAATTTGGAGATAAACCTATGTCTGACTTCGGACTTATAATTTTTTGCGTATTCATTTTTGGTTTAATAGCTATGTTCGGGTTTATGCGACTGAAAACCGAAATTGACCAAAATGAAATTAGAATGAACTTCTTCCCTTTCGTTAAAAAGCGAGTAAATTGGAAAGAAGTAAGAAAGGCTGAAATCGTGAATTATGGATTTGTTGGTGGTTGGGGAATCCGACTTTGGACAAAATACGGAACTGTATATAACACAAAAGGAAATAAGGGTTTAGCGATTGAACTCCAGAATGGAAAAAAAATTCTAATCGGAACTCCAAAAGAAACTGAACTGAACAAAATAATGGATAAAAAAGCCAGTTGGCAACACAGTATATAAGCTATGGCTTGATCTGTCTTCACTTGGAAAATCCTGTGGATTTTCCAAAACCGGTTTTTATCAGGCGAGTTCCGTGCCGGGACACGCCACAGCTCATATCCAAAACGTAGACCAACTAAAAATGAAGTCCTGAAAAAATACGATATTTACTAAATAAATTAGCAGGAAAATAAATGGAAATTAACACAGACATAAGATTAGGTGATTGTAAAGAAGTCTTGAAGGGTATGCCTGAAAATTCCTTAGACTTAATATTTACTTCTCCACCCTATGCCGACCAGAGAAAAAGTACATATGGTGGAATACACCCAACAAAATATGTTGAATGGTTTTTACCTATTTCAGAAGAACTGTTACGGGTATTAAAACCAACTGGTTCGTTTGTCTTGAATATAAAGGAGCGAGTTGTAAGCGGAGAGAGAAGCACATACGTTATGGAGCTAATTTTGGAAATACAGAAACAAGGTTGGCTTTGGACAGAAGAATACATATGGCATAAAAAAAATAGTTATCCTGGCAAATGGCCGAATCGCTTTCGTGATTCCTGGGAAAGACTATTGCATTTCAACAAGCACAAGAAATTCAATATGTACCAAGAAGAAGTAATGGTACCTATGGGAGATTGGGCTAAATCACGTTTGAAAAACCTAAGTGATACGGATATGACAAGAGACGAATCGAAAGTTGGTAGTGGATTTGGAAAGAAAATTTCTAATTGGGTGAATCGAGACAAGTCATACCCTACAAACGTTTTGCACCTTGCTACCGAATGCAATAATAAAAATCATAGTGCCGCATTCCCAGAAGCACTTCCCGAGTGGTTCATAAAGTTATTCACTCAAACTGGGGATACTGTACTTGACCCATTTACTGGTTCGGGAACAACGAATTTTGTGGCTCAAAGAATGAGCAGAAATTCAATTGGAATAGAAATAAAACAAGAATACTACGATATGGTACAAGAACAAATAGACAAAAAGAAACTTGTACTTTTTGAACCTGAAGAAATATATGAAACAGCTAAACTTAAAGGACATAACTAAATACGTAGAAGACAATATAGGAGTATTCCACCAAAAGAGAATTGAAAGACTTGACCACCTCAAACTTAAAACTGTTCTTAAAAAGAAGAATCCGTACTTATTCAAAGCAAAGCATATTCTAACAGCAAGTGAAATTGTTCAGGGAATTGCCGATGCTTTCATATCTTCAGCTGAAGAAACCATTTTTGGAGACTGGTTAGAGGGACTGGCTATATTCATAAATCAGAGAGTATATAACGGTTGGAAATCAGGAATCCCCAATATAGACCTTGAATTTGACAAGGACAATATTCGTTATATCGTGAATATAAAATCTGGCCCAAATTGGGGAAATAGTAGTCAAATCTCAAAAATGAAATCAGACTTTAAAACAGCATAACGAACTTTGAGAACAAGCAATTCGAAATTGGTCGTAGTATCGGTAAATGGTTGTTGCTATGGTATAGATAACAATCCTGACAAGGGAGACTATTTCAAATATTGTGGGCAAGAATTTTGGGAATTTGTTTCAGGAGATAAAGATTTATACACAGAAATAGTTGAACCTCTTGGACATAAAGCCAAGGAGCGAAATGATGAATTTCAAAAATCATATTCAAGGATGATAAATCAATTTACAAAAGAGTTCATTCAGGACTTCTGTAACGAAAACGGAGATATTAATTGGAACAAGCTGGTTGAATATAATTCAGGAAAGAAAAGATAATATACTGGCTACAACAAAAGATATGAATTAATAGGCTTGTACCTCGCTTACTACTGATATTCTAACCGTTATTAAAAATAGAAATGCTAATCCTCCTGGACAAGGAGCTAAAGAACAACTTAGGAAATTAATCGATAAAACACAGATTCAATAAGCCCACATCCCCATCTTCTTAATTAATATTATCTTTATCCCATGAAAAAAACACAACTTCTTTCGCTAATTATCGGACTACTGATTTTTTCCGCCTGTAAAAACAATCAAGCTCCAAAAACCGTTACAGTTGAGACAACTGCTGTAGAGATGGTTGAAGTCAGCTTCCAAGAAGCCCAGCCCATGGCCATGAGTATCGAAGGGATGGTATGTGCTATGGGTTGTGCGGCGGTCATTGAAAAAAATCTCAACAAAACTGCGGGTATCAAAGAGGCCAAAGTAGATTTTGAAACCAAAAAAGCGACCCTAATATTTGATGCCAAAGTTCTAAATCCAAGTGAAGTGACCCAAGTCGTTCTCAATACGGGTGACGCTTATAAGGTTACGGATTTCGAACTATTGGACTAATTTTTCCAGCGCAAGCTTTCCATCAAGTGAACCACGTCTCGCTCTATATACTTGGCGGCAGGCATGATAGAATCGTAGTTGGGTCGTGAGTAAAAATAGAGAGAACCAATCAAAAAGTGATCGGTGGAATCGGTAAGGAAAAATTGCAACTGGGAGGCGGCGTTCCCCACCACCGTAAATAGTGTCCCATAAACCCTTTTCTCGGGAGCCATAAAGACCCTTTCGGGGATTTCCTCCGCCTTGATCATGTGTTTGCCCGGAAGCTGGTAGGCGTCGTTTAACAAAGAATCTATATTGTTTTCTATCCCTACATAGGACAAATACAATGTAGCTTTCATTTTGGGATAGTACAAATCCGGAGCTGTTTTGGTTACGCCTTTCAACTGTGCCCAATCGTTGTATTCAAAATCAAAAGGATAAGCATCGGGCACCTTCTTGAAGTTAGGTTCTGGGTATTGGAGGCGCAGTTGTGCTTTGGGTTTAGGTTGTTGGACGCTTTCGCAACCCATCAACAAGAATGAGCAGCTCCATAAAAAAAACTTGGCACATTTTGCTATTCTCATGGTGAACTAGGTAAAATGACCTTGATTCTTTTGATCCGCTTTCGATCTACAGATTCTATGACAAACTGGTATCCTTCGTATTGAATGACTTGACCCACTTTGGGAAAAGCCTGAGCGATCTCAAGTACAAAACCCGCAATGGATTCCGACTCTCCCTTGTCTTTTTCAAAAATTTCTTCTTCTTCTAAATCTATGACTTTGTAAAAATCTTTAAGATTGATCTTGGCGTCAAAAACAAAGGTAAAATCGTCTAACTTGGAATAGATCAATTCATCATCGTCAAACTCGTCGCTGATATCCCCTACAATTTCCTCAATTACATCCTCCAAAGTGATCACCCCCGAAGTGCCGCCATACTCATCGACCACCACTGCCAAGTGAATTTTTTTCTGTTGAAATTCTTTTAGAAGATCATCCAATTTTTTGTTTTCTGGCACGTAAAATACAGGTTTTAAAAGCTTATTCCATTCAAAATTAGACTCTTCAAAATGAGGTAGTAAATCTTTGGTGTAGAGGATTCCTATAACGCTATCAATATTTTCCCCATAAACAGGAACTCTGGAAAATCCTTTTTCCAAGATAAGCGGTATGATGGTTTCCATATCCATATCCTCCGATAGGGCAAAAACATCAATACGGGGACACATGATTTGTTTGGTGTCCGTATTTCCAAAATTTACGATTCCCTGCAGAATTTTATGCTCCTCCTTGGTGGTTTCCTCCTCACCAGTCAACTCCAAGGCTTGAGACAGTTTGTCAATCGAAAATTCACTGTTCTTTTGCGCCAAACGCGACTCCATAAAACGGGTGATTTTACTCATGGGGATGGTCAGAAAAAACAAAAAATATCGATCGATCGTATAAATGGGAAAGGCCACTGCTTTGGAGAATGTCATGGCGTTTCTGTTGGCGTAAACCTTGGGTAGAATCTCTCCAAAAAAGAGAATTAAAAAGGTAATTACCCCTATTTCAATCAGGAGAACCACCAACGGGTTTTCAATCTGACTAAAGAGATTCTCTCCCAGAGAGGCAAAGAGCAATACTATGGCAATATTGATAAAGTTATTGGTAATCAGGATGGTGGCCAAAAGCCTTTTGGGTTTAAGGAGCATCTTTTGAACGATATCCATTTGGCGAGACTTTTTATCCTCCTCTGAATCCAATTGTTCTTTGGTCAAAGAAAAGAAAGCCACCTCAGCACCAGAAACCAGTCCTGAGGTGATCAGTAGCAATATGAGTAAAATGAACTGGATCAACATCGACCCCTGAACATCTAGAAAAATAATTAAAAAACTTAAAGGGTCAGGATCCAATTAATTTTTACTTTGATTAAAATGGAAGGTCGCTTTCCGGGGGATTGTCCTCTACAGCCGGCGGTGCCGATGAGTCAGGATTTTGCCCAGTTGCATCATTCTTTTTGGTGGTCAAAAAGGTAAATTCATCCACATTGACTTCTGTGGTATAGCGATCTTTTTGATCCTGATCTTGCCACTTTCTGGTTTTAATTCTACCTTCTATGTAGATTTTGTCCCCTTTACTAAGGTATTTCTCACAAATCTCCGCAGCCTTGTTTCGAACCACCACATTGTGCCAGTCGGTATTGGTTACTTTTTCTCCAGAGGTTTTGTTGGTATAGACTTCGTTAGTTGCAAGTGGAAATCTTCCGATGCAACCTCCACCATCGAAATAATGCATTTTTACATCATCCCCGAGGTGGCCAATTAACATAACTTTGTTTAATGTACCATTCATGATAGAAGATTTTACGGATTACTCTATCAAATGTAATCAATCACAATCAGTTGATAAAAAATTTATCTCTAAAATTTTGTAGCACCTTGGGCATGGGATAATCCTGAATCTGACTGATTGAAGTATCTAAATTAGTTCCCTCTCGCAGATTGACAATCCAAAAATTAATTTCCAAATGTTGATGAGTAAGCTTGTGAAAAATCGGCTGATCATTCCATTTTTCAATCTCAAAATCAGAGGTAATCCGGTGTTTGGCCATAAGTGACTCAAGCTGATCATCTTGATAATGCTTTTGCTTGACAAATGTTTCGATCAAGGGAAATTGATAAAGGTTTTGCCAGATTCCCTTTCCCTCTCTTTTTTGCAATAGGGTATTTTTGGATTCATCGATCAACACAAAATAATGGAGGTAGCGATTTTTTACTTTTACTTTTTTGACTTTGATGGGGAGTAAACTCACCTTTGCTTGTTGGAAAGCCACACATTCTTTTTTAAAAATACAATCTTGGCAATTGGGTTTTTTGGGAACACACTGAAGGGCTCCAAATTCCATCATCGCCTGATTAAAATCACCCGGAGGAGCGCCTTTCATCAAATCTTGTGCTTTTTCCTTGAAAATTTTGTGCGCAGCAGAGCCATCTATGGGATGATCCATGCCAAAAATTCTCGACAATACCCGATATACGTTTCCATCTACAACCGCTTGCTCTTGATCAAAACAAATCGAGGCTATGGCACTGGCGGTGTAATCTCCTACCCCCTTGAGGGCTTTAATTTGAACGAAATCAGTGGGAAAACGGCCTTGGTATTGATCGCTGATGATTTTGGCCGTGGCATGGAGATTTCTAGCCCTAGAGTAGTAGCCCAGTCCCTGCCAAAGCTTCATCACATGATCTTCCTTGGCTGCAGCCAATTGCTCTACTTTAGGGAAGTTGGAAATAAAAGACTCGTAATAAGGAAGCCCTTGGGCTGCTCTTGTCTGCTGTAGGATGATCTCAGACAACCAAACATTGTAGGGTTCAGTATTTTCACGCCAGGGAAAAGCTCGGCGGTTTTCTTTATACCAGTCTAACAATTTTTTATGGAAGCTCATTAATGGCGTTAAATGATAAATGTTAAAAAAAGCAATAACAAAGATAAAAAGGTAGGACTGAACGAATTATCATTTTAATTTTTATATTTGCAAGCCTTTAAATAACTAATTAGTAATACCATTAAAATATGACTAAAGCTGATGTTGTCAACAATATATCCGATCAGCTAGGGATTGACAAAACTGACGTACAAGCCACTGTTGAAAGCTTTATGAAAGAAATAAAAAATTCATTAGAAAGTGGAGAAAACGTTTATTTACGTGGGTTCGGAAGTTTTATCATCAAAACCAGAGCTGAAAAAACAGGTAGAAATATTTCCAAGAACGTAGCCGTAAATATTCCAGCGCATAACATTCCTGCCTTCAAGCCTGCAAAGGTCTTTACGAACGGTGTAAAATCGAAGGTAGAAGTTGCTTAAAAAATCAATTATAAATTCAAAATTAAATTTGAACTATGCCAAGCGGTAAAAAAAGAAAACGGCATAAGGTAGCCACGCACAAAAGAAAGAAGCGTAGAAGAGCCAACCGCCACAAGAAAAAATAGTGTTTGGTAATACACTCAAAAACATATCCAAAGTTCATTGATATTTGATACTGCTCAGTCAGTATCTTCAGGAAAATCCTGAATATTTATTGTTTAACAACGACACACTGTATGGTGTCGTATCTAAAATTCATCAGAGTGAATAAAGAACTGATTATACGATCGAATTCCTCTGCTGTTGATTTTGCACTGCTCAAGGATGGAAAGTTAATTGAGCTCAATAAAGAAGTAGATAATAATAAGTTTTCTGTTGGTGACATTTATGCTGCCAAGATTAGAAAGCCAGTATCTGGTCTCAACGCTGCTTTTGTTGGCGTAGGTCATGAAAAAGATGGTTTTTTACACTATCATGATTTAGGACCCAACCTTCCTACTTTATTAAAATATTTTAAACAGGTAAGCTCAGGTAGAACCAAAGATTACTCTTTAAAGAATTTTCGTTTTGAAAAAGAAATACCCAAGGACGGATCCGTACAAGATTATCTAAAGACCCAACAACAGATTCTTGTTCAGATTGTCAAGGAACCCATTTCCACAAAAGGACCGAGGGTCAGCTCAGAATTGTCCCTTGCGGGCAGATTCATGGTACTAATTCCCTTTTCAGATCGCATTTCGATTTCACAAAAAATCGAAAGTAATGCCGAAAAAAATCGATTAAAAAAGCTGGTCAAAAGCATCCGACCCAAAGGCTTTGGTGTCATCATAAGAACTGTCGCTAAAGATCAAAAGGTCAAAGAACTCGATGCCGATTTAGAGCAATTGCTCAGCAGATGGAAAAACTTGTGTGAGAAATTTGTCAAAGTAGATCAATACCCTACCAAGATTCTTGGTGAGATCAATCGATCCTCCTCTATATTGAGAGATATTTTCGACAACGATTTTACAGGCATCCACGTGGATGATCCCGAAATGTTAGTGGAAATTAAAGATTACTTGAAAACCATTGCCCCCGATAAAGTAAATATCGTCAAGTATTTCAAAAATAAATCCACACCCATTTTTGATCATTTTGGAGTCGAAAGGCAAATCAAAACTGCATTTGGCACGACTGTTTCTATGCAAAAAGGTGCCTATTTAGTTATAGAACACACCGAGGCACTACATGTTATAGACGTTAACAGTGGGAATAGATCCAACAAGGCCAAATCACAAGAACAAACCGCCTTGGAGGTCAATCTGATTGCTGCAAGTGAAATTGCCAGACAATTAAGATTAAGAGACATGGGAGGTATTATTGTGGTCGACTTTATCGATCTGAATACCAACGAAAATCGAAAAAAATTATTTGAACATCTTCGAAAGGAGATGGAAAGTGACAGAACCAAACATAAAATTCTGCCACCTTCGCGATTTGGATTGATCCAAATCACCCGTCAAAGGGTTCGCCCCGAGATGAATATTAAAACACGAGAACTCAATCCCAACAAAAATGGTGAGGTTGAAGCTCCCATTATTTTAATAGACAAAATCAACGCAGAGCTTGACAAAATTGTCGAGCACAGGCAGAACAAAAAAAAACAGTTGCAATTGCACCTTCACCCTTTTGTCGCTGCCTATCTAACCAGCGGTTTCCCCTCCATCCGGGTAAGCTGGTATTTTAAACACAAAAAGTGGGTACGCATTGTACCCCGTGATGCTTACCTTTATTTGGAGTTCCGTTTTTTGGATCAAAACAGAAGACTACTCCGAACCAAATAACCGAAAACCGCCCTGACATCAGGGCGGTTTTTTTTATGCCTTAGCAGGAGTCGTTAATCTGGTCTTTCGCTTTTTAGGACGCCGCACCCCATTCGATCCTTTAATGATTTTACCTCTTTTTGTCTTTTTGTCGCCTTTGCCCATAATTTAAAGATTTGAGACTTTAATTTAATCAAATAAAATGTGAAGCTGTTTTTGAAGCTCCAAAAACTTGTTAATTTTGGCCATGACCAATTCCGGAATTCCCTTAATAGAAATCCAAAAAAAATTAGAACATTATTGCGCCTATCAAGAGCGTTGTCATCAAGAGGTGTCTCAGAAGCTCAAAGATCTGGGCATATTCGGAACCCCTATGGATACTGTAATTTCTCATTTGATTGAGCAAAATTATCTGAACGAAACCCGTTTTGCAGAACACTTTGTCCGTGGAAAATTCAGCATCAAAAAGTGGGGGAAAAGACGATTATACAGAGAACTGAAACAACGTCATATTTCGGATTGGAATATCAAAAATGCAATGAAGGAAATTTCTGATAAAGACTACTGGGAATGTGGTCAGGCCCTAGTAGAAAAATTTTGGGAAGCCCATCGTCATCGTCCATTGGCAGAGCAAAAGAAAAAGGTTTGGAATGCTATGCAGTACCGAGGTTGGGAGACAGAACTGATTATGGAAAATATCCTAAGACTGGAACATCAAAAGGAATAGCGCAATCCCAAAAGCCCATTCCCTTTTGGCATCGGAACCAAATTCGACTCCCAATATTCTGTATTGAAAATATTATTGAAATACAACCCTATTTCAAATGATTTGTGCCTCCAACGAGCAGATGAGTCAACTACTGAATAAACATCGCCAGAAAACCTCTCTACGTATTTATAAACGAGATAGAGATTAATGTCTTCCGTGATGGGTAAATTGTAACTCCCAACAAAATGATGTTTTAAATCGTTATTAATAGAATATCGAGAGAAGTTGAAGCCACTGTTTTCCAAATTGTTTTTCAAATAGGAGTAACTGATTTTAAATTCGTGATTTAAGGAGTAGAGCTGAATTCTGTGTATGAGTTCGAAATCGATTCCTTCAGTATTGACCTGTTGTATATTTTCGGCAGTAAAGGGAATGTTATCGTCATTACTGTTTTTAACAAAGTCTATAAGGTTTTTGGCTTTTCGACTGTAGAAAGCTAAAGATACACTGACTTTGGGACTGATAAAGCGTAAGCCTATTTCGTTAGAAATCGCTTTTTCAGGCTTTAAATCTGCGTTGCCCAAAGTGTTTCTGTCCGAATAATAAAGGTCGGTAAAAGTGGGAATACGGAAGGTAGCTCCCATATTGGCATAGAGTCGGAGATTGGGATCCATCTGCCAACCCAAATCGATCCCAGGGAAACTGTGACTTCCAAAGTCGGAGAAATAGTTGGCCGCTATACCTGGGGTGATGTCTATACTTTTGTTGAACAGATAGAATCGGTGTTCCAAAAAGAGATTGATCATCGTTCGACTGCGATCCCCCAAATTGTTACTGCGAATGCTGACGCGAGAAATATCGATGCCCATACCCGTCAATCCCAAGTCCGAAGCCAAAGAGGTGTCAAAAGCTGTTCCTAATTTATTGGTTACATGTAGGTTACGATATATTTCGGGTTTGTTGCGAATGTATTCGTACATGTCCTGTCCCCTACGCCAATAGACTTTAGGTTTAAAAATCCAAGCCCCTTTACTGAATCTTTGAGACAATGACACCAAACTGGCTTGGGTTTCCTCATATTGGTCAACTGCCGAAGGAGTAGCATAAAATCCGTTGGCCCCAAACTTTCGTCCCGAGTAGGTTGCGATTAAATCCAAGGGTGTTTTGTGGCGATTAAAACTGGATTTGACGAAAAATTGATTGTAATCGTAGTCAGTATTGTAGCGATAGCCATCGGAGGTATTTCTGGAAACAAATCCGAGAACACTGGTCTTTTCGGTGGTATTGCCTACAAAAATTGAACCGTTGGTTTGGTCATAGTTCCCTTTTTGTAAATCCAAAGTCAGTGTTTTAGGCGTCTCTTTTTTGGTTACTATATTTATAGCTCCTGTAAAAGCATTTTGACCATAGATCCTTGCGGCAGATCCTTTGATGATTTCGATGCGTTCAACCATTTGAGGAGGGGGAAGAAAATTTAGTGTATGATGACCAGTTTGGGAGTCGTCTAATTTAACCCCATCGATCAGTAAAAGGGATTGATCAAATGTCCCTCCACGAATATTAAGGTCGGCCTGAGCAGCACCAGCTCCCCTTCTTTTGATATCAATCCCAGCAATTTGTTGCAACAGATCGACCAAATGGGTTACACCCGATTGACGAATCTGTTGGGCGGTGATGATTTGAACGGTCTTGGAGTTTTGAGTTAGTGGTGTTTCAATCCGATTAGAGGAAATAACCACCTCGTTCAAATTGTGAATGTATAGGGAATCTGTTTTACCATTATTTTGGGCTTTGACCCCAATGAACAAAAAAACAAGGGACAAGATTAAAATCACTTGAATTTTTATCATGTTCAATAAGAATTTGATGAGTAAAATTAATCTGCTAACAGAATTAATTTATTATTTCTCATTTCGACTGTTCCAGAGTTAATATCAAATAGTGTTGTATTGGCATCTTGCATCTTGAACTTGTCTTTCACTGTTGGGTCCAAGTCCATTTTACCTGAAATCATTACAGTTCCTTCTTTGAGTGTGGAGACAATGGGAGCGTGATTATTGAGCATCTGAAAGGACCCGGTAGTTCCAGGAACGATTACGGACTCTACTTCACCACTAAACAAGGTGGCCTCAGGGGATACAATTTCTAAGTGCATTATACTTCAGCTAACATTTTTTCACCGGCCTCGATGGCATCTTCGATGGTTCCTTTAAGGTTAAAGGCTGCTTCAGGAAGGTGGTCTAACTCACCGTCCATGATCATATTGAATCCTTTGATGGTCTCTTTGATGTCCACCAATACTCCGGGAATTCCAGTAAATTGCTCTGCAACATGGAAAGGCTGAGAGAGGAAACGTTGTACCCTTCTCGCTCTATACACCGCCAATTTGTCTTCTTCTGAAAGCTCTTCCATTCCCAAAATGGCAATGATGTCTTGCAGTTCTTTATAGCGTTGTAATAATTCTTTTACCCTTTGGGCACAGTTGTAATGTTCGTCGCCCAAGATGTCTGCAGTCAAAATCCTAGAGGTAGAATCGAGAGGATCTACGGCAGGATAAATTCCCAACTCAGCAATTTTACGAGACAATACTGTGGTAGCATCCAAGTGAGCGAAAGTGGTTGCAGGAGCAGGGTCTGTCAAGTCATCCGCTGGCACATATACGGCTTGTACTGATGTAATGGATCCTTTTTTGGTGGAGGTAATTCTTTCTTGCATTGCACCCATTTCGGTGGCCAATGTGGGCTGATAACCTACTGCCGAGGGCATACGTCCCAAAAGGGCCGAAACCTCAGAACCGGCTTGAGTAAATCGGAAAATGTTATCGACAAAGAAAAGAACGTCTTTACCTTGTCCATCTCCTGCACCATCCCTAAAATACTCTGCAATGGTTAGGCCTGAGAGTGCAACACGAGCTCTTGCTCCAGGGGGCTCGTTCATCTGTCCAAAAACAAATGTCGCTTTGGAGTCAAGCATGGCTTTTTTGTCCACTTTGGACAAATCCCAACCACCTTCTTCCATGGAGTGTAAAAAGTCATCTCCGTATTTTATAATTCCTGATTCTAGCATCTCACGCAAAAGGTCATTTCCTTCTCTTGTTCTTTCCCCTACTCCAGCAAATACAGAAAGTCCTCCGTGTCCTTTGGCAATGTTGTTAATCAATTCTTGAATCAATACGGTCTTACCTACTCCAGCACCTCCAAACAATCCAATCTTTCCTCCTTTGGCATAGGGCTCAATCAAGTCAATGACCTTGATCCCTGTAAAAAGAACTTCCGTAGAAGTAGAAAGGTCTTCAAAAGCAGGCGCTTGTCGGTGGATGGACATCCCATTTTCATTTTCTTTGGGCAAATTTCCCAGTCCGTCAATGGCATCTCCGATTACGTTGAATAGTCTTCCGTAAACCTCCTCGCCAATGGGCATCTGGATGGGACTTCCAGTCGCTTTGGCTTCAGTCCCTCGGCTCAACCCGTCTGTGGAGTCCATGGATACGGTTCTTACGGTATTCTCTCCAACATGAGATTGGACTTCAAGTACCAATTGGTTGCCGTCCTCCTTTGAAATAATAAGAGAGTCATATATTTTGGGAAGTGCATTGTCTTCTCCGGAAAATGTTACATCTACTACAGGACCAATGATTTGTGAAACGGTGCCGATTGATTGTGCCATTGAGGTAATATTTTAATTTAATTTTAGTGTGCAAATATAATGTATACCATATTATTACGGGCATCTGTTTGCCACTTTTAAATTGAAAAAAGAAAATCTTTGAAAGATATTGTAAAACAATGTTGAAAACGAAATAAAAATCGGGTTTGATTGCATTCTCTCTAAAACATAACTGCTTCTTTTTCTTTTAATTTTTTAACCTTAATCCAAAAAAAAAGAGCCCAACTGGGCTCTTTTTAAAAATTTAAAACAGTGTAAATTAGAAATCAAAACTGACTGAAGTGTAGTATAAAGAACCGATTCTACCCCCACCAAGTACACTTTGATATTCTTTACCTCCCAAGTTGTTTCCTCCAACCTTAACAACGGCTTTTAAAGAAGGAATTTGATAGGAAACTTGAGCATCGATAACTGTTCTGGCGTCAATCATTCCATCCACAAACGAAGCTTGATAATAGTACTCTGAAGTATATCTGCTTGACAGGTTGAAAGATAATTTATTGAAGTTTCCTAATAAACCTGCCTTCAGGTTGTGCTCAGGTGTATTAAATGCAGCTTCAAAGTTTGATCCTGCTGACGGAGTAAAGTCTAGCTTGTTGTAATCGTAAATTACATTGAAGATGAAGTTTTCAGACAAGGCTTTAATCATTTCCGCACTCAGTCCGTAAGTTTTCAAGTCTTCGTCTGAATTTGAATCAACTTGATAAATTGCGAAGTGACCTGTATCTCTGTAAGTTGCTAATGTGCCTCCTCCTGGATATATAGCAGGAGTATAAACATCAGTTGAACCAATTTTGTCACTGTAATCGCTATAATAAGCGGAAACATCGAAAGTAAAGCCAGGTTTTTTAAACCTATATCCCACATCTAAAGAGGTGATTTTTTCTGCAGTAACGTTCTTTAAACTGGCGGCAGTACCATCTTCATTATAAGAGTTGTTAAACACATAATCTCCGTTAAACTGAAAAGGAGATCCATTAGATAAAACTACTGCTCCATTGTATCTGGATATATTGTCAGGAGAACTTCCTAACAAAGTAACATCGCCCGCAAAAAGACCAATGTACTGATCTTGGTTGGTCGGGTTTCTAAATCCAGTTTGGAAAGAAAGTCTGAAATTTTGGTTTTCGTTAACATTAATTAAAGCCGCCAATCTAGGTGTAAAATTGGCATCAAAAAACTCATGTTTATCCAATCTGACTGAACCAGTAAGACTAACTTTATCATTTAATATATTCGTTACTCCTTGAACATAGGCTCCCATTTCAGTGTATTCTATGGGACCATTTTGATCTGAATAAATTGTTCCCATAGAATTTAATTCAGTCTTTCTCATTGATCCTCCAACTAAGAAATCGACACTTCCAGTCAAATCAGATAAATCATAATTTAACTCGTAATTATAGGTTTTGGTATCATCGAAAATACCAGCACCAGGGTCGGCTTGGACAACTGGCAAATTCTTTGAAGTAAAGGAATTAAGAGCTGTTTCAAATGCAGCAGTTCCAGGTTGAATCATTCCTTGGTTTGCAGCTTGACGAGCAGCATTGTGAGCAGCTCCTGTTCCACCTCCTGCAGCAAAAATTTGATTTATGTCTGTCCCACCTGTCATGATGTGTGGAGCCACAACTCCTTGAACAAATCCAAGAATCCCAGGAAAGTCGGGTGTTAAACCAGAGGCTTGAGCTAGAGCCCCCATATAGGTAAGGTTATAATTTACAAACCATCCGCTATAACCACTAAAAGAACCGAGACCTACTGAACTAAGATCTGCAATATTAGAATTGGATGAGTTTGCTAACAAACCTCCAGCCGCTGATAATTGATAGCTGTCGCCATCTTGCTCTCTTGTGTGGTAGGCTCTAAAATTGAATCTTCCACTATCAATTTGCAGTTTGTGTTGTTCGATTTGGATGTTTCTCATGGAATACCTTCCAAAACCTTGAAGAGGTGAGTCTCCTCTACCAACCAATGAGGTAAGACTAATTTCGGTCTTTTCATTGGGTCTAAAATGTACAGCAAACATTCCTTTGGAATTTTCAGCATTGTTGGAAATCAAATCACGATCCTGATATCCTGTACTCATTACCCCATCAAAGTAATCAGGCGCAGCTATAGCTAATGCAGATGCAGCTGGATTTAACAATCCAACTAATCCCCAAGTATTAGAGCTTGGGAAAAACCTTTCTCCATATATATTTAAACCATTGTAGTCTGGTGCAGACTTAGAATAAGAGGGATTTACTTCTCCTCCAGGAATTGCCTGGTGAGAGTAATCTGCTGGCATCCATTCTGTTCCTTTTTTATGATTTAAAGAGGCTTTAACCGCCCATTTATCACCTAATTTAGTTGCAAGTCTAACGCCTATATCGGTAAAGGAATTTTGACCCGCTACTTCTTGTTCTGTAACCCCTGTTCTGTAATATGCGCTAATCCCTTCATGTTCGAAAGGGTTTTTACTGTTTAAAAACATGATTCCTTTGTAAGCATCCGCTCCGTAGAGTGCAGAAGCTGGGCCCGGAATTACTTCAACGCTTTGTACATCCAATTCGTTTAATCCAAT
>DGPN01000011.1 GCA_002390455.1 Flavobacteriaceae bacterium UBA4439 | reverse complement strand
TTCACTGATGCTCTAAATCAATGCGTTTACTCGAAAACTTGTCGACAAAACACATAATGTTTTATTAATCACAAGTATTTCGATTAACAACTAAATAATAATTAAAAGATTTTGTTAAAAGGAGACTATCATAATAGGGAGTATAAAATACCTTAACCCTTTAATGACTACCACTTTCAAATGTTTAAAATTAATTTGGTTGTCAATTCTATTATTTCGCACACACAATTCTCCAAACTTATGTAATTTTTTATTAAAATAGCGGTGGCGGTAAAAAAAAAACTACTACAACCTTATAGTTAAATAACGAAAACCTTGTAGTATTATTAAAAATAATCCACTATTTAATAATAATCATAATTATTAATGGTGATCTATTTCTATTTTTGCAATTGAAGTGAAAAATAAAATTACATTAAAGAAAATGGCTCAAGAGTTGAATGTTTCTATTTCAACTGTCTCTAAAGCCTTAAAAGACAGTTACGAAATTGGAGAGGAGACTCGAGAGCGGATAAAAGCTTTTGCCAAACAAAAGGGATACCGACCCAACAACATCGCCTTGAGTCTTAAGAATAAAAAAACCAAAACCATAGGAGTCATAATTCCTGATGTACTTCATTATTTTTTCGCACTGGTCATTAACGGCATTGAACAAATCGCAATGCAACAGGGGTATAATGTGGTAGTGGCTTTATCCAATGAGTCCTTTGAAAAAGAAGTAGTTAATTTGGAGACCCTCGCTGGTGGACTCATCGATGGTTTTATTATGTCACTTTCTAGAGAAACCCTAAAGAATCAAGATTATCATCACATTAACGAAACCATTCGGCAAGGGATGCCCGTTGTTCTCTTTGATAGAATTGTTCCTGAAATTGAATGTGATAAGGTCATTGTGGATGATGTCAAAGGTGCCTACGATGCAACAACACTTTTAATTTCAAAGGGCAAGCAACAAATTCTATTGTTGACCACACAAGATTTTGTAAATGTAGGACGATTGAGGGCTCAAGGATATATTAAAGCTTTCCAAGATAATGGTTTACCATTGGACAACGACCTCATCATTAAAACTGTTGACACTCAAAATTCTGACAATGACATGTCTATTTTGGAAAAAAATATTGAGCGGGCTATTCGTGAAAACGATAAGATCAATGGAATTTTTGCGGTCAATGAAATTTATGCCGGAGCAGCTCTTAAAGTACTAAAAAAGCTTTCCATTGCCGTTCCAGAAAAGGTCAGTATCATCTGTTTTACCGATGGACTCATTTCAAAATATTCCAGTCCTACTCTTACAACAGTAAAACAACATGGAGAAGAAATAGGGAAAGTAGCTGCCACTAAGTTGATCGATAGACTCGAAAAAGAGGACGAAGAGGAATCTGTATTCAAAGAATACGTTATTAAAACGACCATAGTCGAAAGAGAATCTACTTGATTTTTTGGTTTTTAAAAAAAATCCACTAAGTTTGAGTGCTCGAAAAAATTTCACACACTCTTTTTAATTTTTTTGATAAGCGTTGTGCTTGTCATAATTTAATTTTTGAATTATGAAACAGCAACACTTGAGTTTCTGGGATATCTGGAACATGAGTTTTGGTTTCCTAGGGATTCAGTTTGGCTATGCATTGCAGGGTGGCTTTATGTCACGAATATTTCAAACATTGGGGGCATCAAAAGATGAATTACCCCTCCTATGGTTGGCGGCTCCATTGACCGGCTTGTTGGTGCAACCCATCATTGGTTATTTGAGCGACAGGACATGGCACCACAGATGGGGCAGGAGAAGACCCTATTTCATGGTGGGAGCCATTTTGAGTTCTCTTGCACTGCTTTTTATTCCTCACTCCCCCTATTTGTGGATGGCAGTTGGGTTATTATGGATATTAGATACATCCATCAATATTAGTATGGAGCCTTTTAGAGCATTGGTAGCCGATAAGCTTCCTGAAGCACAGCGAACCTATGGTTTTGTTGTACAAGCTCTTATCATTGGTGTAGGGACTTGGATCGCTAGTAGTTTACCTTGGCTTGTATCTTCTTTGGGTCTGAGTGATGCTGCTTCTCCTGGGGTCGTACCCCTGTCTGTTAAAGTTGCCTTTGGTATTGGTGCTGTCGTTTTTTTGGGGAGTATTTTTTATACGGTAATGACCACTTCAGAGACACCTCCAGAAGACATAGACGCATTCAGAGCTAATCTCAAAAAGCAGAAAAGAAGTGCTATTGGTGAAATTTTTGACAACATATTCAATATGCCCAAAACCATGCTAAAATTAGGTGTGGTTCAGTTTTTCAGTTGGTTTGCCTTTTTTTCTATGTGGAGTTTGGCCAACCCAGCACTGACAGAACATGTGTACAAAGCCCCTGCTCCAATCAAGGAAAATTTTGATTTTTCAGAAACTACTTCAACCGCTGATTTTCAAATCCAAAACGAAAAATTTCAAAAAGCATCCAATAAAGTTGGCGCCAATATGGGAGTCTATGGACTTTCCTCAATGGTATTTGCGTTGCTGTTAACCTTTTATGCATCTAGAAAACAAGTTAACCGCAAATTGTTGCACATGGCTTCACTTATATTGGGAGGTCTAGGGTTTTTGATGATGTACTTAGTGCCAGATCCAAAATTATTATGGCTTTGGTTTTCTCTCATCGGAATCTCATGGGGAAGTATTCTATCTATGCCCTACGCCATGTTGTCTAGTGCTATTGACCCCAACAAAATGGGAATTATGATGGGTCTTTTCAATATGTTTATTGTGATTCCTCAAATTTTTGCTGCTTTGGGTGGTGTTAATTTCCTAAGCAACTTGTTGGGAGCTGCTCCAATCTATGCGATGGTAGTGGCTGGAGTTTCACTACTTCTTTCGGCATTCTCTAACCTTTTGATAAAAGATTAAAATGTCATCAGCTATCAATATTAACTTAAATATAAAAGGTTTGATTTTTGACCTCGACGGTGTGATCGCCGATACGGCTCATTTGCACTACAAAGCGTGGTGTCAAATCGCATCCCAGTGGAAATTTGATTTATCCGTTGATCAAAACGAAAAACTCAAAGGAGTCAGTAGGAAAAATGCCATGCAAAAAATTGCAAAATGGGCAGGAAAAAGTTTTTCTGAAAAGGAATTAGAAGATTTTGCGGAGCAAAAAAACACTCTTTATCTAGATTACTGTGAGTCATTAAGCCATAAAGATGCCCTTCCGGGGGTTGTTAGTTTTATTGACGAATGTCGTCGAACAGGATTGAAATTGGCCGTTGGCTCTGCAAGTAAAAATGCTAAAATAATTCTCCAAAAACTTCAAATCATTGATCTTTTTCAAATTGTAGTGGATGGAAATATGGTGGAAAAATCCAAACCCCATCCAGAAGTATTTCTCAAGGCTGCCCAATTTCTGAAAATCAATCCTTCTGATTGTGTGGTCTTTGAAGATTCTCAGGCAGGAATTCAAGCCGCCCTCAATGCTGGAATGAAGAACATCGGTATTGGGAGTTCTGATCTTTTGAATTGCAATGCCCATATTCAATCATTTGAAAAATATAATTTAAAAAAACTGTCAACTCAAATCAATAACTAAAAT
>DGPN01000049.1 GCA_002390455.1 Flavobacteriaceae bacterium UBA4439 | reverse complement strand
TGTCTGGTTTGGGTTTTACCGCCACCACCCTTTCTGGCCTATTTGCAGGAACACTCATCAAAACACAAACAGATAAAATGAAGGTTGTCAAAACCCTGCTGATTTACGCTGCTATTGCCATAATATTAGGACTTTTTGCCAACTTCTGGCATCCCATCGTAAAAAAAATATGGTCTTCTTCTTTTGTATTGGTCTCCTCCGGAATCTGTTATTTTCTTATGGCTGTTTTTTATTGGATCATAGATGTAAAACAAAAGGTGAAATGGGCCTTTTTTCTCAAAGTCATTGGAATGAACGCCATCACCGCTTACCTGATTACACATGTTTTGCCTTTCCCCAAAATTGCGGGATTTGTACTATATGGATTGGCTCCTATTACGGGAAAATATTACGAATTGATCACTGTCATTGGAGGCTTTGCATTGCTTTATCTATTGCTGTGGTACATGTTCAAAAACAAAACTTTCCTCAAGGTTTGAGCTTATGAAAAACAAAATAACAAACGTCACAAATAAGTTGGCGCTTACCATTAGCCTCCTTTCCCTTGGAATATGCCCTGCTCAGGAATTTGAGTTTACGGATCTGTTTCCTCAAAAAGAGGGGGTATCCTGTTACAGAATCCCCTCCATCGTAACCGCACCCAATGGCGATCTTATCTCCGCTATCGATGAAAGAATTCCATCCTGTGCCGACCTCAGAGATAATAATAATATAAATATAGTAAGCAGGAGAAGTAGTGACAACGGCAAAAGCTGGACTTCCATCGAAAGACTTGTGGACTATCCGCTGGGACAGTCGGCCTCCGATCCCTCTATGATCGTAGATCGGATAACCAATACGATATTTATGTTTTTTAATTATATGGATTTGGAACACGAAAGCCAAGTTTATTATCTCAAGTATATCAAAAGTGAGGACAATGGGATAAGCTGGTCTGAACCCGTGGACATTACGAAACAAATCTCCCCTGCCCAATGGCATAAAGACTTTAAATTCATCACTTCTGGAAGGGGAATTCAAACCCGAAAGGGAACCTTAGTCCACACCTTGGTCAATCTCGATCACGGGCTTCATCTTTTTAAAAGTGAAGATCATGGCGATACTTGGCAATGGATTGACACCCCGCTTATCCCTGGTAATGAATCCAAAGTCGTGGAACTCAGCGATGGGAGTTGGATGGTCAATTGCAGACTCAATAGAAAAGGGCACCGACAAATTTACATTTCCAAAGACGAAGGAAAGACATGGGCTTCTCGAGCCGATTACAGCCTTGTTGATCCCGGATGTAATGCTGGAATCATCCGATTTCCCGACGAAAAGTCGAGCTTAGAAAAAGGGGTTTTATTGTTTGTCAACGCCAATCACAAAACCCTTAGGAAAAATCTTACACTTAAAATCAGCAAAGATGATGGGGAAACCTGGTCGGCTGAAAAAACCATTTACAAAGGACCCGCCGCCTATGCTGCCCTTAGCCTATTGGAAAACGGAGACTTGGGGATTATTTTTGAAAAGGACGACTACACTCAAAACAGTTTTGTTCGCCTACCCAAGGATCAGATTTTATCACTACTGGAATAGCTCTTACCCATTTTAGATTACTTTTTTGGCTCAATTAGGTCGGTCGATGTGTTATTGACAAAGCAATCTTCATAAAAAAAGATTAACTAAAAGTTTCGAGGCCAAGGATTCAGGGTGCTTTTTGTATTTTTGAATAAATTGAGATAATGATAGAAATTCCCGTATTGTTTAGTGGAAAAGGCGCATTGCCAGAGCATGCCACCTCTCTTTCGGCGGGGATGGATTTGAGAGCTCACATTGAGGAATCCATCACCTTGAAATCGCTGGAGCGAAAAATCATTCCAACGGGTCTATCCATAGCTTTGCCAAAGGGCTATGAAGCTCAGGTGAGACCTCGAAGTGGATTGGCCGCCAAACACGGTATTACCGTACTTAATGCTCCTGGCACCATCGACGCCGATTATCGTGGAGACATTGGAGTAATACTGGTTAACCTTTCCCAAGAACCCTTTACCATCGCTCCGCAGGACAGAATCGCACAGTTGGTCGTCGCCCAATACAGTACGGTCAAGTGGAAGCCAATAAGCAGTCTTCCTGAGTCCGAAAGAGGCAGTGGAGGCTTTGGGAGTACTGGAAAAAAATAGTATATAGTAATTGTTTAAACCATAATATATAAAATATTGAAAATCATTGTTCCCATGGCCGGAAGAGGCTCAAGACTAAGACCCCATAGCTTAACGGTTCCCAAGCCCATGTTGCCCGTAGCAGGGTCGCCCATAGTGGCCCAGTTGGTCAACGAAATTGCCAGAGTGGTAGACCAACCCATAGAGGAGGTCGCCTATATTCTTGGTGACCCCGCCTTTTTTGGCCCTGCCATTGAGGAAGAACTGATACAAGTAGCAAAAAATTTGGGTGCCAAAGCTTCTATTTATCGTCAATTAGAACCTCTGGGAACTGGTCATGCTGTAATGTGTGCCGCCGATTCTTTGTCAGGCCCCATCATTGTGGCCTATGCCGATACCCTTATCCGAACTGACCTTTCCCTTGATCCCACCGTAGATGGTATGATATGGGTCAAAAAGGTCGAAAATCCTAAAGCCTATGGCGTGGTCAAAATGGACGATGCCAACCACATTACCGCCTTGGTCGAAAAGCCAAAGGAATTTGTCTCCGATCTGGCGGTGATTGGAATATATTATTTTAAAGAAGGTGAAACGATCAAAGCTGAGTTGGAAAAAACCATGTCGCAACCAAGAGGGGAAGGCGAGGAATTTCTTTTGAACGAAGGCATATTGGCGATGATGGAAAAAGGAGCCGTGTTCACCCCTGGGGCAGTCAAGGAGTGGATGGACTGTGGTAATCCCAAAATCACTTTAGAAACCAACACCAAAATGTTGGACATTCTCACGGCCGAAGGCAATAAATTGGTCTCAGATGATGTAATACTCGATAATAGCAAGATCATCCCCCCCTGTTATATTGGGCCAGGGGTGGTATTAAAAAACACTACTGTTGGTCCTCACACTGCGGTTGGAGAAGGGACTCAAATCGAAAACAGTACTTTGACCAACAGTTTGATACAAAAACATACGATCCTACAAAACGCACAACTCCATGGCGCCATGATCGGCAATTATGTTAAATTCGATGGGGCATTTAGTTTTGTATCCATTGGCGATTATTCAGAATTAACAAAGTGATGAAATACAAGTACAGCCGACCTTATTTTACCCCCCTTCTTCTGCTGGGATGGCTACTGTTGTTTGCGGCTTGTAAGTCGGCTGTTGTTCCCTCCAGTCGAACCCCCATAAAGGATATTGAGACCAAGGAATTGACCAATTCCATTGCCAAAAACCAATTGGAATATAAAAAATTTCGTTCGCGTGTAAAAACCACTTTCGACAATGGAAAGCGCAAACAACAGATCATCATCAATCTGAGGTTGGAAAAATCCAAATCCATATGGATGAGTGCCAATATGATTGTTCCTATTGCCAAATTATTGGTGACCCCCGAAAAGGTCTCTTTTTATGAAAAATTTCAAAAAACCTTTTTTGAGGGAGATGTCTCTTTTATAAATCAACAATTCGATACCCGTTTTGAATTTAATGATTTACAAAATCTTTTGATGGGCCTTCCCTTGACCAATATCAATAGAGGTCGCTGGGAAAGCATTTCCCATCCCAAATATTATATTCTGACTCCAAAGTCGGACAAATTGCGTTTCCGTCCAACCTTCTTTTTTGACCCTAACAGTTTTCTGTTACTCGAACAGCGTTTTATGGTTCCTGGTACCCAACAGTCTTTGACCATCAAGTACCTAAACCATCAAAAACTAGAAGGAGAGTTTATTCCCGGAGAGGTTCAAATCTCGCTTTTTGATGGTAGAGCATTGACGAGAATCAAACTGGAATATACCCGAGCCGATTTTCCCGACCGTTTGAGCATTCCCTTCGAGATTCCCGCAGGCTACCAACCAATAGAAATGTAATGTATCGCATAGGACAGCTTTGTGTGGTCTTTTTTCTTCTCTTATCATCTTTGGGGATGGCTCAGTCCAATTCGGCCCAACAGAAAACGCTAGAAAACCAAAAAAAGCGACTTCAAGCAGAGATCAAACAAATCAACAGCCTTCTTTTTAGGAACAACAGAAAGGAAAAGTCCCTGCTTTCTCAGGTAGAAGACCTTAATGTCAAAATATCCGTTAGAAGTGATCTGATCAAAGTCAACAATCAACAGGCCAACCTATTGACCCAGCAAATTAATGTCAATCAAAGAAACATTACCGATCTCAGAAAAGAGTTGGAAATACTCAAGAAAGACTATGCCGAGATGATTCAAAAATCCTATAAGAGCAAATCTTCTCAGAACCGTTTGATGTTTTTGTTTTCTTCTGAGGATTTTTTACAGGCCTACAAGCGGGTTCAATACATGAAACAGTATGCCAACTTCAGGAAAAAACAAGGAGAGGAAATCGCAGAAAAAACCATAACACTTCAATCCCTCAACAAAACGCTGTTGGAGCAAAAAGCTCAAAAAAATGCCTTGGTGATAGAGAATCGACAAGCTCAACAGCAATTGCAGAAGGAACGTAAATCACAGGAAATATTGATTCGAGGGTTGAAAAGCAAATCACGATCCTTGGCGAGTGAAATCAAACAAAAGCAACGCAAAGCTGCAGCGATTGATCGGGAAATCGAGCGTTTGATTCGCGAGGCCATAGCCGCCTCAAATAAAGCGGCGGGAAAAAAATCCAAAAACGCTTTTGCCCTGACGCCAGAGGCTAAGTTATTGGCTGCCAATTTTGTTGCCAACAAAGGAAAACTCCCTTGGCCAGTAGAAAAAGGAATTGTCATCCAACGTTTTGGAACTCAACCTCATCCGGTGGTCAAGACCACTATGATCAAAAGCAATGGGGTAACCATTGCAACCTCGCCTAAGGCAGAAGCCCGAGCCGTTTTTGAGGGGGAAGTAATGACCATCCTCAGTTTTAAGGGCAGTAATCCTACCATATTGATTAAGCATGGGAATTTTATCACTACCTATAAAAACATGGGTAAGGTGTATGTAAAAAAAGGAGATAAAGTGAAAGCCAAACAACCCATAGGGCAGATTTTTACCCATCCACAAACGGGTAAAACCACCTTGCAATTCAGTGTATTTAACGAATTAAAGCCTCAGAATCCCAAAAGTTGGATTTACAGGATGTAGCCTATTGCTCTTCCAAGTACCAAGCCTCTTCTTTGAGGGCGTAGCGTATGTAATTGTGCAAATTCAAAGCCTCACGCTTGGAGTCGAATCGCCCATAGGCCACTCTGTGAAGGCCTTCGGGATTGACTTCTGTAAAAGCAGCATCAAAACCTTCGGATTGTAATTGCGCCAGTTTCATTTCGGCATTTTCTATAGATCGATAGGATCCAGCAATGACACTGTAAAAGGTTTTTGCCAATGGAGCGTTTTCGATGACTTCGGGATTGGCTTCTAGGGTCAGATCCACTTGAGACAATGTGCCTAAGTCAAAAGTCGCTTTTTGAACGTTGCTTTTGATTTTCTTTTGCGCCATTTCTGTGGCCTTAGCCTTTTCATCGGCAATGTATTGATTGCCGAAAAAATAGCCTCCACCAATCAGAGAAATTCCAATCACCCCGATAATGGCATATCGCATGATCGGAGAGCGGTTGTTTTCGGTTTCTGCTGGGGTAAACATTAAGTCGTCTTTGTTTTCATTTTCCATAATGGGAAAGGGTTTAGGTTTTTCTGTTACAATGGATGGGGAAAAGATTGATTTTCTAATAAAGTTACTGAGTCCATAGGAATTCAGATCAAAATTAATTGCTCCAAATGGAGAGAAACTAATTTTCTTTTGCGGGTTAAGGCGTATTTCGCCAATGCCTGCAAAGGTCAAATGCTGGGTTTGCAACCGTTGTTTCCATATGATTACCTCTTTTTCAATTTTTCTTAAGGCTTGTTCATAGGAAACATTATCTTTTTGAGCCATGTATTGAGCCAGTATGCCGTCGTTGCTTTTCAGAAGATGGTTAAAACTCACTTCTTTTCGAGGGGGCGAAAAAAGCCCAGAGTCTGGTTGGATCAATACATTGATCGTCCGGGTGAGAAAAGCACCAAAATTGGGTACCGTAACACACTCGTGTCGATAAAGCAACTCCTTGATGTACTGTTGCAACTGCATACTCAAATATACTAATATTTACTGCTTTTAATAACGATGAATATTGATGTTAGTATATTTGAAGGCACCAAATTTTTGTTTTTTCACTCATGAATCGCCTACAAGCCTGCCTTTTCTTGCGTTTTATCCCTGGATTGGGAAACATACGATCCAGAAAATTATGGGAGTTTTCCGATAGTCCTGAGGCCATTTTTGAGCGATCTCCAAAGGATTTTCAAACCCTTGAAGGCATAGGTAGCGTTCATCTTCAACACCTCAAATGTTGGAAAGAACATTCCGACCGTGTATATAAAGCAGAAGAAAAACTGCATAAAAACAACATTAAAACCCTGTTTTTGGGAGATGCCGATTATCCTCAGACACTTGGTTTTTGTCCCGATGCCCCATTGGTTTTGTTTTACAAGGGAAATCTCGACTTTGCACAACGCAAGTGTATCAGTATCGTTGGTACCCGATCTAGCGATTCCAAAGGGGAAAAACTTTGTCGTGATCTGGTGGCCGGACTTCAGGAGTTTGACCCTATCATCATTTCAGGTTTTGCAAGGGGCATTGACATCATTGCCCACGATCAAGCGTTAAAATCCGATTTGACCACCATTGCTTGCATGGCACACGGTCTGGATCAAATTTATCCTCCAGAACACAGCGTTTTTTGCGACAGAATCGAGCAAGAGGGGGGGTTTATTTCTGAATTTACCACTGAGGAAAAGTTTGACCGCAAACACTTTCTTATTCGCAACCGTATCATTGCGGGTTTGTCTCACGCCTCAGTGGTCATTCAATCTCAATCCAAAGGGGGAAGCATGATAACAGCCAATTTTGTCCACCAATACCACCGGGAGCTTTTTGCCTTTCCAGGTGAAGTGGGAAATTCCCTTCATCAGGGTTGCCACGATTTGATTCGCACCCAAAAAGCGCAATTGATTACTAATGCAGACGATCTGATCAAAGGCATGGGTTGGGAAACCCAATACCAGAAAAAAAGCATCCAAAAAAAGATGTTTGTCGAACTCGATAGTGAAGAAAAAGCCATCTTTGAGTGCCTTAAAGACGGAGCTCATGAAAGCTTGGACAACATTGCCTTAAGGACCCAAATTTCGGTGGGGAAAACCGCAACACTATTGCTAAAATTGGAAATGAAAGGCTGTGTTAAGCCTTTACCGGGTAAGTTTTTTGAATGGGTTTAGAATCCCAATTTTCGGCGGACTCTGAGCAAGACTTCATCGGCAATTTTACTGGCTTTAACGGCGCCTTTGGCCAATGCCACCTCCACTTCTTGTGGATGGTCTTGGTAGTAGCTGAATTTTTCTCGCTCCACCTTGAACTTTTCCACCATCATTTCAAACAAGGCCTGTTTGGCATGGCCATAGCCCATACCTCCCGTCAAATACTGTTGTCTTAAGTCTTCGATTTGAGCTTCGTCCCCCAAGAGTGCATAAAGCTTAAAGACATTACAACTTTCAGGGTCTTTGGGTTCTTCCAAGCTTTTGCTGTCTGTTTGTATGCCCATAATCTGTTTGCGTAGGGCCTTGTCTGGCAGAAAAATATTGATAATGTTGTTTTTGGACTTGGACATTTTTTGTCCATCGGTTCCAATAATGTACTGGGTGTTTTCTTGGATTTTTGCCTTGGGCAAGACAAAAGTTTCTCCCATCTGATGATTGAATCTAGCGGCCACATCGCGGGTCATTTCTAGGTGTTGTAACTGGTCCTTTCCTACTGGAACGACTTCGGCATCGTAGATTAAAATATCGGCGGCCATCAACATGGGATAGGTAAACAACCCAGCGTTGACATCTTCAAGTTGGTTGGCCTTATCCTTAAAAGAATGCGCCAAAGTGAGCCTTTGGTAGGGAAAAAAACAACTGAGAAACCAAGCCAATTCGGTGACTTGACTTACATCGCTCTGGCGATAAAAAACGGTTTTTTCCACATCCAAACCACAAGCCAACCAAGCAGCGGCGGTGGCAAAAGTATTTTTGGACAACTGCTCCCCTTCTTTGATCTGAGTGATGGAGTGGAGGTCTGCGATGAATAAAAAAGAGTCATTGTTGGGCGTATTGGCCATCTCAATGGCCGGAAGCACTGCCCCCAGCAAATTGCCTAGATGAGGCACGCCTGTTGATTGTACTCCAGTCAAAATTCTTGCCATAAAGCGGGGGTCATTGATTTCCTGCAAAGATATTTTTTTTCGACGGTTGCACAAAGTTTGCCCGATTTCCTTATTGCTCCCTTTAAAGAAAGTGTATTTTTACAAGGCTATGAGGTTTTTAATTGTACTCTGGAGGGTGTGGTTCTATTTTTTTTCTTCCATCTTGGTGGTGATACTTTTCCCTTTATTGGCTCTTTTATTGATTTTCCCTAACGGTTATCGCCCTTTTTTTTGGATCGCTCGCAACGTATGGTCACGTCTGGTCTTGACGGCTATGGGTTTTAGGATGAAAAAAGTTTTTAAAACAGACTTGGACGCCAAAAAAAGTTATCTATTGGTAGCCAATCATTCCAGTTATATCGACATCATGCTCATGTTTGCGGCTGCTCCCAATCCCTTTGTGTTTGTAGGGAAAAAGGAACTGGTTAAGATTCCTTTTTTTGGTTATCTCTACAAGCGGGCGGCCATTATGGTGGATCGCAGCAGTTCCAAAAGTCGTTATGGGGTTTATGGCCGAGCCAGAAAGGTTTTGGACAAGGGGTATAGCGTTTGTATTTTTCCTGAAAAAGAGTATTTGGATGAAACCATTTTGCTCAACCCTTTTAAATCTGGGGCTTTTAGGATTGCGGTCGAACATCAATTGCCCATTTGTCCGATGGTCTTTTTAGACTGTAAAAGAAAATTCCCTTGGTACGCCACCCACGGCTATCCTGGGTTACTTCGTGTTGAGATTCACCCGCCTTTGCCTACGGCTGGACTTACGGAAAACGATATTCCTGAATTAAAACAAAAGACCTACGATCTCATCCATTCGGAATTGGTCAACGATCCGCAGCAAAAAGCAGTAGAGGCCATTGAAGTTTGGAAAAAACTTACCCAAGCTGGTTAGTGCACCAATGCGTTTATGGGAATCAACGCTTGATCCATGTCCCGCAAAGCGTTGACCAGTTTGAGCCCTTGAAACTTCTTAAGGTCATCCACCCCCAGTGGGGTTTCCTTGATGATCTTCTGTGCCAAAAGTCGGGCGCGGCAGGTACCTTCCAGTAGGGGCATGTGGGGGGTCCACCAGTCTTTACCGTCAAAAAATACCACATTGGCATAGGAACTGTCGGTGATACTTCCTTTTCGTACGATCAGTACATCGTCGCAATCCCCTCTTTGGGCAAACAGGGCTTCCAATTTTTCCCGCTTACTATATTTATAGGTGTAGTCCAATGATTCGGTATGTACCAATCGGATGCTTTGGATGTTTTGCATTTGGTAGTGTTGAAAATCCAGTTTACGGTTGTTTTCATTGTATAGGATTTTTAGTTTGACCCTGCCTTTGGAGAATTTGGGGGGGATTTCTAGGGGCTCCAAAAGGTCAAAAGTGGGGTTTTTTTTAAAATAGTTTTGAAAGGCTTTTTCAAAACGCAATCGATGCCATTGGGCGTGAAGGAGTTGACCGTCTTGGACGCAAAGGGATTCAAACAACGGGTACATAAATCTTTTCTATTAGTTCGTTGTATTCCGATTCCAAATCGCTGAGAAAGGTAATCCCGCCGCCGCTGCGGTAAAGGAGTTGGCCATCGTTTTTTTCCAGATAGCGGATGTTGACCGCACTGTCGAGGTTTTCTCCGTCAAAATAGCCAAAGATTCCGGTGTAGTAGCCTCGTGGGCCTTGTTCAACTTCTTGAATGATGGAAACGGTTTTGGCTTTGGGTGCTCCACAGATGGATCCAGCGGGGAGCATTCCGAAGAGGATATCGGGCAATTGGCTTTTCCAATCGGGGGAGAGCTTGCCGCGGATCTCCGAACTGGTGTGGTAGATTTCGTTTTTTTGGGTTTTGATCTTATCGAGGTAGCGGAATCGGGTGACTTGAACTTCCTTGGCCACTTTGGACAGGTCGTTGCGGATCAGATCAACGATGGTATTGTGTTCGTTGATTTCCTTGGGGTCGGTTTCCAGTTTCTTTTTTGCTTCGGGCAATTGGGCATCGATGGTGCCTTTCATGGGATAGGAATAGATATGACCGTCTTTGATTTTGACAAAGCATTCGGGCGAATAGACCACAAAGCGGTCTTGGTGTAGGAGTTTGTATGGGGCTTTAGCCCAATGGAAAACGTCTTCCAAATCGAGGGGGGTTTGGATGGCGGAAGGAAAGGTGAGGTTGAGCAAAAAGGTGTTGCCTTGATAGATTTCTTGGACCACTTTTTGGTAGGCCTTGGCATAAGTGGCCATGGGAACGGGTGCGATGGACATGGGGACGGGGTTGGGCCTACGGTCTTGTGGATGGAAATTCCGAAAACCTTTGACCTCAAATTGGAAACCCAGCTTTTGGGCGTCTTCCAAAGGACAGATCAGGGGTTTTTGTAGTTCGAAATCGATCAGGAAAAAAAAGGGTCTTTGGGCAGTGGCAAAGGCCGACATTTTTTCTTTAAATGCTGAGAGCTTCAATTCTTTTGCTCGGATTCAGGAATGAATTATGCTATGGCTTTGACGGTCTCCATGATTTTGGTTTCCAACTCTTCCATTAGTTCGATATTGTCTTCCAGTAGGGCTTTGACGGCATCGCGACCTTGACCCAGTTTGGTGTCCCCATAGCTGAACCAGGAGCCGGATTTTTTGATGATTTCGTAGTTGACGCCTAGGTCAACGATTTCGCCCATTTTGGAGATGCCTTCCCCATACATGATGTCGAACTCGGTGGTACGAAAAGGTGGTGCTACTTTGTTTTTGACGACTTTGACTCGGGTTTTGTTCCCCATCACTTCGGCATCACCGCTTTTGATCTGTGTCGAACGGCGGATGTCCAAACGGACAGAGGCGTAGAACTTTAGAGCATTTCCTCCAGTGGTGGTTTCGGGATTGCCAAACATGACGCCAATTTTTTCGCGCAGCTGGTTGATAAAGAAAACGGTGCAGTTGGTTTTGCTGATGGAGGCGGTGAGTTTCCGCAGTGCCTGTGACATGAGTCGGGCGTGGAGCCCCATTTTGGAGTCGCCCATTTCGCCTTCTATTTCACTTTTGGGGGTAAGGGCAGCGACTGAGTCTATTACCACGATGTCGATGGCGCCAGAACGGATAAGGTTGTCGGCAATTTCCAATGCTTGTTCTCCGTGGTCGGGTTGAGAGATGATGAGTTCGCTGACGTCGATGCCCAATTTTTCGGCATAAAAACGATCAAAGGCATGCTCGGCATCGATAAAAGCAGCGATGCCCCCAGCCTTTTGGCATTCGGCAATGGCATGTAGGGTAAGGGTGGTTTTACCCGAGGATTCTGGACCGTAGATCTCGATGACGCGACCGCGGGGATAGCCTCCTACTCCCAAGGCTAAGTCTAAACCGATGGAGCCCGATGAAATTGCTTCTACTTCCACGATGGCTTCGTCGCCCATTTTCATTACGGCGCCTTTGCCGTAGGTCTTGTCTAGCTTGTCTAAAGTAAGCTGTAAGGCTTTCTTTTTTGCTTCGTTTGCGTCTGCCATAATCCTCTTTTTTTAACGAATTTACTATTTCTGTTCGTGGGGGACAATAGGGGCATAAAAGGATTATTAACAATATTGAGTCAATTTTTATGTATTGTGAATGAATAGGTTCCCAAATCGGCTTCTTCAAATGATAAACGGGAGAGTCTTTGCTGAATAAAGTCTTTATGAAATTCATCGATTATTTTTTTTGCTTTCTTATAGTTATCCGCTCTAGTTTCATCGGCTTTTAACAGATCAACTTTTTTTATATTGATGACTGTTTCTCCAATGGGCTTCAACTCAAACCTCAATGTTTTCTGTACTTTGTATAGGTTGGTGAATTGTTCAAAATTCTTAGTATTCATATCATTTAATTTTTTAGTTTTTTAAGGTGTGAAAACATCAAGCCGCCTCGTCTTTCTACGGGGCTTTTTTTATTTCTTTTTTTGGTTCTTTATTTTTAGACAAATCTCTATTCTTTCAAACATGGGTTTGTCTTGGTATAGGGATTGTATTCTTGCTTCGTAAGGGTTGAGTCCAGCATTAAGGATTTTAGCAATATGGCGGTTTTCGGATCGGGGGAGGTAGCCCAATTGGGTACCTTTATAGACAACCATTACGGCATTTTTGTCATAGCCGTTTTCGGGTTCGGGAATCAGTTCCACCTGGTCTCCGATTTTCAGGCATTTCCATATTTCCAAGACATCATAATATTGAAGTCCTGCGATAAAACAGTGGAGTAAATAGGTCGAGGTTGGTTTTGTGGGCATATTTTTTTAGGATTTAGGGTAAGAATATTCGTACAAAGGAAAAGCGGTTTTGCTTTTCGGAGGAACAAAGCTGTTGTTTAACTACTGCTTGTTCCCATAATCTAATGGGTCATTCACTGCTAAGTGGATGTATTAACCTTAAAAAAATATAGTTGGAATCCTCAAATTTAGTAATAAACGCCAAATCCATATAGTATGGAAGTATTTCAAATATTATTGATTCTTTATGTCGTCTAACGGGGTGGGAAATACCAAAAAAGTTATTTAGCCCTATATCTTATTTTTTATTTGGTCATCCTTTTTGGCTTGGTGGTGATTTCGTTTTTTTGTTTCCCCTTTTGGTTAATGACTAGGGTTTTGAAAACTTATGGAAACCCCTGCTCTACTTAAGCTGGAATTCGGCTTTCTCCCTAAAACTTTTCCTAATGGGGATTACCCTATAACCTTAATTACATAAAATAACACGAATTGATTCAGCATATCACGGCCGCTGAGCCCAAGGTTTCGTAGCTCAAGGACGGTCTGAGTAGGTTGGAAAACCGTGAATTAATCACTTGCTGGCTGTATGTACGAAAAAATTGAGACCTCCTCTGACTGACCGACCATCGGTGCGGATCAATTTGAATACCGAGTTCCAAGTTCTTACAGTGGATCAAGGCGATAAGTTGGCGGGCATCGTGATCACCACCGACCTGACCCCAACATCAGTTGTAACAAGATTTGATCTTTTTTTAAAAAAAAGAATTATTCGTACAGATGTTAAAACATTGATTATTAAATTGTTATTTTAATTTATTTGGTTATTTACTTTAATTTTTATTTAGTAGGCCAACTGTTTCTGTATTCGCATTCCTTTTTGATTTTTCCCTCTTTCTCTA
>DGPN01000002.1 GCA_002390455.1 Flavobacteriaceae bacterium UBA4439 | reverse complement strand
GCTTTCTGACGACAAAAAAGCACCGATTGAGGCTGCTTTGGAAGAGTTGAAAAAAGCTCACGAATCCAAAGATTTGGCTGCCATTGATGCCGCTTTAGAAAAAATCAATGAGGCTTGGAAAAACGCTTCAGAGGAAATGTACAAAGCCCAAGCAGATGCAGGTCAAGGCGCAGAAGGAGCAACTCCACCACCCAATCCCGAAGCAAAAGACGACACCAAGGGTGGAGATGATGTCCAAGACGTTGACTTCGAAGAAGTAAAGGACTAATTTTGATTTTAGATTTTATAACAAAACCTTCCGTCCATTCCGACGGAAGGTTTTTATTTTTAACTTGTTGTGATGGATAAAGAAAAAATACTTGAGATTTGTAATGCCTTTGTGAAAGGTACCTTGATGGAAACTTTGGAAATCGAGTTTATCGATGTAGGAGAAGATTTTCTCTCCGCTCGAATGCCTGTCACCCCCAAAGTTCATCAGATACACGGTGTACTCCACGGAGGGGCAACAGTGGCTTTGGCCGAAACAGTGGGAAGTTCAGCAGTTCCTGTCTTGAGTCAAGACCCTTCCATTTCTACTGTTGGGATTGAAATCTCCGCCAATCATCTAAAAAGTGTAAGCAGTGGATATGTAACTGCTACCGCCAAACCCTTGCGCATGGGAAAAAACATTCAGTTGATGGAAATCAGAGTAATCGACGAAGAGGATAATTTGATTTCCCATTGTAAACTATCTACTTTCTCCAGACCCAAAAAATAAATGAGTAAGTCCGATTTAGAGGAAGTTTTTACCGAGCTTTTGTCAGCGGAACAAGCCTTTGTGTTTTATAGATTACCAAATGACAAGACTGTCCATTGTCATTTTCAAGAGGATGCACCATTGGCCTATACCGCTGATTTAAAAATCAAAGGTTTTGTGATGAGTCGTTTTGATTCTCCGCTGCCTGCAGTCTATATTTCCGATAAAAATCACTTACAATTTGAATACGAACCCTCCAGTTTTCAGGGAAAAGATGTTGAAGTCTCTATTGACACAGAAAATAAGATATCATTTATAAATATAGTAAATGAGACGAAAAAAGCCATAGCATCGGGTCGCCTTAAAAAACTAGTGGTGGCCAGAAAAATAATCCAAAAAGGGGAGGTTGATGCTTTGAAACTGTATATCCATTTGCTAACACTCTATCCCCGTGCCATGGTCTATTTTTGGCATCACCCAAAGGGAGAGACATGGGTAGGGGCGAGTCCCGAACAGCTTTTTTCACTTCACTCCAATCGGCTTACTACTATGGCACTTGCTGGAACTTTACCCTATAATTCCAGAGAGGAATACCACTGGGGGGACAAAGAAATAACGGAACAAGGCTGGGTTAGAGATGCTTTACAAGAAGATTTGGAAGGACTTTTTCCATCACAACTAATCCAATGTTCCGAAACTTTTACCCGTAGGGCAGGTAATTTGGTGCATTTGTGCAATGAATTGTCGGTCGAAGCACCAAATATCAATGCAAAAACATTGTTAAAAAAATTACATCCCACACCGGCAGTAGGAGGGATTCCAGTGGAGGAAGGTATGCGTTTTCTCGCAGAACACGAAAACCTTGATCGTGCTTACTATACTGGATTTTTAGGCCCTGTTACGGGGGAGAATCAAATGGATTTGTTTGTAAATCTTCGCTGTGCGCAAATTATTCCAGAGGCATTAGTGTTGTATGTAGGGGCAGGAATTACCCAAGACAGTGATCCCGAAAAAGAGTGGGAGGAAACACAAAATAAATCCAAAACCTTGTTGGCTGCCCTTTAATTTTTTTGAAGGCATCAATCTCTTTGTGTTTTGTATTTTTGCAAGGCGATGAAAATGAATAACTCAGGGAGTAGATCGAAAAAATATCCGGAGATTCCAATAGCCCAGACGGTTGTCCAATTCTGTGAAATGAAGGGCATCCATCACATCGTGATCTGTGCGGGATCGAGAAATGCCCCCTTGACCAACGGTTTTGTCGAAAATTCTTTCTTTAAGACTTATAGTATTGTAGATGAACGCTCTGCAGCATTTTTTGCCATGGGAATGGCACAGCAACTCAATACTCCTACAGCGGTGGTTTGTACCTCGGGTTCTGCCTTGCTTAATTTTTATCCTGCCGTGGCCGAGGCTTTTTACAGTAACATCCCATTGGTAATTATCTCTGCTGATCGGATGCCCCACCGTATTGATATCGGTGACGGGCAAACCATTCAACAAAAGGGAGTTTTTGAACCGCACTTGGTGGACTTTGGCTATTTGACTCCCGATGTGAATCACGCTGCTGACGCTATTTTGGAAAACCCCAATCAAAAACTGATTCCTCTCAATGCCACTCAAAAGGAGATCGAAGGCTTGCAAAAGGAAATTCAAAAAGACAACGAAAAAAATATCAATGCTGTTTTAAACCAAGCCATTCAAAAAAGTGGTCCCGTCCACTTGAATGTTCCTATGGAGGAACCTTTATACGGAATGACAACTTTTCCTTTGAACATCACCCAGAATACATCACCGCAGTTTTCTACTTCCACACCAGATTTTATAACATTCAAAAAACAATGGCAAAAGGCAGATAAAAAGCTGATTTTGGTTGGAGTAAATGACCCCAACAAGGTGGATCAACAATGGTTGGATTTAATTGACACTGACCCCTCGGTGGTTTTGATGACTGAAACCACTTCCAATTTGCGCTCCCCCAATGCCATCCATTCCATTGATACTTTGATTGCCCCGCTAGAAAATAGTTCTACTGATTTTTTTAAAACCCTTCAACCCGAAATTCTATTGACTTTTGGAGGAATGGTGGTTTCCAAAAAAATAAAAAAACTGTTGAGGGATTTTTCACCACAAGAACATTGGCATGTCGATCCGTATAGGGCTTATGATACCTACTATTGTTTGACCCAACATTTTTCCTTACCTGTGAATGCTTTTTTTTCTGAATTATATGAAGGATATCGCAGCCCTCGATCTAACTATAAATCATTGATTTTGGGTCAGTATCTCGGGCAACGCCATTTGGGAAATGCCTATCTGCGCCAAATTCCTTTTTCAGATTTAAAAGCTTTTGAAACCATTTTTTCAAAGTTACCGAAGCGACTTCATCTGCAATTGGCTAATAGTTCCACGGTACGCTATGCACAGCTTTTTGAAATACCTCAACAGGCAGAAGTCTTTTGCAACCGAGGAACCAGCGGTATTGATGGTTCAACTGCCACCGCAGTTGGAGCCGCCTTGATCAATCAAAATCCCAGTTTGTTGGTTACTGGAGATCTTAGTTTCTTTTACGATATCAATGGATTGTGGAACGATTATATTCCCTCTAATTTTAGGATTATTTTGATCAACAATCAAGGAGGAGGGATTTTTAGAATTCTTCCCGGGGAAAAGGACAGTCCCAAATACGACACATATTTTGAAACCGTACACGGTCGAAATGCCCGTCAACTCTCGAAGGCGTTTGGGTTTCAATACAAAGCAGTTAAAAGCAATATCGGATTGAAATGGGCTTTAAAAAGTTTCTTTAAACCTTCTCGAAGCCCCAAAATTCTCGAGATAAAAACCCCGAGAAAGATCAACGATAGTATCTTATTAAATTACTTTAAAGCCATGCAAAAGTCTTAAATTTGAAATCAAAATAAAACCTATGAAAAAGATAGAATGGGAAAGTCTGGGTCAATACAGTGATATTAAATTCGAGTTTTTCGAGGGAGTAGCTAAAATTACCATCAACCGTCCCGAAGTCTATAACGCCTTTCGTCCAGAAACCAACATGCAGATGTTGGAAGCAATGGAGGTTTGTCATGAGCGGAATGATATCGATGTAGTGGTCTTTACTGGTGCTGGGGACAAGGCTTTTTGTAGTGGAGGGGATCAAAATGTAAAAGGAGTTGGAGGATATGTTGGAGAAGACGGAGTGCCCCGTTTGAATGTATTGGATTTACACAAACGTATCAGAGAGTTGCCCAAACCTGTCGTTGCTATGGTTAACGGATATGCTATTGGCGGAGGTCATGTATTGCATGTAGTTTGCGATCTGACCATTGCCAGCGAGAACGCTATTTTTGGCCAAACCGGGCCGAAAGTTGGTAGTTTTGACGGAGGCTTTGGATCCTCTTATTTGGCAAGACATGTGGGACAAAAAAAAGCCAGAGAAATATGGTTTCTTTGTCAGCAATATTCTGCCGAAGAAGCCGAAAAAATGGGATTGATCAATAAGGTTGTTCCCTTGGATCAGTTAGAAACTACTGTTTTGGAATGGTGTAAAATGATGCAAAAAAGAAGTCCTTTGGCATTGCGTATGATTAAGAGGTGTTTGAATGCAGAATTGGATGGCCAGCACGGACTGATGCAATTGGCTGGAGATGCGACCTTGATGTATTATCTTATGGATGAGGCACAGGAGGGGAAACAAGCTTTTCTGGACAAAAGAGATCCTGATTTTAAACAGTACCCAAAGTTTCCTTAATCTTTTGAATTCTAAACTTTCAGTTTGGTTGGCTGCTGCCCGTTTAAGAACCTTACCACTTTCGGTGGCTGGTATCATAAGCGGTAACGCCATTGCATCTAGGGACGAAAGTTTTTCCCTTACCATTTTTTCACTCTCCATCTTGACAGCCATCGCCTTTCAAATCATCTCCAATTTTGCAAATGACTATGGAGATGGGATAAAGGGAACGGACAATGCCGATAGGGTAGGACCCGAGCGAACATTGCAACAAGGTTTACTGTCGGCCAAAGCACTAAAAAAAGGAATTGTGATTGCTTCATTGATTTCAATCTTATTGGCTCTTAGTTTAATTTACGTGGCTTTGGGTGGGAAACAATTTTTGGTTTCTCTTTTCTTTATTGTGCTTGCGTTATCCGCAGTTTGGGCTGCTATTAAATACACTGTTGGTCGAAATGCTTACGGATATTCAGGATTGGGAGATTTGTTTGTGTTTATTTTTTTTGGCTGGGTAAGTGTGATGGGGGCCTATTATTTACAGACCCAAAGCCTTGACCTTACGGCCTTATTTTTGGGAACAGCTATCGGATTACTTAGTGTGGGGGTACTCAACCTCAACAATATGCGAGACATTGCCAATGATAAGAATTCTCAAAAAAACACCTTGGTAGTTTATATGGGAAGTCAGTGGGCCAAAAAATATCATTATACTTTGATGACCTTGGGTGCCTTATTCCTGTTTTTTGGAATGGGGACAGCATGGGTTAAGGAAAACCCCCTATCACTGTTGATTGTGTTACCCATATTTTTTCATTTGTATCGGGTGGTTAAAATACGAGAAGCCAAAGCCTATGACCCCTTATTAAAGCAACTTGCACTATCCACTTTTATTATTTCATTTGCGTTATTTGTAATTTATTACCGCTTCCAATGAAAGCTCATTACAAAAGATATGTTCTGAATTTTAAACTACCAGGAGGTACCTCTCGTGGGATTTTAAAGAAGAAAGAAACTTGGTTTTTGTTTTTGACCGAAGAACAAAAAACAGGAGTAGGGGAGTGTGGTCTATTTAGAGGGTTAAGTATAGACGACCGACCAGATTATGAGGATCAACTCAAAGACTTATGTGATCGGATCAATCAAAACGAATCTGTAACCCTTGAGTCACTTCAGGCTTTCCCTTCGATTCAGATGGGCTATGAAATGGCTATGTTATCCCTTAAATCTCAAGTCACCTTTGAGCTTTTTCCCTCATCTTTTACCCGAGGAACGGATAAGATTATTATTAATGGTTTGGTTTGGATGGGTGAACGCTCATTTATGAAAACTCAAATTGAAGAAAAAATTGCTCAGGGCTTTGACTGCATCAAACTAAAAATTGGAGCTTTAGATTTCGACGAGGAATATTCTTTGTTAAAGGAAATTCGTAAAGATTATGATCCGGACCAAATCATGTTGCGGGTGGATGCCAATGGTGCTTTTACTCTATCCGAGGCGATGGACAAATTGAAGTCTTTGGCCGATTTGGGGATTCATTCCATCGAACAGCCCATTGAAGCCAAACAATTCGACGCTATGCATCAACTGTGTATCAATACTCCTATTCCCATAGCCTTGGATGAAGAATTGATTGGGGTCATTGATACAAAAGATAGAAAGGCTCTTTTGGATGCAATTATGCCTCAGTATATAATTTTAAAACCGTCTTTGTTGGGCGGATTTAAATCTTGTGAGGAATGGATCAGCCTGGCTGAAGAACGCAGAATAGGGTGGTGGGTGACTAGTGCTTTGGAGAGTAATATTGGACTTAACGCTATTGCTCAGTGGACCTATTCTTTGGGAGTCAATAACCATCAAGGGCTAGGAACGGGAGGTTTGTTTACCAATAATTTTGAATGTCCTTTGGAAGTTAGTGATGGCTACCTTACTTTTAATTCAAATCAAAATTGGGATATCCCTTCTATATGAACTATTTAGAGCAAACCATTACCGAAAACAAGCGTTTTGTTGATTATATAAAAGGGACTCTTTTTTTTGTTTTTTTCCATATTCTTGGACAGATTCCTTTGACACTTTTTATCATTTCTCAATCAAACCTTACTGGTGAACCCATCAATCAAAACGATATATTTTCCAGTCTTCCTCCCAACATCACCCTCTTTTTAGTTTTGCTGCCTTTTGCAGTTGTCCTCCCGATTGTTTATCTGGTAGTGACTCGTCTTCATCTACGCACATTTATCAGCTTGGTTACGGCCAGAAATCGCGTGGATTACAAAAGAATACTTTTTTCCTTTTTGTTATGGGGAACTGTTTCCGCTTTGATGGTGATTTTTGACTATTGGATGAACCCAGAAGACTATGTCTGGAACTTTAAACCCCTAACTTTTTTGATTTTATTCCTGATCAGTATTGTAATGATCCCCCTCCAAACGTCATTAGAAGAATTTATTTTTAGAGGTTATTTGATGCAGGGCTTTGGAGTTCTTTTTAAAAACCGTTGGATGCCATTGTTGACTACTTCAGTGCTTTTTGGGTTGTTACATTTATGGAATCCTGAAATTGACAAATTGGGGATACACTTGATCTGGTATTATATTGGTACTGGTTTATTTTTGGGGGTAATCACCTTGATGGATGATGGGATGGAATTGGCCCTAGGATTTCATGCGGCTAATAATTTGGTAACAGCTTTATTGGTCACGGCCTCTTGGACTGCATTTCAAACAGAATCTTTACTGATAGATAATTCGGAGCCTTCCCTGGGTATGGAACTCATCATTACCTTAGGAGTAATTTACCCATTATTGGCTCTTATTTTTGCCAAAAAGTACCGATGGAAAAACTGGATCAATCAACTAACTCATAAATTTTAATGAATACACCACACTACACCAAAATCCACAATCGATTTCAACTCAAAGGCTATTATTTTTCAGCAAATGAACTAAAGGATATTGGCTATGACTTTATCAAAGAAGGGGTACCCTATGAAGTCGCCATTGGCAAATTTATTATGGATTGGATGGATAAGGAGGATTTTATCAATGTTAAAACTTCGGGTTCTACGGGCGACCCCAAAATCATTCAAATTTCCAAACAAGCTATTGTCAGTTCAGCCATTCGAACAGGAAATTTTTTTAATGTAGAGATCGGTGATACGGCACTTCATTGTTTACCAGCCGATTTTATTGCTGGAAAAATGATGTTTGTTCGGGCAATGATATTAGGATTATCCTTGGATTTGGTTCAACCTACTGCCGATCCTATGAAAGATGTCAACAGTTCTTATGATTTTGTGGCCATGACCCCCATGCAAGCCCACAACAGTTTGGGAAGACTCCATCAAATCAAAACATTAATTATTGGAGGGGCACCCATTTATCCAAAATTGAATGAGAAATTAGTTGCTTTACACGACAATTGCTTTGAGACATACGGTATGACAGAAACCATTACTCACATTGCGGCTTCTAAACTATCGGTACCCAAAAAACCTTTTCGGGCTTTGGATGGGATTCATCTTGAGGTTGACGGAGACGATTGTTTGGTAGTAGATGCGCCCGACATCACAGATCAATTAATTCACACCAATGATTTGGTGGAAATACACGACGAAAGAACTTTCACCTATCTGGGGAGAAGAGACAATGTGATCAATACCGGAGGGGTTAAAATTTCACCAGAAGTTGCAGAACGAAAGTTGGCCCATCACATTCGTTTTCCCTTTTTTCTTCATGGTATTCCAGATGAGGTTTTGGGGCAAAAGCTCATCATGGTCGTTGAGGCGGGTGATGATCAAGCCAAGGAGGTAGAGCAGCAGTTGGCAGCTTGTGATAGCTTGGAAAAGTTTGAATTGCCCAAGACTTTGTATTATGTTTCTGAGATATTGAGAAATAACGGGAAATACCTTAGGGGTAAGACGGTTGATATTCTACCGATAACTTAGACCTGTAAAATTCCCATATTAAACCTTTTTTGGATTGGAGCGTGATTGGCAGCAGCAATTCCCAAGCCGATCCACTTTCGGGTTTCTATGGGGTCGATGAGGGCATCGGTCCATAAGCGGGCGGCAGCGTAATAGGCTTGTGTTTGTTTGTCGTATCGAGATTTGATTCCCTTTAGAAGATCTTTTTCCTTTTTAGGATCAATTTTTTCACCTTCTTTTTTAAGCTTTGATTTTTCAATTTGTAGTAAAACTTTGGCGGCTTGTTCGCCTCCCATTACGGCCATTTTAGATCCCGGCCACGCCAGAATTAGTCGAGGGTCGAAGGCTCTTCCGCACATGGCGTAATTTCCTGCACCACTTGAATTGCCCATGATAATCGTAAATTTAGGAACCACAGAGTTGGCCATAGCATTAACCATTTTAGCACCGTCTTTGATAATGCCATTGTGCTCTGCTTTACTGCCCACCATAAATCCAGTTACGTCCTGAAGAAAAACCAATGGGATTTTTCGTTGGTTGCAGTTGGCAATAAAACGAGTGGATTTATCGGCAGCATCTCCATAAATGACTCCACCAAATTGGGTTTCTCCTTGCTTGTTCTTGACCATCTTCCTTTGATTGGCCACGATCCCAACCGCCCAACCGTTGATTCTGGCATAAGCAGTAATCATCGTTTTTCCATAATCGGCTTTGTACTCCTCCATAGAATCAGCATCGATCAGACAATCGATGATACGATAGGTATCATAGGGTAGGGTTTTATCGGTGGGGAGAATATTATAGATGTTCTCCATCTTTTCCTTGGGGAGGCATGTTTCTATTCGGCTAAAGCCAGCTTTGGGAGGGTCCCCTATTTTTTCCATCAATGATTTGATGCGATTCAAGGCATCCGAGTCGTCTTTGGCTTTGTAATCCGTAATACCACTGATTTCGGAATGGGTGGTGGCTCCCCCGAGGGTTTCGTTGTCGATATCTTCTCCAATGGCTGCTTTGACGAGATAGCTTCCTGCCAAAAAGATACTGGCGGTTTTATCAACGATAATGGCTTCGTCGGACATGATGGGTAGGTAGGCACCACCTGCCACACAACTGCCCATGACGGCTGAAATTTGAACAATACCCTCACTGCTCATCAGGGCATTGTTTCTAAAGATTCTTCCAAAGTGTTCTTTGTCGGGGAAGATCTCATCCTGACGAGGTAGAAACACCCCAGCACTGTCCACCAAGTAAATGATTGGAATTCTGTTTTCTATAGCAATTTCCTGTGCCCGCAAGTTCTTCTTTGCACTGATGGGAAACCAAGCGCCAGCTTTAACAGAGGCATCGTTGGCGACGACAATACAAAGTTTTTTGCCGACATAACCTATGACAACAATCACACCTGCTGCTGGGCATCCACCTTCTTCTTCATACATTCCATATCCAGCCAAGGCTCCAATCTCTATATTTTCGGAATCATCGTCAAGCAAATAATCCACCCTTTCTCGGGCTGTCATTTTCCCTGTCGATCTGATTTTTTCCAGCTTTGACTTGCCTCCACCCAATTTGATTTGGGCAGTTTTTTGTTGAAGCTCAGAGACCAATACTTTGTTTTGGTCTTTGTTTTTTTCTAAGACGAGATCTGTTTTTGACACCAATTGGTATGCGTTGTTTTTACAAATATAATGTATGAGAATCTTTAAGACCTTTTAACACGATGAAAAAAGGATAAAAGACGACAAGCTTTGTTTTAATTAATATTAATGAGTGTTTATAGTATAGAATTAATCATTCTTCACTCTTATAAGGTCTATAACAACTATTTGGAACCCGTCATGTCCTCAGGTCTTACCCATTGGTCAAATTCGACTTCGGTAAGGTAACCCAAAGAGAGTGCAGCTTCTTTAAGTGTACTTCCTTCCGTATGGGCTTTGTTGGCAATTTCTGCAGCTTTGTAATAGCCGATTTTCGTGTTTAGAGCGGTAACCAGCATTAGGGAATTATTGACCAATTCCTCAATGCGCTGGTGATTGGGTTCTATGCCAAGCACACAATTGTTTGTAAAGCTTAGGCAAGCATCGCCTATAAGTTGGGCAGACTCCAAAATATTTGCAGCCATTACGGGTTTAAAAACATTCAGTTCATAATGCCCTTGAAGTCCTGCTACACTAATGGCAACATCATTACCGACAACTTGCGCACAAACCATAGTCATTGCTTCACACTGGGTTGGGTTGACCTTTCCGGGCATGATGGAACTACCGGGTTCGTTGGCAGGGAGGCTAATCTCTCCAATACCGGATCGGGGACCAGAGGCCAAAAGACGGATGTCATTGGCGATTTTATTGAGAGAAACAGCAATTTGTTTCAGTGCACCATGAGTTTCCACTATGGCATCATGGGCTGCTAGCGCTTCAAACTTGTTTTCAGCAGTAACAAAAGGAAGTCCTGTAAATTCAGCGATATAGGCCGCCACCTTTTCGGCATAACCCTCAGGAGTGTTGATCCCCGTTCCCACTGCAGTTCCTCCGAGGGCCAGTTCAGACAAATGGCTGAGGGTGTTATTTAGTGCCTTGATACCGTGGTCCAATTGGGAAACATAGCCCGAAAACTCTTGTCCCAAGGTCAGGGGCGTGGCATCCATCAAGTGGGTACGTCCAATCTTTACCACCGATTGAAAAGTATTTGATTTTTCTGATAAGGCATTTTTTAGTTTTTCCAGTCCGGGAAGGGTGGTTTCTACAATTTTCTTGTAAGCGGCAATATGCATTCCTGTGGGAAAGGTGTCATTCGAAGATTGGGATTTATTGACATCATCATTGGGAGCCAGCGTTTTATTTCCTTCACCCAATTTGTTTCCTTCCAGAACATGGGCACGATTGGCAATGACCTCATTGACATTCATATTACTTTGGGTACCAGAACCAGTTTGCCAGATGACCAATGGAAATTGTTCATCCAATTTTCCTTGGAGTATTTCATCACAAACCTTGGCAATGAGGTCTCTTTTAGTGGGTTCCAATACTCCAGCATCGCAGTTGGTGTAAGCAGCCGCTTTTTTGAGATAAGCAAAACCGTAAATAATTTCTATAGGCATAGAGGCCACTGCTCCAATCTTAAAATTGGATCTTGAGCGTTCGGTCTGAGGGCCCCAATAGGCATCTACAGGGACTTTAACTTCTCCAAGGGTGTCTTTTTCAATGCGATGGTTCATAATCATTATAGTTTAACACTACAAAAATAATGCTTTTGGTCGAGGGTGTTGAAATAAATTTAGGAGATACATTATGGAGAAAAAGAAAAAGCTGTAAATTTGAATCAGAATTTTAGAACATGTTTGAATTTGACCAATATTTAGGATTTTTAGCTTTCTTATCCATCTTAACCCTGGGCTTCTGGCTAATGATATTTCTTTTGACCTTTGTCATCCCTTACTGGCTGTTTGGGTCTTTGATGGAATATCTAAAGGATCGAAAGGAAAAAAACAAATCTTAGTTTCTTAAAATCCGAATCCTCCCTCGTTACTACTCCTATTACTTTGGGATCTTCTTCCTTGAGGTTTGTCTTTTTGATTGATTCTGTAGGTCAATGAGAGATTAAATGAAGGTAGACTTCTTCTGAATATAACATCATTGGTGAAAGTAGGGGTAAAGGTCTCTGACCTAAACATGGCTGAGTTAAATAAGTCACTTACCCTAAAGGATAAAGTACCTTTCTTTTTAAAAACGTCTTTATTGAGAGCCGTGCTGGTGAAAATCATTCCTTTACTTTTAGACTGTGCCGTTTCTCTTGGACCTCTATAAAAGACTTGTGTTTGCCAGTCAATATCTTTAAATATGGTGAATTTTGCATTGGCTCGAGAAAACCAACTCAGGTTGGTTCTGCCCAGATTTATGCCTTCGTGAATTCCTATGGTTTCAGAGTTAAAAAGATTAAAGTTTAAAAATATTCTTGATTTTCTTGACGGGTTATAACTCACTGTAAATTCAAATCCAGTTCGATTGTTTTCTGCTATATTGATGGGATTCCTGATGATGATGGGGACTTCGACTATATCATTATTCTCAATATTTTCGTTAATGATGACCTTCTCTCCACTGTCTTCAGCAATAAATATAAACACCTTTGTCGATCTTTGATGGTAAATGGAAGAGTTAAAGGTTACTTTGTCCCATCTCTTTAGATAGCCTAGATCAATCGTGTTGGAATAGCTTGGATCCAAGTCTGCATTTCCTTGAAAAAAATTGGATACACTAGCCCTAGAAGGGAAAGGATTTAAATATCTTCCACGAGGTCTGGAGATTCTTCTGCTGTATCCCAATATGATGCTTTCGGTATCACTAAATTCATATGATAAATTTACGGTAGGAAAAAAATCGGTGTACTTTTTTTGCGTGTAATCGTTGATGGTTCGTTGATCGACTATGATATTGGAATCTTCTATTCTAAGACCGAGCAGAAAGGAAAATGCGTCAAGCTTTTTTCCAAATTGAGAGTAAAGGGCGTTGATGTGTTCTTTGTAAATCAATACATTCGACAAGCCTGTGTTTTTTTCGAAAGCACCATTTTTGATTTGAAAGACTTGATAGTCGTTTTCTTGATTGGAAAAATTTCCTCGGTATCCAAATTCAAACTGGGTGTCTTTGTCCAAGGGAAGAACATAGTCTGCTTGAAGCAGTATTCTTTTTTCACTTTCAAGCTGATTAACTAATTCATCTCTATCTTTCAAGCTATTGTCTATGTCTGCTTTTTCGTCTTCCTTATTTTCTTCATATTGAAAAACTGCTGTTAACTTTTGTCCTTCATCATCTATTTCGGAATCAAAATTCAGACTGATCTGACGAGCATCGTCTTTGTCGATTTCCAATTCGATCAATTGGGACTGGTCGATGAATACTTTGTTTGCATCGAATCTTTTTAAAATATTTTTGGTGTAATCCTCTCCACTACTTTCTCGGATGAATCCACTGAGGATTAATGAGGTTTTTTCTTTTAAAAAATACTCGAAGCCCAAACTGGAAAAGAAGCTGAGGTTTTCCCTTTCTGGCTTTCTAGATTCTTCGAAGAAAGAATTGGGATTAAAAAATTCGTTTTCATTGAAAACACTCCCTATGGAAAGGCTTTTACTATAGGAGTTGGTCGAAAAAATGTTGAATTTGTTTTTCCTCAGATTGATGTTTGCAGAACCTCCATAAGCAGAGGGTATGATATTGGTTTGGGTTTGTCCTGCGTTGGCTACAAAATTGCCGTTAAATCCGAGTAGTTCTTGTTTTTTGAGGATGATGTTTAAAATACCTGCGGTACCTTCGGCACCGTAACGGGCTGAGGGAGAGGTAACGACCTCTACTTTTTCAATGGATTCTGCTGGTAGTTGCTGTAAACCTTGAGGACCAGAAATTCCGACCAATCCTGAGGGTTTGCCATTGATTAGTATTCTAACATTATCATTTCCTCTCAAGGCGACATTGCCTTCTATGTCAACGGTAACCGAGGGGACATTGTCTAAAACATCGGCCACACTTCCTCCTCTAACGGTAAGGTCTTTACCTACATTGTAAATACGCTTGTCGAGTCGGATTTCTACTTCGGTTTTTTCGGCCATGACCTCAACACCTTCTAATGCGGTGCTGGCAATAATAAGTTCTACGGTTCCCAAATCCATATTTTCCTTGATGACTACACCAGTTTTGGTCAAACGATCAAAACCAATGTATTCGATATTGATGTCGTAAGTACCTGGAAAAACATCCACCATGAATTTTCCATCAAGGCCGGTGATCCCCCCTTGAATCCGATCGGGATTCTTTGGGTTTATGAGACTGATGGTTGCGTATTCTAAGGTTTGCTGGGTTTCTTGATCGAGAACTACTCCAGTCAATTTTAGCTTGGGAATATTTCCATCTGGACGCTGTCCAATAAGAGAATGACAGATACAGAAGAGGAGTACAAAAATTTTTTTCATGAAGTTAATAATATTTTAGACCCAATGATTTTGAAAAGGTTTAACCCTATTTTAAAAAATCAATCAAATTTTCAATGGGTCGTGCCAAAACGCCTTTATTGGCGGCAGTGACTATGGGTCTTTCAATCAATTTGGGCTCATTCACCAAAAGCTCTAATATTTTGTCTTCACTGAGGTTTTTGGAAGCGTATTGTTTTTTCCAAAGGACTTCGTTTTTACGGAGTATTTCTGAGGGTTTTCTATCGATCTTTTTTAAAACATCACTGAGTGTGTTTTTGTCAAAAGAATGTTCTAAATACTTGACGATTTCAAAGGAAAGATTGTTTTCCTCAAGGTATTGAACTGCCTCGCGAGATTTTCTGCACCGAGGGTTGTGGTAAAGGGTTAGCGACATGATACAAAAAACCCATCCTTTTGAGATGGGTTTTGCTATTTAAAATGATTATTTTATTTTTTCAACGACTGCCTTGAAGGCTTCGGGATTGTTCATGGCCAAATCCGCTAAAACTTTTCGGTTGAGTTCGATATTATTGGACTTCACTTTTCCCATAAACTGGCTGTAGGACATTCCGTGTTCTCTTGCGCCAGCATTGATTCTGGAAATCCACAATGATCTGAAATTTCTCTTTTTGGTTCTCCGGTCACGGTAGGCATAAAGCATGGCCTTTTCGACTGCGTTTTTGGCAACAGTCCAAACGTTTTTCCTCCTTCCAAAATAACCTTTGGCTAGTTTGAGAATTTTTTTTCGACGGGCTCTTGAAGCCACTGAGTTTACTGATCTTGGCATTTTAATTTAGTTTTTTGACATGGGCGGTTTTTCAACACTTTTAGCCACATATCAGGGTGATACATAGATTAACCGGGATTGATTTATTTCAATCGTAATTGTTCTTTAATATTGTTTGCGTCACTGTCGTGGACCAATGTAGAATGGGTCAATTTCAGTTTTCGCTTCTTTGACTTTTTGGTCAGGATATGACTTTTAAAAGCGTGTTTTCTCTTTATTTTACCTGTACCAGTTAGCTTAAACCGCTTCTTAGCACTGGATTTTGTTTTCATTTTTGGCATTTCGTCGAATATTTATTTTTATTTCTTTTTGGGTGATATGAACATGGTCATTCTTTTCCCTTCTAAACGGGGCAACTGTTCTACTTTTCCAATATCTTCTAAATCTTGCGCCAATCTCAAAAGTAAGATTTGACCTTGTTCTTTGAATACAATGGATCTACCTTTAAAAAACACAAAAGCTTTGAGTTTGGCACCATCATTTAAAAATTTTTCTGCGTGCTTTTTCTTAAACTCATAATCGTGTTCGTCAGTTTGCGGCCCGAATCGTATTTCTTTAATGATCACCTTTGTAGCCTTGGACTTGAGTGCCTTTTCGCGTTTTTTTTGCTCGTATAGGAACTTTTTATAATCCAAGATTTTGCATACCGGTGGGGACGCTTTTGGAGAAATTTCTACCAAGTCTAACTCTAGTTCTTCAGAAAGAGCAATGGCTTTGGGAAGTCTGTAAACTCCTACCTCAACGTTGTCTCCCACCAATCTAATTTCGTTAGCGGTGATTTTTTCGTTGATTTTGTGAGGATTTTCTTTAATGATCCTCGCAGGCTTATTCGATCTTCTCCTTCGTATTGCTATGACTTATTTTTTTAAATTAATTTTCAAATTTGGAGATACTTTCTGATACCTCCTGCTTTATGAGTTCGACGAAGTTTTCCATGCTCATCGCACCCACATCACCTTTACGGTGTTTTCTTACAGAAACATTTTCCAACTCTGCTTCTTTTTCCCCCAAGATCAACATAAAAGGAACCTTACTCAATTCAGCCTCTCGGATTTTTTTCCCGATGGTTTCGTTTCTGTTGTCTAGGGAGGCGCGAATTTCGTTATTTTCAAGGAAATTTAAAACTTTTTGAGCGTATTTTTCGTGTTTTTCACTTACACACAATAAGCTAACTTGATTAGGAGATAGCCAAAGTGGGAAATTACCTCCAGTGTGTTCCAACAAAATGGCGACAAACCGCTCCAAACTACCGAAGGGTGCACGGTGGATCATAATGGGTCGATGGAGTTCATTATCACTGCCTTTGTAGGAGAGTTCAAATCTTTCAGGGAGGTTGTAATCCACCTGAATCGTACCCAATTGCCACTTTCTTCCCAAGGCATCTTTGACCATAAAATCCAGTTTAGGACCATAAAAGGCAGCTTCTCCCTCTTCGATCACAAAATCTAAATTCTTTTCTTGTGCAGCATCGATGATTGCTTGTTCGGCTTTTTCCCAGTTTTTGGGATCACCTATGTATTTCTCTGGTTTTTTGGGGTCACGTATGGAGACCTGAGCCTGAAAGTTGTCAAAGCCCAAAGATCCAAAGACATATAAAACCAGATCAATGACATTTTTGAATTCTTGATCCAGTTGGTCTGGAGTACAAAAAATATGGGCATCGTCTTGGGTAAAACCTCTCACTCTGGTGAGTCCGTGCAGTTCTCCACTTTGTTCGTAGCGGTAAACGGTTCCAAACTCTGCATATCTTTTTGGGAGTTCTTTATAACTCCAAGGACGGGTATTGTATATTTCACAATGGTGAGGACAGTTCATGGGCTTGAGGAGGAATGTTTCTCCTTCGGCTGGGGTTTCTATGGGTTGGAAACTGTCTTCTCCGTATTTTTCATAATGCCCAGAAGTCATGTAAAGCTCTTTGTTTCCGATATGAGGAGAAATAACCTGTTCATATCCAGCTTTTTTTTGGGCAGCTTTTAAAAAACTTTCTAATCGCTCTCTTAAAGCAGCACCTTTGGGCAACCATAAAGGTAATCCTTGACCTACTTTTTGAGAGAAAGCAAATAGCTCCAATTCTTTGCCGAGCTTTCTGTGGTCTCGTTTTTTGGCTTCTTCAAGGAGCTCTAGGTGGGCAGTAAGTTCTTTTTGTTTGGGAAAGGAAATACCATATATTCGAGTGAGTTGTTTGTTTTTTTCATCTCCCCGCCAGTAAGCACCCGCCACATTAAGAAGTTTTACAGCTTTGATGAATCCGGTATGAGGAATGTGCCCTCCACGACATAAGTCCGTAAAATCAGCATGGTCACAAAAAGTAATGGTTCCATCCTCCAGATTTTCGATCAGTTCAATTTTGTATGGATTTTTATCTTTTTGATAAAACTCTAAGGCTTCTTGTTTGGAGGCAGACCGCATTTTAAATTCAAACTTTTGTCGTGCAAAATCCAAGAATTTCTTTTCGATGTCTTTGAGTTCTTTTTCAGTGATGGAGTGGTCTCCAAAATCAACATCATAGTAAAATCCATTTTCGATAGCAGGACCGATGGTAAGTTTCGCCTGTGGGTAGAGCTCCAGAATAGTCTGAGCCAAAACATGGGCAGAGGAGTGCCAAAAGGCGGTCTTACCTTGATCGTCGTTCCAGGTGAACAACTTAATTTCACCATTTTCTGTCAAGGGTGTAGCGGCTTCTACAATGTTTCCATTGAATTGAGCAGAAAGAACATTTCGAGCCAATCCTTCGCTGATGCCCTGAGCTATTTCATAGGGTGTTGCTCCCTTTGGGTAGGTACGAACAGATTTGTCGGGAAAACAAATTTCAATCATAGTGGTCTTCAATGATTTGCAAAGATAAGAGGTCTGTCGATGGCAAGCAATCCATTTCTATAGTTTTGTTTTGCGTTTGCCTAAAAGGGCATTGACCAAGGTTTTGATTCCCGAAAAACCGTAATAAAAGGCAATAATCAATAATAGGACTCCCAAGATCAGTACTGGGAGGTATAGAGGGTGGGATTGATTTTTAAAGGCTTGATGAACGATGAATGGTCCTACAAAACAGCAGAGAAAAAACAAACTCATTTTTTTCAATCCTTTTTGGAGTAATGGCTTATCCATTTGTATTTTTCATGTAAAAGTAAAGAACAGTATTTATCTTCCTTTCGGATTTGTCTTTAATTTTATTTAAATCATCGTTTAAAATTTGTTAGCTTCATATGGATATATAAAAACAAAACTCTTTTTTTTAGATGCAATTCAATAGGGGGGTACTGGAAAAAGGAAATAGAATAGAAAAAATAAAGGAGGTATAGAAGGCTTTGGCTAAATGGTGTTTTAATACCGTTTTAGCTTCTGTTGTTTATAGTTAATTTTATATTTCAGTGTATAATAAACAAAAAGCATCTCTAGCTAATGTTGCAGCCACAGACCTTGGAATAGATTTTCCTTTGTATTTGAAACTTATAATTTTATTGAAAAAGTTATACAATTTTTCTCCTTGTTTAGATTCATGAATTTCTTTTTTAAGTTCCATTATATAATGAAATCTATCATTCCCAGACTCCCAAATGAAAGGCTCTTTTAATCCAAAAATCCCGATAGTTACATTCATAAATATACAGCCGTCTAAAGGGGTTAATCCAATCTTTTTGGTGGCAATTGACATGTTTTTCCAAAATGTCTCATCTGAAATTGACAAAAGGTAATTAATTGCCTTTTCCAACTTTTTCTTAGTCTTTTTGGGTAAATCTATCGGAATATGATGATCATTTAATATAGCTCTATTGTTAATATAAACAAAATCTGTCCCATACATAATTGCGTCTAGAACATCCATTGGCAGGTCAAATCTACCCTCTATATGCCCAAAAACAGACAAAGCAAGACTCATTCGTTGTGAAATAAGGTGTTGTTCTTGTATAGATAAACCTGCAGACCTTCTAGCGACTATTTCTCTTGCGTCTTCCAATCGATTTTGTTGAGGGCCTTCTCCTGGGTGTGCAGCATCTTCATTAGGGTCTGCGGCTTGAGTCACATAATGTTCCCTCACACTTGGCTCTACGTAATCTAGGAAACCTTGAGTTTCTTCTTCTGTTAAATCTCTTATACCCTCTTCTACAGCTTGTCCTGCTAAATCGCCAGCTTCATGTTCAAAATCTGGGTCATGAAAAAACTCTGCTTCATCAGGTCCATAATCCTCAGGATCCCAGTCTGCATGACCATCATTTGGGACAAAATCTCCTGGGTTTTCATGTAATTGTTTATTTACATGTTTCATAATATCTTATTTTTTAGTAAACAAATTTTCATTTAAAGAAAGTGTAATTTGAGCGCTCACAATTTTAGTTAGTTTTGGCTCTGAAATGTAAATGATATTGTTTTTTATTGCAATTCCTGCTGGATAATTTAATCCAGTTACAACTTCTGTAGTGCTAGGCGTAGTGTCTGTAATATCAAATTTAGAAATTTTGTCTCCAGTTTCTTCTGCAATATAAATGTCGTTTCCGACTAGAATAATAGAATTTGGATGACTAGCTGTTACAACATGAATAGCTGTTGGTGTGGTATCTGTAATGTCTATTTTAGAAATTTTATTTCTTTCTGCAATATAAAGGTCATTTCCATTTAGTACCATTCCTTGAGGGTTCCCTAAACCCGTTACAACATTAGTAGGTGTTGGTGTGGTATCTGTAATGTCAATTTTAGAAATTTTATTTCCCCACGATTCTGCAATATAAAGGTCATTTCCATTTAGTACCATTCCTTGAGGCTGATTTAAACCCGTTACAACATCAGTAGCTGTTGGTGTGGTATCTGTAATGTCAATTTTAGAAATTTTATTTTCACCATTTCCAGCAATATAAAGGTCATTTCCATTTAGTAAAAGTAGGCTCGGATGTGATACTCCCGTTACAACATCAGTTACAGTTGGTTTAGTAGCTGTAATGTCAATTTTAGAAATTTTATCTCCCCACGTTTCTGCAATATAAAGTTCATTCCCATTTAGTAGCAACCCTTGAGGGGCACTTAATCCCGATACAACATCAGTAGTTTGTGAAATAAGATTAGTGGAAATTAAAAATAGGGCTGTTGTTAAAATATTGATTTGTTTCATTCTACGATAATTTAATTGTTTAATATTCAGTTATAATATTTGCTATCTAATGTATATATTCACTTTAAGGTGTATTTATTTCCATTAGGAATAAAAATCAACTAATGTTTTTCCTTTTTTATGTATCGAAAGACCAGAAGCTTCTGTATAGATTGCTTTTGTTTTACAGCATCTTGTCTGATAATAGGTTCTTGGAAATGGGCATAAGTATTTCATGGCAGTAGTAGGATTTAGGAATGTTAAATGTAGGGAATGATTTTATAAAACCAAAACGAAATAAGCTATATAACTACTTTAAAAACAATGGATTATAAATATTGTTTACTATATTTATTAATGTTTATTTGTGCTGATTTTTTAAATTTTCTATTGGATGATAACGGCTTTGCAATGGTGCGTATCCCGAAGGATGCACTATAGCTTTTGTTGGCGGTGGTTTTTATTCGACATTCAAATCTTGGTTGTCCACTATAAAATCAAAAGATAAATCTGATAAGCTTTTTCCATTCACATTAGCACCCCAGGCGCCATGACCTCTGCCTTCTAATGGATAATAAACAAAATCGATTTCGTTTGTTTCACATATCGTTTTTAAATTTTCAGCACTACTAAAAGGTACGGTAGGGTCTTCTGTGCCATGAGCGATAAAGAATGCAGGGTCATTTGAGTCAAATCTTTGGTATCCATAAATTAACTCCAATATTTCTATTGATACGTTGGAGCCCCAAAAATCTAAAATTGTTTGTACTTCATAGTTTTGAGAAAGATTGGTTGTTGATAGGGTATTATCTTCACTTAAACTTATCTCATCTTTATAATCACCTAATTCTGATGCACCAAGCCCAATAGATGTTATTGCTCCTGCTGAACCACCACCTACAGTGATATAATCTTTATTTATGCTATAATTATCGGCATTAGCTATAATCCACCTTAAAGCAGCTTTAGCATCTCTGTGGGCAGGGTACATTGCATAAAGTTGGTCGAGTTCTGCAGGATCCACATTAGTTGTAGCATCTATCCATTCTTGTGGAATTGTTCCTATATCGCCTCTAAGTCTGTAGTCAATTGAAAAAACGACAAAGCCTCTAGAAGCGTAATAATTTGCCATATCCACTAATGCTTCCTGTTGTTTTGAACCACCAGAAAATCCACCACCGTGAATTAACATTAGTAAAGGGCGATTTTGCAAATCATTATCTGGAACATAAGAGTCCATAAATAAAGGAACTACAGAGGTATTGGCACTGCTCCAACTATCATGACTAAGTCCTTGAGCGTAAGTGATGTCATCGGTAATAGTTACTTCATAGGTAGTATTCAACTTCACTGTTGGTGCAGATTTTTCAGGGGTAATAATGTTTTCATCCTTTTTATCACATGATATCAAAAACACGATAATTAGTAAACTTTTAAAAATCTTATTCATCATAATTTTTTTAAAACTTTATAAAAAACATTCAATTGAAATTCTTTTTTTCGAAAATAAAAAGACCGAAAGGTTTGGCACCATCGCACTCCTTTTTGGACTTTACCCAAAGGAATTAGCTCGTTATCAAAAGCAAAGGCTACTTTGACAACAGCTTCTTGTTTGTGAAAATCAGGGATGATTTGTAGGTTTTTCATTTGGGGGTAAACCAGATTTGGGATGGTTCAATCCAAATATACTAAATAAACTCTATTTCGCTTTATGGGCATTGATTGCCTCACGAACATTATTATGTTGCTCTAATAGCTCTTGGGCTTCCCTGTGTGAAACATTAAGTTCACCCATAACAATTCGTTCTGCTCTGCCTACCAATTTATCATTGGACAACTTCATGTCCACCATTTTATTCCCTTTAACACGTCCTAGTTGGATCATGGTGGCAGTGGTGATCATATTGAGGATCAATTTTTGTGCGGTTCCAGCCTTCATTCGTGAGCTTCCAGTAAGGAATTCAGGACCTACCACTACCTCGATCGGAAAATCGCTAACCGCAGCCAGTGGCGCATTCACATTACAAGTGATGCATCCAGTGGGAATCCCATTTTGTTGACATTTTTTCAATCCTTCTACTACATAGGGAGTGGTTCCAGAGGCTGCAATGCCAACGACAATGTCTTGTTTATTGATATTGTGTTGACTCAGATCTTCCCAAGCTTGGTTTGTATCGTCTTCGGCATCTTCTACGGAATTCCGTAAAGCAAAATCACCTCCTGCGACGATACCGACGACTTTTTCAGGTTCAGTACCGAAAGTTGGAGGGCATTCCGAAGCGTCCAAAACTCCCAATCGGCCACTGGTTCCAGCACCGATGTAAAAGAGACGACCTCCGTTTTGAAGTTGTTCTACCACTTTTTGAATCAGTTGTTCCACTAGGGTTAAAACTTTCCCTACAGCTGCTACTGCGTTTTGGTCTTCTTGGTGAATACCAGACAGTAGGTCTCTTACTGATTTTTGCTCTAATGCATCGTAATGCGAGTCTTTTTCCGTTATTTTTTCAAAATTCATAAAACGATGTTATGGTTTTTTTTTTAGAGATACCCACTTCCAATGTAAATAAATTGTTAATTTAGCGTTAATTAAATCTTATTAATGACAGTATTATGTTCCTATTTTCGAAAAAAATAATCGGATTCTTGGGGATAACTCATTTGATTTCAAGGCTACGGCTTTATGGTCAACGTTACAAAAATTTTTATAACGAGTCCATTAATCTTTAGTTCTGGCAAAGTTTAGTGATTATCCCAGTTTAGCTTCTAAGTTAACTTTGATGGCATCCAGAAATTTCTGAGTAGTCAGATAATGTGAGGGATTCAAGTCTTCCTTGTGAATGAGTAATGCCAAGTCTTTGGTCATTTTACCACTTTCAATGGTTTCAATACAAACCGCTTCTAAGGTTTGACAAAAATCGATCAGAGGTTGGTTGCTGTCCAATTTACCTCGGTGTGCCAGTCCTCTTGTCCAAGCAAATATAGAGGCCATGGGGTTGGTAGAGGTTTCTTTCCCTTGTTGGTGCTGTCTATAGTGTCTTGTCACAGTACCGTGGGCTGCCTCTGCTTCCATGATTTCCCCGTCGGGGGTAACTAGTGTAGAGGTCATTAGTCCTAAGGAACCAAAACCTTGAGCGACGGTATCGGACTGAACGTCTCCGTCGTAATTTTTACAAGCCCAGACAAATCCACCGTTCCATTTCATAGCAGCAGCGACCATATCATCGATCAAGCGGTGCTCATAAGTGATGCCAGCGGCTTTAAATTTATCTTTGAATTCGTTCTCAAATACTTCCTGAAAAATATCTTTAAAACGACCGTCATAAGCTTTCATGATGGTGTTTTTGGTAGAAAAGTAAAGCGGCCAACCTTTATCAAGAGCTCTGTTCATACAAGATCTTGCAAATCCAAAAATAGAAGATTCAATATTGTACATGCTCATTGCAACACCTTTTTCTTGGAAATTATAAACCTCCCAAGAAGTAGGTTCACTGCCGTCCTCTGGCGTAAAGGTCATGGTGAGTTTACCCTTTCCAGTAATCACCGTATCGGTGGCTTTGTACTGATCGCCAAAAGCGTGCCTTCCGATACATATAGGTTTGGTCCATCCTTGAACGTAACGGGGAACGTTTTTTAAGATGATGGGCTCGCGGAATACAGTACCACCAATAATATTACGGATGGTTCCGTTGGGAGAGCGGTACATTTTTTTGAGTCCAAACTCCACAACACGATCCTCATCGGGCGTAATGGTAGCACATTTGATTCCTACTTTATGCTTATTGATGGCTTCTGCAGCATCAATGGTAATTTGATCCTCTGTAGCATCTCTGGAATCCATACTTAGGTCGTAGTAAAGAAGTTCGACATCTAGATAAGGAAGTATTAATTGTTCTTTGATAAATTTCCAAATGATTCTGGTCATTTCGTCACCATCAATTTCTACGACGGGGTTCTCGACAACAATTTTAGACATTTAAATTTCAATTAAGGTTGCACAAATATAATGAAGGATCAGCAGAGTATGAATACTGTTTTGTGATTTTGTCACACAAAAAAACCGCTCTAAAGCGGTTTGATTATTTTATTGCTCTTTGATTCGGGCTTTTTTACCTCGCAATTGTTTGAAGTAATATATCCTTGAGCGTCTGACTTTTCCTTTTTTGTTAATTTCAATTTTTTGGATGGTCGGTAAATTGATGGGGAAAATTCTCTCCACTCCAACGGTTCCAGACATTTTACGAATGGTAAATGACTTGGAAAGTCCTTGACCTTTGATCTGGATGACCACTCCTTTAAAGAACTGGGTTCTTACTTTGTCTCCTTCACGAATTTCATAATAGACGGTGATGGTGTCCCCAGCAGAAAATTCTGGAAAGTCTTTTTTCTGGATGAATTCTTCTTGAACAAAATTAACGAGTGCTTCCATTGAATTGCTATTAATCAAATACCAATTAAGGTTGAATCTGATTTTATTGGGTGCAAATTTAAGACTATTTTTGATTTAAACAACATCCGTATTGGGTTTAACGGATAAAAATATCAATTGGGATCGTTGAACAGATCGGGTCTTGTATTTTTTGTTTTTTCCAAAGCTTGGTTTTCCCTCCATTTTTCCACCTCGGGGGTATTGCCTGATGTGAGTATTTCTGGTACTTTCCAGCCGTTGTATTCCGCTGGACGGGTATAGATGGGTGGAGCCAATAGTCCGTCTTGGTAGCTGTCTGTTAGTGCGGAGGACTCATCGCCCAAGACGCCAGGAATGAGACGGATGATGCTGTCGCACAAGACCGCTGCCGCCAGTTCGCCTCCCGAAAGAACAAAGTCACCAATCGAAATTTCACGGGTAATCAGGTGGTCCCTTACTCGTTGATCTACGCCTTTGTAATGCCCACAAAGTAGAATGATGTTTTCTTTGATTGAAAGTGCATTGGAGATGCTTTGATTGAGTTGATCTCCATCGGGGGTAAGGTAGATGATCTCGTCGTAATCCCTTTCCGCTTTGAGTTTTTGTATGCACCTATCGATGGGTTCTATTTGCATCACCATGCCTGCACCGCCGCCAAAAGGGTAATCGTCTACTTGTTTTTGTTTGTTTTGGGCGTAATCTCGGAGGTTGTGAAAATTCACCACTACTTTTTGGGCTTCTATGGCACGTTTGAGGATGGACGCCTCAAAAGGACTGTTGAGCAGTTCCGGAAAAAGAGTAAGGATGTCGATTTGCATTTGGTGCAAAGGTTTTATAAAAAAAGAAGTTACCAAAACTTTATGGGTTTTTTATGTGCAATTAGGCTGAGCATTCATTATGGCCACATGTCAGATATATTATTTCCCCTAACGGTCTGTATATGTTGCTTGTCCTGAAGGGTATGCACTATACACCTTGTTGTTTTTAGTTTTTCTAGCTCTCTGTGAAAATTATGAAATATTCTCGGAACATATATTTTCTATTTCGCTTATATCCAGTAAGTTCAAATAAGATGTTGAGTTCAATTAAATCTTTAATGAGTCTGTTGGCTGTTGAAGGAGAAATCTGTAAAACTCTGAGACCTCTTTGGAATCAGTAATGGGAACTTGGAATAGTTGATTTAATAATAATTGTGCTTTTTCTACTTTGCTTCCTAATGTAGGAAATCGTTTAGTTTCAATATCCGTTTTTAAAGTAATAATATCTTTAATTACTTGGATAGATTCTTTTGATATTTCAATATTTAGAAGAAAATAAACTCGAAATATTAAAGCCAACGGTCTTGGCTATGATTTCCTTTTAGAATCATCCGCAGGATTATTCCACTAAGAAATCGGTCATATTTTATAAATTAAGTTCTGTTTTAACACTTTGCAACAATAAATGGTAGCTATAGTTTTCAGTAAAAAATCATACTGTTTAGTAGGATTGATCTTGAATTGATTTTGTTATTGCTGATTTGACATTTCCTGTATGTTTTGTTGATTTGGTTTCTATTAACATTATTGAACATTCTTTTATTGATGAAACCCTATGGTTTACCCCTTTTGGAACTACAAATAGGTCTCCTGTTTTCAGAATTCTATTGGTTTCATTTTCTATTTCCATTAGTAATTCCCCTTCTATTATATAAAATAGTTCATCTTCATTTTCGTGATTATGCCAAGGAACTTCTTGTCCTTTAATCTTTGCAATTTTCACATATTGATTATTAACTTCTGAAATGATTTTAGGACTGAAGTAATTCTGAACTTTTTTTAATTGCTCTTTAAGATTCATTTTATTTCTGTAGGTGTTGGTTAAATCTTTTATTTTTTAATTTCTCATTTTTGTCTTGTTTCTGAAGAACTAAAACTAACATGTTCTTATAAGATTAGTTACGTTTTTTATGTAATAAATTTAGCAAATACAAACTGAATAGAAAGTCCGCGAGTACTAGCAATTAATTATATAAGGTGTTGTAAAACGTTTTTTATTCAAACTTCACTTTTATTGTAAATCGAAATTTTAAGTAACTAAAAGGTTTACCATTTAACTATCTGATTATGAATTATTTATATTAAAATCAAAAAAATATTAATAGAAACATTTTATTTCCTTAACACTAGGATCACACTTAATATCCATTTTTGTAATTAATATAAAATAGACCCAAATATGAAGAATTCCAGTAAATTAATTATGCCATTTTGCCTAATATTAGTAATGACTTGTAGTAATGATGATGACAGAGTAACTCAAAACCCAATTGTAGATTCAACAGTTAATTTTCAGTTTAAAACATCCATAAATATTGGTGGAGAAGGTGCTTCTGAGATTTCAGCTTATGATCCAATCTCAAAAAAACTATTTACCGTTAATGTAGAGTCCAACCAAATATCTGTTACAGATATTTCAGATTTAAATGCTTTTGGAACCCCAAATAGTGTTTCAATTAATAAGGGAAGATTAGCAGTTGCAGTGGAGGCTGAACCAAAACAAAATCCTGGAAAAATTTTAGTGTATAATACATTAGACAATACCATACTTAATCAATTTACCGTTTGTGCTTTGCCAGATATGGTTACGTTTACAAACGATGGTAATTTAATTATCTCAGCAAATGAAGGTGAACCTAATGATGACTATACAAACGATCCGAAAGGAACAATAAGTATTATTGACCTTTCGGATACTTCTGTGATTACATTAGATTTTTCATCTTTTAATGGTCAAGAGAGCTCGCTGGAAAATCAAGGGTTTAGGGTCTTTGGACCAAATGCAAATTTAGCACAGGATGTTGAACCTGAATATGTTGCTATTTCTAGTGATTCAAAAACAGCTTGGGTATCATTGCAAGAAAATAATGGTATAGCTGAAGTCAATTTGGTAACCAAAACAATAACAAATATTTATCCTTTGGGGTATAAAGATTATAGTATTGCAGGAAACGCAATTGATGCAAGTGACAGAGATGGTGTAAAAGAACTTAAAAATTGGCCTGTTTACGGAATGTTTCAACCTGATGCTATTGTAACAGTAAGTATAAACGGAATTGATCATATAATATCGGCAAATGAAGGTGACACTAGAGATTATGTTGGATTTAGTGAAGAGGAGCGTGTTGATGATTTAGTATTGGATGAAACTGCTTTTCCCGTATCTGAAGATTATCAAGATGAAATAAACATAGGCAGATTAAAAACAACAACAACTATAGGAGATATAGACAATGATGGTGATTATGATGTTGTTTACAGCTATGGTGCTCGTTCTTTTAGTATTTGGTCAACTAGTGGAAGTTTGGTTTATGATAGCGGTAATAGTATTGCTACAGAAACCTTAAATGCAACGCCAGATCGATTTAATGACAATGACGCTAGAAGTGATGATAAAGGAGCTGAGCCAGAAAGTTTGGAGGTTTTGAATATTGGCAATGAACGCTATATACTATTTGTAGGATTAGAACGTAACGATCAAGTTTTGGTTTATGATATTACTAATCCAATGGCACCTCAATTTTTAAATATTTTATCTCATACAGGCGATAAAGGTCCAGAAGGATTATTAGCTATCAATGCTGAAGATAGTCCTAGTGGAAAAGCCTTATTGGTAGTTTCTAATGAATATAGTGGTACTGTAACTATTTACGAAAACGGACAATAATTATATTCGAGTAGTTCGTTTTAATTTTTATATCGGTTTGAATAAACTTTCGTTTTAATGACGTCTATTCTTTTCATAATTTGAATTAGTTATTTAAAATAAAATTGATTAGAGCCATTAGATTAACACTAAATAGCGTTTGTAACACCTTTCCAATCCAAATGGTTTAAGAGACTTTTTGATGTTTCAACCCCTTTTCCGTTTTATTGTTTTGTTTAAATGCCAAGTATTTTATAAATGCGATGCTCTTAAGGTGGTTGTAAAATGTATTCAACCGAAAATCTTCCTTAAATAAATACGATGATTTTAAATTTTGACGCCAACGCAGCCCAATCATATCTTTGAATTTTACAATTAATTGTAAGTCATAAGGAAAACGGACTTTTCCAATCTCTTTTTGGTAATGCGTTGTTGGTAAAAGCTGTAAGCTTTTCATGGTAGTATTAAAATTTGGTGCTTTTTAAGATATTTTTTTCAGTCAATAATCCAAAGGGGATTTTCATTTAGGTCAATATTATTATGGCACATATAATTTAAAAACACTATTAATGTTTTTTTCAATAGATTTTAGACATAAAAAAAGAGCGGTCTTATGGACCGCTCTTTATCATATTTTTGGGAAGTTTTATTCAAAAACAATTCTTTCCCTTTCTCCATTGGGTTTAAGGAACAAAATACTGGAAAGACTATCAAAATCGACCGCATCCACATCGCCCACATCTTTGATTTTTTTGTTATTGATCTCCAACAGCACAAAGCCTTCGTCTATTCCATAACGATAGAGGCGTTGGTTTCTCAATTCTTTGATGATGACTCCTTCATCCAACTCAAAATATTCCTTCTGCTCATCATTAATGTTGGACAGGTACATCCCCAAAAACTGAGTGGAATTGGTTTTCTTAAGGGTTACAGTAACCTTCTTTCTGGAATCGTTTCTGCTGTAACTGACCTCTACTTTTTCGCCCGGTCTTTTCGTGGATAGATAGCCTGTCAAATCAGAAAAAGTATTGATTTTGACATCGTCTACTTTTTTGATGATGTCACCACTTTGCAAACCAGCTTCTGAAGCGCCCATGCCATCGATGACTTCGCCAATCAGGAAACCCTGTGTTTCATTGACTTCAAATTTTTCTGCCAAATCGGCATTGAGGGCACTACCGGAAACTCCAAGCAGGCCTTTTTGTACATTTCCGTATTCGATCAAATCCTCAAAAACCTTTCTGACAATATTACTGGGCACAGCGAAAGAGTATCCTACAAAACCTCCAGTGATGGATGATATGGCTGTATTGATTCCGATCAATTCCCCATCTGTATTGACCAATGCACCCCCACTATTGCCCATGTTTACAGCAGCATCGGTTTGGATAAAGGATTGGTTTTTACTGTCTCTGTCATTGAGGTCTCTCGATTTGGCACTGATGATCCCAGCTGTAACGGTCGAATTCAGATTAAAGGGATTTCCAACAGCCAATACCCATTCTCCAATACGCGCCACCTCAGAGTCACCAAAAGGAATAAAGGGCAATGATTCATCGGATTTTATTTTTAAAACGGCCAAATCGGTACTGGGATCCGACCCAATGATTTCGGCGACATAAGTCTTGTTTTTGTTGGAGGTAACTTCAATTTCACTAGCATTTTCGATCACATGATAGTTGGTGATGATCAGTCCGTCTGGGGAAACAATCACTCCCGATCCAGTTCCGATTCTTTCTTCATCATAATCGTCGCCATAAAATTGTCTTAACCAACCCGAAACGTTTCCTTTTTGTATGCTGGTATTTTTTACATGAACTACAGCATTGACTGTTTTTTCGGCTGCCCGTGTAAAATCGGTCAATTCGGCAGCTACCTTATTGGTGTTGAAACTGTAGGTGGTGGGTATTAAGCTAGGCTTTTCATTTTCTACAATCTCAATTTTCTCTTTCGAGAAATAATCATGAGCGGCTAAAGTGACTAAGGCACTTACGGCAGCGATCATCAGGGTTTTTAATGTAGATTTCATATCCATTTTTTATTCTTTGACACAAAAGTAGAAATTCTATCCTTTATGATCTTTCATTTAACGACTATTTAACAGATTCAATTGCGGTTAAATTTTCCTTAAATTTGATCCATGGATTTTCAATTTGAAAAATATCAAGGTGCGGGTAATGATTTTATCATCATCGACGACCGTAAAGAAAATTTTCCGGATCAAGAGCATGATTTGATTCAAAAATACTGTGATCGTCATTTTGGAATTGGAGCCGATGGATTGATTTTGGTCAGAGATTCTGATCTGGCGGATTTTAAAATGCTTTATTTTAATGCCGATGGTCGTCCAAGTAGCCTCTGTGGCAATGGGAGTAGGTGTGTGTTTGCTTTTGCCAATAAATATCAAATGGTAGGTAATGAGGGAGCCTTTGAGACTTCCGACGGGATTCACAAAGGATCAATTACCCCCGATGATCTGATATGTATCCAAATGGGAAATGTCCTCAAAATCGAAAAAAGAGGGTCGGCCATCTTTATGAATACAGGTTCTCCGCACCACATTGAATTTGTCAACCAGGTTTCGGCCATTGATGTCAAAACCCAAGGAGCTGCCATCCGATACGGTGCGCCCTATTTCGAGGTGGGGTCTAATGCCAACTTTGTAGAAAAAGTAAATGAAAAAGAGTTCAACATCAGAACCTATGAAAGAGGAGTGGAGGACGAAACTCTGGCCTGTGGAACTGGAGCGGTTGCTGCTGCCATTGGTGTTCATTTTTCAGGGCAAACTTCTTTAAATGTATTAAATATTAATGCCTTGGGTGGGCGTTTGCAAGTCTCGTTTAACCCCGATTCGGGACAATACACAAACATCCAATTGATTGGCCCCGCCACCTACGTTTTTTCGGGTAACTTGACTGTCAAATGATTCGACTTCAAAATGATTTACTAAGCCTAAGGGCTATAGAATCCGAGGATATTGATCTCCTGTTTGATTTGGAGAACGACCTTGATTTGTGGAAGTATTCCAACCGTTCGCAGCCCTATTCCAGAGATTTATTACAAAAATACATTGCCAATGCCCACAAAGATATTTTTGAAGTCCGTCAAATCAAATTTGCCATTTGTACCCTAGACGGCATTGCGGTTGGTTTTATTGATTTGTTTGACTACGAACCTTTGCACCATCGGGCAGGGGTGGGGTTAGTGTTGCGAGAGCAAGACCAAAACAAAGGGTATGGCAAGTCATCACTTGAATTGATCGCTCTCTATGCTCAAAAGTATTTGCAATTGCACCAGCTTTATGCCAATATTGCCAAGGAAAATCAAATCAGCATTCAACTTTTTGAAGGACAAGGATACACTTTTGTGGGAATAAAGAAGGATTGGAATTTTTATGAAGGACAGTATCATGACGAAAACATTTATCAAAAAATGATCGAATGAAGTATCGAAAGAAAATACTGAGCATCATCGTCTTAATGGGACTGGCCATTGGGCTCTTTTTTGTTTACCTGTTTGGTAAAACTTTTTTTTGGGACAATACCATTTTCGAAGAGTCCAAAGTTTATGTTTATATTAATGAAGGAGATGATTTTGCAAAAGTGACCTCAGCCTTGACCCCGTTGTTAAAATCCATTTCTGATTTCAGTATTGCCGCTCAAAAAAAGGGCTATAGTTCCCGTGTTAAATCCGGAAAATTTGTCATTTTAAAGGGGAGCAATAACAATGAGATCATCAATGCGCTTCGTGGAAATAGCCTTACGGTTAGAATAACTTTTAACAATCAGGAACGTTTGGAAGATTTGGCTGGTAGAGTAGCCCAACAAATTGCTCCTGATAGTGTTACATTATTAAAAACTTTTTTGGATCCAGAGTTTTTGAAGACTAAAGGATTTTCCAAAGAAAATGCATTGGGGATGTATTTGCCTAACAGTTACGATTTTTTTTGGAACACCACGGCTGAAAATTTTAGAAATAAAATGTGGAAATCTTATCAAAAATTTTGGTCGGAGGATAAAAAAAGCAAAGCTGCTGCCATAGGCTTGAGTCCATTGGAAGTGATGAGCTTGGCGGCCATCGTTCAGAAGGAAACTCAAAAGGCAGATGAACGTCCTCGCGTGGCTGGGGTATATTTGAACCGTTTGAAAAGAAAGATGAGGTTACAAGCCGACCCCACAGTTATTTATGCTATAAAAGTTCAACTTCAAAACTTTGACACGGTCATCAAAAGGGTACTATACAAGGATTTAGAGATCAAATCCCCCTACAATACCTACCAAAATAGTGGAGTACCTCCAGGACCTATTACGATGCCCGATATATCATCGATCAAGGCTGTTTTGAACCCAGAGCAGCATCGTTATTTGTATTTTGTGGCCAACCCCAACAATCCAGGGTATCATTTATTTGCAAAAAATGGAAGAGAGCACAACAGGAATAAAAAAATCTATACCATTTGGCTCGACCGAAATCGGGTTTACCGCTAACCCGGTTTATGAATAATAAAAATGGCTGGTTTTTTATGAAAATGGAGTTTTATTTTATTCCATTCTCCCACCGTCATTGTTTTGATGAACTCATCGGGCTGGGTAAGTTCGTAGGCAATACAAAGTTTTGTTTCCCGTTCAAGTGTTTGTTTTAAGTCTTCCAAAAGTTTTTCATTTCGGTAGGGGGTTTCCATAAAGATTTGACTTTGATCCCATTTATGCGATCTAATTTCCAGATTTTTGATGGCTTTTTTACGTTCGATTTTGTCGATAGGAAGATAGCCGTTAAAGGCAAAGCTTTGACCGTTTAATCCAGAACTCATCATGGCCAAAAGGATAGAGGAGGGACCGACCAAGGGTTTTACCTTGATGTTCATAGGATAGGCCTTTTGGACGATTACGGCACCGGGGTCGGCAATTCCTGGACAACCAGCGTCGGAAATTAAGCCCATATCATTGCCATCTATACAGGGATTCAAATAGGTGGCGATTTCATCTTCGGAGGTATGCTTATTGAGAGGGAAAAGTTTGAGGGTGGATTGATTTTTGTCGGGGGCGATTTTTTTGATGAATCTTCGCGCTTCTTTTTCATTTTCAACAATGAAGTAATCCAACTTTTCAATGATTGATTTTAGCTGGTTTGGAAATGCACTAGGTTGGAAGGATTCACCCAATGGACTGGGGATGAGGTATAGGGTGGGTGTCATGACTACATTTTTTGAAGTTCTTCACTCAATTGAACACAGGCTTGGTCGATAAGTTCAAAAACTGCTTTGAAGCCATCCTCATTTCCATAATAGGGGTCGGGAACTTGATCCTCACCCAACAGCAAAGTGACCTTATTGAGGTCATCGGGTGTTAAGGCCATTTGTTTGAGAGTCATGAGATTGCTATGATCCATTACAAAGATTTTATCAAAGCGATCGAAATCATCTTGTGAGAATTTTCTAGCTTTTTGTTGACTGATGTCGATTCCGTTTTGGGCTGCTACTTCAATACTTCTCCTGTCAGGCGCTCGACCGATATGGTATCCTGCCGTCCCGGCTGAGTCCACTCTAAAGCGGTCATTGGGCAATTTGCTTTGTAGAATACCTTCCGCCAATGGAGAACGACAAATGTTTCCCAAGCAAACCATTAAAATTGATGTTTTCACTTTTATAAGTTAGAGCGAAAGTTTTTGGTTGAGATCTTCGACATATTTTCTGAATTGCTTATCAGTAAAACTAAGATTGTCAACTGTTTTGCAAGCATGCAGAACGGTAGCGTGATCTCTTTTTCCGATTTGGGAGCCAATACTGGCAAGTGAAGCTTTGGTGAATTTTTTGGCAAAATACATGGCCAGTTGTCGCGCTTGAACGATATGTCTCTTTCTGGTTTTAGACTGAAGCGTGGCGACATCCATTTGGAAGTATTCCGAAACTACTTTTTGGATGTAGTCAATGGATACTTCTCGTTTGGTGTTTTTAACAAACTTATTGACAATCTCTTTGGCCAATTCTAGGTCAATATCAACTCTGTTAAATGAGGATTGAGCGATTAAGGATATAATGGCACCTTCCAATTCTCTAACATTGGTCTTGATATTTTTGGCAACATATTCTATGACGTTGTCTCCGATGGTAACCCCGTCTCTGAACAATTTGTTTTTGAGAATGGAAATTCTGGTTTCAAGATCGGGAATTTGCAGTTCGGCGGAAAGCCCCCATTTGAAACGGGAAAGCAGTCGTTGTTCAATGTCTTGCATATCGACGGGTGCTTTGTCGGAGGTGATAATGACTTGTTTGCCGTTTTGATGCAAGTGATTAAAGATGTGGAAGAAAACATCTTGAGTTCCAGATTTACCAGATAAAAATTGAACATCGTCAATGATAAGAATGTCGATAATCTGATAAAAATGTATAAAATCGTTTCGGGTATTTTTTTTGACCGACTCGATATACTGCTGGGTAAACTTTTCGGCAGAAATATAAAGTACCGTTTTGTCGGGATATTTGTCTTTGATTTCAACCCCAATGGCGTGAGCCAAGTGGGTTTTACCAAGTCCTACCCCTCCAAATATCATTAGGGGGTTGAAGGAAGTACCTCCGGGTTTTTTGGATACAGCCAAACCTGCTGAACGAGCCAGTCTATTGGAATCTCCTTCCAAGAAATTTTCAAAGTTGTAATTGGGGTTGAGTTGAGATTCTATTTGAAGGTTCCGTATTCCCGGAATTACAAAGGGATTTTTGAGTTCACTTGAGAAAGTCTGAAGGGGGGCATCCACTTGTTGAGCGTTGACCCTTGATTGATTACTGCTAGGGATACTTTCGGTAAAAGGGACTTTGTTTCCAAAAGTGTTTTCCATTTTGATAATGTAGATCAACCGAGCATCTTTACCCAATTCTCGGGTCAATGCTACTTTAAGGATTTTGACATAATGTTCCTCAAGCCATTCATAAAAGAATTTACTTGGAACCTGAATGCTAAGTGAGTTTTCGGTAATTTTGAGAGGAATAATGGGCTCAAACCATGTTTTAAAGGCTTGTTGCTGTATGTTATCCTTGATAAATAACAAGCAATTATTCCAAATTTTCTCAGCAGAAGCCTCCATTCAAGTAATTAATATACGGTTTATTGTGATCTATATTTTAGCAGAATATAATATGAACACAACAATACAAATATTGAAATAAAAAACTAAAAAAAAACTTTTTTTTTGGTTGATTTTTTAATTTTTTTTTTTGAAATTAAGAGGCATCTCCTACTAACTATTTTTTAATTAATCTCTTATCATTTGATAGCATATAGAACACAGATTTTTAGAATAAGATATACAGAAACGGATCAAATGGGGTTTGCACATCACAGCCATTACCTTAATTATTTTGAGATGGCCAGAATTGAATGGCTCAATAGTATTGGTTTTTCTTATGCAGAACTTGAGCAGAGTGGTGTAGTAATGCCAGTAGTATCTGCCAATATTAATTTTAAATCTCCTGCTTTTTTTGATGATCCACTAAGGATAAAATTAACCATAGAAAAAATTCCAAGAGCGAGTATTAAGATTGATTATGTTATTGTCGACGAATCGGAAAAGGAAATAGCTAATGGTTCAACCACTTTGGCTTTCTTAAACCGTGAAACCAACAGACCCATAAGATGTCCTCAGCGCTTGCTTGAGATCATTGAATCATTATAAAGGGTAATCAGTGTGTCGGATTTTATTTTTGATGTACTGTGAGTTATATCTCTATTGATGAGAGGTCCTTTTAAGCCAGCTCCCAATTTTTCTTTAGTGATAAAAATTCTTGCTTCATCCCAAAGACCAGCATCAATAAAACATTGAAGTGTTTTGCTTCCTCCCTCTATGATTACAGATTGAAGATTATTATTGTAGAGTTGATCCAAAATCTCTTGAGCTTTTAGAGGCAAATAATCTGTCTTATCTTCTTGATTTTGGTTTTTTATTGAAAGAAGTTCCCTCACGTTTAAATTAAAATCAACTTTAGTGCTAGATAATTTTTGCTTAGGATCAATTACTACAGCCAGTGGATTTTTCCCCTTCCACATGCGAGTATTTAGTTTTGGATTGTCATTCAGTGCTGTTTGCACTCCAATCATGATAGATTGCTCTTGACTCCTCCACTGGTGGACACGTTGTTTGGACAGGGGATCGGTAAGCCAGTATTTTTTATGAGTTTCCTTAGGAGCCATAAAACCGTCGAGGCTTTCGGCCCATTTCAATATGACATAGGGTCGTTTTTTTTGGTGGAAACTAAAAAAACGACGGTTGAGCTTTTGACATTTGGATTCAAGAACTCCTATTCCGACCTCACATCCGGCTGCTTTTAACTTTTTCAGTCCTTTACCTAAAACTTTTTTGTTTTCATCCAGACATCCGATAATTACCCTTGGAATTTCCATTTCCAAAATCAAATCGGTACAAGGAGGGGTTTTGCCAAAATGATCGCAGGGTTCCAAATTTACATACAACGTGCTATTGGCGAGTACTGATGGATCTTTAACCTTCAATATGGCTTCCCTTTCAGCATGGTTGCAGCCCGCCTTTTTGTGCCATCCCTCAGCTATGATTTTTCCCTCATGAACGATCACACAACCGACCAGGGGATTGGGGTAAGTATTTCCCAAACCTTTTTTGGCCAACTCAAGGCAGCGTTCCATAAATATGGCATCATTCATTATGAAATGTAAATATTTTTAATAGGTCAAATTTAAGTCAAAAATGATTGTGTTAATTTTACACATGCTTTTAAATGAGTTCAAAATTTTTTTTACTTCTTCCTTGATAGATCATTACCCAAAATCTGAAATCATAGCTTTCTATCGTCGCTTAACAGATTATTATTTTCATTGGCCCCCAACTTTTTCTGTTTTGAATCCGCAATATCAACTCCGCAAAGACGAGTTGCTAATATTATCCCAAGCGCTGGATGAATTAAAAAATTTTAGACCTATACAATATATAATTAATGAGTCAAATTTTTTTGGGAGGACATTTTATGTAAACGAGCAGGTGTTGATCCCACGTCCTGAGACCGAGGAGTTGGTCAAATGGGTTCTGATTGATTATAATGATTCAAAGGATTACTATAATGTATTGGAATTGGGAACGGGGAGTGGTTGTATTGCTATAAGTTTGGCAAAAGAGCAAAGTAAATTCCGTATTGAGGCCTTGGATGTTTCTGAGTCCGCTCTCCAAATCGCAAAAAAAAATGCTTTACACCACCAAGCGGAAATAGATTTTATCCAACAAGACATGACCTCTGTTGAGGTTTGGAGTAAAGCCATAGATGTAATTGTTTCAAATCCACCCTATGTTGAACCTAATGAAAAAAAGGAGATGTTGCCCAATGTATTGGAATATGAACCCCATTTGGCCTTGTTTACACCAAAACTAGAACCGCTTTATTTTTATAAAAAAATCATTTCTTTAGCCCAAACCTGTCTCAATCCCGATGGATGTTTGTATATGGAGATCAACCCGAAATTTAAAGAAGACTTGGTGACATACATTAAAAGAGGAACTTTTAAGGATATTGAAGTGAGAAATGATATTTTTGGAAAAAATAGAATGCTTAAAGCGGTTAAATCATAAATGGACGTCAAGGATAAAATTATTCAATTAAGGAAGGCTTTGCACGAGCACAATTACTTGTATTATATATTGGATGCTCCTAAAATTAGTGATTTTGAATTTGACCAAATGCTCAGTTCCCTTCAAGAGTTGGAGCACCAATATCCTGAATTTTCTGATCCCAATTCTCCTACGCAGCGAGTCGGGGGGGGAGTGACCAAGAATTTCAGAACACAAGCCCACCGTTATCCTATGTATTCCCTTTCCAACACATATTCCAAAGCCGAGCTAATGCAGTGGGTGGGACGTGTGGAAAAGGCATTAGGAGATGAAAAATTTGAATTCACTTGTGAGTTAAAGTACGATGGTGCTTCTATCAGTTTGACCTACGAAGAAGGTAAGTTTCTGAGAGGATTAACTCGAGGTGATGGTGCACAGGGCGATGATGTTTCACTGAATTTGAGGACGATTCCAACCATTCCTTTAGAGTTAAAAGGGGATTATCCCGATTTTTTTGAAATCAGGGGTGAGATTGTTTTACCCTTTGAAGGTTTTAAAGCCATGAACGAGCAGCGCATACAGTTGGGAGAAGAACCTTTTATGAATCCGAGGAATACGGCTTCGGGATCGCTCAAGCTTCAGGACAGCAGATTGGTAGCAGATCGACCTTTGGAGTGTTTTTTATATGCATTAGCAGGGGAGGATTTGGGTGTTGACTCACAAATGCTGGGACTTGAAAAAGCTCGATCTTGGGGTTTTAAAGTTCCACAGACGGCAATTTTGGCTGCTAATGTAGAAGAGGTTTATCGTTATTTGGATCACTGGGATCAAAACAGATTTGACTTGCCTTACGAGATTGATGGTGTGGTGATCAAGATCAATCGTTTTGATCAGCAGCAAAGTTTGGGATTCACTGCCAAATCTCCACGTTGGGCCATCGCATACAAGTTTCAGGCAGAACGCGCCACGACCCAATTAGAGTCTGTAAGTTATCAGGTTGGACGAACTGGAGCCATCACCCCTGTGGCTAATTTGAGTCCTGTGCTCTTGTCTGGAACCACGGTCAAAAGAGCTTCCCTACACAATGCCGATCAAATTCAAAAGTTGGCTCTTAGAATTGGGGATTTTGTTTATGTAGAAAAAGGAGGGGAGATCATCCCAAAGATTGTAGGGGTTAATCCCGAAAATCGTCCACCTCAGTCCGAAGAAATCATCTTTATCACCCATTGTCCTGAGTGTCAATCCGAGTTGATTAAGGAGGATGGGGAAGCCCAACATTACTGTAAAAACCAATATGGTTGCCCCACTCAAATTGCAGGTAAAATTCAGCATTTTATTTCACGGAAGGCCATGGATATTGATGGCTTGGGCAACGAAACTGTGACATTGCTTTATGATAATCATTTGATTACCAACATTGCCGATTTGTACCATTTGAATCGCAATGAGCTATTGCCATTGGAACGGATGGCAGAAAAATCTGTCGATAACTTGCTCCAAGGAATTGAAGATTCCAAGCAAAAACCTTTCACAAAAGTACTGTTTGGTTTGGGAATCAGGTATGTGGGTGAAACGGTTGCGAAAAAGTTAGTAAAGGCTTTTTCTTCCATAGACCGCATTAGGAATGCCAGTCGTGAAGAGTTGATTGAGGTCGATGAAATCGGGGATCGTATTGCCGACAGTTTATTGGATTTTTTCAGTGATGATAGGAATATTTTGATAATAGAAAGATTGAGACAGCAGCGAGTTCAGTTGGAATCCCAAGAGCAAAGTGAATCAACAAATACAGTGTTAGAGGATCAAAAATTTGTCATTTCGGGGGTTTTTCAAACCATTTCCAGAGAAGGGTTAAAGGAAAAAATCGAATCCATGGGAGGTACAGTGGTGGGTTCTATTTCTGCTAAAACTAATTATCTGGTTGCGGGGGAAGGTATGGGGCCCAGTAAAAAAGTCAAAGCTGAAAAATTGGGAATTCCTATCATTGATGAATCTACTTTTTTCAATATGATTAAGCTTTAATTTTGTGATTTGTTTGATTTATAACATTTTACATTATAAATTGATATAAAAAAATTTTTAATTAATGAATTTGGTTAATCTTTAATTTTGATGATGTTAAGTTGGTTAAGACGTGCTATTCTATATCGTGTTTACAGAAAGACAATCAAAGAGAATTTTGTAACCGATAAAAAAGAAGGTTCAAAAAAATTGAAGTCTATAGCTGTCATTCTTGACCACAGACTCGGGATTGAGAAAGAGTATTTTAAGGAAATAGGAAGCCATTTTAAAATTCCTAGGGCAAATATTAGGGTGTTGACGTTTTTTCAGTCACCAAAACAAATAAATGAATCGAATTACAACAGCAGTTGTATTTCAAGAAACGTTTCTAGTTTGGGAGTTTTAAACGGTGTGGTATCTGACTTTTGTAGCCAAGGTTGTGATGTTTTGATAAATTTTTATGAACAAGACGATTTGTATCTAAAGTATATAAGTGCAAAAACCCATAAAAAATTAAGTGTTGGTTTTAAGAGTGTTGATCATGTAATAAATGATTTAATTATTGAAGTTGATGCTCAAAATATTGAGGTTTTTGTCAGTGAGTGCATCAAATATTTAGAAATATTTTTCAACAGTAGAAAATGAAAGAAATCCAAGGACATGGTGTGGCAATGATTACCCCATTTGACAATGATGGTAACGTTGATTTTGATGCTATTCCGGTAATTATAGATCATCTGATTGGAGGAGAGGTTGATTACATAGTGGTGTTGGGAACTACTGCAGAATCGGCCACACTGTCCAAAGTAGAAAAAATTTCTTTGGTTAACAAAATCATTGAAGTGAATGCTGGCCGACTCCCTTTGGTACTTGGCTTGGGAGGAAATCATACACAAGCTCTTTTAGAAATGTATGAATGGTTTGATATGTCTTCTTTTGCTGCACTTCTTTCGGTAACCCCCTACTATAACAAACCCAACCAAGAGGGACTTTATCAGCATTTTAAAACCATAGCAACACATTCCAAACTTCCTCTAATTTTATACAACGTTCCCTCTAGAACTGGTGTAAATATTGCCCCTGAGACAGTGTTGCGGTTGGCTACAGATTTTGACAATATAGTTGCATTAAAAGAAGCCTCTGGGGACTTTCAACAAGCTCAAACCTTGATCAAAATATGCCCTCCTAGTTTCTCAATTTTGTCCGGTGATGATGAGATGTCCCTGCCTATGATTTTGGCAGGTGCCAAAGGTGTAATTTCAGTAATTGGCAATGCGCTACCAGAACCATATTCAAAAATCATTCAACAAGGAATTTCAAGAAATGTTGAAGAGGCCTATTCAATGCAATACCATTTATTGGATCTAATAAGGATGATCTATTTTGAAGGGAATCCTACAGGAATTAAAGTTCTAATGGAAGCCTTGGGACTTTGTAAGAATCATTTAAGACTTCCCTTGGTAGGTGCGTCCAAAACGTTGACCCTTCGTTTGGAAGCGGAGTTGAAAAAGCTCATGCCCATTCAAACCACTCAATCCTAATTGAATTTCAGTGCTTTATCATTTTGAATAATTGATTAAAACTGTAAATAATTTATTAATTTCGCGCCATGTCAAGCAAGTTTAATCTTTACCTATTAGTAGCACTATTCTTTGTTTTTATTACATCCTGTAACGAGTATCAAAAAATACTCAATAACGATGATAACAATTTAAAGTATAAAGCGGCAGAGGAGTATTATAACAAAGGGGAGTACCGCAGAGCTAATCGTCTCCTAGAACAGTTGGTTCCAGCCTATAGAGGTAAGCCTCAGGCTGAGAGGCTGGTTTACTTTTTTGCAGATTCTTATTTTCAAACCAAAAATTATTATTTGGCCTCCTACCAGTTCGAAAGTTTTATCAAGTCATTTCCAAAATCCCAAAAACTCGAAGATGCAAGTTTTTATGCTGCAAAATCACATTATATGATGTCTCCTGTATACAGTTTGGATCAGGAGGAGACCCATACAGCTATCGAAAAACTTCAGATTTTTATGAACAATTACCCCGAATCTAAATTTACCGATGAATGCAACCAACTCATTAGTGAATTACAGAATAAAGTCGAAAAGAAAGAATTTGAAGTTGCCAAACAATACTATACGATCTACGATTATAGAGCTGCGATAAAGTCTTTGGATAACTTTATTGCGGAATTTGTTGGTTCCAAATTCAGAGAAGAGGCTTTATACTATAAGTTTTTGGCATCATACGAAATTGCCATCAATAGCATTCAATCCAAAAAATATCAAAGATTGCTTGACCTTAGACAATTACAGAATAATATCGTTCGTTATTATCCTGAAACTCTTTTTGAGGAAGACCTAAGCGAAAAAATGGATAAGGTCGAAAAAGAAATCAATACATTTGCAAACTAAAATAAGAATAAGTCATGACAAAATACAGAAATTCTAATGCTCCTGCTTCGACTTCAACCTACAACCGAGAGGCGATAGAGTCACCAACAGAAAACATTTACGAAGCCTTGTCTATCATTTCCAAGCGCTCCAATCAAATCAATTTGGACATCAGAAAAGAATTGCACGAAAAACTGGATGAGTTTGCCACCCATAACGATAGTTTGGAGGAGATTTTTGAGAACAAAGAACAAATAGAAGTATCCAAGTTTTACGAGCGTTTGCCCAAGCCGCATGCCATTGCGATTGAAGAGTGGTTGAATGATAAAATTTACCACAGAAGTACAGAGGACAACAACGCATAAATTATGAGCGTTCTAAGCGGAAAAAAAATCCTCCTGGGCATTTCCGGTGGTATAGCCGCTTATAAAACCCCTCTTATCGTTAGATTGTTGAAATCCCAAGGTGCGGAGGTGAAGATTGTCATGACACCTTCATCAAAAGATTTCGTAACTCCATTAACACTCTCTACCCTTTCTAATCATCCGGTATATTCTACTTTTACAGAGGAAATGCATGACAATCCCGTGTGGAATGATCATGTAGCATTAGGGAAATGGGCCGATTTGTTTTTGATCGCTCCCGCTACATCTAATACCCTCTCTGCTATGGTTCATGCCAAATGCAACAACCTTCTTATTGCTACTTATTTATCTTGTACCTGTCCGGTTTATATTGCTCCCGCAATGGACTTAGACATGTATGCCCATCCTGCAAACCAACAAAATTTAGCGGAATTAAATCGTATTGGGAAGAAAGTATTGCCTGTAGGCGAGGGATTTTTGGCCAGTGGTTTACACGGTAAAGGAAGAATGTTGGAGCCAGAAGAAATCATTAGTTATATCAGCGAGGAACTGAAATCGGGGCTACCGCTTTACGGAAAAAAAGTATTGATTACAGCTGGTCCAACGTACGAGCCTATTGATCCCGTTCGCTTTATCGGTAACCACTCCAGTGGTAAAATGGGGTTTGCACTTGCAGAAGAAGCCCGTCAATTGGGAGCACATGTGACCCTCATCTCAGGGCCTACTGTGCTTGATGCCTCTCCCGATATCGACCGACACAATGTGTTGACTGCCGAAGAAATGTTTGCCCATGCATTGGAGCATTTTGCTGAGACAGATATCGCCATTGCAGCTGCTGCAGTAGCAGATTTTAAACCCCGAAATGTGGGGGATCAAAAAATCAAAAAAGAAAACGGAATACAATCCATTGAGTTAGACAAAACCCCTGATGTTTTGGCCAAAATGGGCGAACTTAAAAATAAACAATTTCTTTTGGGCTTTGCCTTAGAAACAGAGAATGAAATAAGCAATGCCATCAAAAAAATCAAGTCCAAAAATCTGGATGCTATTGTACTAAATTCCCTCAATGAACCTGGAGCTGGCTTTTCTGTGGATTCCAATAAGGTGACTTATATTGACCGAAATGAAACCATTATTCCCTTTGAGCTAAAGTCTAAAATTTTGGTAGCCAAAGACATCTTTTCTCAAATACTGACCCAAAATGCGTAAAATCTTTTTCTCCTTTTTGTTGACCCTGTCATTGATCAAAACTTTTGGGCAAGAACTCAATGCTCAATTTGTTGTAAATGCAGATTTGGTCAATCAGACCAATCAGCAAATTTTTGAGACATTGGAGAGATCACTCAATGAATTCATCAATTCACAATCTTGGTCCAATCAAGATTTTTTCCCACAAGAAAAGATCACTTGTAGTTTTGTGCTCAATTTGTCGAGTTATAATGCGTCTAAATTCGAAGGTACTTTGCAAATACAATCCCAAAGAACCATTTTTGATTCCAATTATGACAGTCCTCTTTTGAATTTTTTAGACAAGGATATCAGTTTCACCTACCAAGAATTTCAGCCCTTATTCTTTAGCCCAGCATCCTTTGAATCCAATTTGGTTTCTTTGATAAGTTTTTATGTTTACATCATTATGGGCATCAATGCTGACAGTCTTAGATTCAAAGGAGGAGACCCTTATTTTGAGCAAGCCCAACGAATTGTCAATTTGTCCCAACAAAGTGGTGCCCTTGGATGGAAACAGAATGACAGTAACCGAAATCGTTTCTGGCTAAGTGATACCATGCGCTCCAACACTTTTAGGGAGTATAGAGAAGCACTTTATACCTATCACCGCAAAGGTTTGGATTTGATGACCGAAAAACCATTGGATGCCAAAAAAAATATTATTAAAGCACTGCTCCCGCTTGAAAATCTATACGATCGTCGACCCAATGCAATGCTATTACAAATGTTTTTTGATGCCAAGGCAGATGAAATTGTCAACCTTTTTTCGGATGGCCCTGAGGTAGATTTTGATAGGGCTTCGAAGATGTTAAAAAAAATAGCTCCTTTTTATCAACCTCAGTGGAAACAAATTAAATAGTTTCATTTTTTGAAATTATTTTTTTTCTCAAGTATATTTGATGAATAACAGCTTTAATAATTACAATTGATTACCAGTCTAAAGATTTCGAATTACGCTCTTATTGAGCATTTGGATATATCCTTTGATTCGGGCATGACCTGCATTACTGGAGAGACGGGTGCTGGAAAATCCATTCTCATGGGTGGACTTGGTTTGGTTTTAGGCAAAAGAGCAGATATGAGTGTGCTGAAAGACAATCAAAAAAAGTGTGTCATTGAGGCCAGTTTTTTGATTGACAAGTACAATCTTAAGAACTTTTTTGAAGCCTATGGACTCGACTATGAGGCTGAAACCCTATTGAGAAGAGAAATCATTCCTAGCGGAAAATCAAGGGCTTTTATCAACGATACTCCTGTAAATCTAGATGTTCTCGGTCGATTGAGCGAAGTATTGATCGATGTACACTCTCAAATGGAAAATCAGTCATTGTTCAAAAATGAGTATCAGTTTTTGGTATTGGACGCTATTGCAGGAAATCAAGAAACGCTCAAAGAATACAAAAACAAACTCAGCGAATATCAAAACACTCATAAGGAGTATGAGCATCTAAAGTCACTCAACGAGGAGGCTATCAAAACTCAAGATTACAATCAGTTTTTGTATGACGAACTGGCCAGTGACGAATTAGTCCCCGATATGCTGACCCCTTTAGAGGAGGAGATTAATCAGTTGTCCAATGTTGAGGCAATTCAGCAGTATCTTTCTCAAGGAATTCACTTGATTGAGGAGGAACAAATAGGACTGCTTACCCAATTTTCCAGTTTGAATACCTTACTGAATGATGCTGCCTCTAAATCCAAAAATTTGAATGTTTTTAAGGAGCGAATCAATGGTCTATCGATAGAGCTTAAAGACATATTGGAGGATTTAATCAGTAAGCAGGATACACTCGAAAGTAATCCCGAACAATTGGAGAGACTTTCTGGTCGGTGGGATAAAATCCAGAATCTTTTTCAAAAACATCAAGTTGATAATATCCAGGATTTGATTCAAGTGAGAGATCAACTTGAAAAAACACTTGGGGAGACGCAAGACCTCGGACAAAAGATCACTGCCCTTAAAGATCGGCTGACTGGATTGGAACAATTGTTGGAAGGTTTATCCAAACAATTGCACGAAAACCGAAAGCAGGCTTCTCCTAAGTTTTGTGACCAAATGCAGCAAATCATTTCGAAGATGGGGATGCAAAACGCCAGATTTAGGATTGATCTGACAACGGTTGATCAATTTTTAAGTAATGGAAAAGAGCAAATTGATTTCTTGTTTTCTGCCAATTTGGGATCTGATTTCAAACCTATCAAAAAAGTGGCTTCAGGTGGGGAGATGTCTAGAATTATGCTTTCTATCAAAGCGATCCTATCCCGATTCAAACAATTGCCTAGTATTGTTTTTGATGAAATTGATACTGGAGTCTCTGGAACAGTCTCAAATGAGATTGCTAACATTATGGCCCATATGTCAGAAAACATGCAGGTGTTTACCATTACCCACCTCCCTCAAGTAGCCGCCAAAGGAAAACAACACTTTTTGGTTTACAAAGAGGTAAAGGGTAACAACACCGTGACCAAACTCAAAGAGTTAAATCAAGAGGATAGAATAAAAGAATTGGCACAAATGCTATCAGGGGAAGAATTGACACGAACTGCCCTAGATCATGCCAAGCAATTACTCAATTAACTGTATCTTTAAATCCAATTTAACAGTATAATCCATGTCTCATAAAATATTAGAAGGTAAAAAAGGAATCATATTTGGTGCACTAGATGATCAATCCATTGCATGGAAAACTGCTGAGGCGGTTAAGGCTGCTGGTGGCGAATTTGTGCTGACCAATGCTCCAGTTGCTATGAGGATGGGAGCCATCAACGATTTGGCAGAGAAAACAGGAAGTTTAGTCATACCTGCAGATGCCACCAACATGGAAGACTTAGAAAATCTTGTTGATCAATCCGTATCGCATTTGGGAGGAAAATTAGACTTCGTTTTGCATTCCATCGGGATGTCTGTAAATGTGAGAAAAGGACGACACTATACCGACCTAAATCACGATTGGATGACCAAGGGTTGGGATGTTTCTTCCGTTTCTTTTCACAAATTGATGCAGACCCTTTATAAAAATGATGCCATGAACCCTTGGGGTAGTATTTTAGCCCTTTCCTATGTTGCTGCACAAAGAACTTTCCCCAATTACAATGATATGGCCGACAATAAGGCCTATTTGGAATCTATTGCGAGAAGTTTTGGTTACTTCTTTGGTAAAGACAAAAAAGTGAGGGTCAATACCATCTCTCAATCTCCCACATTGACCACCGCAGGAAAAGGGGTCAAGGGATTGGATGGATTCCTTCATTATGCCGAACAGACTGCGCCCTTGGGAAATGCTACTGCTGAGGATTGTGCACAATATACCGTTATGATGTTTTCTGATTACACCAAAAAAGTAACCCTTCAGAATCTTTATCACGATGGTGGATTTTCAAACGTTGGGGTCAGCCAGGAAATCATTGATGCCTTGGAAAAAGGCCAATAAGATTTCCCATAGGATTATGAATAAAAAACAATGCAGCGAAATTTTGAGTATTTCAGATTAAGATTTCCAGGAAAAAAAAGATTAAGGTTTTTTTCATTTTTTTTTGCAATATCCTTTGTGTTTTGGATCATCACCAAACTTTCCAACACTTACAGCTCCTCCGTTGAACTCGATGTCATTTTTATAGACATTCCCCCTATAATTGTTTTGGATCAGGATGTAGCGTCAAAAATTAAAGCGGATATAACCGCCAGTGGTTTTGAACTTTTGGTCTATCACTTTTTCAAAAATCACATCAATGTTTCGATAGAAAATGCAGAATACAGTAGTAATTTAGCTGTAATTGACCTGATGGATCAAAAGTTCAGCCTGCAAAAACAGTTCTATCAAAAGGCAAGACTCAATAGCGTTTCACCCTCTCAATTGAACTTTTCTTTTAGTAAGTTAAAAAGAATAAAAATACCGGTAACACCCCCCGATAAAATCAACTTTAAACCTGGATACGACCAAGCAGGGGAGTGGGTTATCGAACCTGATAGTGTATGGGTTTATGGACCTTCCAAAAAAGTAACTGCTTTGAAAAGACTATGGGTTGAACCTTTATTAGAGCAGAATATTGACAATGATATAGAAGAAAAGGTCAAACTAATGCCCGTAGATCAAATCCGATATGAAACAGAAACAGTCTTGATAAAAACTACAGTGAAGCGTTTTACCGAAAAATCCATTGATGCTTTTATCAACATTAAAAATCTCCCAGATTCACTATCAATTAAATTATTTCCTCAATCTTTAAAAGTTACCTTCCTGGTTTTGGTTGACAAAGCTGAAAGCATCTCAGCAGCTGATTTCAAGTTTAGCTGTGATTATAATCAAGCGCAAACGACAGAACAAAATTCCTTGGAGGTGTTTATGGAAATGAAACCCGAGGGCGTGAGTAAGGTGAGGTGGAAATCCAAAAAAGTGGATTATTTGATTAGAAAATGAAAATTATTGGTCTTACTGGAGGTATTGGAAGTGGGAAATCGGCAGTATTGTCGGTTTTTTCATCCTTTGGAGTGCCTTGTTACGAATCTGACAGTAGGGCCAAAAAATTGATGCATGAAGATTTGGAATTGATCCATCAAATCAAAGCTTTGTTTGGAGATGAAATTTATGAGAATGATAAACTGAACCGAAGTAAACTCGCAGATTTGGTTTTTGCAGATAAAAGTAAGCTAGAGCGATTAAATGCGTTGGTTCATCCAAGAGTTAAGAAAGATTTTCAGTCATTTGTAGATCAACAAGATGCCGTCTATGTGATCAAAGAGGCTGCCATTCTTTTTGAAACTGGTGCAGCAAAAGATTGTGACGCCACCATATTGGTTACAGCTCCAGAAAAGCTGAGGACAGAAAGGGTGATGAAAAGAGAAAAAACAAATGCGGCGCTTATAAAATCCAGAATGAATCATCAATGGAGTGATGAAAAAAAGATTCAATTGGCGGATTATGTGATCAACAATATTGACTGGGATAAAACGTTAAAAAAGATAGACGAAATTCATCAAAAGCTATTGGTTCTTTAATAATTAACTTTATTAACAATACATTAAGCTATGAACTGATCTATTTTGATGAAATTTACCTTGAAAAATAATTTGAGCTTTTGAAAAAAGATTTTTTCATTTTATTGGTGACTCTAATGATTGTATCCTTGGTGGCAGTAATTGTCGTTCAGGCTTATTGGATCATTACTGCGTTTGAAAATAAGGAAGAAGAGTTTACTCTGGCCGTAAGTCAGTCTCTTAAATCAGTATCTACCAAAGTCCAAGACCTTGAAATTTCAGATTATATCGCCGCTTACCAACAGTTAATTGACTCTATTGGTTCCCCCGACGAATCCAATTTTACCGATATTTTTTTGTTTGTCGATAATGAGGATGATATCAGCTCGAATTTGACCTCTTTTTATGCTTTTGGTATTCTTGAGGAGGATTACAACATTAATCTTTCTGACATTAATCCTGAATTGAGTAATGATAAGTTAAAGGATTACAAACAAGTAAAAACGACAACCATTCTGAGTAAGGATAAAATTTTTAACCGAGAGAATAGGGTTGCTACGTCAATCACCAAATTGAAATCGGTTGAAAGAATGAGTATTTTTGATCAAGAAATTGTTCGTTCTGCTTATCTGGATTATTCCTCAACTTTGCCCGTTCATAAGCGAATACGATCGGAAGAGTTGAAGCTCTTATTGGACCAGGAATTTAAAGCTCGAAATATTTTAAATTATTACGAGTTCGGCATTTACAACAACGGTTTAGCCACCAAGGTAAAATCTAACGAATATTCTGAGAATCAGAGCGGATCAAGATATGAATCCCCCATATTTATGCAAGACAAGGGTCAACCTCCCTATAAACTGGTTGTTACATTTCCGAATAGGGATCAGTTTGTTTTTTCTTCCATTCTGAGTGTGGCGGGATTATCAATTTTCCTTACCTTATTTATCATCATAGTATCGACGACTGCAATCTATCAAATCATTCGACAGAAAAAGGTCTCAGAGATGAAATCTGATTTCATCAACAATATGTCTCATGAGTTCAAAACTCCAATAGCTACCATCAATTTGGCTTTGGATGCCATTTCTAATCCCAAGACACAAAGTACGAAGACTAAGTTATTGAGCTATGTCAAAATGATCAGAGAGGAAAATCAACGTATGCTCGCTCAAGTTGAAAATGTTTTGATGATTTCGAGACTCGAAAAAAGCTCATCTCCGATCGAATTATCAGAGGTAGATATTCACGATGCGGTTGAGGATGCACTTCGCCGAGTAGATTTGATCGTAAAAAATCAGAAAGGAAGTATCGTTACTCAACTCGACGCACCGCAAACCCTATTCAGAGGGAATTTGAACCATTTTACGAACCTAATTGTCAACCTGCTAGACAATGCGATAAAGTATTCCGATGGAGTTCCTGATATCAGCATCAGTAGCTCATGTGAGGACAAGATGATTTGTTTAAAAATAAAAGATCATGGAATTGGTATGGATTCCAATACTCAAAAACACATATTTGAAAAGTTCTTTCGCCAACAAGGTGGAAATATTCACAATGTCAAAGGCCACGGCTTAGGACTTTCTTACGTGAAGAAAATAGTTGAAATCCATGGCGGGGATATCCAATTAATGAGTAAAATTGGAGAGGGAACGACTTTTGTAATATCAATACCACTGCTCTAATATCATTAAAAACTAATGCCTATGAATGCTGAACAAAAGAAAATTTTAATAGTTGAGGACGATTTCAATTTTGGAAATATTCTCAAAGACTACTTGATTCTCAATGATTATTTCGTTGTTTTGGCCAAAAATGGAATTGAGGGAATGGAAAAGTTTCAAAAGGAAAACTTTGACCTTTGTATCCTTGATGTAATGATGCCTTTCAAAGATGGTTTTACATTGGGGAAAGAGATAAGAGAAAAAAATGAAACGATCCCCTTGTTTTTCTTGTCAGCAAAAACACTAAAGGAGGATGTTTTGCGAGGTTTTAAAATTGGTGCCGATGATTACTTGACCAAACCTTTTGATTCTGAGGTGCTTCTCGCCAAAATTAAAGCCATTTTAAATCGTAAAAACTTTTTTAATGTTCCAGAATCAGATGTTTATGAGTTTGAAATTGGAAAATTTAAATTCAATTCAAAACTGCGATTTCTAACTTATGGCGGGGAGGAGTCCGTTAAACTTTCTCCTAAAGAAAATCAACTGTTACGACTCTTAGTGTTGCATGTTAATGATTTGCTTCCGAGAGAATTGGCTTTGAATAAAATTTGGAGGGATGACAGTTACTTTACTTCTAGGAGTATGGATGTCTATATAGCCAAACTTCGAAAATATTTAAAAACAGATGCTAAGGTTGAAATTTTAAATATTCACGGAGAAGGTTTTAGGTTGGTCGTGGGTCAATAAGTCAATCTATTGATTTCTTGGATGAAATTTCTCCATTACTTTCTTTAAATGTTTGTTGTCAAGGTGTGTGTAAATTTCTGTAGTGGTTATACTTTCATGACCCATCAAAATTTGAATCGTCCTCAGGTCTGCCCCATTTTCCAGTAAATGAGTTGCAAACGAATGCCTAAAGGTGTGTGGACTAATCTTTTTGTCTATTCCCGCTTTTGCCGCAGCATCCTTAACAATAGTAAAAATCATGGCACGGGTTATTTTCCCTCCATTTCTATTGAGGAATAGAACATCATTGTCTTCTGTCTTAATTTTTTTTAAACATCTGATTTCATCTTTATAAATCTGTATAAACTTTTTGGAGTAACTGCCAATAGGAACCAATCTTTGTTTATCTCCCTTACCCGTTACCCTTATAAGATCCTCCTTAAAAAAGATATTCGACAAAGTTAAATTCACCAGTTCACTGACCCTTAAACCACTTCCGTACAATGTTTCTATAATGGCTCTGTTCCTGTGTCCATTGGGGAGATGTAATTCAATGGAAAGAAGAATTTTTTCAATTTCCATTAAATTGAGAGTTACTGGTAGTTTTCTTCCCAATTTAGGCCCTTCAATCAAATCAGCTGGAGAATCAGATCTTAACTTTTCGGAGATGAGAAAGTTAAAGAAACTCTTTAGGGCAGAAATTTTCCTTGCTTGACTATTGGGACTAACAGATTTTAACTGCTGATAGATAAATTGTTGTAGTGTTTCCTTAGAGCAATTTTGGGGCTGTTCCTCAATATTGTTGAAGGATATGAACTTAGCCAAAGCGAAAATGTCTGTAATGTAATTTTTGACTGTGTTCTCTGCCAAGCCTCGCTCAATCCGCAGGTAGAATTCGTAATCAACGATATGTGTTTTCCAGTTCAAATCCCCATAAAGTTAAGTATTCTAAAAATATTAACTTTATTAGTTGACTGCTTATTCAGTTTTGGAATTTTCTTCCGATTTTTTTTGTAAAGATTTCATTTCTTGACTAACTCGCTTCTTTGTGTTTATATGTTTTCCTCCCTTATTCAACTGTTCTGTAAAAGGGTTGATGATTTCATCGTGAGGGTTTTTGCGTGCTGAGAAAACATTATCATAGAACAAATTCCTGACTTCGGATAAAATCTCATCTGATGTTAGGCCAATTTCAGTATTGAGTTGATTGATGTTGTTTTTAACTTCAGAAAGAATTTTTTGGTTAGGAATTTGAACCACAAAATCTGAATTTTCTTGGGTTAAATTCTTAAAAGTAGAGGTGTAAATTTTCCCATTGAATATTGATCCTTCAGAAAATTCAACATGTCCGCTACAAAAAATATTACCACCCATTTTTCCCTCTAAGACGAGATCGTTACAAATGGCATCGCCATTCATAGTTGCAGATTTTTCAATCAACAATTTTTTTGAAGTAAAAATTGTTCCTGTAAAATTACATTCCAGTTTAATGGACTTGCTTGATTTAAGATAACCCTCTATATAACTTTCGTTAGGGATGAAAATAGGAGAGTCTTCAATTGATGGAATAGATCCATCGTTTTCGTAGAATTGTTCTTTTTTAGACATAATGGTAAAGATTGAGGTTGGGTAAATTTATTAAATTTTTTATTCATAAACACATATTTTTTTGAACACTCACTTCTTTGAATCTAGCCTTAAAAATAATTTAAAAACAAATAATTGGTTAATTTTGACAAAACAAAAAAATGAAAATAGTCATTATCAATGGTCCTAATCTTAATCTTCTGGGACTCCGTGAGCCTGGGATTTATGGAGACCAAACCTTTGAACAGTTTTATGAAGGTCTGAAATCAGCATACCCTCAGATCGAGTTTGACTATTTTCAATCCAATATTGAAGGCGAGCTTATAGATCGAATTCAGAAGGAGGGATTTTCATGCGACGGAATTTTATTAAATGCTGCTGCATACACCCATACCTCTGTAGGAATTGGAGATGCAATCAAGGCGATTGACACTCCTGTAATTGAAATTCACATTTCCAATACCTTTTCCAGAGAAGATTTTAGGCATAAATCATTTATCTCTAATGTAGCCAAGGGAATCATCGTTGGCTTTGGGTTAGACAGTTACCGTTTGGGAATTGAATCTTTTCTGAAATCTTAGAGGTGAATGACCTCGTCATAGGCATCCGCAACAGCTTCCATAACCGCCTCACTCATGGTGGGATGAGGATGCACTGTTTTGAGGACTTCGTGTCCTGTGGTTTCAAGTTTTCGACCTAAAACGGCTTCGGCGATCATATCCGTAACGCCAACGCCAATCATATGGCATCCTAGCCACTCACCGTATTTGGCATCAAAGATTACTTTGACAAATCCTTCGGAGGTTCCTCCTGCTTGCGCTTTTCCTGAGGCAGAAAAAGGGAATTTACCCACTTTGATTTCATAACCTTTATCTTTAGCCTGAGCTTCGGTCAATCCAACGGAGGCTATCTCTGGAAAGCAATAGGTACAGCCAGGAATGTTTCCATAGTCGAGTGGTTCCACCTGATGGCCTGCAATTTTTTCTACACAGAGAATTCCTTCGGCAGAGGCCACGTGAGCCAAGGCCTGTCCCGAAGTGACATCTCCAATGGCATAATATCCCGGTAGATTAGTTTGGTAAAAGTCATTGACTAAAATTTTATCCTTGTCCACAGCAATGCCCAAATCTTCGAGTCCTAGGTTTTCAATGTTGGATTTGATCCCCACCGCAGATAGAACCACATCAGCATTAAGGACTTCTTCTCCTTTGGCTGTTTTGATGGTAGCTTTTACACCTTTACCTGAGGTGTCCACTGCAGTAACTTCAGCGCTGGTCATTATATTGATACCACTCTTTTTAAAGCTTTTTTCCAATTGTTTTGAAACTTCTTCATCTTCTATGGGGACGATACGGTCTACATACTCTACAATGGTAACTTCTGTGCCCATGGCGTTGTAGAAATAGGCAAATTCTATTCCTATTGCTCCTGACCCAACGACGATGAGTTTTTTGGGTTGCTGGGGCAAGGTCATGGCCTCACGGTACCCAATTACTTTTTTACCGTCTTGTGGTAGGCTCGGCAGAACTCTTGATTTAGCTCCCGTCGCAATAATGATGTGCTTGGCCTTGTACTCTTCTGTTTTTTCTCCTTGGGTGACACTAATTTTCTTTCCAGCAAGGACTTTTCCATGACCTTCGATCACATCAATTTTATTTTTTTTCATCAAAAATTGTACGCCCTTACTCATGCCTGCAGCTACATTTCTACTTCTGTTGACGACAGCATCGAAATCCTTGTCATATTCTTTGACTTTCAATCCATAATCTTCAGCATGCTTCAGATAATTGAAAACTTGTGCCGATTTCAGTAATGCTTTGGTGGGAATACATCCCCAATTAAGACAAACCCCTCCCAAGCTTTCTTTTTCTACTACAGCGGTTTTGAGTCCCAACTGTGAAGCTCTGATCGCAGTTACGTAGCCGCCAGGACCTGTTCCAATTACAATTACATCATATTCATTCATGTGGATTGAAGTTTAAATTCAGTACAAATTTAAGAAACTGTTGGTTATTTTATGCCGATTGTTTAATCAGCCTTTTTTATAAAATTAATACTGGCAGAATTGACGCAATAGCGCAGCCCAGTTTTGGTGGGTCCATCATTAAAAACATGACCTTGATGTCCACCACAGTTGGCACATACAATCTCTGTTCTAAGCCTCCCGCCCGAGTGATCTGGTATCAATTCCAAAGCTCCTTCAATGGATTGGTCATAACTGGGCCAACCACAATGACTGTCAAATTTACTATCGCTCTCATAGAGTGGCATTCCACATCCTTTACACAAGTAGGTTCCTTTCTCATAGTGGTCATTAAATTTACCGCTAAAGGGATACTCAGTGCCTTTTTTTCGCAGGATGTTAAACTCTTCGGGACTAAGTTCTTCCTGCCACGCTTTTTCTGATTTTTCGATGGGGTATTTATTTTTTTTACTCATTGGGTGAAAAGTTTAGTGCTGCGGAGTTGATACAATGTCTTTTTCCTGTAGTTTCTTTTGGACCGTCGTTGAATACATGACCTAAGTGACCACCACATTTATTGCATTTAAGTTCTGTTCTTGCATAGCCTAGTTTATAATCCACATCATATTCAATGTTGGTCTCCAATGCACGATCAAATGAAGGCCATCCACACTTAGAATCGTATTTGTTTTCTGATTTATACAGCGGGGTATTACAACCTGCGCAAGTGTATGTCCCTTTTGCTTTATGATTGTTGTATTTGCCGGTAAATGGATATTCGGTAGCTGCTTTTCTCAAAACCAAGTATGACATTTTTGGAAGTTCTTCCTTCCATTGTTGATCAGTTTTTTTGACCTCATAGCTTTTGTCCTCTTTGGATTTCTTTTCTTGAGATACTCCGTTACAGCCAATCAGTAGAACTGTAATAAAAAATAGAACTCGGTTTTTCATCATCATTTCATTTAAATTTTATTTTCAATTAAAGGTAAATGATTTTAAAAAATAAATTCATTACCCTAGCTCAAAACAAATGAATTCATAAATTGTGCCAGTTTATCATTTGGAGCTAATGGAAAGAAAAAATCGATTGGAAAAAGGAAATTCCAAATTAATTAATGCCTGGGCTTCCTATGATTGGGCCAATTCGGTTTATCCATTAGTCATCAGTTCTACCGTTTTTCCTATTTACTATAGTGCTATATCAGAGGATATCAATACCATTGAGTTTTTGGGATACGATTTTAAAAACACCGCATTGATCAGTTTTGTAACAGCTATGGCCTTTGTGGTTGTAGCTTTCAATTCTCCTTTGCTTTCAGGTATAGCGGATTACATAGGAAACAAAAAGCGGTTTATGAAAATTTTTGTCTATACAGGATCCATTTCCTGTATGGGACTATATTTCTTTGAATTGGATAGCATCTACATGGGTTTGTTTTTTTATTTCCTAGCGCTGATTGGTTTTTGGGCCAGTTTGGTCTTTTACAATTCCTATTTGCCGGATATTGCCCATCCCGAACAGCAAGATTTGGCCAGTGCGAGAGGTTTTTCAATGGGGTATATAGGTAGTGTATTGTTGTTGATTTTTAATTTATCGATGGTAATGCAGCCCGATTGGTATGGTATTACGGGAACCCCAGTAGAATCCTCGCTAAAAGCCATGAAATATTCTTTTATCAGTGTGGGTATTTGGTGGGCTTCGTTCAGCCAATATGCATTTTATCACCTCCCCAAAGGCAATAAAGATGGCAAGGTCACTAAAGATGTTTTTTGGAATGGATTTTTAGAACTCAAAAAAGTCTGGCATCAGCTAAAAGATTATCCTATTTTAAAGAAGTTTCTCCCCGCATTTTTTGTTTATAGCACAGCTCTTCAGACGGTTATTTTGATTGCTACCTATTTTGGTGAAGAGGAAATCATGTGGGTGGATACCCAACAAAAAACAATAGGTTTGATTGTTAGTATTTTATTGATTCAAATCGTTGCTATTTTTGGAGCCTATGCTACTGCAGCAGTCTCCAAAAGATTTGGTAATATTTCTACTTTGATAGTTGTCAATTTTATTTGGGCTGTGTTGTGCATATTCGCTTTTTTTATAAGAACCCCCGTGGAGTTTTATGTTGCAGCGGTTGGAGTAGGTATGGTAATGGGAGGAATACAGTCTTTGTCCCGATCAACCTATTCTAAGTTAATCCCCGAAACAAATGATACAACCTCTTTCTTTAGTTTTTATGATGTGACTGAAAAAGTGGGAATTATTATAGGGATGGCCATATTTGGAACCATTGATCAGTTTACAGGAAGTATGCGTAACGCAATCTTATTCTTTATTGTTCTTTTTGTATCAGGGGCTCTGCTATTGTATCGAATTCCTAACAATCGTTCAGTAAAATAAGTTCATTTTACAGTGTTGGCATAACAATTGAACATATTTAACGTAAAAGCTCATATGGTCTATTTTTCTTTAGCTAATAAGGCATAAAGACTAAACCACATGACAACTTGACTGAAAATTAATATATGGCCAAATCTAGTTTTACATCATTTGACAATTTGACACTTCAGGATATTGAAGCGGAGGCAGAGCTCATTCCCTTGCTAACTACTGAAGATGAGGAAGCACTTAGAAATGAAGAATTACCCGAGGAAGTAGCGATACTCCCGCTCAGAAATACGGTGCTTTTTCCGGGAGTGGTAATCCCCATTACCGCAGGAAGAGACAAATCCATTCAACTGATCAAGGATGCTAACAAATCTGATAAAATTATTGGAGTTGTGGCGCAAAAGGATCAGAATGTCGAAAATCCTTCACCCTCAGATATATATTCGCTCGGAACAGTAGCGCAAATCCTTAGGGTTCTCAAAATGCCCGATGGCAATACAACGGTTATTATTCAGGGGAAAAGAAGATTTGAAATCCAAAGCATTACCAAGGAAGATCCCTATTTAAAAGCTTCCATTAAACCTGTAGAGGAAACTTTTCCTGCAAAAGACAATTCGAAGTTTAAGGCCATTATCGACTCTATAAAGGATATGGCACTAAAGATTATTCAGGAAAATCCAAACATTCCATCAGAAGCATCTTTTGCCATTAAGAACATTCAAAGCCATGCTTTTTTGATCAATTTTGTTTCTTCCAATATGAATCTATCCGTTACAGAGAAACAAAGGGTTTTGTCCATTTTTGATCTTCAGGAGAGTGCTATTGAATGTCTCAAACTAATGAATGTAGAATATCAAAAATTAGAATTAAAAAATGATATTCAATCCAAGGTTAGGACAGACTTGGATCAGCAACAAAGAGAATATTATCTCAATCAACAGATGAAAACCATCCAGGAGGAGTTGGGAGTCGTTTCTTTTGAGGAAGAGGTTGAAGAAATGCGGATGCGTTCCAAAGAAAAAAAATGGGATAAAGCGGTTGGAGTCCAGTTTGGTAAAGAATTGGCCAAACTCCAGCGCATGAATCCTCAGGTGGCAGAATATTCTGTACAGCGAAATTATTTGGATCTTTTTCTCGACCTACCTTGGAATGAATTTTCAAAGGACAAATTTGATCTAAAGAAGGCCCAAAAGATTCTCGATCGTGATCATTTTGGGTTGGAGGACGTCAAGAAACGCATTATAGAGTATTTGGCGGTCTTAAAACTCCGCAACGACATGAAGTCTCCCATTTTGTGTTTGTTTGGCCCTCCTGGGGTTGGTAAAACTTCGCTGGGAAAATCTATTGCAGAGGCTTTGGGTCGATCTTATGTTAGAATTTCCCTAGGGGGAATGCGTGACGAAGCCGAAATCAGAGGGCACCGTAAAACTTACATAGGTGCTTTACCTGGACGTATCATTCAAAGTTTGAAAAAAGCAGGTACTTCAAACCCTGTCTTCGTTTTGGATGAAATTGACAAGGTGAGTACAGGTGTTCAAGGAGATCCAGCAGCAGCTTTGCTTGAAGTGTTGGATCCTGAGCAAAACACCGCTTTTTACGATAATTTCCTAGAGATGGGATACGATCTATCCAAAGTTATGTTTGTTGCCACTGCAAATAGCTTATCACCCATCCATCCAGCCCTAAGGGATCGAATGGAAATGATTAATATTTCGGGCTATACATTGGAAGAAAAGTCTGCCATAGCCAAAAGACACTTGTTACCCAAACAGCTCAAAGAACACGGATTAAATAACAAACAACTGAACTTGAGTAAGGCCGTTTTGGATAAAATGGTTGAGGGATATACACGCGAGTCGGGAGTGAGAGGTCTTGAAAAGCAAGTAGCCAAGGCGGTTCGATATGCTGCCAAGTCTATTGCTATGGAAGAGGACTACAAAACCAATCCTGTTCCTGAGGATTTGGTTGAGATTTTGGGTCCAGAAAAGGTACACCGTGACCTCTACGAAAACAATCATGTGGCCGGAGTTGTAACAGGCTTGGCATGGACTTCGGTAGGAGGAGATATCCTTTTTATTGAGTCTGCGATTTCTGAAGGAAAAGGGCAGCTTTCCATTACTGGAAACTTAGGTAAGGTAATGAAAGAATCAGCCACCATTGCTATGGAGTTTATCAAATCAAGCAAAGGCCTATTGGGTCTGGAAAAATTTGCATTTGATCAATACAATGTCCATATTCATGTTCCTGAGGGAGCCACTCCAAAGGATGGTCCAAGTGCAGGTATTACCATGCTCACCTCTTTAGTTTCACTTTTTACTCAAAAAAGAGTTAAAAGTAAATTGGCAATGACAGGGGAAATTACCCTTAGGGGAAAAGTTCTTCCAGTGGGGGGAATCAAGGAAAAAATCCTTGCTGCCAAAAGGTCTAAAATCAAAGAAATTATTTTATGCCAGGACAATAAAAAGGATATCGACCAAATCAACGAGAAATACTTAAAAGGCTTGACTTTCCACTATGTTAAGGAAATGAAAGAAGTACTGGATATTGCGATACTTTCCAAAAAAGTACTGCATGCAAAGACATTTAAATCATAGTTCATTGAATTCACGCAAAGTTATCGCCATCGATGGATATGCCTCTACTGGGAAAAGTACATTGGCCAAAATGCTTTCACGGCATTACCATCTTACTTTTATTGATTCTGGTGCTTTGTATCGTGGAGTTACTTTTTTTGCCTTAGAAAAAGGTTTTTTAAAAGACAACGAGCTCCATCAAAAAGCATTCAGGGATGCATTGGAGGGGCTAGATCTGAGGTTAGAACCCGCAGGGGATTTATATCTAAATGGTGAAAACATCTCTCAAAAAATCAGACACCCTCGCGTGTCTGATGATGTCAGTACCATTGCCGCTCTGCCCTTTGTTCGAAAATTTTTACTCCATCAACAGCGACAAATGGCACTAGAAAACGGTATAGTGATGGACGGCAGAGACATTGGAACAGTGGTGTTTCCCAATGCTGATCACAAGTTCTTTTTTACTGCTCGACCAGAGGTCAGGGCTCAAAGGCGTTACGAAGAACTCAAAGCTCAAGGCCAAGAAACGACCCTTGAGGAAGTATTGAATAATCTACTTCATCGAGATCAAACAGATAGCAGTAGAGATGTTGCCCCACTTCGCAAGGCAGACGACGCCATAGAGATTGATACTTCTGAATTGACTACCGACCAATTATTTACTCATTTGGTAGAAAAAATAGATGCCAAATAAAATCCTTAAATATTTGTTAATAAGCATATTCCTATTAAATTTGCGCACTCTTAAATTGATAGGGAAATAAAAGAGTAGTAAAACAATATTAACAGCTTCTGTCGTTTCGATTAAGTTTCCCGAATGCCAGAATACAAAATTTATCACAGCCATGGCTGAGAAAAAAACCACTTCAACCAAAAAATCTACTGAAGAAAAAGTTGAAGAACCGAAAAAAGCGGCCGCAAAAAAAACTACTGCCGCAAAAAAAACCACTACAACTAAAAAAACCACTACAACCAAAAAAACTACTGCAGCTAAGAAAAGTACCCCTGCAAAAAAAACAACTACTGCTTCTAAAGAAGCTGAAGTAAAGAAAGCTGAGGTTGTTGAGGAAACTGTTGCCCAAGAGGAAGTTGTTGTTGCTCCTAAAGAAGAATCAACCCCGGCGAAATCAAAAGTAGCAGCGGCCGTTGAGAAAGACGACTTTCTAGAAAATTTTAATTGGCACAACTATCAAGAAGGTATTGATGTAATTGAAGATGATCAGTTGAAGGAGTTTGAAGCTTTGGTGGCTGAAAACTTTGTTGATACTGCTGACGAGGATTTGTTGGAGGGAACCATTGTCCATATGACAGATCGTGAGGCTATTATCGATATCAACGCCAAATCTGAGGGTGTAATTTCACTCAACGAATTCAGATATAACCCCAACCTTAAAGTTGGAGACAAAGTAGAAGTAATCGTAGATACCCGCGAAGACAAAACGGGACAACTGATTCTATCACACAGAAAAGCCCGTGTTATCAAGGCTTGGGATCGTGTTAACAATGCCCACGACAACGGCGAAATCGTAAATGGTTTTGTGAAATGTCGGACCAAAGGTGGAATGATCGTTGATGTTTTTGGTATTGAGGCTTTCTTGCCCGGTTCTCAAATTGATGTGAAGCCCATTAGAGATTACGATCAATATGTTGATAAAACTATGGAATTCAAAGTGGTTAAAATCAACCACGAATTCAAAAACGTTGTTGTCTCTCACAAAGCATTGATTGAGGCCGATCTTGAAGTACAAAAGAAAGAGATCATTGGTCAGTTAGAGAAAGGACAAGTACTAGAGGGTACGGTGAAGAATATTACTTCCTACGGAGTGTTTGTAGACCTTGGAGGTGTAGATGGATTAGTTCACATTACAGATTTGTCATGGAGCCGAATCAACCACCCTAACGAAATACTGGAGTTGGATCAAAAACTCAATGTTGTAATCCTTGACTTTGATGATGATAAGTCAAGAATTCAACTAGGCTTGAAACAATTAAGTTCTCATCCTTGGGATCGATTGAGTGAAGAGCTCAAAGAAGGAGACCAAGTCAAAGGAAAAGTGGTCGTAATTGCCGACTATGGTGCTTTTGTCGAAATAGAAGAAGGAGTAGAAGGATTGGTTCACGTTTCTGAAATGTCATGGTCAACCCATTTAAGGTCTGCACAAGACTTTGTTAATGTGGGAGATGAAGTAGATGCTGTTTTGTTGAGCTTGGATCGCGAAACCCGAAAAATGTCTTTGGGAATCAAACAACTTACTCCCGACCCATGGACTGATATTACCACCAAATACCCTGTAGGTTCCAAACACAAAGGAATTGTCAGAAACTTTACCAACTTTGGAGTGTTTATTGAATTAGAAGAAGGTGTAGATGGATTGGTTTATATCTCTGATTTGTCTTGGACCAAGAAAGTGAAGCATCCGTCTGAACTTTTGACCTTGGCCGACGAGATCGAAGTTGTAGTATTGGAACTTGACGTAAAAGGTAGAAAACTAAGCCTAGGTCACAAGCAAACCCAAGAAAATCCTTGGGATAAATATGCTGATGAGTTTGCTTTGGATTCTATTCACAAGACCTCCATCACTGAAATCGTTGACAAAGGGGCAACCATTAAGTTTAACGAGGATGTGATCGCATTTGTTCCACAAAGACATATGGAGAAAGAAGATGGTTCTAAATTGACCAAAGGAGAGGAAGCCGAGTTTAAAATCATCGAATTCAATAAAGAGTTCAAGCGCGTTGTTGCTTCTCATACCAACTTGTTTAAAGAGCAAGAAAAGCTCAATTATAGCAGGGCTTCAAAGAAAGTCAAAGAAAATAATTCTGAAAGAACCACATTGGGTGATTTAGATGCTTTGGCAGACTTAAAGCAGAAAATGAAAGACAACAGCTAGGATAAATTATTATTCTTAAAGTTACAACCCTTCCTTTGGAAGGGTTTTTTTGTTGAATGGATTCATTAAAAAATGATACTTTTGTCCTATCAATAATTCCTAATGTCTCCCAGAGTACTGCTGTCTCATAAAAAAATAGAGATCATTCTCAAACGACTGGCCAGCCAGTTGATAGAAAAATTCAATGATTTTGATGAAGTAGTTTTGGTGGGTTTACAACCCAGAGGTATTCACTTGTTACATCGTTTGGTGGAACTGTTGGAAAACGATTACGGTCTCCAAAAAGTCATTAACGGAAAATTAGACATTACCTTTTTTAGAGATGATTTTAGACGATTTGACAAAACTCTCTCTCCTTCATCTTCTGAAATGGAAGTACCCATAGAGGGTAAGTCTGTGGTGATCATTGATGATGTTCTCTATACGGGAAGAAGTATTAGAGCTGCATTGACTGCTTTGGATTATTACGGTCGTCCCAACGACATTCAACTCTTGGTTTTGATCGACCGTAGATTCAGTCGTGATCTTCCCATTCAGCCAGACTATATTGGCGTTCAAGTCGATGCTTTGGAAGGGGATAAAGTCAGGGTGGAATGGAAAGGACAATCAAAAGAAGACACCGTTTTTATTGAAAAAAGATAGAATATGGAACAGCTAAGTGTCGATCATTTATTGGGTATCAAATACCTCAGTGAGGCAGATATTCAGTTGATTTTTAATACGGCTGACCATTTCAAAGAAGTGATCAATCGTCCCATCAAAAAAGTACCCAGTCTGAGAGACATCACTATTGCCAACTTATTTTTTGAAAACAGTACCCGCACCAAGCTTTCCTTTGAGCTGGCTGAAAAGCGATTGAGCGCTGATGTGATCAACTTTTCCGCCTCCCAATCTTCTGTCAAAAAAGGAGAAACCTTGATAGATACCGTCAACAATATTTTGGCCATGAAGGTAGATGTGGTGGTAATGCGACATCCCAATCCTGGAGCGGCTTTGTTCCTCTCCAAAAATGTAGACGCCTGTATTATTAATGCTGGTGATGGTACCCATGAACATCCTTCTCAAGCCTTATTGGATGCCTATTCTATCAAAGAAAAACTGGGTGAACTGAAGGGAAAAAAGATCGCCATTGTGGGAGACATCCTCCATTCCAGAGTGGCCTTATCAAACATCTATGCCTTAAAAATGTTGGGAGCCCAAGTACAACTTTGTGGCCCTAAATCATTGATTCCAAAACACATTGAAGCTCTTGGAGTTGGGGTTAGTACGGATTTGATTCAAACCCTAAAATGGTGTGATGCTGTCAATATGCTCCGGGTTCAAAATGAAAGAATGGATTTAAATTATTTCCCATCTACCCGCGAATATGCGCAACTTTATGGTCTAAACGCAAAAAAGTTAGGGAGTATTAAAAAGGAAATTGTTTTGTTGCATCCCGGCCCGATTAATCGGGGAGTGGAACTGACTTCCGATGTGGCCGACTCCAAAAATGCCATCATATTGGATCAAGTTGAAAATGGGGTCGCCATTAGAATGGCCATTATTTATCTGCTGGTTGCCAAACTAAATATTCCATCCACATGATCTCAGAAAATAAGGATACCCATTGGTACCTAAAACCTGAAAATAGCCAAGAGGATGCATTTGGTTCTGATTTGTTATCCTCCAACTTTAACTCTGATATAATTCTTGATTTGTCATCCTTTGAAACAATAGACGAGGCTATTGTATCGTCCCTAAACCATATCCACCAAGAGATTGTCAACAATGGTTTTTGTATGGTTGTTGTACTAAAAGAGATTCCAAATATCGCCAATATAGAATTACTAAATATTGTTCCTTCACTTATTGAGGCTGATGATTATATTCAGATGGAGCAAATTCAAAGAGATCTCGGGCTATCCATATGAAACTTAATATTCTCGGCTGTCATTCTGCAACGCCTTTAGAAAATGCCCATACCACCTCTCAAGTTTTGGAGGTCAAAGACCATATTTTTTTAATTGACTGTGGGGAGGGGACTCAGATTCAACTTCGGAATCAAAAAATTAAGTTCTCCAGAATCAAACATATTTTTATATCCCACCTCCATGGTGATCACTTTTATGGTTTGGTAGGTTTGGTCAGTACGTTCAGATTGCTGGGTAGGACAGCCGATCTTCATATCTATGGGCCGAAAGGGATAAAGGAAGTTCTTACACTTCAGCTTAAATTGGCCAATTCTTGGACGAATTACAATTTGTTTTTTCACGAATTGGAACAAGAAGAATCAGTCCTCATTTTCGAAGACGATTCACTCAGTGTTCATACCATTCCACTCGATCATCGTGTTTACACCAATGGCTTTTTGTTTGAGGAAAAGCCAGGACTAAGGAGGTTGGACAAAGAGAAAATCAAAAACTATGATATTCCTCATTACGATTTTCAGCAGCTAAAACTTGGTAAGGATTTGGTTTTAGAGGATGGAACAGTAGTCCAAAACGATAGGGTTACCCTGAATCCCAAACCCATTAAGCGCTATGCCTTTTGCAGTGATACGGCCTATAATGAGTCTATAGTCCCTTTGGTTGAAGGAGTAGATTTGCTTTATCACGAAGCCACTTTCCTAGATGCTCACGAAAATTTGGCTGAAAAGACCAAACACAGTACCGCAACACAGGCAGCAAAAATTGCCCAATTGGCAAAAGTTAAACGTTTGGTTTTGGGGCATTTTTCGTCACGTTATCGTGATAAAAACGGATTCTTAACAGAGGCTGCCCCCTTTTTTGATGAAGTCGAATTGGCTGCAGATGGTAAAACATTTGACATTTAGTCTGAGGGAATAATCGTAAATTTGCTCTATGAGCAGTAGAGAGACAAAACCTAAGTTGGCTGATTTACGCAAATCATACGACAAAGCAACCTTAGACCTCGATCACGTTAAAGACAATCCCTTACAGTTTTTTCAAACTTGGTTTTATGAGGCCAAAGAGGCAGATGATATTGATGAGGCCAATGCAATGAGTCTCACCACACTAGGGGATGATGGTTTTCCCCGAGCCAGAGTTGTATTGCTTAAGGACTTTTCTGAGGAGGGATTTGTGTTTTTTACCAACTACAATAGTGAAAAGGGAAAATCCCTTTTAAAACATCCCAAAGTTGGATTATCATTCTATTGGCCAAGTTTGGAGCGTCAAATCATCATCAAAGGAGAAGCCGAAAAATTGTCTGAAAATAAATCTGATCAATATTTTGAAACTCGTCCAAGGGGAAGCCAATTAGGCGCCCATGTCTCGCCTCAAAGTGAAGTCATCCCTGATCGAAAATTTCTCGAAGACCTTCAACTCCATTTAGACAAAAAGTTTGAAAATACAGAAATCCCCCGTCCAGATCATTGGGGAGGCATAGTGGTAAGACCCCATGAAATTGAATTTTGGCAAGGTCGTCCCAATCGCCTGCACGACAGAATATGTTGTTATATGGATGGTATTGATTGGAAAGCAAAACGTTTAGCTCCCTAAACTATGAAAGAACTCGTCGTCTTAAGGCATGCTAAATCCAACAGGGCTTATTTGGTTGATGACATCAATAGACCGCTTTCTCCAGAGGGTATGGAGAGAATCCAAAAGATTGCGCATCAAAAGAGTGACTTTTTTGACAAAGCGGAGATTATCGTTTCCAGTCCTGCCATTAGGGCTCTGCACACCGCTATGATCATGATTCGTGAATTGAATCTTCCGCTGGAAAAATTGAAGATTGACAACGCTCTTTATACTTTTTCCGGTTTTAGCGTTATAGACTATGTTTATGCTTTGGACGATCGGTGGACTAAAGTGGTTTTGGTAGGACACAATCCTGCTTTCACTGAGTTGATCAATCATTTTTCTGATGCAGGGATCAATCACCTGAGGACTGCTGGATGCGCTCAGATTACTTTTGTTGGAGATCAGTGGAGTAATCTATACAAGGGCGAGGTTGTATTGGGTCAAAAAAAAAATAATGTTTAACGGATATGAGCACAACACCCAAATACATCAATAGAGAAATCAGTTGGCTCGACTTTAACGCTCGCGTTTTACAAGAGGCCAATGATGAAAATGTACCCCTTTTGGAACGCCTTCGTTTTTTGGGTATTTTCTCCAACAATTTAGATGAATTTTTTCAGGTGCGATACGCCACCGTAAAACGAATTGCCCAATCTAGTAAAACAGGTAAAAGGGTTTTTGCAGGTAGAAGCGCAGAGGCATTGCTTAAAGAAATCACCAATAAAGTAATTGATCTTCAGGATGAAAGCCTAAAAATCCTCAACGGGATCTATAAAGAGATGGAGCGGGAAAACATTTTTTTTATCGATCAAAATGAGGTAAAACCCGAGCAGGAGGAGTTTTTAAAAAATTATTTTATTCAAAATGTCAACCCTGCATTGGTTACCATCATTTTATCCCAAAACAGGGAGCAAGATTTATCAACCAATAAGGCTTTTTTGATTATAACCATGACGCTTGACGAGGAATCGGAAGATCAAAATATATATGCCCTGATCGAGATTCCCAAAGACATTAAAAGATTTGTGGTTTTGCCAAAGAACAAGGATGGAAAGCAATACATAATGATGTTGGACGATTTGATTCGCTACCATTTTCATATGATCTTCAGCTTTTTCAAATATAAAACCATTCAGGCGCATATGTTAAAAATCACCCGTGATGCCGAATTGGATTTGGAAGAAGATGTATCCATTAGTTATGTTGAAAAAATAACCCTCAGTGTAAAAGATCGAATGATCAGTGATCCCGTCCGACTGGTTTATGACAAAGAAATATCGGAGTCAACCCTTCGCTTTGTGATGGAAAAACTCAATATAGCCTCTACTGACAGTCTCATTCCAGGAGGAAAGTATCACCAGCGCAGAGACTATATGGATTTCCCCAGTTTGGATCGCCCGGATTTACTGTATTCCTCTTTCCCTCCATTACCCCTCCCAGGGCTCAGTTTGGAGCAAAACATACTGGATGCGATTGATGAAAAAGATTATTTGCTCTATGCACCCTACCAGGACTTTTCTTATGTCAACAAGTTTTTGAGGGAAGCAGCATTAGACCCCAAGGTCAAATCAATAAAAATTACCATTTATCGATTGTCAAAGGCCTCTCATATTGCCAGTGCGCTGATCAATGCGGCAAAAAATGGTAAAAAAGTATTGGTTCAAATCGAACTTCAGGCTCGATTTGATGAGGAAAATAATATCAATTTCGCAGAACAACTCGAAGCCGCAGGGGTACAATTAATTTTTGGAATTCCTGGACTTAAAGTCCACTCCAAAATATGTGTCATCGAAAGGATGCACAAAAACAAAAACAGACGATACGGTTTTGTCAGTACTGGAAATTTTAATGAATCCACAGCCAAGATTTATACTGATTACACTCTATTTACTTCCAATCAAAAAATACTCAAAGAGGTCAATAAAGTCTTCAATTTCCTTGAAGTGAGTTATAAAATCAAGAAGTACAAACACCTGATCGTATCTCCTCATTATACCGCTTCTACCATATCCAAATTGATCGATAATGAAATTGAAAATCACAAAAAAGGACTTCCTTCCGGAATTTCCCTAAAACTGAATAATATTACAAATTATCCTTTGGTAGATAAATTGTATGAGGCCAGTCAAGCTGGAGTCAAGATCAAAATGATTGTCAGGGGTATTTGTTGTTTGATTCCCGGAGTAAAAGGCTTGAGTGAAAACATTACTGTGATAAGTGTAGTGGATAAGTTTTTGGAACATCCTCGTGTATTTATTTATGAAAATGCAGGAGATAAGAAAATATACTTGTCTTCCGCCGATTTTATGACACGAAATATCGAAAATAGGGTGGAAGTGGCCTGTCCTGTTTATGATGAAGATTTACAACAGCAAATCTTAGATACTTTCAACCTTTCTTGGAAGGATAATACCAAAGCCAGAATTGTAAATCAAAATCCACAAAATAAAATGGTACTCCCGCAATCGGGAGAAACCGCTCAACGGTCTCAATGGACCACTTACGCATATTTTAAAAACAAATTGAATTCATAGGATTTGAAGATTAAAAAGTTTGCTGCAATTGATATTGGTTCCAATGCCATGAGGTTATTGATTTCAAATGTCATCGAAACCAAAGAAGCGGTTCACTTTCAAAAAAATGCTTTGGTCAGGGCTCCTATACGTTTGGGAGAGGACTCTTTTACCTTGGGTGAAATATCCAAAAAAAGTCTCAAACGGATGATCAGGGCAATGAAAGCCTTCAAGCTTTTGATGAAAGTTCATGGGGTTTCTCACTACCAAGCGTATGCAACTTCTGCATTGAGAGAGGCTAACAACAGCAGTGACGTTGTCGAAAGCGTGAAAAAAATGACTGGGATCAAAATAGAAATTATTGATGGAAGGAAAGAGGCCGAAATCATTTCCAACAGTAAGATATCTGATTTTTTAAATACCCAAAAAACCTTTCTCTTCGTTGACGTTGGGGGAGGGAGTACCGAATTCACTATTATCAATGAAGGAAAACGGGTTTGTTCTAAGTCATTCAAAATCGGTACTGTTAGACTGATCAACAATCTGGTGGATGACAGAATTTGGGAAGCGATTAAAAATTGGATCATTAAAAATGCCAAACCCTATCACAAAATAACCTTGATGGGGTCGGGTGGAAACATCAACAAGCTCTTCAAGTTATCCAACATTAAAGAGGGAAAACCTTTGTCGGTCATCAAGCTCAATCAGATTTTTTTGGAACTGGAGTCACTCAGTTATGAGGATCGAATTGTAAAATTTGAGCTGAATCCAGACCGAGCAGATGTAATCATTCCCGCAGCAAGAATCTATCTTAAAGCATTGGAATGGAGTGGAGGGCAAAGAATTTATGTACCCAAGTTTGGACTTTCGGATGGAATGATCAAGTACATGCACAAGAATAAGCGTAAAAAAGTCTAAACCTACATGGTTTTTCCCTTTGTTCAATGAGATCTTAAATGGACCTCAAACCAAAGTTTCTTAAACGCCTACCGACTGCTCTAGACCGAACAGCAGAGACACTACCTATATTATCCTTTTTCTCCGATCTGAGCTGTAATTATTGATTTTAGTAAATATCAAATGACTTGATGTTAAATGAATTATATATTTATCCCACTAATGGATTTTTAAAATAAATCTCTATTTTATGATACCCAAATCAGACTATTACCATGAAAAGCTTACGGCTTTTTCCCAGAATTTGTTTCCTTAAAGAGATCGTAAATATCGGTTGTGATCTACCGTTAAGGGTTTGTGGTACCGATATTCCCTTTATTCAGATATTACTCAGCCACAGGCGTTTAAAGAGAACAGGGCCTTATATAAGCCGCATAACTTTTCAAAATTTAAAAAGTCCTACAGGACTGATCAATAAGAATTTAGAGGCAAATAACATTGATCGATGGAAGTTTATAATTCCTAATTGGTCTTTTTTTATTTATCGACAACCTTATAGAACAGGAATATTATGAAAATAAAATTTCAGATGTTCAGGAAAATAATATTTTGGTCCGCTTTTACCTTTACAATTTTGGTATTGAGTAATTTGTTTTTGTGGGAATATTTGAAGGATATTTTTAAAGATAAATATACCATACCTGATATTAAACTCTTCTATTTCAGTTTGTTTCCCGACTTTCTTGAGGATAAAGTATTAACTAAAATCAATTTTTATTTATCCACTGCATCAGTCATAGTATACAGTATATTGATTTTTATTCAAACTAAAATTGCCCTATTCAAGACTGTATTATTAGTGCTGCTGATGATATTAAATTTACTTTTAATGTTATTGATGCTTTTTTGGAAATATTTTTAATAATTGAAAGTAATGTTTAACCTAGGAGATTAGTAGAATAAAATTCAAATCCTAACTTGATACCACTAATACTTTTTTTATTGTAAAAGGTAAGTCCTAACCGTGCATCGTTTCTTTTTTCCCCAGTTTTGCCATCAGTTGCGCTTCAAACTCCAACAAGTCTTCCCATTTTTGATGGACTAATTTTTCATCTTCACCATATTGACGCGCCAGTTTTAAAAAGAGGGTATAGTGATGGGCTTCACTGATCATTAGCTTTTTGTAAAATTTCTGGAGTGCTTTATCGGCAATCGATTCCGACAACAGCCTGAAACGTTCACAACTTCTGGCTTCAATTAAAGCAGCGTAAAGCAATTGATGAACCAATTGATCCATTCGACTTCCTCCCTTTGGGAAAAACTTGTGTAGATCTCCAACGTATTCATCTTTGCGTTCTCTTCCCAATACCCATCCTCTTTCGCGTATGAGTTTGTGAACCATTTCAAAATGACTCAATTCCTCCTGTGCTAATGCAATCATGGCTTCAACCAGATCCGTTTCTTCAGGATATCTAACGATTAATGAAATAGCAGTACTGGCTGCCTTTTGTTCGCAAAAAGCATGGTCGGTCAATATTTCGTGTATGTTTTTTTCGACGATGTTCACCCAACGTGGGTCAGTGGGAAGTTTGAGTCCAAGCATGGCAGTGTTTTAAAGATCTAAATCAAATTCATTTTTTAGCACTTCGATATCGGGGTTTATTTTTTTTAGGTATTCGTATTTATCTTTAACGCCATAAACATATTCTTCATTTTTTTGTGCTTCTACCTTGATTTCGAAAGAGATTTTATAGTTATTCAAAGCCTCACTAAGGTAGGCGAGAAGGGGTGTTAGTTCTTTGGTCAATTCAACTTTACTGAGGGAACTCGAAGTTTTCAATAGTATTTTATGTTCCCCTAAAAGTTCAGGTTGACTCATTTCCAATAGGGCAGCGATATTGTTTTCCCCTAGGTTGTTTTTTTTCTCACTGTAAGCCTTCCAAAGTGTCGAGAGGGTCTCTTGGGTGAATTTATCCTGGGCCTCATTAACGGCAGTTTTCTTGGAGGATAATCTTTTTTCTGCTTCTTTTTTTAACCCAATACTGGATAGGGATAGGCTGGAAACACCTGCTGCTCTTGTAGATTCGATATTGATTTTGGGAGGAGTATAAACTTGTTTTTTTTCTGGTGTTGGCGGTGTTGATTGCTTTTGCGTTTGATTTTCTTTAGGGGGTGTATATTCAGCGGGTGGTTCTGCAACTACCGACTCTTGCTGGACGGAGGTCACTGGGCTTCGCCCTTTAAAGTGGCTCAGCGGGATGATAAATTGGTTTACTTTTCCCCGAAAAGGAGAGAGGCCATTTGCATGAGACATAATTCAATCAACAATCTTTTGTTTTTGGTATTTTTATAATCCAGTTCACACTTACTGGCCAAATCAATCGCATTTAAAAGTAATGGCAGTGGTGCTTTGGCCGTCTGTTCCTTAAACTTTTCCTCGGTACTACTGCTGACTTCGAGCAAATGAAGGGTCTTATTTTCTTTGCTGACCATCAAATTTCTGAAATGGGTTCCCAATCCTGTAATGAACTGTAATTCATCGAATCCTTTTTGGAGCAATTCGTCAAAAGCCAACAGTAGTGCTGGGATATCATGGTCTAGAATTAATGCTGTAATGGAAAAAAAGGTCTCATGATCCAGTACATTGAGGTTTTCAGACACTGATTTTACGGTCAGACTACGGTCGGTAAAACTGACCATTCGGTCATAGATGGACAGCGCATCTCTGAGCGCACCGTCTGCTTTTTGGGCGATCAAATCCAAAGCCTCCTCTTCAAATTCTATTTTTTGATCCTCTGCTATTTTTTGTAAATGTTCTTTGCAATCTTTGACACTGATCCTCTTGAAATCATAAGTTTGACATCGAGAGAGTATGGTAGGGATGATCTTTTGTTTTTCTGTAGTGGCCAGAATAAAAATGACGTGCTTTGGGGGTTCCTCCAAGGTTTTGAGAAAAGCATTAAAGGCTCCTATGGAAAGCATGTGTACCTCGTCAATGATATAAATCTTATGGGTACCCACTTGTGGAGGTATTCTCACTTGCTCGTTTAGGGAGCGGATATCGTCAACAGAATTATTGGAGGCGGCGTCTAACTCAAAAATATTAAAAGCGAAATCGTCATCAGTATTGTTTTTGCCTTGACTGTTGATTTTTTTAGCTAAAATACGCGCACAAGAGGTTTTGCCTACCCCTCTTGGACCACAAAACAGTAGGGCTTGTGCCAATTGATTTTTTTCGATGGCGTTTTCCAATGTCTGGGTAATGGCTTTTTGACCCACTACTTCCTCAAAAGTTTGAGGGCGATATTTTAAGGCCGAGACAATGTAAGTTTCCATATCTAGTAGTGTATAAACAAAGATAAAAATTGAAAAATGTCCCGGCCGGACTCGAGTAACAATTTCACCCTAAATTATCAACAAAAGACTAACTTTGCATTCGGCAGGCTGTCTTATTGCTCTTGTTTACAAGAGAGGAAAGTCCGGACACCACAGAGCAGTATAGCGGGTAACACCCGTCGTTCGTCTAGGCGAATAGGACCAGTGCAACAGAAAGCAAGTACAGTTCGGCTGTAGTGAAATCAGGTAAACTCTATGCGGTGCAACGCCAAATAAGATTGCGCTTGAGGACGGCTCGTCCGATGTAATTGGGTAGGCGGCTAGAATGTTGTAGCAATACAACATCCAGATAAATAATAAGACTCGACAGAATCCGGCTTACAGGCCTGCCTTTTTTTATTCTTCAAAAAAACTAAATACGTTACTGCCGTATTTTCTGGATTGGCTGAACTTTGGGTGTTGTTCAAATTTCTCTTGATCACTATGTTCTAGGATCAATAGTCCTTGCTGTTCTAAAAGTTGATTGTCAAAAACCTTTTCAATGATCTCAATGTATTGTTGAGTACCCAAATCATAAGGAGGGTCGGCAAAAATCAAATCGAATTGCATTTTTACAACAGACAAATATTTTAAAGCATCCATCTGAGTCAGCTGAACAGAAAGCTCTAAAGATTCGGATGTCTTACGGATGAAATCAAGACACATCTTGTTTTGATCTACTGCGGTGATGTTTTTGACTCCTCTAGAACCAAATTCATAGCTGATGCTTCCAGTTCCAGCAAACAGATCCAGAACCGCCATATTTTCCCAATGGTATTGGTGTTGAAGTATATTGAACAAAGCTTCTTTTGATCGGTCGGTAGTAGGGCGAACGGGTAGTTTTTTGGGGGCAGTCAGTCTTCTGCCTTTGTGAGATCCGGAAATGATTCGCATCAGTCAAAAAGATTGATGAAGTAGGGGGCAGGATGCTCTCTTTCGTCAAACATTACAAAGCCTTCTTGGTCTGCAAATGTTATTTTTTCGTGATAGTGACTCAAGGCCTCATAACATTTTTTATATCGAACATATTTGCCGAAAAACAAGATGTCAAAGGCTTCTGGAGATAGGGACAATTCCTCGGCGACAGCCAATACAAAATAAAGAAAACCATCTTCATTCTGGTAGGGATAAGTATTGAAAAGCAATAGTTCTTTTCCCTTGAAAACCAAAAGATCAAATTGATCATCTTGCATATGAAGATTCATCACTATGGAGTCGTCTGTATTGTTTACCCTCGAACTCAGGTCGTAAAGAATTTGGGAATAGTGGGTAAAGCGGATCTCTTTAAAATAATGTTGTAAAGTTTTTTCTATTACGGTGTCAACGGGATAAAGGACTTTGATCTGCTCGTCTTTTGATTCTTTTTCTTCGATGGAATGAGTTTCCTGAAGAGAAACGTTATAATTGAGATAGGTGTGTTTTTGGGCAGGGTTATAGAGTGTTTTGGGAACAAAAGTGGCACTTTGGTCAAAGTGAATGCCTATAATTTTTTTACTTTCCAAAAAGGAATGCGATTCCAGTAATTTTTCAAAGTCATCTCCCTTAACAATACTGTGCGTTTCAAACTTAAAAAAAGGACGGGCGTTGGGGGTACAAAAAGAAAATCCATCCTTAAAAAGTTGGATGGACAGTTCTTTCTCTTGTATGATGGTTTTATTGAACGGCATCGAAAATAGTGGGCCAGTTTCCATTGGTACTTACTTCGGTAAGGGAGCCCAGTATGATCGAGGGACCATTAACTCCATCTACGGAAACGGTCTCATTTTCAATTTTTATCAAATCTTTATCCTGATCGTGAAGAATCACATCCTTGGCAACTTTTACTTCAAAAACAGGCACTCTATATCCATTCTTGTCTACGATGTCTGCATTGATATCAAATTTTGCATCGATCCCCTCTACAGGAACTGTAGCAAAATTTTTATAAACGTTAGAATTTTTGAACAATGAGTCCTTCACAGGAACAAATCCCAAGGTATCTACTACCACTACCTCGCGGAGCATATCGATCCTGTATGTACGATCGTATTCCATGTAGGAAGAATCTCTCTTTTGAATTAGTGTAAATATACCGTTGTCAATAAATTTGACCAAACTGTCAAAATTATTGCTGTAGATTCCATTTACGTCTTTGTGGGCGATTTGTGCTTTTCGAATCAGTTTTAACTTATTGATAACAACTGCATAGCGTTCGTTCTTCGTTTTGTTGAAGTTGATCGGCCCGTTGATTGAGTCATAAATCTTGTAACTAAAAAAAATGGCAAGGATCCAAAGTACAGCTTGAAGCGCTAGTTTCATGGTTTATTTATTTTTACTTCCAACAAATCTACAATTTTTTTTGAATCGTTAAAGTTTTACAAATGAATTATCTTGTGAGAAAATAAGCCATATGTCAAACCCGTCTTTCCATAACATTCTTTCTGAAAAGTTCAGGTTTGAACCAACGCCTTCCCAAGCCAAAGGATTTGAAAAAATCGCTGATTTTCTATCCGAAACTTCCAAGGATTCACTTTTATTGATCAAGGGGTATGCAGGAACCGGTAAAACGACAATGATTGGTCATTTGGTTCAGCAATTGGGGCGCATCCAAAAAAAATCCGTGTTGATGGCTCCTACGGGTAGAGCGGCCAAAGTACTTTCTGCCTATGCTGGAAAAAGCGCCCTCACCATTCACAAGAAAATATATTTTCCCAAAGTAGATAGCGGGGGAACAGGGGTACAGTTTACACTGAAGGAAAACAAACACACCAATACGGTCTTCATTGTGGACGAATCCTCGATGATAGGGGATGACAGACAACAAAGTAAACTTTTTGAAAATGGATCTTTGCTGCATGACTTGGTGCATTATGTAACCAATGGTGAAAAATGTCAATTGATTTTTGTGGGAGATACGGCCCAACTGCCGCCAGTCAACTTGGGTCTCAGCCCTGCATTGGATGAAGAGGAATTGGAGGCCCAGTTTAATACTACCGTTTATAGTGTTACCCTCGATGATGTGGTTCGGCAACAAGCCGAATCTGGGATTTTATTCAACGCCACTAACATAAGAGAGCTACTCGTTGAAGATCAATTTGAGGGATTTAAATTTCAGTTGGACGACTATAAAGACGTTCTACGGATCATTGAGGGCAATGAATTTTTGGAACTGCTAAACAATGCACTAGATGAGGATGGAATTGACCAAACGGTCTTGATCGTTCGTTCCAATAAAAGGGCTAACCTTTATAATAAAAGCATACGAGAACGCATTCTGTTTTTAGAATCTGACTTAGCAGCGGGGGATCAACTGATGGTGGTCAAAAACAATTATTTTTGGTTGGGGTCGGATTCTCAGCCAGGTTTTATTGCCAATGGGGATGTGATTCGAATCAACCGGATCAAAAAATTTGTGGATCGTTATGACATGAAATTTGCCGAGGTAAATGTGTCGATGGTAGATTATCCTAATGAACCTGCTTTTGAGACGGTGTTGTTGTTGGAAACACTAAACAGTGAGACAGCCAACTTAGGTTATGAACAGTCACAACTGCTTTACCAAAAGGTATCAAAGGATCACGTCCATGAAAAATCTAAATACAAACGTTTTTTAAAGGTCAAAAACGACCCCTATTTTAACGCCCTACAAGTAAAGTACTCCTATGCCATCACTTGTCACAAGTCTCAAGGAGGACAATGGAAAAATGTTTTTGTGGAGCAACCCTATCTGCCCGAAGGCCCCAATAAAGACTATTTTAGATGGCTTTATACGGCGATTACCCGTGCCAAAGAGCGTTTGTATTTGATCGGTTTTGGGAAGGAGTTTTTTTAAAGACCGTTTTTTTGTTGTAAAAACCTCAAAATCACTACCCAATTTTTAAAATTTGTCCTTTCTTTTGCAGTAATGAAAATAGTTTCGATAATACCAGCGCGATATGATTCCATGCGTTTCCCTGGTAAGCTGATGCAACAGTTGGGTGACATAACCGTCATTTTAAGAACCTATCAAAATGTAGTGGCTACTGGTCTTTTTGACGAAGTGTTGGTGGCTACTGATAGTGATTTGATCTTTAAGGAAATTTCTGACAACGGAGGTCGAGCCCTAATGACCCGAAGGGATCATCAATGTGGTAGTGATCGCATAGCCGAAGCGGCATCGGGTACGGAAGCAGATATTGTAATTAATGTTCAAGGAGATGAACCTTTTGTGGATGGTGACAGTCTAAAAAAACTAATCGAAGTCTTTAAAGACGACCCCAAAAAAGAGATTGCTTTGGCTTCTTTGATGACACCACTTCATGAGGCCGAGGAGGTCGAAAACCCCAGTGTGGTCAAAGTAATCGTTGATCTCAATAATTTTGCACTTTATTTTTCTCGATCCCCCATTCCTTTTGATCGCGACAACGAACAATCTCCACCCTATTATAAACACGTAGGGGTTTATGCCTTCAGAAAGCAAGCCTTGATAGAGTTTAGTGAGCAAGAGATGACCCCTTTGGAGTCGGCTGAAAAAATAGAATGCATCCGTTATCTCGAACACGGAAAAAAAATTAAAATGGTGGAAACCCTGAAACTCAACTTTGGAATCGATACCCCCAAAGATCTAGAGCGAGCAAAAGCCCACTTAAAGCAATTGAATTCCGAATGATTTCACATCTGGCAAAATTTATTTTTTTTCGCCTGATGGGGTGGAGTATTGAAGGAGATTTTCCTCCATTAAAGAAATTTATCGTTGCCGTGTTTCCCCATACCCGAAATATGGATTTTATCATTGGGGTTTTGACCCGTGCGGTGATTAATAAAAAAATAAGTTATGTGGGAAAAAAAGAACTGTTTAATCCCCTTACGGGTTGGTTTTTTAGTGCTTTAGGGGGAACTCCCATCAATCGCAATTCCAAAGAAAATAAAGTATTGGCCATCGCACAAATTTTTAAGGAAAAGGACACTTTTCGATTGGCGATTGCTCCAGAGGGAACCCGAAAAAATGTAGAACGATGGAAAACAGGCTTTTACTACATTGCTTTGGAGGCTGATATACCCATTTTATTAGTTCATTTTAACTATTCTTCCAAAAAGGTGTCTTTTTTAAAACTGTTTGATCCAACAGGAGATATTGAAAAGGATTTAAATGAAATGAAAGCCTATTTCAATAGAGCCAGTTAACAGAATCAAAGTCAACAGTAGGAGGATGTATAATTTTAGTGGGTTTAGGATTTAAGTACTTACTATATTTATGAATCTTTACTCTTGAATGTCCATGGCGTGATATACGTTTTGTACATCATCGTCTTCTTCGATTTTCTCGATGAGTTTGAGTACTTCTTCTTGTTGCTCTGTTGGAAGTTGTTTGGTGATCTGTGGAATGCGATCGAAGCCAGAGGAGAGTATTTCAATGGAACGGTTTTCCAATTCTTTTTGGATGGTTCCAAAGTTTTCAAAAGGGGCATAGAGTAATATTCCATCTTCATCTTCAAAGACTTCTTCCACTCCAAAGTCGATAAACTCCAGCTCTATTTCTTCGACATCTACTCCTTCTGCTGGGATTCTAAAATTACAGCTTCGGTCAAACATAAACTCCACAGAGCCCGATGTGCCTAGGTTACCATTGCATTTGTTAAAATAACTTCTGACGTTGGCCACTGTTCGGTTATTGTTGTCGGTTGCGGTTTCGACCAATATGGCTACTCCGTGGGGAGCGTAGCCCTCAAACAATACTTCTTTGAAGTTTTCTGTGTTTTTGTCAGATGCTTTTTTGATGGCACGTTCAACATTGTCCTTGGGCATGTTGGCGGCTTTGGCATTTTGTATGACCGCTCGGAGTCGAGAGTTGTTGTCCGGATCTGGGCCGCCGTCTTTGACTGCCATAACAATATCCTTCCCAATACGGGTAAAGGTTTTGGCCATGGCCGACCATCGTTTCATTTTTCTGGCTTTCCGAAATTCAAAGGCTCTTCCCATAATATTTATTGGTTGTTCTACACAAATATAAAAACAATTAAAAATCCTTTTTGACCAAGGTCAAATCGTCTAGAATTTCTGTATAAGAAAAAAGAAGATTTCTAGGCAATTTGTTTTCTTTCGCCAATACCGCCAAGTATCTCATTTGATTGGTGGTATATACTTGTTTGTAAACGGCTTTTCTTCGGTATCTTTTTTGAACCATTAGTTTGATAAAGTCAAAATGATGAATCAAATCGGTACTTCCCAAATGAAAAATACCGGTAAGTTGTTGATTGATGATGTAGTGTATTTGTTGACTGAGTTTGATGTCGTTGTTGACATTGATAATGGTATTGGGAAAAACTTCGATGGGTTGGTTTGTATTTATGGCTTGGTCTAATTCCTGAATTCTGGGAGAATAATTACCAAAGACCATTGGAAGTCGTGCGAGAACAAACTTGGCGGGAGGAAGTCGGAGGAGTTCGTTTTCGATTTTGATTTTGAATCGACCGTAAATGCTTTCGGATAGGGTTTTGTCGTATTCGTAGGACGGGAAATGTTCGAAGGTGTCGAAGACATTGGCAGAGGAAAGAAAGATTAATCTACAATCGGAACGACTGATTAATTTAATTAAAAATTGGTGGGTTTCGATCAAGGCATCGAAAGACCCCCTCAAGGCGGAAATAATTAGTTTTGGTTTAACTTCCTTGATGATTTGCTCCAGTCCACCTTCTTCCATATCAAAATGAAAAAAATGATGGTTTTGGCCAAAGCCTTTTTTGGTAAAATAAGTTCCAAAAGTATCGTAGTAAGAATTTAACTCCTTGTAGAGGGTGTTTCCTATAAAACCACTGGCACCTAGGATCAAAATTCTTTTCACTGGGCGATCATTTTATAAAGGGGAGTTTTACCACAATAGCCGAGACAAATTTTTCTCTAATCTGTACGGAAAATTTTTGTCCTGGTTTGGAAAAATTGGTTTTCACATATCCCAAACCGATGCCCTTGTTGAGTGAGGGGGACTGTGTTCCGGAGGTAACTCTTCCAATGGGGTTTTGGTCGGTGTCAAAAAGAAGATATCCCGATCGAGGGATCCCCCTTTCTTCGATTTGAAAACCTATGAGTTTTTCGGAAGTCCCTTCTTCCATTGATTTATGGTGGAGTTTGGCGTTTAAAAACCCAGTATGTGGTTTTGTAACCCACCCCAGTCTGGCGCTGATGGGTGAGGTTTGTTCGTCGATTTCATTTCCATAAAGACAATAGCCCATTTCCAAACGCAGTGTGTCTCGAGCGGCCAATCCCACGGGTAAAATACCAAATTCTTTACCTGCTTTCATGACAGCTTTCCATATTTTTTCCGCTTGAGCTACATCAAAATAGATTTCAATGCCTCCTGCACCGGTGTAGCCAGTGGTGGCGACCAAAACGTTTTTGACTCCAGCAAAAGTAGTGGTGACATGACTGTAATGAGCCAATTGATCCAGTTGAGCATTGCAAATGGGCTGCATGGCGGTGAGGACCTTGGGGCCTTGAATGGCCAGTAAAGCTGTTTTTTCTGATGCATTTTCGAGCTTTGCCTCGAACTTTTGATTTTGTTTTAGGATGTGATTCCAGTCTTTTTCAACGTTGGAAGCATTGACCACCAGCAGGTATTTTTCAGCATGGGTTTGGTAAACGATCAGATCATCAACCACTCCACCCTCCTTATTGGGCAGGTAGTTGTATTGTGCTTTTCCTGGTAGGAGCTTTGAAATATCATTACTACAAATGAACTGTAATAGGTCAAAAGCATTGGGGCCTTCTACCCAAAATTCCCCCATATGAGAAACATCAAAGACACCCAATTTTTGTCTTATTGCCAGATGCTCTTGTTTGACTCCGCTGTATTGGATGGGCATTTGATATCCTCCGAAAAGGGATATTTTAGCACCCAATTGGGTATGGATGTCAAAAAATGGGGTTTTCTTCATTAAGTTATTTTAAACAAAAATATTACTTTTAGGTCATAAATAAGTTGAATTTGGAGCTTAAAACCCCATAAAAATGCCCTTATGAAAAATCTGATTGTACTGGTTTTTTTGTTGTCCTTCTTTTACGGTCATACTCAAAAATCTAAGTTATCTGCTGAACATTATCAAAATGTGAGGAAGTCATTTCGTCAAAAAATGCCAGACCATAGTGTCGCTGTGCTGTTTAGTGCACCGATAAGAAATCGTGCTAATGATGTAGATTACATTTATCACCAAGACCCCAACTTTTTCTATTTAACTGGATGGCATCAACCTCATTCTGTTTTGATAATCTACAAAGATGCCCAAACTGACGGTAGTGGTGTTTATTATGATAAAATTTATGTACCGGAACGCAATGATTATATGGAAATGTGGAACGGAAAACGCTATGACTTGGAAGAGGTTAAAGAGTTGGGATTCGATCGTGTAGCTGAGCGGGTTGATTTTAAGAGTGATTCCCAAACTTTAGATCACTTTGATAAGGTTATGATGTTTGAGTTTAAGAACGACATTCGAAATCAAAAGACTTATATTTTTAAGGACAATGTACGTTATAAGGTAGATGACCCTCTTGATCTATTTGATCTCAAGGCGGCTTTTAGAGAAGCCATCAATTTTCCCAATGATTTCAATCGCTTGGCATACAAAGCCTATCAAAGAATTATGGAGGTCGATCAGGAAAACCATCAGGCGGTAAGAGATGAGGTGGCTTATTTGGTAAAGCAAGATAGTTTATTGCTGGAAGACGAAATCATCAAAGATTTTCTGAAAGATCCTGCCCAAGATTTTTACAAAGAGGCCAAAATGAAAACAGCCTATGCCCTGCGTAATATCAATTTTGATACGGAAACCTTATCTAGTATTATGGCTGATTTGAGGGAAATAAAGACCAAAAATGAAGTTGATCTTTTAAAAAAGGCGGTGGCCATTTCTGTAGTGGGGCAAATCGAAGTGATGAAAGCCATGCACCCAGAAATGAGTGAGAGAGAAATTCAAGGCATCCATGAGTTTGTATATCGCAAATATGGTGCGGCTGATGAGGGATATCCTTCTATAGTAGGGGCAGGCGAAAATGGTTGTGTATTGCATTATATCGAAAATGATAAAGAAGACCTTCACAATCAGCTGGTTTTGATGGATTTGGGAGCAGAGTATTACGGTTACACGGCCGATGTTACCCGAACGATACCTGCTAACGGTGTTTTTAGTGTGGAGCAAAAAGCCTTATATGAAATTGTTTACAATTCCCAAGAAGCGGCTATCAATGCCTCACAGGTGGGAAATAGTTTTAGATCGATTTACAAATTGTCCTATGACATTGTAGCCGAGGGATTATTGCAATTGGGTATCATCGATGAGGCTTCCGAGGCCAGAAAATATTATCCTCACGGTCTTTCACACCACATTGGTCTGGATGTGCACGACCCTGGTAATTACGGAGATTTGAAAACCGATATGGTCATTACGATAGAACCTGGTATTTATATTCCAGAGAATAGCCCTTGTGATCCCAAATGGTGGAACATTGGTATCCGGATCGAAGACGATGTATTGGTTACCAGTGAAGGCCCGATAAATCTATCGGCTGGCGCGCCCAGAGATTGGGAGAGTATAGAGTTACTGATGAAAGAGGAGAGTGCGCTAAAAGATTTTGTTTTACCTGAGATTAACAGCTTAATTCAGTAAATAAGCCTTGAGTTCTGCGTAGTCCCTAATAGGAATACTGGTTTTTTCTTTTGAAAGGGTATCCTTGAGTCTTTCAGGTATTTCGACTTCCAATTTAAGGGTTTTGTTTACAGAGTCTATGAATTTAACTGGATGGGCGGTTTCCAAGAATACTCCATAATAATCCTCATTTTGTTGTTCCAAAAATTTCTTAAGCCCCAGATAGCCTACAGCACCGTGAGGATCGGCAATGTAGTTTTTGAGGTCGTAGATTTCCTTTAAGGCTTTTTTAGTATCCTGATCTGTAAACCGATAGCCAGAGAGGATTTTTTTTATTTTCACAATATCGTTGTTGAATATTTTTTGGATTCTTATAAAGTTACTGGGGTTGCCCACATCCATGGCGTTGGAAATGGTTTGGATGGTTGGCATGGGATCATAGGTTCCCGTTTCCAAAAAACGAGGAACAGCATCGTTAACATTAGTACTGGCAAGAAAGTGGTCAATGGGCAATCCCATTTGCTGTCCCATGATACCAGCACAGATGTTACCAAAGTTTCCACTGGGTACTGAAAAAACCAATTTTTTGTTTTTGCTTTTAAGCGCTATATAGGCAATAAAGTAATAGAACATTTGGGGTAGCCAGCGTGCT
>DGPN01000058.1 GCA_002390455.1 Flavobacteriaceae bacterium UBA4439 | reverse complement strand
ATTATATCGCATTTTTAGATTCGGATGATTTCTGGTTAAGAAATAAACTAGAAACTCAATTAAATTTCATGTTGAACAATGGATTCCTCTTTAGCTGTACGAGTCAATATGATGCTTTTAGTAGTTTTATAAGATTGAGAAAATGTAAGTTAGTCACCAACTACAAAAAACTTCTCTATGAAAATTCAATTTACTTGTCAACTGTAATCATTAAGAAGGAAAAGCTTATTAAATTCAAAAAAATGAGAAGAGAAGACCACTATCTGTGGTATAAAATCACAAGTAATCATTTGGAATGCTATGGCTTGCAAAAACCTCTAACCGTTTTTAATTGTACCAATGTTTCCCAATCTTCAAATAAATTAAAATTGATAAAACATTCATTCAACTTGTATAATAGGCACTTAAAATTTTCGAAAGCCAAGTCATTAGGATTTGTTTTAGTATTGGTAATTAGCAAGTTAAAACAAGTGTTTTTATCAAAAAAATTGAATTCAGCACTCTTAAAGCCCCATGGATTATAGTTACGACTTTAAAATCAGCTTATGTTGAGAAACCTTTGAAAATATTTTAAATCGGCTTCCTTTTTCAAGGCTTTAATTTATAAACCAACATCACCCCTCCCCTATAAGGGATCCATTCCGAACTTAAATTAAACTGTCGGTGAGGGTCTTCATATCTGGTCCAGGTACTTTTAAGATAGCCTCGGTAAAAGGCATTTGAAAAACCCCCTCCCAAAAAGGCTTCTAGTCCCCAACGGTATGAAACAGATCTTTTATAACCAACAGTAATCCCGTAATAGGAATTTCTTCCAGACTGATAGTATCCTTTGGGATATCCATAAGTTCCGGGCAAATTTGGTTTTCTAAGGGTAAACATTCCATACCCGATATGGGTACCCAAAAACCATCCTTGTTGTTTGGGCTTTTGATACCAGCGGTATTCCAAAAAAGTCTGATTGATATGATAGGCAGAGTCGTCAATGGAATCCCAAAAAGAACCTAATACATCCAACTGAACACTGTTTTTCTCTCCCCAAGCCAATTCTATCCCACCATTGGGAACCAATACCAACGCAGCCACTGTATTAAATTTAATTTCGGTTTGGGCACTAATTGTTGGGATCGCAATTAAAAAATAAAATATTAGGAAAAGAAGAAGGGATTTAGTCATTTGTTGGGGCTCTAAGACAATTAAAGTTATTAAAAAAAACCTGAAACTACAGAAGGATATGTCATTCCCTTCTCAAAGAGTCATTGATGTCAGTAGCCTAGCGTATAATGATGAGATCATCATAACACACATAAAAATTAAAAGAAGGGATTGGGCTTGATCTCTTGCCTCTACTCCTTTAAGAAGGAGAGCATTCCATCGTTAAATTTTCCGGGTCTCTCTACATTGACCACGTGTCCGCATTCTTCCAATACCAATAGTTGGGAAAGCGGATGGCTTTCGGTGACCTTCCGTACAGAGGGAAGAAACATATAATCTTGATCCCCCATAATGTATAATGTGGGTTTCTCCACAGTAACTTTTCTGAAAATCCTCAACTTGGGAATGATCTCGGAGGTGAGTTTGAACCAACGTATAAACTCCTTCTGATAGAGTTTTTTAGCTTCGCGTATAAACAAAATCCGGGATTCTTTATGGTTGCGATTGGGCATAATGATAAAGGCAAAAAAACGGTACAGCCACATATAGGGCAAGACAGACTTGGTGGCATTGCCAAAATACATGAGTATTCTTGACCTTAAATTTAACTCCAAGATGGCTCCTCCCATAATCATCTTGTCCACTCGATTGGGTTGCATCTCGGCCAACTGACGGATGAGAATGGTTCCCAGAGAAATCCCGACAAAATGGGATTTTTCAATTTTAAGATGATCCATTACCTCGAAAATATCATCGGCTATGGATTCAAAGGAGTATTTAGTTTTAAAAGGATTTTGAATCAAATCTTTAGAAGCACCATGACCCCTTAGGTCGATGAGCAAAAGATTAAAATGTTTTGAGAAATAGCGTATTTGCTTGAACCAAATAGCGCTGCTCCCTCCTGCCCCATGGATAAAAGTGATCCAGCTTGCATTTTCCTTTTTAGTCCTGTAAATACTGTAATGTAACATTAGATTATTCCTTTTTGACGGAGGTGAAAAGCCATTTCTTCTTGTAGATCTCTGGCCACCTGGCCTGCTACTTGATCAAAATCATTTCCAGAAGAAGCGTATATAATTCCCCTTGATGAATTGACCAACAATCCACATTGTTGATTCAATCCATTGATCGCCACCTCCTCCAAACTCCCTCCTTGGGCTCCTACCCCAGGGATCAATAAAAAAGAATCGGGAATCAATGTTCTTATTTTCTGCAAAGCTTGTGCCTTGGTCGCTCCCACCACATACATCAATTGATTGGCATTTTGCCAATTTCTAGATTTTTCGATCACCTGTTCGAATAGTGGCTTTCCTTCTGTATTGAGAAATTGAAAATCCGACGCACCTTCATTGGAGGTCAAAGCCAATAGAATAGCGTATTTTTCTTTATACTCCAAAAAAGGCTCAACTGAATCCTTGCCCATATAGGGAGCTATGGTAACAGAATCAAATTCGAACTGTTCGAAATAGGCTTTGGCATATCGCTTAGACGTATTGCCTATGTCTGCACGCTTGGCATCGGCAATGGTAAAAACCTCTGGATATTGTTGATTCAAGAAACCCATTACTTTTTCTAAAGATTTCCACCCCTCCAAACCATAAGCCTCAAAGAAAGCAATGTTAGGTTTATATGCGACACAATAGGGAGCGGTAGCTTCTATAATCCCCTTGCAAAAAGCAAAAATGGCATCTGGTTTGTTATTTAAACTTTCAGGAATGCGATCCCGATCCACATCAAGTCCTACGCACAAAAATGATTTTTTGGCTTTGATTTGTTCTAATAGCGAAGATTGGGTCATAGGGTCTCTCCTGCCTCCTTCAGATTTTGAGTGTTCTGATATAGTTGTAGTTCATCGACTAGCTTCTTTATGTCACCGTTGATGATATTTTGTAAATCATAGAGCGTCAATCCAATACGGTGATCTGTCACTCTTCCCTGTGGGTAATTATAGGTCCTGATCTTTGCGGAGCGATCACCTGAGGAAACCAAGGAGTTTCTTTTTTCGGCGTCTTGCTCTAACTTTTTTTGGAGCTCCAATTCATAGAGTCGAGAGCGCAAAACCTTTAGGGCTTTTTCTTTGTTTTTGTGTTGTGACTTTTGATCTTGGCACTGGGCGACAATTCCCGTGGGTTCGTGGGTTAGCCTAACAGCAGAGTAGGTGGTGTTTACCGATTGTCCACCAGGTCCGGAAGAACAAAAATAATCCACCCTGACATCGTTCATGTTGACTTCAACGTCAAATTCCTCGGCCTCTGGTAAAACCATAACGGTAGCAGCTGAGGTATGAACTCTTCCCTGTGTTTCGGTTTGGGGTACACGTTGGACTCGGTGTACTCCAGATTCGTATTTCATGGTTCCATAGACCTCTTCTCCAGAAACCTCAAAGATGACTTCCTTAAAGCCTCCAGCCGTTCCTTCGTTAGCATCCACAAAGCTTACTTTCCACCCTTGATCTTGGCAGTACTTGGTGTACATCCGATAAAGATCTCCAGCAAAAATACTGGCTTCGTCTCCTCCAGTTCCTGCTCGAATTTCAACCACCACATTTTTCCCGTCCTCAGGGTCTTTGGGAATCAATAAAAACCTTATTTCTTCCTCCAATTGAGGAAGTTGCTCTTTGGCTTCCTCCAATTGCATTTTGGCCATATCGATCATTTCGGAATCTGTTTCCTCTTTGATCATAGTCTCGGCCTCCTCTATATTGGCAATGACTGATCTATAGACCTCTGCTTTAGCAACAATCTTATTCAAATCCTTATATTCTTTGTTGAGCTGAATATACTGCTTCTGATCTGCAATAATATCTGGCTGAATGATCAGATCAGATACTTCAATAAATCTTTGTTGGACAATGTCTAATTTTTCTATCATTGTAAGAAACTCAATATAACAAATTTAAAGCTTTAAATCTATCTATCAAGCTTCTTGAAGTGCAACTCGTATTTAAGTATTATTTCATCTTCCATTTTACGCATCATAAAGGAAGGAAGTGGTACTTCAAAATCAGAAAGGGTCAAGTTAAAACCTCCCTTAAGAACAAGTTGGTTTTGTTTTTGGGAGTAGTCAGTGTTTAGTTTTTGAGTCAATTCAATCCCATGGAAATTTAGACTCCCAGAAAATTTGAGTTGTTGATCTGTCTTCTGAATTTCATCAGAAAAGAATTCGATCTTGGGGAATTGTAAAACCTCTAAAATCTCCAGAGCATTGTTGTCACGACTACTGTTTTTGCTATCAAAATCACGAACGTACATTGCGATTGCTATTTTGTCGAAAACGCCATCACCTTCGATGAGTACTCCTTTAACATTTTGATTCGTTCCCTCCCAATCGTGAAGAAAATGCGAGGCCTCATAGGCAATTAATGATTTATCAGAATCCAAAACCCATCTTTCCTGAGCGACAAGCACACTAGAAATTCCAATAAAAATCCAACACAAATAACTTTTCATATTTCTTAAAATTTAAATACCAAAACAGCAGTAGCATAGCTTGCAAAAGTAGTGTAAGCAGCATATTTGTGCCAATCCCTATCCTCTTTTGACCATGCGTTGGTAGCGATCATACCCGAAAAATGAACATAAGCCAACCACTTGTGCGCCTTAATAGAATTAAAACCTTTAACTTTTTTCCTTACCAAGGGTGGTGGAGCAAAAAGCGAAAGTCCAGCACCAGTAAAATAAGAAACGGTGACCCATTCCCCCAAGGTTTTGTGAGCATCGTATAGTTCGTAATCCCCGTTGTATAACTTTCCTCCCATAATTCCCTGTGCGACCATACCCGCAAGGGTAAGATAACCGATAATTTGATGGGATTTAAGCATTACATTTCTAACCTTCAATTCTTTTTCTCTTTGTTCCAAAGAGAGTTTGGATATACCCGTTTTACGAAAAAGACCCTTTTTTCCCCATAACAAAGATTGGGTAAAAATCATTTTTTGTGGCAACAACTGTTCTTCCATATTCACCTCTTCCTCAAACAACCCCTCCAACAATGCATCTCGTTCTTGAGCAGAGGCAAATGAAAAAAACAAAATAATCAGTAAGGCTAATCCCTTTTTCATATGCTAATTAATTAGGTGTGGATCTTTCATAAGAGAATCCTCCTTTTTTGCCAGAGGACCATGAGGTAAATTTAACACTAAGATATACATTATCCTCCATTAGATGCAAAACCATCTCTTTACCCACCACATTCTTAGGCTTATTTTGACTGGCATCCCTAAAATTCCTAAAAGTCAGATTGGCTACTTGATCAATGGTGCCCATAGCCCACTCAGTTCCCTCAGGGCTGGAGTCTTTTAAAGCTTCGGTGTTTTTAACAATATTAAAAATTTGTTTTCCCCCGTTCCCTCGTGTCAACCATACCTTATCTGTTAATCGATCCTGATTGGTTTCTGATGAGGGATTCCCTCCATCAACCTTGGTAAAGGTAATTGTTGATCCCCTCCATATAGTGGCCGTCGCATCATAACTATTTCCCTCATTGTTATTACCTGTACTTGAATTATCGTTGTAATTGTCATCATCATCATTGTCATTGTCATCGTTATCACCATCATCGTTGTCATTGTCATCATTGTCATCATTGTCTGAGTCATCTCCTCCGTCTGAATTAGAATTATCATCCGAATTATTGTTATCGTCATTATCTTGACCGTCGTCATTATTCCCATCATTATTTGAATTGGAATTAAGGACATCTTGATTATTAAGTGCATCAATAGCATCATCAATTTTACTGCATTGTATTGTAATGAGACCCAAAAAAAGAGTCATCATTATCAATAAATTATTAAACTTTAAGTTTGTTTTCATGATTCATTTAGGCTTAAATTATTTAAAAAGAGTATTGTCGTCAATTGCTTTTTAAGACTTACTCAATTTCCCGCTGATACGGTCAGCGTATTCCCTTCAATAACTGTGTCATAACAGAGAAGACTACCACTACAATTGTTGTTGTAGGTTCTATTGTGTTCGTGGCATTGAAATTTGGTGCCATCAAAGGTCCAACGATTCCTTACCCCCTCATGAGGACAAGCATTATTGAAGGCTCTGATATTGGTTTCGCTTACTCTAATCAATAGGAGTTTTTTGGCGGTATAGTTCATCCAGCCTCCAACATTTTTTAAATCGTTAAATGTGGTATTGGAAAGGTCGATCACCAAGTCTCCTGTTGAAGAATCGCCTCCATTTTGATTATTGTTATCATCGTCATCATCTTCATCATTCTCATCATCGTCATCGTCATAATCGTCAACTTCGTCATCATCGTCAAGATTATTAATAAAATCATCATCATCTGAATCCATTACACATCCGTTCATCATAGGGATTCCTAAAACGGAGATGAGTACTGGGAGACAAGCTTGTGATAGAAAAAGTCGTCTTTTGTTTTCCTTTTCCATAATTATTGTTTTTACTTCGAATGATTGAATTACATCAATCCTTATTAACTCAAATTAATTTTCAATTGATTATTAGACAATTGGGTCGAATAACATTTCAAAACACCTCCACTTCCAGCTGTTTTACAATCAGCCTTATAGGTTTTGTCATGATTGCTACACAAAAAAGTGTTTTCAGAAGCGGAGTAGGACCAACGGTTACGAGTACCCTCGTGAGGACAAACATTGGTGTAGGCCGAATAGGATCCGTTTGATTTTAATATCAAAACATTTTGTTCTAAAAAATTGATCCATCCTTTGGAGTTAAGAGGTTCAAAATCCGCATGATTCAAGTCAATGGTCAAAATTTGATCCGAAATTTGATATCCTCCAGAGATGGGGGTTGGATTTTCTGTTTTCTCTTTTGAGCAAGAGGATACCAATGCCTCTCCTCCTACGATGGAGGCGATTAGCAATGGGCAGGTTTGTTTGATAAAGTGACGTCTGTTTGTAGATTTCATTTTTTAACTTTTATTGTATAACAATCAAGTCAAAAATTACCCTACCTCTTTTTTAGTTAAAATAAAAACGAACACCAACATTGGCAAATCGGATCATCGCATAGCGGTCTATTTTCTTAATCGATTCTGAATTGGCATCATAATAGTGGATCCTTTCTAAAATATTTTGATTTTGAGTCAAGTTTTTCAAAGCCATCTTAAAATCCATTTTTACAGATTTAAAAATCGAAAAACGTTTGGATAAAGAAAGGTCTAAACGCTGGTAGGTTGGCAAAGTATGATTGTTTAAATTATTGTAAACAAAAATATTTCCCGTTTCGGATTTGGTAACATCGTCTGGTATTGAATATGGAATTCCACTCCTAAGATTGTAATTAAAGTGGAGATGCCAATCGTTCAGGCTAATGTTGTATCCCAAATTAAGTTGGTGTTGAACAAAAAAATTGCTATTGAAAGACTGCCCATTATATACATCCCAAAATTTATTTTTGTTTTGTTGATGGGTATAGGATAGCCAAAAGTTGGCATTGTTCCATTTTTTTTGAAAAAAGAAGTCAAACCCTAGAATGTTTGATTTTCCGACATGGTGGTCTTGGTCGTTTGGGTCTAGGTAACCAAAACCAAAAGTAGAGACTCCATAAAACCACCTTCGATACCCATCCAATTCGATTACAACTGCTTTAGATTCATATATTGTTCCCAGACTGAACTGATTGGATTTCAATAAGGGGTAATGAGCATTTCCCAGTCCAATCCATAAATTATTAGTTTTGTCTGTACTGTTATTAATAGTTTCATTGGAACGAAAAATAGACTGTGATTTACTTTCAAAGGTTGTTTGTAAGGTCCATTTGGAGTTTAGGTATTGGGTCAAATTAAGACGGGGTTCCAATCGATGGCTTTTGATAGAATTAAAATAATTGTGTCTCAACCCCAATTCCAAAAGATGACGCTCCGAAAAATTGGATTTTAATATCCCAAAAAAGGAAAGATTATTTTCATTGGCCTTTTGTATAATCTCATATTCTGGACGGTTCAAATCTGGCTGATATTTGAAATCGACTTTACGGTATAGATACTCAACTCCCCAAGAAAAAAAATAATTTGAATTGTATGACAGTTGCCGCATCAGACTAGCATTAGTCTCCCTAACCTTATTAGCACGATAAGACATTGCTTTGTACTCTGCTTCATCTTCGTTTCCAACCTCGCCTATTGGATATTCTTCCAAAAATCTTGAATACATCATTTCAAATGCACTATGCGATAAATTAAAATCCCAAATACGCTGATTCTTAGAATAAGAATACTTTGTACCCAAGCCCCAATTTTTAGAATCCAAATGGTCTCTAAATTCTATGTCAGCATTGTACAATTCATAATCTATTTGGTCTTCTAAGTAAAACGTATAGAGGTCAAAAATGGAAAACTTATTGAGTGTCAATCCAGAGGACAAAGTGAAGTCATTGTAAAAAATCTCTTGGTCTTCCAAAGTGATACTTTGTTCATTAGCTTCAGCAAATCGATTGAAAGTGTTCTCTTTAAAACTTTGTTACAATAAGTTTTTAAAAGAGGATCGTGCCGAAAAGTTCAGATATGTTTTTTTTGGAGTCTTATATTTAATTACAAAATCAGTATCTAAAAGATTGACTCCAGCAGAAGCTCTCAAACCAGTTTTGCCAGATCGAGATTGGTTTTTTAGGAGTACCATTCCAGAGGTGTGCTCACCGTAGTTGGCGGGAACCCCTTTAACCATTAACTCTATTTTGTCAATGGAATAGGGATTAAAGGGAGACAGTCCTCCATTGGCATGATGGTTTTGATATACTCGAATATTATTCCAATTGATTTTATTTTGATCTGGTGTACCTCCTCGAATAAAAATAGTACTGTTCTCATTTGGGTTACTGACCCCTGGCAGGAGTTGGATTAATTCGATAATATCAGGATTGACCGAGCCTGGTGCTGTTGGAAGTTGGGTCAAATCAATCCCATAAGAACCATTGCTTCTTTTCTCAATAGGAGGAACGATGTATTCCAAAATCACTTCTCCCAACTTGATTTCATCATCATCAATATAGTAATCTTCACAGTCAGCAGTAATTTGGTAATCAATGGACTTGACTCCATATTGAACTGTCTTGAATTGAAGCTTCCCTTTTTTATTGGGTAAGTAATTAAAAAAAAAGTAACCCAATGAATCTGTTGTTGTAAACTGTTTTCCCGCTTCAACGAGAACATTCTGAATTCCGCGATCAAAACGTTGGCTCTTGATATAACCACAAAGAATATTGTCTTGGAACTGAAGCTTAGGCGATAGAATGATATTGTTCTCTCTTTTTAAAACTCTAAAATGGTAATCTTGTGTAAGAATTTTTAAAAAATCATCAATTTTATGAGGGAGTGGTGTTTCTAACACCAAGTGATTACTTACAAACAGATCGTCATAGGAGTAAATTTGTCCATATTTTTTCTCCGCTTCCGAAAGCGTTTTTTTCAAACTCCTCACAGGTGATTGTGCTTGGGCAACAGAGATGAATATTAACAGTAATACTACGAGTCTCATTAATCAAGGTTCTACTATATCAATATTTCCGTTCTGGTAGGCTTTTATTTGAAGTGAAAAAGTCTCCGCCAAAATTTGAAATGCCTCCTCCTTATCTTTTATGGGTAATACTCCAGTAAAGTAATAGGGCTTGGACGTAAAAAGTTCGACCGAAATTCCATAGACTTGCTCCATGACAAAAACAAGATAGGCCAATGGAGTACTCTCATAATAAAGCCCCTCATTCTTTTCAAACTTGTCAAAGTTCTGTGAAGTAACCGTCCGAGTAATATTGTTATAGGCATTTCCTGCTCCCAATCCTAATCTTTTATTTTCATGGGTTACCGCTACTCTCCCTTCCTTACAACTGACAGCAAAATAATTTTCAAACGAGATAACTCTAAAAACAGTTCCCAATACTTCAACCTTTCCCTCTGATGAATGAACATTAAAGGGTATGCCTTTTTGGACGGAAAAGACAACATCTCCTTTCATATTAATGTTTCGATTCCACCACCCGAATGTACGTTTGAAATCAATGGATGACCCTGGATTAAGTTTGGCCAAACTTCCATCTGGTAATTCGATATGTTTGATCAAGCCTTGGGCTGTGATCGTCTCTTCAGCAGTGAAATATAAATTCAATCCAAATAATAAAACCAGACTGGCTGCCATTGACCATATCAACCGAATATTCAACTTCTTTATCGAAGTTTTTTTTGGTAATTTTCTTGAGAAATTTTCCCATTCCAAACTAGTTGGAAAATCTACTTTAATCGATTCGGTTGATTTTAGTATTTTTTTATAGAGCTTCAAGGCGTCTTGGCCCTCAAGGTTTTCTATGGTTTCGTCTTTCTCAAAGCCTTGGCTCCATCGGGCAAGATAATTATTTCGATTCATCTTATTTTTTCTTTAAATTCACTGATAGCCGATCGTGTAAAAACTTCAAAGCACTATGCATTCGCTTCTCTACTGTTTTTTGGCTTATACTTAATTGGTTTGCTATTTCTTTATACGACAAGTCCTCCAAACGACTCATCATAAACACCAACCTTTCATTTTCATTTAATTGTTCTATACTATGCACTAACTTTTGATGAAATTCTTTTTCCTCCAATTGAGACTCTGGATTGGAAAGAACTTTGTCCATAAAAACAAAACCTTCTCCTCTTTTATTTTTTTTTATTTGATTGATACTCATGTTTTTACCCATAGTAAAAATCAAGCTTTTGATGTTTTTTTGATTAAAACGAGAACAATCTTCCCAAAGTTTTAGGAAAACATTTTGTGTGATATCTTCTGCATCAACAGCAACCCCATAAGCATAAACCAAGTAACGATACAAACGATCGGAATACTCTAAATACAGTTTTTTGTAATGTGATTCATCACAAATCGAAGGGGGAGTTGGATTCATTTTTCAGTAGGTCGTTACTATACAAACAATTGTTCATTTCAGATTGGGATTAGGGTAACAGAAGATTAAATTAGTAAGGGATACTTGTTTAATGATTTAACAATCTCAAAAACATTTACCCTACCGTAAAATTTAAATAAATTTAAATAAAAAATCAATATTTAAAAATCCCCCATTGGGATGAGATGGTCAACTTTTTGGAGGAAGAAGCCTCTACCCTCCCGACGATTTGTGCATCAATATTGAATGATCTTGAAATAGCGATCACTTTTTCTGCTACAGATTCGGGAAGATAAATTTCCATACGGTGTCCCATATTAAAGACTTCGTACATCTCTTTCCAATCAGTACCCGATTCGTTTTTTATCAATTCGAAGAGTGGAGGACAATCAAACAGATTGTCTTTGATAATATGCAACTGGTCAATAAAATGTAAAATTTTGGTTTGAGCTCCCCCACTACAATGTACCATCCCGTGTATGTCTTTTCGGTCTATGGTATCCAATACCTCCTTAATAACCGGTGCATAGGTACGCGTAGGAGACAACACCAATTGTCCAACATCCAAAGGCGTATTGGTGGGGTCAGTTAATCTTTTGGAACCAGAGTAAATTAAATCAGTGGGCAAGTCATTGTCAAAGGTCTCAGGATATTTTTCTTTCAGAGCAGCACCAAACACATCATGACGAGCCGAAGTCAATCCATTGCTCCCCATACCTCCATTGTATTGATCCTCATAGCTGGCCTGCCCAAAGGAGGCCAAGCCTACAATCACATCACCAGCCTTGATATTTGCATTGTCTATCACCTCACTTCTTTTCATTCTGGCGGTAACGGTAGAATCAACAATAATGGTTTTTACCAAATCTCCAACATCGGCCGTTTCGCCTCCAGTGCTGTGAATTCTTACACCATACTTTGCCAAATCAACCAGTAGTTCTTCGGTTCCATTGATGATGGCAGATAGTACTTCGGCCGGAATCTTATTTTTATTTCTTCCAATAGTAGATGACAACAAAATATCGTTGGTTACCCCAACGCAAAGCAGATCATCAATATTCATGATTAAGGCATCTTGAGCAATGCCTTTCCAAACGGAAAGATCTCCAGTTTCTCTCCAATAGGCATAAGCTAGCGAACTTTTGGTTCCTGCTCCGTCTGCATGCATGACCAAACAATGGGCCTCACTTCCTGTCAAAAAATCAGGTACGACCTTGCAAAAAGCTTTTGGAAAAAGGCCCTTGTCTATATTTTTTATGGCATTGTGTACGTCCTCCTTCTGAGAAGAAACACCTCTTAGGTTATACCTTTTATCTGTCATTGATTTGATTAGAATTCAAATTTAATACTATTCCCCTAACCCATTGGGATTCGATTTTTTTTTTATCAACGACAAAACAAAAGTTCTCGGTATTTGGCCAAGGGCCATAGGTCATCGTCTGTGACCAACTCTAACTTATCACAGTGATATCTGATGTCTTTCAAAAAAGGCAATACTTTTTCACAATAAGCATGGGCTTTTTCATATTCTTCTTCAATCTTATTCAAAGATTTTCGGGTTTCAACCATTTGCACTATCCCTTTATTGATTTCATTAATATGTCCAGAGATGCGTTCGATAATTTTTAACTGCACTTCGGCATGCTTTTGGAAATCGTTCCCATAAATTTCTTTTAAACCTTTTACATTTTTAATCAGTACATTTTGGAATTTAATTGCGGTTGGAATGATATGGTTTCGAGCAATGTCTCCCAAAGTCCTAGACTCAATTTGAACCCGCATGATATATTCCTTAAGATCGACAGTGTACCTCGCCATAACTTCTCGTTCCGAAAACACCATTGTTTGTTCAAAAAGTGAAATGCTTTTTTTGGAGATATAAGCCGTCAAGGCATCAGGGGTATTTTGATTGTGGCTCAGTCCTCGCTTTTTTGCCTCTTCTATCCATATATCACTATAGCCGTCCCCTTCAAAAAGTATGTTTTTAATCCCTTTCAGGTTGTCTCTCAAGGCATTAAAAATGGCATCGTCCTTTTTCATCTCCTTTTTCTCAATCAAGTCTTCAACCTCCTTGCCAAATTTTTCCAATTGTTGGGCTACTGCGGCATTGAGAACCGTAATAGACTTGGCACAATTTGACTTAGAGCCCACTGCCCTAAACTCGAATTTATTTCCTGTAAAGGCAAATGGAGATGTCCTATTTCTATCGGTATTGTCCAATAGGATCTCAGGAATTTTCCCAATAACATTGAGCTTGAGATCCGTTTTTTCTTCGGGTGAAAGTTTCCCTTTGGAAACATTTTCCAAGTTATCCAGAACAGCCGTCAATTGTTTTCCTATAAAAACAGAGAGTATGGCAGGCGGTGCTTCACTCGATCCCAGTCGAAAATCATTACTTGCACTTGCAATCGAAGCCCTCATCAAGGACTCATGCGTCAAGACAGCTGCAATAGTGTTGATAAAGAAGGTGAGGAACTGAAGATTGCTCATCGGGGTTTTACCCGGACTCAGCAAGTTGACTCCAGTATTGGTAGATAGAGACCAGTTGTTGTGTTTTCCTGATCCGTTAATACCCTCAAAAGGCTTTTCGTGAAATAGCACAATAAAATCGTGCTTGTTTGCAATTTTTCGCATCAAGTCCATCACTAAAGAATTGTGGTCGACAGACAAATTGGCCTCTTCATAAACAGGCGCCAACTCAAATTGACCAGGAGCAACTTCATTGTGGCGGGTTTTGAGGGGAATTCCCAATTGAATGGCCGAATGTTCCAATTCTTTCATATAAGAGAGCACACGTGGGGGAATGGAACCAAAATAATGATCATCCAACTGTTGTCCTTTGGAAGGCTGATGACCAAAAAGTGTTCTACCGGTAATGATTAGATCTGGTCTAGAGGCAGCCAAAGACTTGTCCACCAAAAAATACTCTTGCTCCCAACCCAAAGTAGCATTGACCTTGGTTACATTTTTATCAAAGTATTTACAAATTTCCGTGGCAGCATTGTCTAGCGACTGAATGGATTTAAGTAGCGGGGTTTTATAATCCAATGCTTCTCCAGTATAAGAAACAAAGATGGTCGGGATACAAAGCGTTTTATCGAGGATAAAGGCAGGAGAAGTAGGGTCCCAAGCAGTATAGCCTCGGGCTTCGAAAGTATTGCGAATCCCACCACTGGGAAAACTGGAAGCATCTGGTTCTTGCTGCACCAATTGAGTCCCTTCAAAATTTTCCATAGGTTTACCCGAGGATTGGAGGTCAAAAAAAGCATCGTGTTTTTCTGCTGTTCCTCCAGTCAAAGGTTGAAACCAATGGGTATAATGGGTCGCTCCTTTGGACATCGCCCAGGCTTTGAGAGAAGCGGCAATTTGATCTGCATATCTTCGGTTGATTTTCGACCCCTTATTTACAGCTTGGGCAACCTGATTATATGTTTCTTTATTGACGTATTGTTCTAATACAGCATCAGTAAATACATGGCTCGCAAAAAGAGAAGAGTATTTTTGATCATTTTCAAATGATTTTGGTTGCTTGCCAAAAAGATTTTCGAGACTTTTTTTTCTCAAGTAGTTCATCAGTGAGGTGTTTTGGAAACTAAACAAAGATAATTTATAAATGAAAAATTTTAGATTAGTGTCCCAAAATTTTGTGATAATCAAAATTTACCCCAAAAAAATTAAGGTGTTCATAAAAATGTTTAATAGTTTTTAGAATTAACTCCCTGAAAAGGGGTGGTATATTCAAGAAATTTTATTTTTGAATATTAGAAAACTAAAAATTAATTATATGAGTAAGTCTAAATTGGAATACATTTGGTTGGATGGCTATAAGCCTACAGCCAGTTTGCGAAGCAAAACAAAGATCGTGAGTGATTTTGATGGCACATTAGAAGGTTGTCCTATGTGGTCATTCGATGGTTCTTCAACCCAACAAGCCGAAGGAAACTCCTCAGATTGTCTGCTTAAGCCCGTGGCATTATATCCAGACCCAGATCGGAAAAATGGATATTTGGTAATGACTGAAGTGCTTAACGCCGATAGTACTCCTCACGTGTCCAACGGAAGAGCAACCATTGATGATGATGATAATGATTTTTGGTTTGGATTTGAGCAAGAATACTTTCTATGGGATCCCGAAACCAATTTGCCTTTAGGTTTTCCAAAAGATCAAACCCCTCAAGGGCAATTCTACTGTTCGGCAGGGGCCAAAAATGCCTTTGGCAGAGAGATGATCGAAGAACATTTAGAGCAATGTTTGGAAGCAGGTATCAATGTTGAAGGAATCAACGCTGAGGTGGCTTCTGGACAATGGGAATATCAATGTTTCTCCAAAGGAGCTAAAGAAGCTGGAGATCAAATTTGGATTTCTAGATATCTATTGGAGCGATTGGGTGAAAAGTACGGATTGGCCATCAACTGGCATCCAAAACCCCTTGGAGCTACCGACTGGAATGGCTCTGGAATGCATGCCAACTTCTCCAATGAAATTTTAAGAACTTGTGGTTCTAAAGAGATTTATGAAAAAATATGTGAGGCTTTCCGACCCGTTGTAAAAGAACATATCGATGTTTATGGTGCATACAATGACCAACGACTTACTGGAGATCACGAAACGCAATCCATAGATGAATTCAGCTTTGGTGTATCTGACCGTGGAGCATCCATCAGAATTCCCATCATGACTGTAGAGCAAGGATGGAAAGGTTGGTTGGAAGACAGAAGACCTGCTTCTAACGGAGATCCATACAAGATTGCAAGTAGAATCATCAAAACAGTTAAGTCAGCTAAAGTTTAATACTACTATATTTATTTAAATAGCTGAAACTTGATGTTTAAAATCCCACTTTATAGTGGGATTTTTTATATAAATAAGGGTAGAATAAAAATACTATAAAGGATCAACAATATCAGGCCATCGATCCAAGCCAACTTAGATCCTCGAGGGAAAAATACCAAAGGTAGGATCAAAAAAGAAATGCCAAACATCCACCAAATGTCATTACTCAACAATCCTTTATCCTGAATCTCCACAGGGTGAATCATGGAGGTTATGCCCATAACAGCGAGTAAATTGAAAATATTGGACCCTATGAGATTGCCCAAGGAAATGGCTTTTTCTTTATTTAGAATTGCAATTATCGAAGCCGAAAGCTCGGGAATACTTGTTCCCAACGAAATAATGGAAACACTGATGATTCGTTCACTTACTCCTAAATCATGAGCCAAACTTACTGCACCTTTTATCAAAGTTTCGGATCCCAACCACAAAGAAAATCCTCCTAATAACAAATAAGTAAATGTTTTAGAAGCATTCAAGGCTTGATCGTCTTCGGGTGCTTCATCCAAAACTGCCGTTTTTTGATACTTGATCAAATAAACCATAAAAACCAGAAGCAAAACAAATAGAATGGCTCCTTCATAAGCCACCAACTTGTTATCGATGACAATAAAAAAATAAAAAAGTAATGAAGCCAACATCATCATAGGCCAATCGGTTTTGTAAAAACTCGATGTGACATCAATAGGAGAAATTATAATGGTAACGGCCAATACAAGACCGAGGTTTGCAATATTTGAACCTACAACATTCCCCAAAGCCAAGTCAGGGTGTCCACTCAACGCAGACTGAATACTAACAATTAATTCAGGCGCTGAAGTAGCAAAAGAAACTACCGTCATCCCGATGACAATCTTAGGGATAGAAAAGCGCAAGGAAAGAGCCACAGCAGCTCGCATCAACCAATCTCCCCCTTTAATAAGGATAAATATTCCAATTATTACTGCAAAAAAGGCCATGGATTAAATTTGGTCAAAGATAGCATATAGGAATTAAAGCGGAATTTTGAATCAAACATCCCTAATAGAGCCCCCAAAAAATTTCAACAGATCATTGAAAATCGTAAATCAATGGTTTGTTTTGTTGGAGATCAAAAATATACTCCTTGTCGAGATACAATAGTTTTACTGACTGTTTCTCATTCGATTTAAGCATAAGCTTTCCAAGCTTTCCATTGTCCCAATCCATATTTACGGTTATGTTTCCCCTAGCAATGAGTCCTTTTACGCTACCTTTTTTCCATGCCTTAGGTAATGCCGGTAATAATCTAATACCACTGCTTTCATGAGATTGAAGAAGCATTTCCACTACCCCAGAGGTAAATCCAAAGTTTCCATCAATTTGAAATGGAGGGTGGGCATCAAACAAATTTTTGAACATGGATTTCTGAAACAGCAATTGAATGTGATTGTGAGCCATTTCCCCATCCATCAATCGGGCTGAGCAGTTGATCAGCCATGCCCTACTCCAACCTGTTCCAGCCCCACCATTTTCCAGTCGATAATCTAAAGTTTTTCTAACGGCTTGGAAGAGTTCGGGATCTTGATCTTTGGAAATTTGGTCTCCAGGATGAAATCCATACAAATGAGACATATGCCTGTGCCCAGGTTCAGGCTCTTCGTATTCTCTATCCCATTCGAGTATCCTTCCTTCTTTCCCCAATACAAAACCGGGTCTCAGTTTTTTGAGTTGTTCAGCGATTTTTAATGTCAGCTCACTTCTGATTTTTAAAATTTCACTGGCTTCAAGGTAATTGCTAAAGATTTCATGAATCACCTGCTGATCCATAGCACTGCCCCTACACAGCGCAACTGATTCCCCTTTTTGGTTAATGTATCGGTTTTCTGGAGAAGATGATGGTAACGAAATTAATGTTTGGTCTCTGGGATCTTCTACCAGCCAATCCGAATAAAAGAGTGCTACTTGTTCCATGGCGGGATATGCTCGAGTTCTGAGGAAGTTCTCATCCTTTGTAAATTGATAGTGATACCAATAATGCTGCATCATCCACCCCCCTGCTCCAAATGAAACGCCCCAATAGGCTGTTGCAGCTCTGAGCCACGAAGGGACCCAAAGATCTGTGGCATGGGGAAAAACACTGCCTCGCATTCCAAAATTCTTTTGAGCAGTGATCTTTCCACTCTCCAACAAGCGATCCAGATAGTCAAATAATGGTTCATTCAATTCGTGAAGACCTGTAAGGTTGGCCAACCAATAGTTCATCTGTAAATTAATATTTAGATGGTAATCAGCATTCCAAGGAGCATTGATGTGTTTATTCCATAAGCCCTGAAGGTTGGCAGGTTGGGTACCAGGTCGTGAAGATCCAATAAGTAAGTAACGACCATAGTCAAACAAAAGTTGACTCAATCCCGGATCCAACGAATCTGCTTTTACTCTTTTCAATCTTTCATCGGTAGTAAGCAGACTAAGAGCCTTATCTCCTCCCAATTCTAGTTGGGTTCTGTTAAAATAAGATTGATGATCCTTGATGTGTAAACTCTCAATCTCTTTCAAGTTGGTTGCCAATACTTTTTTCAGTTCTTTATTGTTTTTCTCTGCATACTGTGGAGTATAATAATCCGAATTACTCACAATAAAAAGGGTTAGTTTCTTCACGCCAGCCAATGCTAGCCCATTATCCACCGATGTAATCTTACCTCCTGTATGCTGGGCGGAAAGTCGAGTCTCAAACTTAACCCCCGACAATATGGGATGTGGTTCAGATTTAAATTTCCCTGCTCGCTGGGTCACCTCTCCTTGCATAAGAATTTGTTGATCAAAACTTTTGACCGTAACCGTTTTTTCTCCCTCATCTAGGGGACGATCCAATCTGATATTTCCATTCAATCCCTTTGGATGCTTGGAGCTAAGGGTGATGACCATGGTTTGATGTGGATGAGATACAAAAACCTTTTGTTCAACGTCATAACCTTCTGCTTTATATTGGGTATGCGAAATAGCAGTACTCAAATCCAACGAACGTTTATAGTCTGATACATCACGATGGTCCCAGTTTAGATACAAGTCCCCCAAAGTTTGGTGCGAACGGGTAATGGACTTGTTGGAAAAATAGTGAACCATCAGAGAATCTGCAGATTTCGCATCTCCTTGCAAAAGAATTTCTCGAATGGACTTTAATTCCTCGGGCCCACCAGGTGGATGTTCCCACTGAAGATCGTGAGGCCATAGCGAATCATCGTTTAATTGGATACGATCACTCCTAGGATCACCAAAAACCATAACGCCCAACCTTCCATTTCCAAGTGGAAGTGCCTCTTCCCAAACGGCTGCGGCTTCGTCATACCAGAGGGTTTGGTAGGTTATGTTTTTTTTAGATTCGGCACATCCTATAATCAATAAGTATGAAATCAGAACTAAGAATATTTTGGTGGATTGAGATAACATGACGGTAGATTTTGTCTTTAAATTACAAACTATTTCAAAATAAAATAACATCATTAGGAATATGCTGACATTGATTTTGATTATTATTCAAAATTATTAGCGAAAAGCCCACAGGTTCAATGAAAATAAAATTATAATTTCTTAGTTTTGCCAAAATGCGGCCTCGTAGCATAACTGAATAGTGCACTTGATTACGGCTCAAGAGGTTGCAGAGCTGCTTCATCAACAACTAGGTCCTTTAGAACTAATCTTTATAAATAATCCAAAAAGTGGAATCATCCATGAAAGGATAAAAACCATAACAAGAGATGAAAA
>DGPN01000040.1 GCA_002390455.1 Flavobacteriaceae bacterium UBA4439 | reverse complement strand
GAGCTTTGTATGCAGTATCTTTTTCAATTGACAAAACATCAGTATTAGCCTGGGGCTGCTCCTTTGTAAGAGGACTACCGTTAAAGGCATATGGATCTTTTGAAGATGTTTTTGTCATTGTATTGAGGATCAATTATTACGTTGCAAATATAGTTAAAACTGCCTTTTTGTCATGTTTAAGTCAATGTTTAATTTATGAATTTGTCAGTGAAGAGGAGTTTGTTCGAAAGGACGATCCCTTAGGGTGTGAATTTTAAAAAAAATCATCCTGCTAAAGATGGATTTAGACGCTTTGGTTAAAACATTTTCTTTTGATGAATTTCAAAATTTTATAACAGTTCGTAGTCATTAATAGGAGTGTTAAAAAAAAACTACATAATTTTGTTTTCGAAAAAAATGAATATATGGCCAGTAATCTTGTAATCGTAGAATCACCTGCAAAAGCAAAAACCATCGAGAAATTTCTCGGTAAGGATTTTAAGGTTGCTTCCAGTTATGGCCATATTGCAGATTTGCCGTCCAACGAGTTGGGGGTTGATGTTGACAAAGATTTTTCTCCAAAATACATTGTTTCTTCAGACAAAAAGAAAGTGGTCAGTGAATTGAAGTCATTGGCAAAAAAAATGAAAACGGTGTGGCTGGCCAGTGATGAGGACCGCGAGGGGGAGGCCATTGCTTGGCATCTGGCCAATACTTTGGACTTGAAATCCGACAACACCAAAAGAATTGTGTTCAATGAAATTACCAAAACTGCTATTTTGGATGCCATTGAAAATCCAAGAGACATCAATTACAACTTGGTAAATGCACAACAGGCTAGAAGAGTACTCGACCGTTTGGTGGGTTACGAATTGTCTCCTGTTTTGTGGCGGAAGGTTAAAGGAGGCTTATCCGCAGGAAGAGTTCAGTCGGTGTCTGTAAGACTTATTGTGGAGCGGGAACGTGAAATTAATGCCTTTGTGCCACAGCAAACCTTTAAGATACAAGCGATTTTTTCTACCCAACAAAATAAATCGATCAATGCTTTACTTCCAAAAACATTCGATTCTTCTGAAACAACTGAAGCTTTCTTACATCTGAATAAATCGGCAACTTTTAAAATTGATGCCATTGAGAAGAAACCTGCGTCAAAAAGTCCAACGGCGCCATTTACAACCTCAACACTTCAGCAAGAGGCAGCCAGAAAACTTTATTTTTCAGTTAGTAAAACCATGAATATGGCGCAGCGACTTTATGAAGCTGGTTTGATTACCTACATGAGAACAGACAGTGTGAACTTGTCCAAAGAAGCCCAACAAAGTGCTTTAAAGCAGATTGAAAAACACTATGGAGAAGCTTACAAAAAACCCAGAAAATACAAAGTAAAAAGCAAGGGAGCACAGGAGGCTCACGAAGCGATAAGGCCTACGGATTTCAGCAAGGCCAAAGTCAATTTGGATTATGACCAATCCCGTCTGTACGAATTGATTTGGAAAAGAGCCATAGCGTCGCAAATGAGTGATGCAAAATTGGAACGTACTCAATTGAAAATTGCAGCGAGTACTCATTCGGATAAATTCGTTGCCAAAGGAGAGGTGATTAAATTCGATGGTTTTCTAAAGATTTATTTGGAAGGGGTGGATGAAGAGTCTGACGAACAAAATGAGTTGCTACCGGCGGTCAAAGAAGGGGAAGTACTCAACCTAAAATCCATGGAGGCCAATCAAAGATTTTCTCGACCTCCTTATCGTTTTACAGAGGCCTCTTTGGTCAAAAAGTTAGAGGAACTTGGGATTGGACGTCCTTCAACCTATGCTCCAACGATATCAACCATACAAAACAGAAAATATGTAGAAAAAGGGACTTCCGAAGGGGAATATCGTTCCTATACTCAATTGCAATTGGTCGAAAACGAAGTCATTTCCAAATCTTTGAAAGAGAGGACAGGAGCCAATAAAGGAAAATTAATTCCTACGGATGTAGGAGTAATCGTCAATGACTTTTTGGTTGCCAATTTCAACAATATTTTGGATTACAGTTTTACAGCCAAAGTAGAGGAAAGTTTTGATCAAATTGCAGATGGATCTGAAAACTGGACGAGCATGATTAAAGGTTTTTACGATGGTTTCCACAAGACTGTTGATTTTGTAAAGGAAAATGCTGCCAGAGAGTCCGGTGAACGAGTTTTGGGGAACGATCCCAAGTCAGGGAGGGTAGTTAAAGTAAGATTGGGACGTTTTGGGCCTATCGCTCAAATTGGTGAACCCGAAGATGAGGAAAAACCCATTTTTGTAAGTTTGGCTCCAGGACAGCAATTAGAGTCTTTAGAACTGGAAGAGGCATTGGAATTGTTTAAGCTTCCAAAATCGATCGGATCCTATGAAGATCAGGAAGTAACGGTGAACAATGGCAGATTTGGTCCATATATTAAATTCAAAGATATTTTTGTCTCCCTACCCGTGGGTGAGGACCCAATGAGTGTTGAATTGGATCGAGCCATCTTACTTATTAAAGAAAAACTTGCTGCCGACGCCCCTATTTATACTTTCGATAAGCTTCCGGTAACTAAGGGCAAAGGCCGCTTTGGACCTTTTTTGAAATGGAATGGTTTATTTATTAATGTCAACAAAAAATACGATTTCGACAATCTATCTGAAGAAGAAATTGAGACCTTGATTAAAGAAAAAATTCAAAAAGAAAAAGATAAGCTGATTAAAGAGTGGCCAGAGGAAGCCATTAGAATCGAAAAGGTAAGATGGGGAAGATCCAACATCATAAAGGGCAGTAAAAAAATTGAATTGGGAAAAGACATTGACCCTACCAAAATCACCCTTGAAGCGGCAATACAATATTTAAAACCCAAAACGGCCAAAAAGAAAAAATGAGCCTTGAATCTTTAGTTCCAGTTTCAGAAGATGCACTATCTTCTATGGTATTACACCCCAAGCAGGCTTTGGGGAAAAATATTGAAATTCATACCGAACAGCAGGGTTTTCCCGAACTTAAAGACTCAAGCATCGCCATTGTAGGGGTTTCTGAAATAAGAAATTCCTTTTTCCCAACTTCAGCATACAAACTAGAGGATTTTAGAAAGTCATTTTACCACCTTTTTCCGGGAAATTGGAATTTTAAAATCTGTGATTTGGGTAATTTACCCAATGGTGCCTCCCCTGAAGACACCTATTTTGCGCTAAAAGAAATTTGTATCCATCTTAGACAACTCAATATTGTTACCATTGTGATTGGTGGAAGTCACGATCTTATTTTTCCCATATACCAGTCCTATCAAGACAACAGTCAACTGGTCAACATAGTATCGGTGGATAATCAATTTGATTTTTCCCAAGAGGAGGAATTGATTTCTGGCAGATCATACATGAGCCGAATCATTATGGAACAGCCTAATTTCTTGTACAATTTCACCAATTTAGGATTTCAAAGTTACTATATCGCTCAAGAGGAGTTGGATTTGATGGAAAAACTACACTTTGATTCCCTTAGATTGGGTGTTTTGTTGGATGAAGTTGCCCAATCCGAACCCTTTTTTAGAGATGCCAATATCGCTGGATTCGATATGAAATCACTCAGATGGCAAGCCTCAAACAACCCTTCGGGTCCTCCCAATGGGATCGATGCTAGAACCATATGTGCTTTGGCTAGATATGCAGGAATTAGTGACCGAATGGAAATATTTGGCGTTTTTGAACCTCTAAACACTGCTGTTTCTCATCAATTGTTGGCTCAAATTCTATGGTATTTTATTGAAGGTTTTAGCAGTAGGTTTGATGAATATCCCGTGTTGACCAGTACTGGCTTTACAAGGTATACCGTAGCTTTGTCCGATATGGAAATGGTTTTTTATCAGAGCGAAAAAAGCAATCGATGGTGGATTGAAATAATAAATCAAAGTTATTTGAATAATAAAAATAAAACAACTGCGTTATTACCTTGCACGCACAAAGATTATTTGGACGCATGCAGTGATAAAATCCCCGACAAGTGGTGGAGGGCGACAAAAAGAATTTAGTTAATGGTTAGAAATTTAAATTCTTATTTTGTTATAGAGCTTCAGGGGGAATAGAGAATTTGATTGAGAAACAACATATTAGTGAAAAAATATTTAGTTTTACATTTATTTAAAAAACATCTCCTTTCACCAATTGTGATGAAAAGACTTCTTTTAATTTGTTTAGTAATATTCACCTTTTTCAGCTGTGGCAAGAAAAATAGAGGTGAATTAATTGGGGTAAAACAAAAAAAATGGTTTCCAGAGAAGCCATACGGAATGACCCTGATTGATGGAGGAGCATTCATTATGGGTAAGTCTGATGAAGACGTTGCTCGTTTGAACAATGCAGCTGCTAGAACTGTTACAGTTCCTTCCTTCTATATGGACGAAACTGAAATTACCAATGGGGAATACCGACAATTCGTATATTGGGTAAAAGACTCTGTCACCATGGCACTCCTTGCCAGAAAAGCAGATGAATTGGAATTGGGAGAGGAAAATAAAGACGGTATAGGAGAATTTTCCTTCAAAGATGCTGATACTTCAAAATTGAGTGAATTCCAGAAGTACATGCGAACCAACTATTACGATTTGAGTGAAAATATGTATGCTGGAAGACCCCTTAACTGGGACAATGATGTCTATTGGGAAACGGGTGATTATCCAGATCAAGCCTATTCAGAAGTTATGGACTCCATGTACCTTCCGCCAGACTTATGGTACAATGGGGAAATGAAGATAGATGTATCCAAATTAGTTTACAAATACACTTGGTTTGATGCCGAGGCAGCAGCCGCTGAATCCAAAAGAACACGTAATAAATTTATTGATCGCAAACCTTATATCAAACAGGAAGAAATTCAAATATATCCTGACACTACAGTTTGGATCAAAGACTTTATATACTCCTACAATGAGCCCATGCACAATGAATATTTTTCGCATCCAGCATTTCAAGACTATCCCGTTGTTGGAATTTCATGGTCACAAGCAGTCGCATTTTGTAATTGGAGAACGCATTACAAAAACAGTTATCAAAAATCCAAAGGAAAACCCTTGGTTAATAATTTCAGACTTCCCAGTGAAGCAGAGTGGGAATATGCTGCCCGAGGTGGTATTCCATCAGGGACTTATCCTTGGGGTGGACCATATTTACTTAACGATAGAGCATGTTTTCTGGCCAATTTTAAGCCTTTACGAGGAGATTATGCAGCTGATCAAGCGGTCTATACGGTAGAAGCTAAATCATATTTGCCTAATGATTTTAATCTATTCAACATGGCTGGTAATGTTGCAGAGTGGACCAGCTCTTCATACGATTCAGGAGCCTATGAATACGTGGCTTCCCTTAACCCGAACATGTCCATAAAAACCGAATCACGAAAAGTGGTAAGGGGTGGATCATGGAAAGATGTAGCTTATTACTTAAGAGTAAGTTCTAGAGATTACGAATATTCAGATACTGCTCGTAGCTACATTGGATTTAGAACTGTTCAAGATTATCTTGGAACTTCCAAGGTTAAGATCAAATAAATTTATATTTTTAAATCATCATAACTATAAAAATATTTCAAAAATGGATGACAAATTATTGAAAAAAAGATTGAGAGGAAAAGTTGCAATGCACATGCTATTCGGTTTAGGGGGAGCAGTTGTAATTATTGGAGCACTATTTAAGATTCTTCACCTGGAGATAGGTCCCATTACGGGAGGTCTAGTACTAGGATTGGGTCTTGGAACTGAAGCTCTAATTTTTACCGTATCTGCTTTAAATACGGGTGAGATCAAAGAAGAACACGACGATTATGTTAAGAAAGTAAAAGGAGGTGGAGCCAAAACCGCTTCCAAAGGAGGAGAAGAAGGACTTTCTTCTAAGATTGACGAAATGCTTAAAGAAGCCAAGCTTGACGTATCATTGATGAATAATCTAACTAAAAGCATCAAAAATCTAGAAGCATCAGCTCAGGCATTATCTCCTGCTGCAGAGGCGGCTTCTTCGTCAGAAACTTACAGCCAACAATTGAATGTTGCTACACAAAAATTGGAGCAACTCAACCAAGTTTATGCATCTCAAATTAGTTCAGCGGGTAACAATTCTGCCTTTAATGAACAAGTTGCTGAAAATGCTACAAAGCTCAAACAACAAATGGAAGCATTATCTTCCAATCTTGCAGCTTTGAACCAAGTATACAACGGTATGCTTAATGCTATGAACAAAAACTAGGATAGGGACATGGCTGGAGCTAAAGAAACACCTAGACAGAAACTCATTAGTTTGATGTATTTGGTATTCATCACCATGCTTGCTTTGAACGTAAGTAAGGAAGTTTTAGATGGATTTGGCCAGATGTACGAAAAAATTAGTGATGCCAATTCTAGGGTCGATGAAAGTAACGATGCAATTTTCGAAAATATCCAGATCAATGCCAAAGAAAAAGGAGGCAAATGGGTCGGTCATTTGAGAACTGCTAAGCAGATCAAAGAGGAATCAGATGAATTTTATTCAAGGATTTCTGAGATCATGACACAGATAACTGAAAAGCAAAGAGAAAAAGATCCTGATCTGAAAGAATACGCTCAAATGGATAAAGGAGAGGCTCTTGATGTAATCTTTTTTAAGGAAGGATCAGATGGTAATGCTGAAGAGTTTATCGATATGATCAATGAATACAAAATGCATGTGATTCAAGTATTTGGTAGTCAATATCCCGAATACATTGAGATGGTCGAAGCTCGCTTTTTTACAGGTGATGAGAATGGAAATATCCAAAATAGAGACGGCGTAGACGAGAAATGGCTTAATGCCAATTTCCAGGGATTCCCTCTTGTTTCCTCACTTGCAAAATTCGCTATGATGCAAAACGATATTCGTCAAACCGAACATGATGTTTTTGCAACACTGATGGGTAAAGAACTTAAAATGTCTTCTAGTGTAAACGAGTCTAACTACATCAGCCTACTAAAAACCGAGAAAGGTGCTTATTATCAAGGGGAAACTTTTGACGGAAGTATTGTATTGGGTAGAAAGGGTGGGGCGCAAAATCCCAATAGTGTAGATCTGAAAATAGATGGGAGACCTCTTCAGGAAAATGACTATGATCTTATCGCTGGAGGAATCAAGCTTAAGGTTTCTGCCGGGACTCCTGGCGATCATGAAATCACAGGTAATTTGATATTTCTCAACGAAGGGGTTGAGTCAAAAATACCCGTAAATCAATCATATGCGGTAATTTCAAAACCAAATTCTGCAGTAATTTCTGCCGATAAGATGAATGTGGTTTACAGAGGAGTTGAAAATCCCATGACCATTTCCATACCTGGTATTCCAGATAATAAGGTATCTGCTTCTGCACCTGGACTTAGAAAGTTTAGGGGAAGTAAATACAATATGACACCCGGGAAAGGGAGAGAGATTAAGATTTCTGCCAGTGGAACTTTGCCCGATGGACAAAGGGTTTCAACCACCACTACATTTAGAATTAAGGATATTCCTGCTCCCCAAGGTACTGTAAGAAAACAAACGGGATCGATAACCATTCCCAAGACTAGTTTGGAGATTTCGAGTGTAGGAGCAGTATTGGAGGATTTTGACTTTGATATTACCCTCAAAACAGTAAGTTTTAAATTCAAAGTTCCTGGACAACCCACTATAAGTATCAATGGGGACAAATTGGATTCCAGAGCTAAAAGTGCTCTTAGAAGAGCCAAAGCTGGTCAGTCTGTTCAAATTTTTGATATCAAAGTGGTTAACCCCAAAAATCCATCTTATAAATTCAAGAAAATTTCACCTGTAATTTGTCAGTTGGTCAACTAATTTTTTAAGTCATGAGCCAAGCTTTTAAACTGTTTTCACTAATCATCTTAATCTTTGGGGGAATCAACTCCTCTAGTGGACAAGCCAATTTATTAAACGCCAGAGTGCCTCAAGAAATTGGAAACCTTAATGAACAACAGATTGAAGCTAATGACGAAACTCCCTTGGCTTATGGTTTTGTTGATGATCGAGATGTGATGTGGTCTATGACCGTTTGGGAAATTATCGATTTGGATGAAAGGATAAATTTCCCGTATTATTATCCGACCGATACCCTCAATTTAGGTCCCGATAGAAGATCACTTTTTGACGTACTCAAAAAAAATCTGAGCAATAATAATATCAAGGAAGTTTATAAATCCGCTTATTTTCAGGAAAAACTCACCTATGAGGAAATCCAAGAACGACTTGTAGCCGTAGATACTACCGATGCAGGTTATGAACAATTCAATGCCGATGGCTTTGTTGATCCACAGTTTATTGAGCGAAGAAGAATTACTGCTGCCGAAATCAGACAATACAAAATTAAAGGCACATGGTATATCGATAAACGACTTGGTGAACTTAAGTATCGACTTCTTGCCATTTGCCCTGTTGCTCCTGACGTAGCCGTTAAGACTCTTCCTGGTGAGGAAGAAGATTTGGTTGAACTCTTTTGGGTTTGGTTTCCAGATGCAAGGACATCTCTAAATACAAACAAGGTCTTCAATAGTAGAAATTCCTCCCAGCCCATTACTTATGATCATATGCTTAATTCCAGAAGGTTTAATTCAACGATCTATAAGGAAGAAAATGTGTATGAAGACAGAGAGGTTAAAGATTACATCTACGAGGATGCCTTAAGGATGCTTTTAGAATCTGAAAGGATTAAATCTGTGATTCGTGATTATGAGCAAGACATGTGGAACAACTAACTTAAAATTCCTATAAATTAAAAGCGTTATCGTATGATAACGCTTTTTTTTATTTACAATACCGATCAATTTATATAACCTTTTATCATTTTAGGTGACATCTGACCCCAAAAAAATAACGTATGAATGTAGATACATTAATTGTTGGTTTTGGTATTGCCGGTCTTAATTATGCAGAGCAATTACGCAGTTATAATAAAAGCTTTATCGTTATGGCTCCAGATGAAGAAAGTGCCTCTCACCTTGCTGCAGGTATTGTCAACCCCACAGTTTTAAAACGTTTTAATCCCGTCTGGAAAGCAGCGGCTTTTTTAGAGTATGCACTTCCTTTTTATTCCAATTTAGGGGAACAGATTGAAACCCAAGTCATGCATCCATTGCCTATTTACAGAATCTTGAATAATATTCAGGAACAGAATGATTGGAGTGTTGCATCCTCACGAACTTCACTCGAAAAGTATTTAAACAAACAATTGATTTCCAAGGATGAATTTCCAGAGGTTAGAGCCCCCTTTGGATTCGGTGAGGTGATCCAAAGTGCCAGAGTGGACACCAAAAAGCTATTGAGTCATTACATCCAAAAAATGATCCCCAATCAATTTATATCAGAAAAATTTGAACACAAGTCTATGACCCACGGGGAATGGATTGGATACAAAGACATTCAAGCCCGTCAGATTGTATTCTGTGAGGGGTATCATGGAGTTGAAAACCCCTATTTTAACTATTTGCCATTGATTGGATCAAAAGGAGAAATCCTCATCATTAAATGTGATCAACTCACCGAAGAAGTCATTTTTAAAGGCCCGATCTTTCTATCGCCGATGGGAGACAACACCTTTTGGGTGGGCGCAACTTTTGATCGAGAAGACAAAACCACCCGTGTTTCGGGAGAAGGAAAAGCGTGGTTACTTACAAAGTTGAAACAATTTTTAAAACTTCCATTTGAAGTTCTAGAACACAAGGCCCAAATTAGGGCGACAGTTATCGACAGGAGACCATTATTGGGTAGGCATCCCAAACACGAAAACGTTTATCTTCTGAATGGCGTTGGAACTCGAGGGGTTCTTATGTCTCCATTATTGGCCAAATGGCTTTTTCAATTCGTAGAGAATAATATAAAACTACCCGCCGAGACCGATATAAAACGTTTTGAAAAACAGTATTTTCGCAACTGAATAATTGAATCATGCTTGATGTTCAAAATTTAGGGGTTTCTTTCGGAGGAGAAGTGCTTTTTGAAAACCTATCCTTTAGGATTGGACGGGGTGATCGGATTGGTCTGATTGGAAAAAACGGAGCTGGAAAAAGTACATTCCTCAAATTATTGGCTGGGGAAAATAGTCCTACGGTTGGGAGTATGTCTCTTGAAAAAAATGCTTCAATTGGATACCTGCCTCAAGAACTGGAAGTAGAAAATCACAGGACAGTTTTGGAGGAAACCTATCAAGCTTTTCCTGAAATTTTAAAAAATCAATCCCGACAGGAAGAAGTCAGTGAATTGCTCAATATTCGAACTGATTATGAAAGTGATGATTATCAAGTTCTCATTCAAGAGCTGAGTGACTTGGGGAGTGCATTTGAGGTTTTGGGGGGGTATCAATACAAAGCCCAGTCTGAAAAGATATTGGCAGGTCTCGGCTTTACTACAAGGGATTTTGATCAACTGACGGGCACTTTCTCTGGAGGTTGGCGTATGCGCATTGAATTGGCAAAAATACTCCTCAAATCTCACGATCTTCTTTTGCTTGATGAGCCAACCAACCATTTGGATATCGACTCCATAGAATGGTTGGAACAATTTTTAACAAAATACAAAGGTTCGGTGGTATTGGTTTCTCACGACATCATGTTTTTAGATCAAGTAACCAATCGTACCATTGAGATCGTAAACAGACGTCACTTTGATTTAAAAAAGCCCTATAGCCTCTTTATGAGTCTGCGAGAGGAAATGCGTATTCAACAACAGGCCGCCCAAAAAAATCAGGAAAAGCAAATTCAACAAACCAAAAAACTTATTGAGCGATTTAGGGCCAAAGCCTCTAAAGCCAGTATGGCTCAATCCTTAATTAAAAAATTAGACAAAGTTGAACGCATCGAAATTGATGCGGAAGAGACAGAGGCCATGAAACTGAAGTTTCCAGTGGCCATACAACCTGGAAAAATGATTTTTGAAACCAAAGGCTTGGCCAAAAGCTATGGAGATAAGAAAGTGTTAAATGATGTTGATCTTTTCATTGAAAGGGGAACCAAATTGGCTTTTGTAGGTCAAAACGGTCAAGGTAAATCAACACTGGCCAAGCTACTCGTTTCTGTCATTGAGGGAACAGGAGATCTAAGATTGGGGCACAATGTCAAAATAGGTTACTTTGCCCAAAACCAATCCGAAACCTTGGAGGCTTCCAAATCTGTTTTAGAGATTGTACAGGATGCTGCCACGGCAGAAAACAGAACTAAAGTGAGAGATATGCTCGGGGCATTTTTGTTTAGGGGCGATGTGGTAGAAAAAAAAGTCAGTGTTCTTTCAGGCGGTGAACGCAATCGTCTTGCTCTTTGTAAGTTGCTTTTACAACCTTTCAATGTTTTGGTTATGGATGAGCCTACCAATCACTTAGATATCCAGTCCAAAAAGATATTGAAAGAAGCACTTATTCATTTTGAGGGAACGCTTTTGATGGTGTCTCATGACCGTGATTTTCTCTCTGGACTCTGTCATCAAGTTTTAGAGTTTAAGGACGGTAAAACCAAACTGTATTTGGATGATGTCAACACCTATTTGGAAAACAAAAAATTGGATTCCCTAAAAGAATTGGAAAAGACAGAACGGAAAAGCAAATCTTCAGAAGGTAGAAATAATGATTATACGCTTCAGAAAAAAGAAAAATCACTAAAGAACAAACTCAGTAAGTTGGAAGATCAAATTGCCACCTTGGAGCGGGAAATCAAAGCGATTGATCTTGAATTGGAAATCAATTATGATAAGACCATTAGTACTCCAGACTTTTTTGACCATTACCAAAATAAGAAAAAACGACTGTCTCAGTACATGAAAAACTGGGAAGAACTCGTTGCATCAATTGAAGCCTTAAGTCAAAGCTAATGTTGGAGCATTTCTTTCAATGTCCCTATTGTTGGGAAGAAATTTCCATGTTGTTGGATCCTTCTTTAAGGAGTACGGAGTATGTCGAGGACTGTGAAATTTGTTGTCGCCCCATCAATATAGTTTATGGCTTTGAAGAACAAAATTTGACTCATTTCGAGACCCAAGATCCAGAAGGTAGTTTTTAATTATAGGGTTTGTAGGTAGCGTTCGGCGTCTAGTGCTGCCATACAACCTGTTCCAGCCGCAGTTACTGCCTGTCGGTATTCTTTGTCTTGTACATCTCCAGAGGCAAAAACACCGGGGATATTGGTCTTGGTAGATTTCCCTTTTGTAATCAAGTAACCCTCTTCATCCATTTCCAATTGACCTTTAAAAATTTCTGTATTGGGTTTGTGGCCAATGGCAATGAAAAGCCCCGTAATCTTAATTTCTTCTTTCTCTCCCGTTTGATTGTTGAACATTCTCAATCCCTCAACTACTTGATCCCCTATAACTTCATCGATCTCGTGGTTGTATTTTAGATCAATATTAGGAGTGTTGGTTACACGATGTTGCATGGCTTTGGAAGCCCTCATTTGATCCTTTCTAACCAACATGGTTACTTTAGAACAAATATTAGCCAAATAAGTTGCCTCTTCTGCCGCAGTATCTCCTCCTCCCACGATGGCTACCTCTTGTCCTTTGTAGAAGAAACCATCGCAAACGGCACAGGCAGAGACTCCACCACCTCGAAGTCGTTGTTCGCTGGGTAATCCTAAATATTTTGCCGTAGCACCAGTGCTGATGATTATACTATCGGCATGAATCTCTGTTCCGTCCTCTACAAAAGCTTTGTGAGTACCTCCAACCTCCTTGGAAAAGGCTACCTTATTGATGTGTCCAATACGAACCTCGGTTCCAAAACGTTCGGCTTGTTTTTGCAATTCTACCATCATGGTAGGGCCGTCAATTCCGTCGGGATAGCCAGGAAAATTATCTACTTCTGTGGTCGTAGTCAATTGCCCCCCGGGTTCCATTCCGGTGTATAAAAGAGGTTTAAGGTCGGCTCGGGCAGCATAGATAGCCGCTGTGTATCCTGCAGGACCACTGCCTATGATTAACGTTTTTACTTTTTCCATATCAAAACAAAAATATGTCCAAAATCGGGGAAATAAAACATTAGTTAATATCTAATGATAAGTCAAACTATTTTTTATTGAATTTTTTTTTGTTCATTTGATAAATCCAAAAGTTTGACACACGCCTTTTATTTCAAAAAAAATATCCAAGATGTTTTCTAAAAAAATCGGACTATATTTGGGGCCTGCCACGTTTTTTTTGACCCTTTTGTTTTTTAATCCTAATGGATTAAATGATCCTTCCAAGGCGGTTTTGGCTTCAACCCTATGGATTGCCATTTGGTGGATTACAGAGGCACTGCCCATTATGGTCACTGCCTTGCTCCCTATTGTCTTATTTCCGCTCACAGGGGGAATGGACTTGGCGGTAACCTCTGCGGCATATGGACACAAATTTATCTTTCTGATTATGGGAGGATTCATTATTGCCATTGCCATTGAAAAATGGAATTTACACAAACGGATTGCACTCAATATCATTCATTTTATAGGTACTGATATCAAAAAAATCATTTTGGGATTTATGGTGGCTACCGCTTTTCTCTCCATGTGGATTTCCAATACAGCTACCTCCGTAATGATGTTGCCCATAGGTATCGTAATCATCAAGCAATTGAGTGAGCACCCCATGTCAGACAGCTCTGAAAATCTAAATTTCGGAAAAGCACTGATGTTGTCTATTGCTTACAGTGCCTCCATAGGCGGGATTGCGACCTTGATCGGTACGCCTCCCAATATGGTAATGGCCGGAATTGTCTCCCAAACCTATGGGTATGAAATTTCTTTTTTTGAATGGTTTATTTTCGGATTTCCTGTGATGATCCTCTTACTTTTTGTCAGTTGGTTCTTCCTGACCCGATGGGCCTTTTCATTTAAACAAAATAAATTCCCAGGGGGGAGAGAAGAAATTTTAAGGTTGAGGAACGAACTGGGTAAGATCACTTATGAACAAATAGTAGTCGCAGTCGTTTTTGCATTGGCTGGAATCTGTTGGATATCGAGGTCATTTGTACTACAAAAATTTTTTCCTTCCATTGACGATACCATCATCGCCATTTTTTTCTCCCTTTTGTTATTTATTCTCAATTCAAAAAATAAAAATGAAAAAATTTTAAAATGGGAAGAAGCCGTAAAAATGCCTTGGGGAATACTTTTGCTCTACGGTGGGGGAATGTCATTGGCAAAAGCATTTGAAAGCAGTGGATTGGCAATTTGGATCGGCAATCAGTTGAACGCTCTTGGTTCCTTGGATTTGATTGTTTTATTGATTCTTTTGGTCGCAGCAATTAATTTTTTGACAGAGGTTACTTCCAATTTGGCGACTACTGCGATGTTGTTACCCGTTCTGGCTCCCATCGCTTTAGAATTTGACTTACATCCCTTTGTGCTGATGACTGCCGCTGCCATTGCTGCTTCTTGTGCTTTTATGCTTCCAGTGGCCACCCCTCCCAATGCAGTGGTTTTTGGTTCAGGTTACCTCAGAATACCCGATATGGTCAGAAAAGGATTTTTTTTAAACCTAATTTCTATTTTTACCATTGTTCTGATGGTTTACTTCTTGCTTCCTATACTTTGGGATTTGATTCCCGATGAATTTCCAAAGGAATTACTGAACTAAGTTTTTTTTCAGTTGTTCTGAAGTTTCACAACACATTTGTTCCATCACTTGGGTCAATTGAGCTTTAAGAATTGAAATGGTATGATCTCCTCCTTTTTTACCTAAAGCTGAAACCCCATACATAAAACTCCTGCCGAGGAAAGTAAAATCAGCTCCTGAAGAAAGCGCACGTCCTATATCAGCTCCACCGCGGATACCACTGTCCATCATAATTTTGATCTGGTCTTTGTATTTAGGAGCGATGGTTTGCAAAGAGGTTATGGTCGCTTGTCCCATATCAACTTGTCTCCCCCCGTGATTGGAAATTATGATGCCATCTAATCCCAATCGAATGGCTGTTTCAACATCTGCCTCAGACTCTACTCCTTTGATGACTAATTTACCCTTCCACAAGTCCCTTAATTTTTTTACTTTTTCCTCATTCAGTCGCCCTTCAAAGGTGTCGTTCATGAATTTACCCAACTGACTTAGGTTCAGATTTTTGGGCATATATGGTTTTAATACTTCAAAGCTGGGTTGTCCATTGATTAGTGTTTTTAAGGCCCATTCGGGACGTTTCATTACACGTATAATATTCTGAAGGGTCATTCTGGGGGGCATAGACAGGCCATTTCTGATGTCTCTGGGACGATATCCAAAAGAGGGAACATCGGACAGAATAACCAATACGGGACATGCTGCAGCGTCAATTCTTTTAATCAAATCTTTGGTGACACTGTCTTCAGCAGGGTGGTAGAGTTGGAACCAAGCTCGCCCTTCGGTTATTTCTGCGATGGTCTCAATACTTGCTGTAGTTACGGTACTTAAAACAAAAGGGATGTTGTGTTCAAATGCGGCCTTGGCCAAAATTTCTGGAGATTTGGGCCACATCAGCCCTTGTAAGCCAACTGGAGAAACTCCAAAAGGGGCATCATACTCATGTCCAAATAACTCTGTCTTAAGGCTGGCTCCCTTAAAGGGAACCAAATAGCGAGGCTTCATTTCCACTTTCCGAAGCTCGTGGGTGTTTTTGTAAAGGTTGACATCTTCATTGCAACCGCCATCCAAATATTCAAAAGCAAACTTGGGAATTCTCTTTTTGGCTTTGGCTCTAAGGTCTTCAATCGAAGGATAACGGGGGTTATATTGAATGGGTTTGGACAAAGGAAAGGGATTAATTTTTATTAAATATAATAAAAGCTTTTCACAGTTTAGATTAAAGCAGTCGGACAAAAGAAAAGTTTAAAATTTTTTTTTAAGATATTTTTGGTTTGGGAGTTTTCTAATTTCAATAAATCTTCACTAAGGAACTATTAAAAAGCTCAATAAAATTATTTTACTAACTTATGCCAGATCTGTATTCAAACTTTAAAAAATCAAAATTTATAAAAATGCGTTTTATCTATTCTATTTTAATTTTTTTATCCTTTTATTCGGTTCAAGCTCAACCGATAAGCATTACCCAATTGGAGGTGGATAAACTCGCTAATCCTTTAGGATTGGATAGTGGAAATCCCGATTTCTCGTGGATCATCAAATCTGACGATTTCAACATAAATCAAACCCATTATCAGTTGTTTGTTGCAACGGATAAAGTTTTTTCAAAAAAAAGTTTAGTCTGGGATTCGGGCAAGGTCAATTCTTCGGAGTCTGTATATGTCAAGTATCAAGGACAGTCACTTGAATATGCTACCAAGTATTATTGGACAGTAAAGGTTTGGACCAATCAATCATCAAGACCGAAGCAGAGTAAAATCGGCTCGTGGACTTCAGGATTGATGGGTAAAGAGCAATGGAAGTCAGATTGGATCGGTGTCAAAAAGGAGGACAAAAACAATCCAAAAAGCCCCTACTTTACCAATGATTTTGTTCTTGGTGGTAAAATAAAATCTGCCAACTTATTCATCACCTCCAGAGGTGTTTACGAAGCTCACATCAATGGCAAAAGGGTCGGGAAATCATACCTAACACCCGGTTGGACATCCTATAACAACAGGATTCAGTACCAAGCCTATGACGTTAAAGAAATGCTTAGTTCAGGAGACAATAGACTGGGAGTAATTCTTGCAGACGGATGGTTTAGAAATTTCAGACCCAATAGGGGAAAAAGAAAAACAGATTATGGTGATGAATTATCTTTCATTACAGAATTGGTCGTTACCTATGAGGACGGAACAAAGAAAAGCATCATCAATGATGACAATTGGAACTATCATTTTGGAGCCATCCAAAGTTCATCAATATACAATGGTGAATTTGTGGATTTCAATTTATCTGATCTAACTTGGTCAAAGCCAAAAAAGAAAAATACCGAATCCAAAAAAGCCCAGTCCGTAGAAAGCTATGCTGGAATGCTTGATCATACGAGAAATGAAATGATCAAAAAAAGAGAAGTTCTCAAGGCCAAAGAACTGATCATCACCCCATCAGGAGACAAAGTAATTGATTTTGGTCAAAATATCGTAGGATGGGTGCAGTTCAAATCCAACCTCCCAAAAGGTTCTGAGGTTAGCTTATATCATGCCGAAGTCCTCGACAAGGAGGGAGAGTTTTACACGACCAACCTCAGAAAAGCCAAGCAAAAAAACACTTATGTTTTGAATGGTAAAGCAGATCAAATCTATCATCCTACTTTTACCTTTCAGGGATTTAGATATTTAAAAATTGAAGGAATAGATCAAATCAATATTGACGACTTTAAGGCGGTTGCCCTATACTCTGATATGGAATTTACTGGTTCGTTGACCACTTCAAATAAACTGATTAACCAGCTTCAAGAAAACATCCAATGGGGGCAGAGGGGCAATTTCCTCGATGTTCCCACCGATTGTCCTCAAAGGGACGAAAGACTTGGATGGACTGGAGACGCTCAAGCATTTTTTAGTACAGCTGGATTCAATATGGATGTAAAAAACTTTTTCGACAAGTGGTTGATCGACTTGACTTTTGACCAAAGACCCGACGGAGCTGTACCCGGTGTGATTCCTCATAACAATTATTTGGACCTTAATGATTCAAAAGGACTCAAGGGGAGTTTCGGAAGGACTGGATGGGCAGATGCCGCTACCATCATTCCTTGGCATTCTTATCTGATTTATGGCGATACAAAAACCTTGGAGCGCCAGTATAAAAGTATGGTAAAGTGGATTGATTTTATGACCCAAAACTCTGAAAATCATTTGTTCATCAAAGAAGATCACTGGGGAGATTGGTTGTTTTTTTCAAGAGATGATGACAATTCTGGTCGTTCTGCAGTAACCAGTAAAAAATTGATTGCCCAAGCTTTTTATTGCTATTCTACCCAATTGTTGATTAAGTCGGCAAAAGTTTTGGGTTACGATGACGATGTCAAAAAATATTCAGCTCTCTATACCAAACTGGTCAAAGCCTTTAATGATGAATTTGTAACTAAAAATGGAATGCTGATTTCTGATTCTCAAACCGCTTACGTTTTGGCCTTGCAGTTTGGATTACTTTCAGAGGAAAACAGTAAAATTGCAACAGAGCGATTGGTAAATAACATCAATGACTATGGCCACCTCACCACTGGGTTTTTAGGGACACCCTTTCTTTGTCACGTATTGTCGAATAACGGAAAAAATGAAGAAGCCATAAAATTATTACTCAGGACGGAATACCCCTCTTGGTTGTATCCCGTTACCAAAGGTGCTACCACCATTTGGGAACGATGGAATGGGATCATGCCCGACGGCAGTTTTCAGTATCCAAGCATGAACTCTTTCAATCACTATGCCTACGGGGCCATAGGGGAGTGGATGTATGCCAACCTGATGGGACTAAAAGTCAATGAGAATTTTCCTGGTTATAAGCGTTACAATATCCAACCGCTTTTTGACAAGAACTTTGATTTCGTAGAAGGAAGTTTTGATTCCAATTATGGAAAAATTCAAATTTCGTGGACACGCCAAAACGGAAAGTTAAGATTGTCCATCGATCTCCCTGCCAATACTTCATCGGATGTTGTCCTCAACAAACCAATGGAAGGAAGTTGGAAATTGGACAATTCCAAACTGGAGTCTAAAATTTTAAGTCAGCGAGACGACAAGGAAAAAACAACCCTGTTTTTGGGTTCTGGAAAATATAACTTTTCTTTTGTAACCAACTGATTTATTGGGCGTATTTCGTAATATTTTGCTCGAGTTTTTTCTCCATTTCTATGACCACATTTGCATGGTCTGGATGATTCGCCAGGTTGTTTAGTTCGTCAGGATCGGAGACCAAATCATAGAGTTCATCTTGGGCTTTTATGTCTCTGTACCTCATGAATTTCCATTTTTCGGTTCTGATGCCTTCGCTAGATGGAATGGGTTCAAAATCCCATAAATGCTCGATCAGTAATGCTTCTCTTTTAAAGGGAGATTTGCCGGTTTTCACATATGGAACCAAGGAATTACCTTGGGTTTTAAGTTTAGAATTTACACCCGCAAAATCCAAAATGGTTGCTGCCAAATCTACATTGGCCACCATGTCTTCCACATCGTGGTGTTGGTTGACACGGGGATCAAAAATAATCAATGGCACTCTGACCGAATTGTCATACATCAACCACTTGCCTGCCATTTGTCTTTCGCCCAGAAAGTAGCCATTGTCTCCCATCCAAATGATGATAGTATTGTCTTCAATCCCTTTGGCTTTGAGTAGAGCCCTAATTTTCCCCAATTCATTGTCCACTCCACCAATCATTCTGTAATAGCCTTTGAGACTTTCTTGATAACGTTCGGGCGTATCGTACCGCCAATACCAACGGACACGATTAAATCCTTTTCTTACCCCTTCGGGCAGAGCATTAAATCTTTCATCAGAAGCATTTTTGGGGCCGGGGATCTTGATATCTTTGTAATATCCATCTACTTCCTGCTGCCAAAAATATTGTTTCTGAATTCCCTCCCAAGCACCGTCGTGGGCATGGGGTGCACTAAAACTAATAGACAAACAAAAGGGTTGGTCACTATCTGTGTTTTCGATAAAATTAAGGGCTTTGTGTCCGGTGTATCGTGTGAGGTGTACCGTATCTTTCCCAATGGTTTTATAATAATAACCCCTGTGATCTTTGAACTTATTGTTTCGATCATAGACTTCGTGTTCGGAAAATGAGTCCGCCAAGTTTCCATTATTTTTAATTCCGAGTTTACCGAAAAATCCAGTTTTGTATCCTTTCTTTTGGAGCTCACGGGCGTAATTTTTCCGATTGTAAATCGAATCCAGCGTTGTACCCCCCAGGGTGAATTTGTGTTTTCGTTCATACAATCCTGTGATGATGGTTGCCCGGCTGGCACCACAAATAGGAGTGGTTACAAAAGCCTTATTGAAATAAGTTCCCTCTTTTGCCAATTGATCTTGTTCGGGAGTGATGATGATTTCATTTCCAGCGTAGCCAATGGCATCCCACCTTTGGTCATCGGTTACGATTAGAATGATATTTGGGGGTGCTTGGACCACTTTTTTTTGGCCGCATGACCAAAAAAGTAGCATTAAAAAGAGAAGTTTTATAGCGTTATTCATTACAGGGAGAAAACATTATTTAAGTTCAATTGTTTTGGTGAATGATCGGGTTGAGTTACCATCAGGTCGCTCATATATTCCCACCATTTTTGCACGATGGGATTTTCACTCAGTGACTGGGAGTCCCTTCCGTTGGTTTCTTGAAATGCGAAAAGACAGTCCGTTTCTGGATCGTGGTAAATATGATAAGAGCTTACTCCTGCGTCAATGAGCAATTGCTTTAACTCAGGCCAAATTTCGTCGTGACGTTTCTTGTATTCCTCCACCGAATTGGGTTTTAAATACATTTTAAAAGCCAGTTGATTCAACATAAACCACTTATAATTTTAAATTCAATCTATTGGTTGCCACCACTGTTCAATCTGGCGACTCATTTTTTCTACGATTTCAGGGTGCTTTTCAGCCAAATTGAGTTCTTCTTTAGGATCCTGCTCTAAGTCAAATAATTGAATTTGATTAGAATAAAATCCATAGTAATTTGATTGAGGATCTGTAAAATCTTTAATAACTAAATCCTTGTTGGGCACCATCAACTTCCATTTTTTGTTCAAGGCAACTTTATATAAAATGGTCTCAGTTGGTTTTTCCACATTCAAAATGTCGTGGTTATAGCATTCGATAAAAAGGGTTTCTCTCTCATTCAATTTTTTTTTGTCCATTACATTTAGACCAGGAAGGCTTTCTTCAGTAAGGTTTAAAAAGCTCAATACGGTAGGAACTAAATCAATATTACTGACCAGTGTGGAACGATTTATTTCTGGTTGGATTTTTCCCGGTAATTTGAACATGATCGGAGTTCTTATACCTCCTTCGTGTGGAGCTCTTTTAGAACGGGGGGCGTACCTATTTTGTTTCTCCGATTGGATCCAGCCGTTGTCAGAGGTGTAAACAATTAAGGTGTTTTCCTCCAATGATTTTTCTTTTAAATGGTTCATCAAATCCCCTACTGTTTGATCCAGCCATTCACACATGGCCCAGTATTTTGCAACACTTTCATTGGGCGCTACTTTCAAGTATTTAAGCAATAGCTCCTCGGGAGGATTGTGTGGGGTATGAGGTAAAAAAGGTGCGTACCAAACAAAAAATGGAACATTATCTTTTTGAGTTTGATCGATAAAATTAAAAATTGGATCCATTCCCTCACGACCAATTTTTAATCCTTCATCACCATGCCTTCCTTTTCTTTGGTAATCACCGTGGGTCATACCCGCATCAAATTTGCCTTCTTCCCAAGAACCCAGCCACCATTTACCCGATTGAAAAGATCGGTAACCTTTTGTTGAAAGATAATCTGTCAAGAGTTTATGCTTGTAAAATTTTGCTTTGATCAAATCAAATCGATCATTTCTCACTTTGCTATAAAGATAATTGACTGATTTCTTTTTTACCTTTTTTACTTCATGATCAGGATAACCTCTTGTCATCCATTCACTTGCATCCCGATTTGAGTTTCCAGCATCATTGCCTGTTTGTCCGTGTTGAAAAGCATATTTACCTGTGATGATACTTGCCAATGAAGGGCCGCAAAGTGGACTGGTTACATACCCTCTGGTGTATGTGGCAGATTCTTTTGCCAATTGGTCAATATGTGGAGTTTGGATATGAGGATGATCCATAAAACTGTAATCTCCCCAAGACTGATCGTCGGAAAGAATAAAAATTATATTGGGTGGGTTTTCCTCCTCAAGCTTTTGGGATTTGGAATTTTCACACGAGCATAGAAGAAGAATAAATGCCGACAAGTACAGTGAAACACTTAGATTCATTGAGAATTTTCATGTAATTTAATGAATTATTTATATTCAGAAGTTTTTAAAGGCGTCAGAAGAGGTTCTTCCAATAGTCCCGCTTTTAAAACATCCAATTTTGATGCATCAAATGGATTATAATCCAAACTCACCATATTGATATCATAGAATATCTTCCAAGGTTCACCTCTTGCTTCTTTGGCCTTAATTCGGTTCGATCCCAGGTTGGTCACTTGAATTCGAAGGGTGTTTTTCCCTTTTTTCAAATTTCCAATGGTCATTTCATAGGGATTGGACCATAGGGTTCCAAGCAATTCATCATTCAACCAAACTTTAGCACTTTCCCTAACATCTCCAAGTTCCAGAAGCCAAGCCCCGTTGTGATTTGTGGGGCGATTAAATGTTATCTGATATTCGGCTGTTCCAGAAAAAGCTTTCATTTTTTCACCCCACTCGGTCCAAGAGGCCAAGCGATTGATTTTTTTTAAAAAGTCATTATCGGGCCCGCCTTTAATCAACCTAAAATCCCATTCGCCGCTTATTTTGTATGAATTTTCTGACCGTGTCAAATAGTTCCATTGGGGTGCTCTGACCTTGTCAAAGGTTTTGAGGAAAAGGCTTCCTCCAGAAGGCAGTGATAGTTTGACTTTGGTCATCTTATTATAATGAGTTGTAATGGCTTTTCCTGTTTTGCCCGTCAAAGGATCCATGATCAACACCTCCTTATCCGATACACCAAGGGGAATCAAGCCTTCAATTTTTTTAGGGGTGTGATTGACCACAAAATAAATTTTTTCACCTTGATGCTCTCGGCGGACGAATTTAAGCCCTTTGTTGACCATTGGTTCTTGTATCACCCCTGCTTTTTGGAGTGGTATTTCCATTTCTTTTAGGGTATAGATTTTGTTGATCTTATCCTCAGCCAATGTTTGTAAAGCATCTGATTTTTTTTGGTAATCAAGGAATCCAGGAACCTGTTGAGGTCTTCCCAAAAATATTACCGATGCCCCCAATTGCCGTAAATCAAGAAGTTTTTTTAAACTTTCTAGGGGCATGTATTGCGCTTTAGGAACAACAATGGAATGGTAGTTGCCACCTGGCAATTGAATGATACCGTTTTCTACATCAACTTTCTCCAGAAAACGGTCTGACAAATAGTCAAATCCATAGCCTTGTTTAATAAGGTGGTGGGCTGTGTCGTAGAAGGAAGTTCCTGACAGCCAAGTATCCAGACGGTGAATTGCAAATTGTACCAAGGGGTCACCCTCATTGAATTTTGCCCAACTGTCGTGAATGGGCCAATAAATCAATAGGTCGTTATCAGCATTTCCCAATTGTAAAAGGGATTGGGATCTACCGATGTATTCAAATAGAGCAGGGGCGTCTTCCCAGATGGGATTGGTTTCGTTGAAGTTTACAGAGGCATAAAACTTCCAACCGGGCCAAGCAGCGGATGCGGGGGAGTAGGTAGAGCCATGTAAAAATATATGATTGATCCCATTGAGAAACAAGTCCTCTAATTCTGGTTTACATTGGGACAGTGAAGCTCTAAAATGCTCTCTCAACCAAGTAAAGGTTTCGGCGGAAACTTTTTGTTTGCCTGTTATGTTAGCAGCAGAGGATGAAAATTTGATCATCGCAGCATCTGCATCTCCTGCTCTAAAATTCCGATGAGGGTACTTTGATGAGCTTCCATTGCCCTCCACCCGACGGAAACCCTTTATTGCGTAGGGCATAGATCCAAAAGTTTCACATTCTGGAATATCAGCCGAAGCATACAAATCAATTAGATTTCCAGGAGCACCGTGCGCTTGATACTTGGTTTTGAAGCCCATTTTTTGAGCCCATTCATTCCAAGTGGGATTAAAGTCTTCTATCAGCAGATCAGAAAGTGTTTCTCGGTAGTCACTTCGGATTCGATTACTTATTTCGTTGTCGTTTTTATCCAAAAGTCGATTCATATACGGTTTGAGATCATAACCACGATAATGCTCAAAAATTTCAAAAAAGTCGGTTGTATAGTCAGCGTTATAGACTTCATAACTATCATTGAATACCGAACGAATTGGCACCTTCATTTCACCAAGGGTTTGGCTAAAAGTTTGTAAGTAATTTTTTAAAGCTTCAGGAGAAAAGTGATCCAAGACCCAACCTTCTCCACCTGGTGCAGCTCTTTTAACTTTTTGGGCAGTTCTGTCTTCAAAAACAAAAAACAGCTCATGATCTTGATCTTGAGGTCCCCATTTTAGACTGTTATTTTGGATCATACCACTGAGGTCTGTAAAGTGGTTCTGTGGATCAAATGCATATACGCCCTGTAATTTTGGTTGAACTGATCCCTTTTTATTTGTTCGAATCTTAAGCGATTTAGGATGAACCAAAACCCCTGTTTCGAAGGGGGAAATCGATTCCAAAAAGGGAGTGCCCTTTTTCAGATCTATTTTTCTTACTAGAAGGCGTTTTGCGGCATCAAGCAGACTGACTTCCGACCCGCCCCAAGGCCAACCCGTTCCCAAGGTCAAGTCAACGCCCATTTGGAGACTGTCTGCCACATAAACAGTATGATCTAACATCTCGATCCATTCAGGACTTAAATAATCGATAAAATTTTCTTCCGCTCCTTTTACCCCATAGATCGGTTCGATTTCTACCCCGCCAATCCCTGCTTTATTAAATGAAATTAAGGTCTGAGTGATATTTGTTTTATCTACTGCACTGCCCATCCACCACCATCGCGTCCAAGGTTTGGATTCTTTTTTTACATCTGGCCAATCATGTAAGACATCTTGTGCTTTGATTGATGTTTGATTGATCAAAAAAACTAACAATACGTATAAGGCGTATGATGCTTTTATCAAAAGATTCAAAATTTATTTCAATGTTATTTATTAAAAATATGGCAAAAAAGTATATGTAAAGAAAAATTACTTTATCTCAACCCATTAATGTCATACTGGGATACAAAATTCCAAACCAACTCAGCAGCATTCTGACCCTTATACTTTGTGCTAAACCAAACATGATCACCTCCTATGTATTTGTAATGCTCAACAGAAACGGAGGCATCCCCTTGTCCATAGACATAATGCTCAATTGGTATTCCTCCACTATTGTCGATACTTATCGTTGGGTTGGTGGAAGTATTATTAAAATCAATCCAATATTCCAAGGTGCTCTGGGCAGCGCGATAGTAATTGTCTCCTTCATAGGGAATAACGAAATCAGAAGTTCCATGAAGATGTACTATCGGCATGGGATGACTTGTAGGACCTTTACAATCTAACATTGCTCCAGAAACAGACGCTATTGCAGCAATTAAATCACTTTTGTAGTTTGCAAGTCCGTATGCCATCATGCCACCGTTTGAGTATCCAGCAGCATAAATTCTTTCCAAATCTACATCATACTGGGATGAAATCTCATTAATCATAGCCTCAACAAATCCTAAATCATCTGCAGTGCTTTTATTATCCCCTCCTGTTGGGCAAGGATTCCAATGGGAGGAACCATTTGAACAACTCCCTTGAGGATAGACTAAAATAAAAGTCTCAGATTCAGCCATTGTACGCATGTCAGCATTATTCATATAATTAGTTGCACTATCTCCAAATCCATGAAAGTTTAGCAGCAATGGAACAGTCGATGTCCCGTCATATGAATCAGGGATATACAGCACATAATCCCTGCTTGTACCGTTATGAACTATCGATTGAGTATTGGCATTTGAATAACAGGATTCTAAATTTTTATTGACATTATTTTTATTGCAACTGCTATAAATTGTCAGTAAAACGGTATAAAATAAAAGGGGCTTTTTCATACCTCTAAAATATAAAAAAAAGGCTACACCATTATAGTGTAACTGTTTAATTGATTTAGTAGATAACTCTTTTGGAATATCGAACATTGGGCTAACGCCAAGAGATTTAATTGATACTCATAGTTTGATGATTCTTATTATGAAGTGTTGAATTAATATGATTTTGATTTCCCCTCCCCCTATTATTCAAAGTTGCAGCTTCCATGATTACAACTTAAACTTTTTTTGATATTTAGGGTCAAAAATATTAAACAACTAAAATGAAAACTGTTTTGAGATTATCCATCATAATTCTCTTGTTTTCGTGTAACAAAAAAGAAGACCCTCAAGAACAGGTTACTAATGATTGCACAGGAGAATATACTACAGCTGGTATGTTGGTTGAAATCGATGAGGAAATACAAGATACTCTGGTGTCGGCTTTTTTTGGACTCGATAATGCACTACCAAGTCTATTATTGTGTAATCAACAAGTAGGACTTTTAGATGGTATGCCTGTTAATTTTAAATTCCCACTAGATGCATCCACTTTATCGGAAACTGATTTTGAAGTTTTAGATAGCCTTGGAAATATACATACCCCTATTTGTGTTTCTTTGGCCCCAGCTAATGAAAATGGAAAAAATCGAACTGTGCTTCTGTTAGGTGAATTTGGTACCGCTGTTACTAATCCACCTGTTGAAGTTAGAGTTGTAGGGGATTTATTTACAACTGATACTTTATCTGGAGAGTCAGCTTGTTCAGCAATCATAAACTTAAACGGAATCACTACCACGAATGTTATTCCGCTTGCTGATGGACCAAGTTTATTCTTTGCCCAAAGAATTGATGGTAATCTGAATGAATGTAATTCAGGAACACAAACGATTCAAGTTGCTTGGAATGGTGGCGTTACACCGTATATAAGTGATGATACCGAATCTGACTTATTTCAGTACTATGTTGGATATTCTGACTGTTCTGGAGTTCTAATACCGCATGTACCTATTTCGATAGAAGATATAAATGACAACGATAATTTTCACCAACTATGTTTTTCTACAAGTGATGAAATTGTTAAAATCTCAATGATGGTTAACACGGTCGAAGACCCAAACCACGACCCAAATTTATACAGCGAAATTTACGTTAGTTCCTGCACTCCTTAGAGACACTCAATGATGATAAGACACCAAATAGTCTTTCAATGTTTATGGTTCAGACCCGAACGACAGAATATATCGAACCTCAAATTTGAACCCAATATTTAGGTTAATCCATTCATTTACAAGGGGTAAGGATGATTCCAATAAAAAACGGACTAGTAAAATACTAGTCCGTCTTGTGTAGTA
>DGPN01000048.1 GCA_002390455.1 Flavobacteriaceae bacterium UBA4439 | reverse complement strand
GGAATCACAGGATCACAAAGGTAACTTCCCATCGCTACAGTAACTCGGTAGTCACTATTTTGCAAGGAATTGTCGGCAGGTGTTACGCTCAGGATTGATGAACTGGTATTGCTATAGATTCCATCATCACTCAAGTCAACCCAATCGCTACCATCGAATATTTGCCATTGAAAAACGGGATTGGATAAATCGGTCTGCACTTCAAAATGAGCCGTATCTCCCAGACAAATAGTTTGAGCACTGGGTTGGGCGGTGATATTGGAAGGCAAAGCAGCAATGCCAACTTCTTGAAAATCGTAAACACCATTGGTATCGCCATCTCTGGGTTCAACATATCCATCATAACCAGCGACAAGACCCGTGGCACTTACCGTTACGGGGGAGGCTCCCAAAATTCCATCAGGCACAGCGTCACTATCAGTATATCCCGCTTCAATCACATCCGAACAACCATCGCTATCACTATCAAGATCATAGGCATCGGGGATGCCATTCCCGTTGGTATCCAAATCATTTTGATGCAGAATCAAACTCCATTTTAGGACTGAAGTAGTGGTTGCAGCGTTGTTGATATGGGTCAAAGTCAAATTTTGCATGTTTTCGCCCAAAAATGAAAAAGTGGGTGAAGTGGTCACTGACGAATTGAACCTAAATCGGATTTCGTTAGAAGAAAATAGGGTCAGTCCTAATTCGTAGTCATTGTCGTAATTGGTATCTACCAAAAGGTCATTGTTAGGATTCAATAACGAAATGCTTTCATTAGGGTTGCTCGTTGAAATGACAAAAAAAGCACCGTTGAGGGGGGTGTGATTTTCGTTTTGACTGTGGATCAACTTAAAATTCACTTGATCGTTAAAATCCCATTCTATCGTATTTTGCTTTCCACCACTGTCAAGAGAAGAAGTTAATTCTCCGATTGCGGTTTGAACAATCGAACTGTCGGAGGCTGCCACAATGGAGACCGTATATGCTCCTGCAATAGTATTGGTCGCTGTTTTGACAATTAAAGGATTATTGGGGTTGGCAATATCGAGTTGATAATCCCCTTGGGATTCGACGGTGTTGAGAATGCCGTCATTGTCCAAATCCAAATCGATATTGTCATTGATGCCATCACCATCAAAATCGGGAGGACAGTTGCTGACTACTGAGGGTTCTGAAAAAGCAATAGTTGTAACCCCATCACAAGTAATTTGCGCTTCAATTTTATATGCGCCAGGGTTTAAGGGTATGTAGGGATTTATACTGACTCCAAGGTCAACATAACCGTTTCCATCGTCATAGAGCCACTTATAGCTGTCGTAAGCATCAAGTCCTAGAGCTCTTAATTGTACATTGGGCAAACATTTCTCACCACTTAGAACGGGCGACTCAAGGATGGTTTCTGGAGCCGAAATAAAACCAGAGTAAAACCCTCCAGAGGTCGCTGCGCCATTTTGATTGAAATAAGAACAATACAATTCATCGGTAGAATTGATGGATACGTTTCCCGAAAGATTCTGAAGAATATAAGCCTTATAGTCTGACCCCTGAACTGACTCGGGTCCAATGATCAGTACCCCTCCAGAAAAACTACTATCGTCGGCAGATTTATTGGTGTTGTTGGCATCTGAAAAAGTGACAGAGGCGGTTTGATTGGTCACAATCGTAACAAAACCAGAAAATAAAGAAGACCCTATGTAGTCTATTTGAGGAATATTGTTCACTTCACCTTGACTTTGACAGGAGAGCGGAGGTACAAAAAACATTCCTTGATTGGCCTCACTACCTGTACCCGTTCCTTGCCAAGCAAATACATTGTTGGAGGTACTAACATAGAGTGTTCTTTCAGAGCCTGCATTGCTAAAAGCATCACCCTCGATCAGATAATAATCCCCAGCTTTGGCCAAATTGATGATAGGGATGGGATTGTCATCCAAAAAAACATCAGTATTGTCCTCATCAGCAACAATTAATACATTTTCCCAACCGTTTTCTCCATTTCCTTTCACAAAGACGTATTCATCACCTATTTTGTCTGCTCCTACCATTTGGTCAATTCCATAATCTCTTCCTCCTCCGTTGTGAAAACTTCCATTGGCTGATCCCGTATTGACAACTATGGGTCTATCGGATTCTATAGAAACTCCGATCAGTCCATCTCTATTGGCAGGAGCGTCATCGGCTTCGGCTGCGATCAAATAGATCTGCCCTCTTTCTAATTGGGCTGTAAGAGAGAAAGTTCCTGTCCCTGGAGGCGAAGTAATACTCATCAAATCCAATGTTTTGTCCAAATTGTCAAAGATCACTTGAGTGGCATCTTCGGTAGCCATTACCGAAATAAAATTTAAGTAATTTGCATTATCGTTGTCTCCCCCCGGGCTTTCACTCGTAAAAGTTCCCGACCGAAAGGACGTTCCTAAGGCAGACAAACCCTTGCTTACTAGAGCACCGGCTTGGGGAAAGCTTCCGCCAGAGCGGGACGAAGCTCTCATACGAATGGCAACAAATATGGGAGCATCGGCCGTAATAATATAACCCTTGTCATTAACCGTTCTTCCAGAATAAAAATCGGCATTGGCAATAGCAAAAGAGGTGGTTCCTGACCCAATGGAATGGATTGCAGGAATGGAATTGGATACTACTCCCGAGATATAATTTTCAGAAACTTCTCCCATAGGAGCAATGGTGTAGTTAACATTATTTTCGGAAGGGGTTGAGATGTAGATGTATTGATCACGAGGGAAAGCGTTAGAATTGGATGCCCCGTGAGCAGCTATCGGAGGGATGTAGTGTACTTTACTGAGCTGAGCAAATTGGCTTTGTATGGCCAAAAGTGCAAATATGGAAAGTAAATTCCTGAAAAACACAACCCTCATTTTATTATTTTACTGTTTTAAAACACGGGGCTGAGCAATAAAATTACTGATTTTAATTCCAATTAAAAACATACAGGCTTTGAATCTATCATTTGTTTCAATATGTCTCAATTTGATTTTATTTATTTAATATATTTATTGATGTGAATCGAATTATTTATTGTTTTATTACTTTTTTGACAATCATTTGTTTTCCATTTCTCCTTATGGGACAACAAGAGGTCACCTTCTCTCAATACATGTTCAATCATCAAAGTCTAAATCCCGCCTATGCGGGATCCAAAGATTACACCCAATTTGTCATCCTTCACAGAAGCCAATGGATGAATTTTCCGGGAGCTCCAGAATCCCAAGCTTTTACTTTTAATCATAAGATGACCTCCAAGAATTTTGGTTTTGGACTTTCTGGAGTTAATGATAAAATTGGCCCTATCAGCAGCAGTCGTGTGGCCATTGACTTGGCCTATCACCTTCCCATCAATGATGCCTATTTGGCCATTGGTATCAAAACGGGCTTGACCAATTTTAATTTTGACGAAAACATCATTCAAACCACAACGCCCAACGACCTCGCTTTTACTTTTGATGAAGAGGAGAAATTTTTACCCAATATTGGCTTTGGGATCTATTATCATCGTCCACGATGGTATCTAGGATTTTCTGTACCTTGGTTTATAGAAAACGAAAGTTTTAACATACAAAAGCATTACTACGGCATATTGGGGGGACTATTAAAAATTTCCGACAGTTTTGAGGCCAAACCCAGTGTATTGCTAAAGCATACCGAGGGATCTGCTCTTGGATACGACTTGAGCGTGCTCTTGTTGTATAAAACGCTTTTTTGGATTGGTCCCCAAACCAGGGCTACCCTCGAAAAAGGGATTCCCAGCAACGATTGGGGAGGAGGTTTTGGAATCATTGCAGGGGTCAACCTAAATAAAAATATATCGGTTGGCTATGCCTACAACACCTCTAATTTGGGGAATTTTAGCAGTACCCATCACGCCACCCATGAAATCATGTTACGCTTCGATCTGGTACCTGCCTTTAAAACCGTACTTCGATCCCCAAGAATATTCTAATGATGAAAATAAAATACTTGCTTTTCGGAATGTTTTTTTGTCAAGGGATATTGGCACAGACTACTGTTGAAGACAATCGGACTCTGGAATGGGCAGATTATTACTTTATGAATCAAGAGTATGAAAAAGCGCTATCCCACTATTCAAATTTAGGAGCATCAATACCCCTTCGTTCGAGAAGAAACTTTTCCAAAATCTATGCCCATAATGGACAACTACAAAAGGCAGCCCAAATCCTCAGGCCTTTGGTGGACTCCGATTCGGCCGAGGTAAAGGACTACTACTATTTTGCTTCCTATCTTACCAATAACGATAAATTGAGAGACGAATACCGACAAAAAGCCATTCGTTTACCCATCGAAGAATCTCCCCAAAGTCCAAGAAGCAACCGCTCCACCTTCTATCAATTACAACCCTTATCGCTTAACACAGAAGACTCAGAATTCGGAACGCATATAATAGATAAAAATAATGCTAATTACTTAGTTTATAGTCAGAAACAATCCTCTAAGTACACCAAAGGTTTAGGTAAAAAATTCCTTTCAAATTCACCTATTTACAATCTTTACCAAGCCAAATGGGATTCCAAAACACTTCAGGCCCAATCCCCCGAGGCTTTTCCTTTGGGTCTAAATTCTGTATTTCAGGATGGTCCTTCGAGTTGGGATGCCGAAAATCGGGTTTTGTATTTGACCCGAAGTGCCCAAAGCAGGCTTAAACAAAAAACCGTACAGCTCGATCTCTACAAATGGACTTTTAACGCCTCTCAAAAACAAATTGCGCAACCGCTTCCTATCAATGTTGAAGGATATGCCACCATTCACCCTGCTGTAAGTCCACAAAATCAGAGATTGTATTTTGCCAGCGATCGGCCTGGAGGTTTTGGGGGTATGGACTTGTATTATGTCGATCTACTGGAAAACGAAAGTTATGGTTCTCCCGTCAATTTAGGCCCGGACATCAACACCGAAGCGGATGAAGTTTTTCCTTTTGTGTTCCAAGCAGATTATCTTTTTTTCAGCCAAAAAAGCGCTGGTGGAAATTTGTCTCCCAAATTGACCATCAATACCGTCGATGTCCGTTGGCATGTATTGGACTTGCCTGCGCCCTTCGAAAGTGACGGGGATGATTTTTCCTTTTGGTTCAATGCCCAGCTCGAATACGGTCTGTTCACTTCCAATCGCGATTCAGGAAAAGGAGGGGATGACCTTTATGCCTTTAAATTCACTCCCGAAATGATGGGTGTAGAAGACCATTATTCCTACAATCCCATCGACACATTGATTGTATCCCAAAAAGGAATACTAAAAAATGACAATGCCCACATGAGGAGTCATGATCCACTAACAGCCCTGTTTCCCAAAGAAGCTGAACTGGTCGAAGATGTCCATCACGGCTCACTGAAACTCAACAGCAACGGTTCATTTCTTTACAAAAACACTGCCCCAATAGAAGTCAAAGACTCTTTTGCTTATGCCGTAAAAAGTAAATACGGCAAATCTCCCACCATAAAGGTCCTGCTTCGGCGTTCCGAAGTGGCCTTGGAAGAATTACCCCAAGACATACAAAAGACCTTTTTGCCCATTTTTTATGAGTTTGGCAAATCCAATTTGTTGGTGGACTTCAAAGATCGCGTTGACGCAGTGGTTGCTGCCATGAAGGCGCAGCCCGAAATGATTGTCGCCCTGAGTTCCTATACCGATTGCAGGTGTACTAAAGACTACAACCTAAAACTCTCCCAAAAAAGAAATCAAACCATCATAGACTATGTCAGTCAACGCATCGATAAG